>NC_008942.1:601654-1203308 GCF_000015765.1 Methanocorpusculum labreanum Z | reverse complement strand
CGGATGTGCCGGATCGGGCGATGCGATCGGCAGAATCGTATTCATATGGTTGTGACCCGAGACCCACATCAGCAGATTCGGATACTTCTGCAGCTCCGTGATCAGTTCCGTCTGGGAAACTTCCGAGTTCAGACTCCAGCCGGAAGGTGCTCCCTCCTCCATCGTCGCGATCGGGATATGTGCGCCGATGATCATCAAAACGCCGTCCTCCTGTCCCTTCTGCAGCTCCGCCTTCAGCCAGGCAAACCGCTCCTCGTCAAGCGAACCGCGGCCGTGTGCCCAGATATCGCCGATCGTCGAGCCGTTCTCGGTTGTATCATCCAGCATGATGATCCTAACACCCTCCACCGGGTCGAACGAATAGCACGCGAAATCATTCGCGATCATCTCTTCAGTATAGCCGTGACCATACGGAAGCGAACTCGAATTCAGGAATTCCTGCATGAACCCGATTCTGACACCGTCATCCGAGATCGCGTGACGGTTTGCATCCGCGATCACGGTCGGGGCCGACGCAAAGCTGGAAACACTGCCCATATCGATGATCGTCCCGTTCGGGTCCGACCCGTTAAAGACACCCATATAATAGCCGGTAAGCGACGTGTCTCCGGTCACCGTCACATCCAGCCGCAGATTCGCGACCGTATCGCCGACGAGGACACTGCTGAGGTTCTCATCCATTGCAAACACGCCGGTAAAGAACTCATCGTGATTGCCGATCGTCTGATACCAGGGCATATCCAGGCCTTCCGCCGTAAACGTCTGCTGGTAATCGATATTCTCCTTCCCGGCAGTTCCGCCCGAAACCGGAGTGATCGTCTTTCCGTCGAGAACGTCGATATACCAGCGCAGTTCATTATACTGATCATTGTTCGCCGCATCGCCAAGCGAGAGAACAAGGTCCAGCTTATTCTCTTTATTGATATTGTTGATCGTTTTTACTGCGGCATTCAGAACCTGGGTCGAATACATCGAGACCGGGGAATATGCCGAAGGGAAAGGCCTGAGATAGCCGAGAGCGATCACCTGAAGCGGTGACTCCTCATCCGTGATGTGGATATCCGAGATCGTAGCAAACGAAAGAAGCTCCGTTCCCGTACCCGAAGCGTTCATCCCGCCGGCGATATCGTCCCGTACGGTGAGCGGCACGCCGTCTCCGTAGGTCCATTCGCCGAACCCGTTGTAATGGTACATGCTGAGATTTGCGGGCGTAATGGTCTGGTTTGCTCCCGGATCGACCGGGACAACGGTACGCTCCGTTGTGTTCAATGATTCCATCTGACTCACACAACCGCTGGAAAACACCAGCAGCACGGCGAATAGTACGATGAGTACTACCAAAATGCGTGACATAATCATAGCATTATGTCCGTGTCAGCTATAAGAGGATATCTAAATAAAAAGTGAAAATTAGAAGACTGAGTCCAGCATTCGCCCGAAATGCGGCACAAAATCCTTTTTCCTCGAAACGACCCCCGGCAGATGCATGGGGGTCTTCTGCCAGTTCATCGCAAGCATCGTTGCCTCGTCGGCCGCCGTGAACATATCCGAACCCATCTCCGAGACACTGGTATATAATGCGATATAGATGTCCGGGGCATGCGGCTGCCGGAGTTTTGCATCCAGCGCCGCAAAGATCGCGTCGGCATTCGTCTTCGCATATGCATACGACGGGACAAGGATCTGCGAAATGATCACCCGTTTGCCGGACAGGTTATACTCTTTTGTGTCTCTCTCGAGAAGTTCGTCCTGCGAAACGCCCGAAAGCGACATACCTTCCGCGATCAGTTCGTTCGCGTAGGAGGCCGGATCCACCCCGGCGATCTCCGAGAGGAAGCGGACCGCGTCCTCGTCCTGCTTTGTCGTCGTCGACATCTTCAGGCCGAGCGTATCCGAAAGGATACCCGAAAGCAGGATCCCCGCCACGTTCTTGTCCGGCTTGATCCCTGCTTCCATGAACCGTCTGGTTACGATCGTCGAGGTCGAACCGACCGGCTCCATATCGAACCGGATCGGGCGAAGGGTCGCCATCGCCCCGAGCCGGTGGTGGTCGATGATCTCGATGATGTCTGCCGTCTCGATCCCCTCGACCGCCTGGCTGTACTCGTTGTGGTCGACCAGGATCACCGACTTCGCCACGTCCTCCATCAGCGAGTTCCGGGAGATCGTGCCGAGCAGTTTGTCGTTCTCGTCCACCACACAGGCCGTCCGGTACTTCGAGTTCGACACGATTTGCTTCACGTATTCCATCGTGTCCGCGATACGGACGGTCGGCACATCCTTCGTCATGATCGTCTCGGCGGGGAGTGTTAAGTGGATCATCTTCGCGACCCCGAACGCGTCGACCTCGGTCGAGATCACCGTCACGCCTTTTTCCGAGGCGGATGCGAGCAGCCTCTGCCCGACCGGTGCCGAATCCGCGATGATCAGGGCCGCGATCCCGGCCGAGACCAGTGCGAGCTGCGTCGGCTCGTCGTCCCCGACGATCGCGATATCCTTTTTCGTGATGCGGGAGAGGATCACGTGCAGGGCGTCGATCGAGATATACACCGCTCCTTCAAGGACGGTGTGATTTTTCACCCGCACCGTTCCGTGCAGGATCCGTGCGAGCGTATCCACGCTCACCGGCGAAACGGCGAGCGTCTCCATCTTCGTGTTCGAGACATAGGCTCTTGCAAGACCGTGCTCGCTCACGAGACCGATCAGGTTCCCGTTCGGATCCGTGATCGGCAGATTCCGCAGATCGTTCTTATCCATCAGCTCGATCACGTCGATCGTCGGTGTTTCCGCATTCGCGCTCTCCGGGTGCGTGAACGGAATATCCGCCACCGACGGCTCGACGCTTAAGACAAGGGCCGGACCTTCCAGATCGAACTTCGCGAGAGCGTACTTCGACTCGGCGTTCAGGTCGCCGCAGCGTGCCGCGATATACGTATCCTTCCCGTCCCTGTTCAGAAATGCCGCATATCCGATCGCACTGCATATACTGTCAGTATCCGGATGACGGTGGCCTATCACATATATTGACTTCAACTGAGACTCTCCTGACGATATATGGGTATAGTTTGGCGGTAAATAAGATAGACTTTTTCCGGCCGGATTTTTCGCTCACGCAAATTATTAAGACATTTCACCCCTTATCTATTTGGCATCATGCACAAGGAAGAACTACTTGAGCTTCATCAGATATTTTTTGACATCAAAGTATACTACGAGTCAATCAACCCGGATCTGAAGTTTCCCCAATACAATGCACTGAAAATTACCCCGGACATGGTCAACCGGAGCAAACTCGAACACAAATATGCGATCTTCATTCTCGGCTCCGAGATCGCCGCAGCCATGAAAGAGATCGAGACCATTTCCTCACGCGGCATCCCGACCCGCATGAAAGAGCTTGCCGACCGCACGCTCAAGGAAATGGAATCCGAAAAGGAACAGTAAATAAAAACAGGCGGGGATCCCCCCATAACCCGCCTTTTCTTTCATCTTTTTTAGTTCTTGACGAACTCGATACCGATCACCGTGTAGCTCTGCTCGTTGCTGTTCATAACGAGCTTGTTCTGCTGGGAGAATCCGGATGCAGCGACGGTAAAGAACAGATTGTAGTTTAAGTTGCTCGACTTGGTCCAGGTGAAGTCGGAAGGCAGTTCGGTTCCCATGCTTTTTACGGTAACTTTTCCGGTTCCGTCCTCGTTGAAGACCATCGTGTAATACTCGGCGTTTCCGGCGTTGGTGGTCTGTCCGGTCCATGTTCCAAAGATCGGGTCAAGCGCATTCGTGCCCACGTCCGGCGTCTCCGACCCGGTTACAAAAGACGTGGTCACACATCCCGCGGTGACGATACAGAGGAAAATGATCCCAATAATAAGGGGAGTGAGAAGAGATTTGTTCATATGAGAAATAGAGTTGGGAATTATTTAATTATTTCCTGCCTTCTTTGTCCTGGCGGATCAGATAATCGGCAAGAAGTTTGGGGATCGGTGCAGTCATGCAGTGCCAGTTCGGAGTGCCGTTTACTTCGAGAACAGTGTAGCCGCCGTCTTCGAGAGGCAGAAGATCGACCCCGCAGTAGTCGATGCCGACCGCCCGGGCCGCTCCCTCTGCGGCTTCAGCCATGTCTTTTGGGATCTCGACGGCCTGCCCGCATCCACCCTGATGGATATTGTGGGTAAGGTGCGGGGATTCGCGTTTGATCGCTCCTACTGCTTCATAATCGATGACGAAGATCCGGTAGTCCCGGTCGTTTTTGACGTATTCCTGCACGTAGTAGGGCGGCTCTTCTTTGATCTCATCGGCGGAGTGGAAGAGATAGATCCCGTTCCCGTCGAATCCGTAGACCGGTTTATAGACGGCTTTCCCCCCGTGTGCATCGACGAACTTCTGGACCTTTGCCTTACTGTTCGTAAAGCAGGTGGCCGGACTCGGCGCTCCCGACTGGAGGATCTTTGCGGTCGTCGTAACTTTGCTTGCGCATATCGCGATCGCTTCCGGGGAGTTGATCACGTGGTTTTCCAGTTCGAGGGCTTTGAGAAGTTCGAACTGGACGCCGTCCTGTTTTATCCCGCATGCCCAGATCGTTTCTCCAAACACCGGGAGATCGAACGGATCGACGGCCGCAAGGTCGAGGTTGACGAACGGAACGCCGCGTCTTCTCAGTTCTTCCTGGACCATGCCGGTGGAGTTGTCGGTTGGAGTATCGGTCGGTTTAGGGATAATATGAATCATTAATTTGTGTTTGCTTTGGCGATGTAATAAGCCTGCCGTGATAGTGCTGACCCCTTTTAAAGTGACGCCCTGCGGTGAAAAAATATGGAAAATGTTTGCGGGTGGTTGCGAATGATTCTTGTTCCTTTTTCCAGGTTTCTTGTAATGGATTTATTGAGTGGTACTACTCATCACACGAAATGCACGAAAAACACACAAAAACACGAAAAGTAAAAATCCGGGAGGCGAGATACATGTGACCCCCTCCCCAGTCTCCTCCCCAGTCTATCGACTTGCTCGACTGAGGTTGTCAGCTTCGCAGCCAACCTATCCCCCACACGAAACTTTCGAAAATCAACGAAATTCACGAAAAGGGGGATAGGGACGGATGTAAACGGCAACTAACTTTCTTCGTGTTATTACACTTTTATTTTCAGGTCCATACGAATAAATATCAACCGTGCACGCAGGTCAAAAGATATACCACTGATCTGCCCTTCACCGCGGCCCCCCTTTTCGTGAATTTCGTTGATTTTCGACAGTTTCGTGTGGATGGCAGGGGGGAATGATATGCATGCCCACATCTCTCGTCTTTTTCTTTTTCGTGTTTTTGTGTGTTTTTCGTGCATTTCGTGTGATGGGCGGGCTTGCCCCGCAGTGGGTGGCTTCAGCCGATCAAGTCAATGACGTGCGAAGATGCACCCACCAAAAAAAGTACGAAAAAAATTATAAAAAAAATTATGAATACATCCCGTCAGGGAGGGGCATGATCTTCTCAGTTCGTCCCTTTCTGACCGCCTCGATCGCTTTGGCGAAATCTTCGCCGCTGACCCTCGTCCTGCCGTTTCGAACGGCATTCATGCCGGCTTCCACGCAGATCGCCATAAGCTCCGATCCGTTCATGTTCGGGGTCTCGGCCGCGATCTTTTCAAGCGAGACGCTCTTTGCAAGATGCATATTCTTCGTGTGGATCGCCAGGATCATTGCCCGTCCCGCTTCATCAGGGAGAGGGAACTCGATGATCCGGTCGAACCGTCCGGGGCGTAAGAGCGCCTGATCGAGGATATCCATCCGGTTCGTGGCCGCGATGATCTTCACGTTCCCCCGCGTATTGAATCCGTCCAGTTCGGACAAAAGCTGCATCAGGGTCCGGTTCACTTCGTGATCGCCTGCCGAGTAGGCATCGTTGCTTCGTGACGATCCGATCGCGTCGATCTCGTCGATAAAAATGATCGCGGGAGCCTTGTCTCGTGCGAGAGCGAACAGTTCCCGAACGAGCCGTGCCCCTTCGCCGATATACTTCTGCACGAGTTCGGAGCCGACGACACGGATGAAGGCGGCGTTCGTCTCGTGGGATACCGCTTTTGCAAGCAGGGTCTTGCCGGTTCCCGGCGGCCCGACGAGAAGCACGCCTTTCGGCGGCTCGATACCCACTTTTGCGAACAGATCGGGTTTCAGGAGCGGCAGTTCCGCTGCTTCGCGTAAGAGGGTCTTCTGGAGTTCGAGTCCGCCGATATCTGCGTAGCTGACGTTCGGCGCCGTTTCGACCTCCATGCCGGAGATGAGAGTATCGTATTTGTTCGGCAGGACCTCGATAAGGACGAAGGACTGCGGATGCAGGGCACACTGTCTCCCGGGGATTATCTCTTTTGGGTCGACCGTCTCGCTTACCTTCGAGAGGAACTGCGGCCCGGTCGTGCTCCTTACAATAACTCGTTCATCCGACGCGAGGGCTTCGATCGTCCCGATCACGAGCGGCGGGGTGCGGTACTGTTCCAGATCGCCTTTCAGCCGTTTCGCCTCGCGTTTATACTGATCCCTTTCAGATTCCGTTGCCGCCGCCTGCAGCCTGAGCTGTCTGACCGTTTCCCGCAGCTCATAGTTGCGGCTTTCCAGGGCAATGTTGGTTTTTCTGAGCTGTGCAAGCTCATCCGACGACATAACCGGTTCGACGGAGATGATCGGCGTGATCACATCCTGATTGTCATCCTGCCCAGATTCAGTCATAAAAATACCCCTATGTTTGGTATATCTGACGAATGCAGTAAAGTATCTTTCGAAAGGATACATTTTGCATGCCGCGGATTTTTTCCCGCAGTTTTCGCCCTCATTTCCGTCCATTCACCGACAGAGAGTATTGCCGGATAGGAAAAGGGTTAATGTATGCGAGGGAAAATATAGATGAGCGAGTATATCATGCAGACAGAATATTGTGAGTTATGCGGGGTAGCACTGAGTAAGAAAGGCAAACTGGTGCAGATCGAGGGAGCAAAGCCGATGAGAGTCTGCGACAAGTGCGCCAAGCTTGGGACCGAGGTCCAGGCACCGCGTGCTCCGGTCCAGTCGTTCGGCCGCCCGGTCATTACGACCAAGGCCAAGTCGCCGTCCCAGGCCAGTCAGCAGGCGAACCGCAAGCGGGATATGTTCGATTTCATCGAGGGCGATATCGTGGAGGATTACCCCCAGCGGATCGCATCGGCCCGTCTTGCCAAAGGCTATACCCAGAAGGATCTTGCCTTCATTTTGAAGATGCAGGAAGGAGACATCAAGAAGTTCGAACGCGGCGAGCGTGCCCCGACAGAGGCAGAACGCAAGAAGCTCGAAAAGGAGCTCGGCATCGTTCTTCTGGATGTGTCCGATGACGACGACAAGCTTCAGGCAGGCGGCGTCGCATCCACCACGCTCGGCGATGTTCTTCAGGTGAAGAGGAAGTAATGTCGTCTCCGCTTATCCTGGTGAACTTCAAGTCATACCGCGAAGGAGCGGGCAATGCGGCAGGACAGATAGCTTCGGCCGCCGAACTTGTGATGCAGGAGTCGGGCGTGACTATCGGTATCGCTCCGCAGTTTGTGGAGCTTCACCCGTTCTGCAAGCATTACGAGATCCCGGTGTATGCCCAGCACATCGATGCGGTGGAAGGAGCTTTCACCGGCCGGATCCCTGCATTCACGGTGCGGGCGGCCGGCTGTGTTGGGTCGCTGATCAATCACTCGGAACGAAGACTGACGATCGCAGAGATTGAGGCATGCGTCGAAGCGGCGAAGTTCAATCATCTGGAGTCGGTGGTCTGCACGAACAATGTGGGCGTTTCGGCAGCGGCCGCGGCGTTTTCGCCGACGTATGTGGCTGTCGAGCCGCCGGAACTTATCGGCTCGGGCATCTCGGTCGCAAAAGCGGATCCCGATATCATCAGAAATTCGGTTGCTGCAGTGAAAAAGATCAGCTCGGACGTTAAGGTCCTCTGCGGTGCAGGCATCCAGTCGGGCGAGTGCGTAAAAACGGCGGTCGATCTTGGAGCTGACGGCGTTCTGCTCGCATCCAGCGTCGTGAAGGCAAAGGATCCGGAGGCCGTGCTTCGCGAT
The DNA here is from genome assembly GCF_000015765.1 of Methanocorpusculum labreanum Z. NCBI lineage: Archaea > Methanobacteriati > Methanobacteriota > Methanomicrobia > Methanomicrobiales > Methanocorpusculaceae > Methanocorpusculum > Methanocorpusculum labreanum. The sequence continues at coordinate 1,195,239 of NC_008942.1, read as the reverse complement.
CTGGTGTCCCTTTTATAATTCCTGAATACTACTCAAATAAGCTCAAATACTTTTTTTTAATAGGACTTACGCGGTGTTAATCCCTCTTCAATTAGGGAAGAGTATTACTGGGTATGGACACAAGAGATTATTTGACCGCGAATCTCCGCGAATTAACGCGAATCGCATTTTTCTTGCGCCACCGTGCTCTGCTCCGGCTTATCGCCTACGCAGGAATCGCACGTCGTCTGGAAAAATGCTGGGGAAAAACCGGCGTGCCGGTTTTTCTCTTCGTTACCTTCTCTTTTTTGTGTAATTGGAAATATAATGAAACAACAGAAAAACCCGCAGGCGGGTTTTTCCGATAGCATTTTTCAAGTGAGGGCGCGATTCCTGCGTAGGCGATAAGCCGAAGCAGAGTGCCCGAACGTAAGGAAAATGCGATTCGCGTTAATTCGCGGAGATTCGCGGTTGGTTTTCTTTTTGTCTGCACTAATGCCGTACACGAAATCGAAGTGCATGTCATAAGTAAATCAGTTTTTTCTCGGTTAAGATCACAACCCTGCATAAGTCCTATCTGAAAAAAAGAGGTTGGGGTGATTATTCTGCGAAAAGGGGTGAGAGACTGACTTTCTGCCACGTCATATCCACGACTTTGAACCAGAGCGTTTCATCCGCCGGGACGAAGACGATCTGGTGGTTCGAGGAGCAGGGGATCCCGTCGAAGACCGTGTGGGTGAAGGTCGCTCCGCCGTCTTCGTAGGCGACATCACGGATGCCGACCATCTTCTCGCCGTCGATGCTGCCCTTTGCCTCTTCGGCCTGCCCGAGCAGGTTGTCGTACCGGATCACGGAGTTTGGCTCGGGGACGATGCCGGTCCAGAAGGGATCGACGAAGTGGTTTGCTGCGGCAATGACCCCGTCGCCGGTCCGCTGTTTTGTTTCGACGAGGCCGACTTCATAGACGTATGCCCCGGTCACTCCGGCGGCGTCCACGATGACGGTCCCGCTTGGACGAAGCGCCCGGATGCCTGCGTCGAGTCCGTCAAGGTCGGAGAAGTCGAGCATCAGACCGAAGAAGGCGGCGAGGATCTCCTGCCGGTTTTCCGGTGCGGAAATTCCCTGGCCGGAGGCATCGTCGGAGATGTAGAGCCCTTTGCTGTTCATGAGGGTCTCGGGGGCCGCGGCGGCCGGCGAGAATGTGGCAACGCTGTTGCTTCCATCGGTCGGGTTGTAGACGGCAAGGACGTAATACTGGTTGAACGGTTCGAGTTCGTCGGAGGTGTCCCAGTTCCGCGAGACGACGACGGATCCGTTGACGGTGTATTCATCCCAGACGGCGAGGTAGGAGCAGGCGTACGGCGTTGTCAGGTAGAGGATCGGGCCGTAGTAGAGGACATATGCGTCATCTTCTGTGAGGCCGGTGACCTCGGCCATCCCGCGATAGATCTCCTTTATCCGTTCGGGCAGGAACGGTTCGTTGTCCCGGACCAGGGACCTGATCTCGTCGATGGTGTAGCCTCTGGACTGGAGTTCGGTTGTTATCATCGCGTATTCGGCGAGCAGTTCGTCTTTCATGAGCCCGCCATACTGCCGCCCCATCTCCCGGTAGGTTCCGTTCAGGACGATGACAGTGTAGTTCCCGGCAAGATACCGGTCGCCGTTTTCATATGAGGATACAAACTGCAGGGAGGAGTTTTCGACAGTCGCCGTCTGGCTGATTAAGGGGGCAATGCACCCGGAAACGAGGATCGCCGCAAAGAGTCCGGCAATGAGGAAAGTTGTGGTATATTTCGTGGAAATGATCGCACCTTCTGTGGATAATTTGCAGTATTTTCTTTCATGGTATTTACGGGTTTTGTTAGCGGGCTGCCCAATAGGGCAGCCTCAGCTGAGCAAGGCTTTGCCTTGCGAGGGCGGGTTGGACGCTGAAAGCGGACAACCTTAGCCGAGCAAACCGAAGGTTTGAGAGAGCGGGCTACCCCACAGTCGCAAGTCTCTTGCAGAGACTTGCTCCGTTAAGGGCACTTCTATCCCGCAGACTTGGTCAGCCCTTCGGCCTTCCCGCGTCAGTCGCAAGTTTTCGCTTCACTCAAACTTGCTCCGCTGAGGTTGCCCCATCGGGTCAACCCGCGTTCCAAATCATTCATACCCTTTCGCAAACAACATATCATCAGTATGGTCTCTCCCAAAAAACTCACTCCCGCCATGGAACAGGTCAAAACATTCAAGGAAAAATACCCTGACTGTATCCTTTTCATGCGGATGGGTGACTTTTACGAGACCTTCTTCGAAGACGCCGAGATCTGTGCCCGCGAACTCGACATCGTCCAGACCTCCCGCTCCAAAGACCCCGAAGGAAACCCGATCCCTCTAGCAGGCATCCCCTACCACGCAGTCGACCTTTACCTTCCCCGAATGATCCGCAAAGGCTACAAAGTCGCCGTCTGCGAACAGGTCGAGGACCCGAAACTTGCAAAAGGCGTCGTAAAGCGGGACGTCGTCAGAGTCGTCACTCCCGGAACGGCGATCGACGCCGACGTCATCCCCGGTCCTACCGCCCGCTACCTCATGGCGCTGTGTTCCGACGCCAAAAAAACCGTCATGGGTCTTGCCTTCCTCGACATCTCCACCGGCGAATTCTTCGTCCGGGAGATCCCCTTCGAGCCGGGATTTTCCGCCCTCGCCACCGAAATAGAACAGTACAATCCTCTTGAGATCCTCGTCCCGCAGGGCATCTCCGCGGACCTCATCTCTTTCCTCGCCTCAACATGTAAGGTCCTCACTCCCGGCCGCTCCGGTCTCTTCGTTGACGGCACCGCCGAACTCACCGCCGCATTTTGCGTCTCCTCCTTAGACGGATTCGATGTCAGTTCCGCAGAATGCATCAATGCTGCCGCAGCCGCTCTCCGCTATGCAAAAGAGACCCAGAAAACAAGTCTCCCCCACATCCGCGGATTCTCCAGAAAATACGCAAACGACGCGATGATCCTGGACGCGATCACGCTCCGGAATCTCGAGATCCTCAATCCCCTCCGAGGCGACCGGAATGATACGACCCTCTTCGGCTTCCTCAACCGGACCAAGACCCCCATGGGGAGCCGTGTTCTGCGAAGCACCATCACCCGGCCGCTGACCTCGCCGGAAAAGATAAATCATCGTCTCGACGCCGTCGGGTTCTTCACCCGGCGCCCCGTCCTCCTCTCCGGGACCAGGACCATCCTCTCCAGGTTCACCGACATCGAACGGATCGCCGGCAGGATCGCCTACGGAAACGCCTCGCCGCGTGATCTTCTCGCTCTCGCCTCGAGTCTGGCCGCCGTTCCCGAACTCACCGCCGAACTCTGCGGCGCCGAAGGTCTCCTCAAAGACGAACTCGAACAGATCCCCTCCTTTGACGGCGTCGCCGATCTGATCCTTTCAGCGATCGTCGACGAGCCGCCTCTCGTCTACAAAAACGGCGGCGTCATCAGGGAAGGATACAGCAGCGACCTTGATCAAATCAGAAACATCGTCACCAACGGCCGCGACTGGATCGCCGAACTCCAGCAGACCGAACGGGAACGCACCGGGATCCGTTCGCTCAAGATCGCCTACAACAACGTGTTCGGCTACTACATCGAGATCACGAAGGCAAACCTCCATCTCGTCCCAGACACCTACGAACGCAAACAGACCACCGCAAACGGCGAGCGGTTCACGATCCCCGCCCTTCGCGAACGCGAAGCGGTGATGGCCCAGGCCGACGACCGCGTTCTCGCTCTCGAGATCTCGCTCTTCGAATCCCTTCTGACGCATCTCTCGGAGTTCGTCCCGGCTCTCCAGCAGGCGTCCCGTTCGATCGGCACGATCGACATGATCGCCGCGTTCGCAGACCTCTCCCTTTCCGGAAACTACGTCCGCCCCGAACTCGTTCCCGGAACGGAACTCCTCATCCGTGACGGCCGTCACCCGATCGTCGAAAACACCGTTCCCGGAGGCTATGTCCCTAACGACACCGAGATGAGTTCGATCGGCCAGCAGATCCTGATCCTCACCGGCGCAAACATGGCCGGTAAATCCACCTACATGCGAAGCGTCGCTCTCATCTGTATCATGGCCCAGACCGGCTGCTTCGTTCCGGCATCCTTTGCCCGGATCGGGATCGTCGACCGGGTCTTCACCAGGGTCGGGGCATCCGACGACCTCGCCGGCGGGCAGAGCACGTTCATGGTCGAGATGCTCGAACTCGCCAACATCCTCAACAATGCGACCGATCAAAGCCTCATCCTCTTAGATGAGATAGGGAGGGGCACGAGCACCGTTGACGGGTATGCGATCGCCCGGGCCGTGCTCGAATATCTCCACGGAAAAGGAGGGGCGGGTCCCCGCACGCTGTTTGCGACCCACTTCCACCAGCTGATCGGGATGGAGTCCGAGCTTCGCCGCGTGAGAAACTATCACTTCGCCGTGAAAGAGGACCAGCACGACATCACGTTCCTTCGAAAACTCATCCCCGGTGCGACGGACAGAAGCTACGGTATCCATGTCGCAAAGATCGCCGGCGTCCCGAAAAAAGTCCTGGTCCGTGCATCGGACCTCCTGAGAGAAGCTCTCACGCAGGATGCATCCTCCGGCGGGACGAAATACTACACGCAGATGCTTCTAACGGACGCCGAGCCGGCTCCGTCCGCCGTCGAAGAGCGGATCCGCGACGCCGATCCGAACATGATGACCCCTATGCAGGCGCTTATGTTCATCAACGAACTCAAGGCCCTGCTGGAGAAGAAATGAGCCGGGTCAAAATCCTCGACGAGGAGACGATCAGCCACATCGCGGCGGGCGAAGTGGTCGAGCGTGCGGCGTCCGTCGTGAAAGAGCTCGTCGAAAACGCCGTGGATGCGGACGCCCAAATCATCCGGATCGGCATATCGGCCGACAAAACCGGGATAACCAAAATCTCCGTCACGGACGACGGGATCGGGATGGACTTCGACGACGCTCTTCTGGCATTCCGCCAGCACGCAACAAGCAAGATATCCCGCCCTGAGGATCTCGATGGGATCACCACGCTCGGGTTCCGCGGCGAGGCTCTTGCAAGCATCGCGGCGATCTCGAAGGTGACCTTCACGACAAAGGAACGCGGCTCCCCTTCGCCCGAAGCGGCCCGCGTGGTGATCCACGGCGGCGAGCTGATCTCTCACTCGGCTGTTGGTGCGCCGGAAGGAACGAGCGTTCTTATCGACGCTCTCTTTTACAACACTCCCGCCCGGCGCAAGTTCCAGAAGTCCGTTCCAACGGAGTTGTCCCACGTCTACGACATGGTCGAGCGGATCGCCCTTTCGAACAGGAACATCTCGTTTGTTCTGCTGTACAACGGCAAAGAGCGGTTCCAGACCTTTGGGACAGGCTCGTATCCGGACGTGATCGCCGCGGTGTTCGGCTCCACCTTTTCCAAAGAGCTGACCCCGGTCTCCGGCAGTTTCGGGCCGGTGAAAATCGACGGCTGGATCACGCGTCCCGGCTCGGAGATGAAGACGACCCAGACGCGGTTTTATCTCTCGATAAACGGCCGGCAGGTGACGTCCCGCCAGCTGCAGTGGGCGATCCGCGAAGGATACGGCACGCTTCTGCCAAAGGGCATGTACCCTGCGGCGTTTCTTGATATCGTCCTCGATCCCCGGGACGTGGATGTGAACGTGCATCCGACAAAGCGGGAGGTCCGCCTCTCCCGCGAGAGGGAAGTGATGCGGTGCGTTCAGGATGCGGTCTATACATCGCTGCATGAAGAGCGGGTCTTTTCCACCGCCCCCATGCCTACCCTCGCCCGCGAGACTATCACGACCCTTCCGGTAGAGATCGTCGGCGAGCCGGTGCCTGTATATGCCGGGAAGCAGGAGATGCATGAGGCAAGACAGGCCCCTCTCAAACAGACGGAGAAGCAGCTTCGGCGGACCGAGTCTGCGGATCTGCCGGAGACCGATCTGTTCGTCCCGGAAGTCCTCGGGCAGATCGGGGACACCTACATTCTTGCGAAGAATGAATCCGGCGACCTTATCGTCGTGGATCAGCATGCGGCCCACGAGCGGATCATGTACGATCAGCTGCTCGCCCGCTCCTCGTCAGCGGAGGCCGGGCAGGAACTGATCGTCCCCCAGCCGATCACTCTCTCGAAAAAGGAGACCGCCGCCCTTCCCGATTTGCTGGATGTCCTCGCCGCCGCGGGATACCTTCTAGAACCGTTTGGAAAAGACGTCTGGATGGTCCGCTCCGTCCCCGTCGTCTCCTCAACGCTCGGCGACCCGGACACCATCCATGCGATCCTGGACGCGGCGCTGGACGGGGTGGGGAACACCGACGAGGTCCTTGATCGGGTGCTGAAGACCGCTGCGTGCCGTGCTGTTGTGAAGGGGAACACGCCGCTGACGATCGAACAGATGCAGCGTCTCTTACGCCAGCTTATGGCGACAAAATCCCCGTACACCTGCCCTCACGGTCGCCCTACGACGATCGTTCTCTCGAAATCGCGGTTGGCCGGGATGTTTCTGAGAACATAATCCGATCAAAAATCGTTATTGATTTAAATAGGATTTACGAGGTGTTATCCTCAATCCAATTCGGGAAGGGAATTACAGGGTGTGGAGACAAGAGATTATTTAACCGCGAATCTCCGCGAATTAACGCGAATCGCATTTTTCTTGCGCCTTCGTGCTCTGCTCCGGCTGATCGCCTACGCAGGAATCTCACGCCGTCTGGAAAAAATGCTGGGGAAAAACCGGCGTGCCGGTTTTTCTCTTCGTAAAACTTCTCTATGCATATAATCGAAAAAATAATGAAACAACAGAAAAACCCGCATGCGGGTTTTTCCGATAGCATTTTTCAAGAGAGGGTGCGATTCCTGCGTAGGCGATAAGCCGAAGCAGAGCACCCGAACGTAAGGAAAATGCGATTCGCGTTAATTCGCGGAGATTCGCGGTTGGTTTTTCTCTTGCGTCCACATTAATGCCGTACACGAAATCGAAGTGCATCTCGTACGTCAGTTTATCTCGGTCAAGATCACAACACCGCGTAAGTCCTATTAAAAAAAGGTTCACCGGGCCGTGCAGCATTCTGCACCCCGATCGTTTTTCAGTTTTCTGCAGGCGTTTCGTCGCTGTCGATTCTCAGCTTCTTCGTCTTCCAGCCTCCGCGCATATAGAAGAACAGATCGAAACAGAACATCACGACCGTTCCGCACACGACGGCATACCAGATATACTGGATAGAATACCCGCTGAAGGCGAAGAACGCGGCAAGACCGACCTGCACGATTAGCTGGCCGGCGATCGCCGAGTACATCCCCGGCCGCGTCATGCCGGCGCCGTTCATTGCAAAACCCATGGTCATGGCGATCGCCACGAGGAAGTAGGACAGCGGCACGATCTGCATAAACATCGTCCCGTCGGCAAGCGATTCTCCGGTCGCTCCGAAGAACTTCAGGAACTCCGTCGCAAAGACCAGATACAGTGCCGCAACACCGATCATGAATACCGCATTGGCTGTCGCGGCATACCTGACCGTTTTTACCGCCCGCTCGACTTTTCCCGCTCCGAGATTCTGACCCACCATCACGGCGACCCCCGTACAAAGTCCCATCACGATGATCAGGCCCATCATATCCAGCCTGAGGCAGATACCGTATGCCGCCACCGCGGCCGTCCCGTACACGGCGATGATCGTCGTCATCGAGAGGAACGCCACGCTTCGAATACCGCTCTGGATTGCTGACGGTATCGCGATCACGACGATGTCCTTGATCAGCTTCGGCTCGAACGTCCACTTCTTCGGGAACTTGATAGGACTGTTCTTCTTCGACGGCAGAAGATACATCACGCCGATCAGAAGCATCACGCCTATCGCTCTTGAGAGAAGCGACGCATACGCCGAACCGGCGATCCCGCATGCCGGCAGGCCCCCAAGACCCATAATCAGGGTCGGGTTCAGGATAATATTCACTACATTGACCCCAAGCATCACATACATGGGTGTTCTTGAATCTCCCGTACTTTGGAACACCGTCGTCAGCGTAATCAGGATCACCATTACAAAGAGGCCCATAAGCATCGGCGTAAGGAACCTCGCCCCCTCTGCCGCGACATCGGGATACGCTCCCATCAGCAAAAGCAGATTCTCCGAAAAGAACAAACCTATCACTGCAAGGATCGCGGAAAACCCAAGCGCCAGATACAGGGAATGAAGCAGGATGACCTGAATACGTTCAAACTTCTCCGAGCCGTAGGCTCGTGAAACAAATGCGGCAGTGGCCGTCACGATGCCGAAAATCACCGTGGTCAGGACCATTAAAACCATAATGCTCATGGTCCCGCCCGCGATGGACACATCCCCCAGTTTCCCGATGAAATACATGTCCACGACTTCCAGCACGCTTTGAAGAAGATTACTGATGATAATCGGAAGCGCCACTATCAAAAGGGCTTTTCCGACCGGTCCTTCAGTAAGGATATTGCTGGATTCTTTCATCGTCACAGTATCATACTTAAGGAACCGGTACGATAATAAAGCTTAATATAACACACCAAAAATAAGTTGATACTTATGTTTGAATTTCGGATTTTTTTAATGAAAAAAAGAATAATTTGAAAATTTGAGGGGGATTACTCCAGGCTTTCTTCCTTCTCGTTTTTCCCATCTTTTGCTGTCAAAAAGGTGGCAACATCCCGATCCTCACGCCCGAGATAGATCATGGCGACCGTAAGGCCGAGGATCACGATCGTCGTCCCGATGATATCGATAAACGTCAGATCGGTTACCAGAAGTCTTCTTACCATCGTCGTGACGCCCGCTATCAGAATCGGTCTGATCAGTACGCGCCCTGCCCGCACATACGACTGGACCATATCGATTAAGGTCGCGATAACGATGATCAGAAGAATGCCCTGCAGCACGTTCGTGAGGGATCCTTGCGTGGGGCTTTCCAGCGCAATACGGATCAGACCAAGGGTCTCGATCGTTCCGAGAATGGCTGTAATTATCAAAAGAGCTGCAATAAGGACGTATATTGCGATCGTCACCAGGCTGCATCCTTTCACCAGAATCCGCTGGGTCCGTGGGAACATATCCATATCTGCCATAATTTAAGTAGAATACTGTTCTATTTGTAAGTAATAAAACAGTTCCATCGTTCGAACAGGGCATGGATGATGCAAATAGTCAGCTTTATATGTGCGGACATCATTCTATTACCGCTGTTTCCTAGATGAAACACAAGGGCCAGTAGATCAGTCAGGCAGATCGTCGGACTTTTAATCCGCAGGTCGGGGGTTCAACTCCCTCCTGGCCCGCTTCACGCCTTCGGGTTTTTTGACAAGGAAAAATGCTTATAGCATGCCTTATCTCATTTTATTCGATGCGTGTATATCATCCATCACACACCACCGGCGAATGTATTCCCATTGGGCCATTCACAAGCCAAAGAACCAGACTTTTAAAAATTGAACCAGCTACCTGAAAGAATCAGCAGCAAGACCCCGTATTCACACGAATCTGATTAGGAGCTACATGACAAGACTCAATGTATTACTGCATGAGATGGTCCCCGACCATCAGATCATGACTGACGAAGACGTCAAAAATCTTCTCACAACCTTCGACATCACGGAAGATCACCTTCCAAAAATCTATCATGATGACCCGGCTGTAAAAGCCTGCGGCGCAAAACCCGGAAACGTCATTATGATCGTAAGAAAGAGCCAGACAGCAGGCGAAGCCACATCCTACCGCCTTGTCGTTAGAAGGCCGAAAAAATAACCGGAGGCAGAAATCATGATCGACAGAAGTGTATTATCAGGCGCGTACTTTTCCCAGGAACACGTTGCACGCCACCAGCTGGACTCCTATAACAATTTTGTCCAGTTTAACCTCCAGAAAGTCGTAGACGAACAGCGTATCGTCGAGACCGAAATCGTCAACAGAGGAAAGAACCAGGAGGCCGTGTGGGTCGAACTGGGAAAAATCCGTGTTGAAAAACCCATCGTCAGGGAAGCAGACGGTTCGCAGAGCAAGCTCTATCCGGCCGAAGCCCGCCTAAGAAACCTTTCCTATGCGGCCCCGATGATCCTTGAAATGACCCTCCACCAGGGAGACAAAGTCTATCCGGTCCAGGAAACGACCATCGGTCAGCTCCCGGTCATGATCGGCAGTCAGGTCTGTAACCTCTGCGGTCTGTCCCAGGAAGAGAGAACCGAGCAGGGCGAGGATCCGAGCGATCCCGGAGGATACTTCATCGTCAACGGAACCGAGCGTGTATTAATGACGCTCGAAGATCTTGCCAGCAACAAGATCATGACCGAGTTCACCGAGAGATACAACGAGCAGATCCATGTATCCAAAGTGTTCTCCCAGTTCCGCGGCTACCGCGCTCTCGTCGTTGTCGAGAAGAACAAGAAGAACCTCCTCGACGTCTCCTTCCCGAGCGTTGCCGGCCACCTGCGGTTTGCGGACCTCATGCGTGCGCTTGGTCTCGAGTCCGATGAAGAGATCGTATCGGCCGTCTCCCTCTCAGAAGACGTCCTCACCTACATGATGCAGAACCTCGAAGAAAGCGAATGCGCCACCGTCGAGGAGGGTGTCATGTATGTCGGTAAGAAGCTTGCGCCCAACCAGACCAAGGATTACCAGAGAAAACGCGCCGAGTTCGTTTTGGACAGCTACCTTCTCCCGCACTTAAACTACGCCATCCCCGGCTCCTTAAAACCCGGAGACGAAGGCTACGAAGTGTATGCAAAGGATGTCCGGATCGCCAAAGCCGAATTCCTCGGCAGAATGGCAGAGGCATGTTTCGACCTCGCACTCAACAAGAGGAGAATCGACGACAAAGATCACTACTCCAACAAGCGCCTGAAACTTGCAGGTGACCTGATGGAGGATCTGTTCCGTATCTCGTTAAACAGACTTACCCGCGATGTCAAGTATCAGCTTGAACGCGCGAGCATGAGACACAGAGAACTCGCGATCGGAACCGTCGTCCGTGCGGATGTCTTGACCGAACGCCTGATTCACCCGCTTGCAACCGGAAACTGGGTCGGCGGAAGGACTGGTGTCTCCCAGCTTATGGACCGCGTCGACCACATGTCGGTCATTTCCCACCTGCGAAGAGTTATCTCTCCGCTGTCCAGATCCCAGCCCCACTTCGAGGCCCGTGATCTGCACCCAACCCAGTGGGGGCGCATCTGTCCGTCCGAAACTCCGGAAGGACCAAACTGCGGTTTAGTGAAGAACTTTGCCCAGCTTGTCGAGATCAGTAAAGGAACCGATGAGGACGAGGTCCTCCGTGTAATACAGGGCATGAAGATCCAGCCGATCAGGAGCGAATAAAATGGAAAAGAAAATGGCACGTGTATTCGTGGACGGTGCTTTGATTGGCAAAGTCGACGATGCCTACGGCTTCACCAGAAACTTCAGACAGATGCGCAGATCGGGGCACGTCTCGACCGAAGTCAATATTTCATACAAAGATTACAGTAACGAGATCGTCATCAATACCGACCGCGGACGGGCCCGCAGACCCCTGATCGTCGTCGAAAACGGCGTCCCGGCAGTCACCCCCGAAGATATCGAGATCGTCAGATCCGGTGCTGAAGACTTTATGGCACTGGTATCTCAGGGTAAGATCGAGTTCATCGATGCGGAAGAGGAGGATGACCTCTTTATCGCGGTGCAGGAATCCGATCTGACTCCAGAACACACCCACCTTGAGATCGATCCGTCCCTTATCCTCGGTATAGGAGCAGCACACGTTCCGTTCCCGGAACACAACGCATCGCCGCGTGTTACGATGGGTGCGGGTATGATCAAACAGGCACTGGGTTTTGCCCAGGCAAACATGAAGCTTAGGCCCGATACCCGCGGTCATATGCTTCACTACGCCCAGGTCCCGATGGTGCACACGCAGGCAGCCGAACTTATCGGTTCCGACAACCGCCCGCAGGGTCAGAACTTCTGTGTGGCCATCATCTCCTACGAAGGATACAATATTGAAGATGCACTCATCTTCAACAAAGCCTCGGTCGAACGCGGAGTAGGCCGTTCCCACTTCTTCAGAACCTATGAAGGAGAGGAACGCAGATATCCCGGAGGACAGGTCGACAGGATCGAGCTGCCCGAAGAGGATGTCCAGGGTTCCCATGGAATCGGTTCCTACGCAAACCTCGATGTTGATGGAATCATCAACCCCGAGACCGTCGTCAATGAAAAGGATGTTCTCATCGGCAAGACCTCTCCGCCGCGTTTCCTCGAGGAACCGACCGGAGAACTCATCGCCGTTGAAAAACGCCGCGACACGTCCATCACGATGAGAAGTAACGAGACCGGTATTGTAGACACCGTCATCATCACCGAGTCCGAGAACTCCTCCCGCCTCGTCAAAGTCAGAACACGTGATCTCCGTATCCCGGAGATCGGCGACAAGTTCGCATCCCGTCACGGTCAGAAAGGTGTCTGCGGTCTTATCACTCCGCAGGAAAACATGCCTTTCACCGCTGCAGGTATCGCGCCCGATCTCGTCATCAACCCGCACGCAGTCCCGTCCCGTATGACCATCGGTCATATGCTCGAGATGATCGGCGGCAAAGCCGGAGCACTCGAAGGTTCCCGCGTGAATGCAACTTCCTTCCGAAAGACCCAGGTCGAGAAGATCTTCGACTCGTCCTTCGCACAGAACCGTCTCTTAAACGACAAAGAGATCGGCAAAGACGTGAAGTCGAGCACCCTCACCCGTGAGCAGGTCTTACGACACCAGCTTGCCGAGGCAGGATTCGCCCACACCGGCCGTGAAGTCATGTACGACGGTATCACCGGCCGCAGATTCCAGGCCGACATTTACATCGGTGTTATCTACTACCAGAAACTCTACCACATGGTATCTACCAAGATGCATGCACGGTCCAGAGGTCCGGTCCAGGTCCTTACCCGTCAGCCGACCGAAGGACGTGCCCGTGAGGGAGGTCTTCGTTTCGGTGAAATGGAACGTGATGTGATGATCGGTCACGGTGCCGCAATGGCTCTCAAAGAGCGTCTCCTTGACGAATCCGATGCAGTAAAGCAGTACGTCTGCGCACGCTGCGGAATGGTCGCCATGTATGATGCCAAGCAGAAGATGACCCGCTGTCTCGCCTGCGGCGCAGAAACAGATATTTATGAAGTCGAAATGAGTTACGCATTCAAACTTCTCCTTGATGAGATGAAGAGTATGGGTATAGCTCCCAGACTGAGACTGGAGGATATGGTATGACCTCGCCAAAGAGAATCGGCAAGATCGAGTTCGGTATCCTTTCCCCGAAAGCGATCCGCGACATGAGTGTCTGTAAGGTCATCTGGCCGGACACCTACGACGACGACGGATTCCCCTACCCGAAAGGTCTCATGGACCCGAGTCTCGGTGTTATCGATCCGGGACTTCGCTGCAAGACCTGCGGTCAGAAGCAGGGCGACTGTCCGGGCCACTTCGGTCACATCGATCTCGCAAAACCGGTCATCCATGTCGGATACACCCGCCTGATCAGAAAACTTCTCCGTGTCACCTGCCGTGACTGCGGCCGGCTTCTTCTCGACAAAGAAGAGATCGAACGCTTCTCCGCACTTGAAGACGATCCCTACTCTGCCGAAACCATTGGCGAGAAGGATATCAAGAAGGAGCGTATCTGCCCCTACTGCGGTGATCAGCAGTTCAAGATCAACTTCGAGAAGCCGACCTCATTCGTTGAGATCGTTACCGAGATGGGCGAGGACGGAAAAGTCCACAAGTCGGAACGCAAACTGACCTCCGCCGACATCCGTGAACGCCTCGAAAAGATCCCGGACGACGACCTCCGTCTTCTCGGTATCGACCCCGAAGTCGCAAGACCCGAATGGACCGTTCTTACTGTCCTTCCTGTCCCGCCGGTAACGGTCCGTCCGTCCATTATCCTTGAAAACGGTCAGAGATCCGAGGATGATCTGACCCACAAGCTTGTGGATATCATCAGGATCAACCAGCGCTTTAAGGAAAACCAGGACGCAGGTGCCCCGCAGCTCATTATTGAGGATCTGTGGGAACTTCTCCAGTACCACGTCACCACCTACCTCGACAACGAGGTCGCAGGATGCCCGCCGGCAAGACACCGGTCCGGCAGACCGCTCAAGACACTCTCTCAGCGTCTGAAAGGAAAAGACGGCCGTTTCCGCGGATCATTATCCGGTAAACGTGTCAACTTCTCCGCACGTACGGTCATCTCCCCCGATCCGAACCTTTCGATCGGTGAAGTCGGTATCCCGCTTGCGATCGCAAACGAGATGTCTGTTCCCGTAAGAGTGACCAAGCAAAACCTTGAGGATATGCGTGCTCTGATCCGGATCGGCCCGCACAGACCGACCCTTCGCGACCCCTGCGGTGCGAACTATGTCAACAGACCCGACGGCCGCCGTATCAGACTGATCGCCGGCGAAGAAGGAAACTGCGACACGGTTGCGGAAATGATCGAGCCCGGATGGAAGATCGACAGACAGCTGCGTGACGGAGATATCGTTCTCTTCAACCGTCAGCCGTCTCTGCACCGTATGTCCATCATGTCCCACCACATCAAAGTCATGAACGGCAGAACGTTCCGCCTTAACCCGGCAGTATGTCCCCCGTACAACGCAGACTTTGATGGAGATGAAATGAACCTGCACGTTCCTCAGACCGAGGAAGCACGCGCAGAAGCAGAGCTTCTCGTCGCCGTTCAGGAAAACATTCTCTCGCCGCGTTTCGGCGGTCCGATCATCGGCGGTCTTCACGACCACATCTCCGGTATCTTCCTGCTTACAAACCAGCTGAAGTGGTACACGAAGTCCGAGTTCCTCTATCTCCTGAAATATACCGCAATGGAACACCTTCCCGAACCGGGCAAGGTCGAAAACGGTATTCCCTACTGGAGCAACAAACAGGCATTCTCGATGATCCTGCCGAAAGACGTCAACATGTTCTACAAAGCGACCTGCTGCCGGAACTGCGACCCCTGTACGAAGAACACGTTCTGTCCGAACGATGCATTCGTCAGGATCGTCGACGGAGAACTCATCAGCGGAACCATCGACAAGAAGTCTGTCGGAGCAATGGACGGCGCTATCCTTAACAGGATCATCCGTCTCCACGGCACGCAGCGTGCAAAAGAGTACATCGACGATCTGACCAAGCTCTCGATCCGTGCGATCATGCTGTACGGATTCTCCTACGGAATCAACGACACCGATCTCGGTAAAGAAGAGTACAAGCAGATTCGCGATGTGCTCGACACTGCAGAACACGATGTCGCCAACCGTATCAATATCTTCGAGCAGGGACACTTAGAGCCCATGCCCGGAAGAACCCCCGAAGAGACCCTTGAAATGCAGGTCATGAAAGAGCTGGGTAAAGCCCGTGACCGGACCGGTGATATCGCATCCCGTCACTTAGGTTTCGAAAACTCCGCTGTGGTCATGGCCGTTTCCGGAGCTCGCGGTTCGATGCTGAACATCGCACAGATGGCCGGTTGTATCGGTCAGCAGGCAGTGCGTGGTGAGCGTATCGTTCGTGGATACGAAGATCGCACCCTCCCGCACTTCAAACGCAGCGACAAAGGGGCCGACGCACACGGTTTCGTCAGAAACTCCTACAAGTCCGGTCTGAACCCGACCGAGTTCTTCTTCCATGCAATCGGAGGTCGTGAAGGTCTTGTGGATACTGCGGTTCGTACGTCCCAGTCCGGTTACCTCCAGCGTCGTATGATCAACGCACTGCAGGATCTCAAAGTCGCGTATGACGGCACTGTCCGCAGTACCGGCGGAAAGATCATTCAGTTCGTCTACGGAGAAGACGGTACAGACCCCGCCAAGTCAGCTTCCGGTCTGCCGGTCGATGTGAAAGGTATTGCTGAATCCGTTCTCAAGGAGGAGATCTAACATGGTTCCAAACAATGACGAGTTCGACGAGGAGTTCGATACCTTCGAGGAAGTTATCGAAGAAACTCCCGTAACGACCTCAAAGAAATCCCTCGCAGAAAAGGTCGAAGCGGTTCTTGAAACGGAATCTGCCGAGGAAACCCCCGCCGAGTCCGCAGAAAAGAAAACCCGGTCGAAGAAGGCCAAGAAGACCGAAGAGGCCGCAGAAGAGCCCGTGTCACCGATCGCCGCCGAGCTGCACAGCTGGGGTCTTCCAAAGACTCTCTTCCAGCAGTTGAAGACCTGGCTAGAGAGCAAATCCGAAGAGGATCTCGAGGCTATCGATCTCGCCCGCATGAAGTCCCGTGTCCGGAGACTCGTGGATGAGAACATGCCGGTCTCAACGACCACGGAACTCACGAAGATCCTTATCTCGAAGTATGATGCAGGCAAGGAGGTAACCGACGCCAACTTCGAAAACATCGTTGACAGAATCAACACCGAGTACGAACGCACCCGCGTTCAGCCCTGCGAAGCGGTCGGTATCAACGCAGCCCACTCCATAGGTGAACCGGGTACGCAGATGACGATGCGTACGTTCCACTACGCGGGTGTGGCGGAAATCAACGTTACCCTCGGTCTGCCGCGTCTTATCGAAATCATGGACGCGAGAAAAGAGCCGTCCACGCCGACCATGACCATCTTCTTAGATAAGGACTACCGCGAGAGCCGTGATAAGGCCCGTGAGGTCTCCTGGAAGATCGAAGCCGCACCCCTTCACGAGTTCGGCGACATCGAGACCGACATCGCAGAGATGTGCGTTCTCGTTCAGGTCAACAAAGAAGTCTGCAAGAAACGTAAGATCGCCGTATCCGAAGTTCTTGCCCGTGCTCCGCAGAAGATCAAAGACAAGCGTCACTACCGCGACTTCGAGGTCGAGGTCGATGAGGCGAACGGCGTCTTGAAGTTCCTCCCGAAAAACGAGGACTCCTATCAGAATCTCTTCCAGCTCGCAGAACATGTCCGTCAGGTCATCGTTCAGGGTATCGATGATATCAAGAGGGTCGTCGTTCGAAAGGAAAACGACGAGTACATCCTCCATACGGAAGGTTCCAACCTGAAAGATGTCTTCGAGATTGACGGCGTCGACTGTACGAGGACCCGTACAAACAACATCTCCGAGATCGCAAGCACGCTCGGTGTCGAGGCCGCACGTTCCGCCATCATCTACGAAGCATTCACCACCCTGAAAGAACAGGGTATCTCGGTCGATCTCCGCCACATCATGCTTGTCTCAGACATCATGTGCATGGACGGCGAGGTCAAACAGATCGGTCGTCACGGTATTGCCGGCGAGAAGGAATCGGTCCTTTCCCGTGCAAGCTTCGAAGTTACGGTCAACCACCTGCTGGATGCGGCCGTGGCTCACGAATATGATGAACTTTCAGGTGTCACGGAAAACGTTATTGTCGGTCAGCCGATTCTTCTCGGTACCGGCGATGTCAAACTGATGGTCCGCCGCGTGGCACCTCAGTAATCTTTTTTTTATCATGGTTATTCCTGAACTCTTATCTCCTGCGGGTTCGCCCGATGCTTTGAAAGCCGCTGTATTTGCCGGGTGCGATGCTGTTTATCTCGGCGGGAAATCATTTGGTGCACGCCAGTATGCGGCGAACTTCTCAAACGAAGAATTGAAAAGTGCAGTTCTGTTCGCCCATCAGTACGGCGTCAAAGTCTATGTGACCGTCAACACGCTCGCATACGATGATGATATGCCGGGAATCGCCGGGTATCTCCGGTTCCTCTCGGATATCGGCGTCGATGCGATCCTGGTACAGGATGTCGGTCTTCTCTCTCTTGCAAGAGAGATCGTGCCGGATCTTCCGCTGCACGCAAGCACGCAGATGACGATCCATAACGCGGCAGGTGTTCGGTTCGCCGCCGAACACGGCGTCTCGCGTGTGGTGCTCGCCCGCGAACTTCCGTTCGATGACGTGAACAGAATAGCCGAAGCTGCCAAAGAGGTCGGCGTCGAGCTGGAGATCTTCATTCACGGAGCGATCTGCTATGCATATTCAGGCCAGTGTCTCTTTTCGTCCGTGATCGGCGGACGAAGCGGGAATCAGGGGGCCTGTGCCCAGCCGTGCCGAAAACCCTACTCTCTCCTAGCCGATGGAGAGACCCTGCCGACCCAGGGAGATTATCATCTCTCCCCGCGTGATCTGTGTCTGTATCCCTATCTTGAAGAGATCTGCAGTCTCGGGGTCGCGGCGGTCAAGATCGAAGGAAGGATGAAGACACCTGAGTATGTAGGAATCGTCACCGATGCCTACCGCCGGGGTCTTGATACGATCGCCGCAGGCGAAGAGTTCGTTCCCGATAACGAAACGATGGAGGATCTTGCCTTTGCGTTCAACCGCGGGTTTACGAAAGGATATCTTTTCGGCGACAAGTGGGGGACCTTCATCAATGCGAAAAAGCCCGACAACCGCGGTGTCTATGCAGGATTTGTGTCCGGGCTGGACGAGTCCCGCGGCAAGGTGATCGTGAAAATCGAAGGCCCGGTCCCTGATACGGGAGACGGTCTGGTGTTCAAGATCGCCGGCCGCGAGACTGGGTTCGCACTAAATAAAGAGCCGTATATCTTCCCGGAAGGGGACGCCTATAAGATCCCTGCTCCGGCTGACGTTGTCTTAGGCAGCGAACTCTGGATTACCCGCCGGATGAAGACCGAACGAAAAGCGGCCGCGATCCTTTCAAAACCTTCCGCCGGCAGAATCCCACTCGACATCGTCGTCTCGGTCGACAAAGCGGGGCGTCTGACCGTCTCTTCGGATGGTGTGGAGGTCAAAACCGAGATGCCGATGCTTGAGGCGCTGAACAAACCCGTGTCCAAAGAGTCGGTCGAAACCCAGATGCGAAAGACCGGCGGGACTCCGTTCTTTATTCAAACGCTTTCGATGCAGTACGACGGCACGATGTTTTTGCCGATGAGCGTTATCACGGATCTTCGCCGGAAGTTTCTGGATGCGGCGGCTCTGGCCCGAAAACCGGTCCGGACCACCCGTCCATATGCGGAAAAAGGCACGGCGGTCCCGGCGCGGACGACGCCGATCGTTCAGGTCTATACCGACAGCGTTGTCGGGGCAAAGGCCGCCCACTCGGCCGGAGCAGGACAGGTCGTCTACGAAGGATTTGAGGAGATCTACGATCTTCCAATCATCTATAAACTCCCGCGGATCGTTCAGGAACACGAATTTGCTTCCGCTTTTTCAAAGATCCCCCCCGGAGCCGCCGGCGTGATGGTCGACGGTGTCGGGGCTGCCGAGAGTATCAAGGGCGTGCCGAAATACGGCGGGTCGGGTCTGAACATCACGAATGCCCGTTCGGCCGTTACGTATGGAAAGAGCTGCCGTCAGGTCTGTCTTTCGCCGGAACTCTCTGGAAAACAGATCAGAACGCTGATGGAGCATCTTTCTGCATATGCTCATCCGCCGAAGACCGAGGTGATCGTTCAGGGAAGTCTTGAGGTGATGATCTCCGAGAACTGTATTCCTGCAATGGTCCAGGGATGCCGGAGCTGCAGTCAGTCCTGGGCGCTGAAGGATAAAACGAACAGGATATTCCGGGTCAGGACCGATTCCCAGTGCCGGGGTCATATCCTGAACTCGTCTGAGACCTGCCTGATCGAGTATGTCGGCAAACTCGCGTCGGCCGGTGTCTCCGTCATCTCGATCGATGCACGCGGCCGAAGTCCCGAGTATATCCGGCGGATGACGGCAATATACACGGCGGTCGTCGACGGAACCGGCGACCCGAAAGAACTCAAGGAACAGATAAAAGATATCGCTTCCGGCGGCATCACGGCAGGGCATTACCTGCGCGGCGTCGTCAGAGAATAACACTATTTTATTTTTGCCTGATCAGATTATTCTTCTGAAGGCTATTCTACCCTCATTTGGACAGTTTTTCCCGTCGAGAAAGTCGTTCCCCTGCTTGGTGATCCTGTATTCGCCGTCGGCGGGTCTTGTTCCGTAGACATAGCTTCCGCCAAGATATCCCTTTCTCTTTAGATAATCGACCTCCCTGTCAAGATCGACCTCGGGAACGCAAAACTTGTTTGCAAGATGCCCGCAGGAACAGACATGTGAATGCCCTTCGGTGTATGCGTACGCCCGATAAAATCGCAGGATCTCGAGTCTTAATGCATAGCTGTCCATACGGCAATAGGTAAACATGTGGTGTTTTTCTATAATTAATCTATGGAACGGGGTAAAAATGGGAAAAATGCTCTCTTCCTAGAGGAAATTCTGATGGTCT
The DNA here is from genome assembly GCF_000015765.1 of Methanocorpusculum labreanum Z. NCBI lineage: Archaea > Methanobacteriati > Methanobacteriota > Methanomicrobia > Methanomicrobiales > Methanocorpusculaceae > Methanocorpusculum > Methanocorpusculum labreanum. The sequence goes on along the minus strand of NC_008942.1, from coordinate 1,175,028 downwards.
GGGAAATATTGGAGGTTTACCTTTCGCGCCACTCGATGTCGGGCGTCTGTAAAACGGCATTTGCCGTTTTTTCTCCAACACCCTTCACACGGAGAAGATCTTCTTTCGAAGCCGACAGGATGCTTCGAAGAGAGCCGAACTCCCGCAGGAGATCGCGTGCGGCTTTCGGCCCGATCTCGGGAAATGCGGTCAGAATATACTCGACTGCCGCTTTGCCGGATCGTCCGGTCTTCGATTTATGGAGACCCCGCGGTGAACCTGGGCCCCCAGCCTCCCGTTTTGCGAACGCATGGATCATCTCTGCGGTTTCAACCGCATCTTTTGTAAACAAAATCGAGACATCGAAGTCTGCGGCGATCGATGCAAGCGCGTTTCGGATCGCATTCGGGTGAAGATTTCGCAGATTATAGAGGTCGGCGATGCTTCCCCCCTCGATGATCAGGATCGGACGGATCGATGACTCGGCGAGATCCTTCATCTGCCCAAAAAGATCCCGGTCGATCAGCGTATCCACGAAGTCCTGAATCGTTTTTCGTTCGATCAGGATCCGGTCACCGACCGCGTAATCGCCGACGGATAGCTGCGCCAGCGTGATCTTTACGCCGAGATTGCTGAGATGCTCGGCGACCCGCGAATGAGTCTCACGGTTGTCGACGGTGACGGCCGGCCGCTCGTCGTTTTCATCGGAGACTGCCCGTATTACCGCATCCGCAAGGGTCAGCTGTCCCTCTGCCGGGGCATATGCCGCTTCGCCTGCGGGAGGCACCCTCGCCGACTGCGGGACGGGAACGTTTCCGGTCCTCATCGCTTTTACGCCTTTCTGCATCTGCTTTTCGCGGGTATTGCTCACCCACCGGTAGGTCTCGTCCGTCGTCCCGCGGGTCACGAGCACGATGATCTTTCCGGTGGAGTTCCTGCCGGTCCGCCCTTTTCGCTGGATACTGCGGATCTCGGAGGGTACGGCCTCATAGAAGATCACCAGATCCGTCGACGGGATATCGAGTCCCTCTTCGCCGACCGAGGTCGCGACCAAAACGGTGTATTCACCTTCGCGGAACTGGCGGATCGCTTCGATCTGCTCTTTCTGCGAAAGGCCCTTCTCCGTATCGCGGGATGCCTGCCCAACGAACCGTTTTGCCGGAATGCCGGCTTTTGCCAGATGATCGACGAGCATCGAAACACCGTCACGGTAGGTCGCAAACACGATGATCCGGGAATCGGGAGCCGTGATCAGTTGTTCCTGAATGACTCTGACGACTTCATCGGCTTTCGGGTGCAGCTCTTTCGTCCAGTTCTGGCAAAGAGCAAGAAGCCGCTTGAACCGGGCATCCTCATAGATCCGTTTTGCGGCTTTGCTTCCGGCGCCTCCCGCCCCTTCGGTTTCGAGACGGAGAAGGTAGGCCTTGAAGGCGGTTGTTCCCTGCGACTCGGCAAGCGTGACTCCGTGCCGGAGCTTCATCAGCTCGGCATGGATCGAGATCGCCGCATAGGCCGAAGGATCCTTCTCCTGCATCCGGGTCTGGATCTGGGCCATGAGTGCGTTGAGCGCTTTCATCGAAAGGGCCTCGCGTTTCGGCACGCGGTAGTTGAGGGCCGCAAGACTCGTGAGCCGGTCATCGATCATCGTATTCAGAACCGAGACCGCAAGCCAGAGATCTTCTGGGAGATCGACCGTCCGATATTCGATCTCGCGTTCATGGACATACGGCCGGACGTCCGGGTCCGACTCGGTCCGGCTCTCCACGACCGAGATCGAAAGATGCTGACAGATCTCGGCGACCTGCTCAGGGTCCGAACCAGGCGATGCCGTCATGCCGAGAAGAAGCGGGTCAGTTGCCTCGGCATTGTAGCGTTCGGCGATGAAGACATAGGCATAGTTTCCAACCGTCCGGTGGCATTCATCGACGACCAGAAGAGAGACGTCTTTGAGGTCGTATCTCTCTGCGATCAGATCGTTTTTGATGACCTCCGGCGTTGAAATGCAGAACCGTGCTTTTTTCCACTGATCGATACGCTTTGCCGGCGGCGTCGTGCCGGTGAACATGATGATCTCATCTGTGTCGATCAGAAGATTTTTTGAAAAATAGCGGAGATGCTGCTCGACCAAAGGTTTGGTCGGCGCAAGCATCAGGATTTTTCCGACAGGGATCCGCTCGGCAGCCACAAGCAAAGCGACCGCGGTCTTTCCCATACCGGTCGGGAGAACGACGAGCGTGTTTCCCGAAAGGGCATGTTTTGCAATATTCGTCTGGTATGCCCGTTCTTCCAGCGTGTTTTCAGGGATGTTTTTTCTGCTGATATAACTCATAACGAGGATGTATCGAAGGGAAGTTTTCCTTTGAGAAGATCGGGAAGAGCTTTGAGAACGGCTGCGGCGGGACCCCTTATCTGCTGCATAGAATCACGATCCCTTAAGGTCACGGAAGCGTCGTCTTTGGTGTCGTAGTCGACGGTAATACAGTACGGTGTTCCGATCTCGTCCTGTCTTCTGTATCTTCGTCCGATCGCTCCGGCATCGTCGTATTCGGTCTGGATGCCTTCGTTCTGCAGTTCGAGGACAAGGTTCTTTGCGATTTCGTCGAGTCCGTCGCGGGCCATCAGCGGAAGGACGGCGACCTGGATCGGGGCAACGCCTTTCTTGAACCGCATGACCGTGCGTGCTTCTCCGTCGGCAACGTCCTCGGCATAGGCGTGCTCAAGCACCATGTAACACATCCTGTCGATACCGTAGGAAGGTTCGATCACATGGGGCATGACATCTTCGCCGAAGACATCGACGATCTCGTCTTTCACGGTGTACATCTCGGGGCCGACAAGGATCTCCTCTCCGTCTATTGTAAGATGGATACCGTCTGCTTCCGGGGTCGCGGTGAGCATCTGTTCGGAGATCGGCTTTGCCTTTCCTTTGAATGCCGGACCGAGCTTGCCGAAGTTCGGCACGATCGCTTTGTGGTGGACCTTCTTTGCTTCCGGATACTGGACAAAGACGGTGTTTTTCTGACCCGAGACCCGTGAATGGGCTTTCAGATCATAATCAGTCCGGTCGGCGATACCGACGATCTCGACCCACCCGAATCTGTCTGAAAGCGCCTCGGCGTCCCAGCAGTCGGTCGCGTAGTGGGCACGCTCATCAGGCATGTGCTGCCGGAATCTGATCTTGTCGGGGTTGAATCCGACCGTGCAGAGAATGTCGTGGGTCATCGCGACGTAGTAGGCAACGTATTCGTTTGCGATGATCCCTTCGTCGACGGCTTCCCGCATGGATTTGACGACAGCCGGCGTTTCCTTCTCCTGCTGGGCAATGCCCCACAGCGGCATTTTATAGTCCGCATATCTGGAGAAGTTCGGGTGATCCTTTTCTTCGGGGTGGACGAAGATCTCGGCTTCGGCCTGGGTGAATTCCCGGAGGCGGATCATTCCCTGACGGGGGGAGATCTCGTTTCTGTAGGATTTTCCGACCTGCACTGCGCCGAACGGGAGGTGGTCGCGATAGAATCTGAGAAGTCTTGGGAAGTCGACGAACATTCCCTGGGCTGTTTCCGGACGGAGGTAGCCTTTTCTCTGGCCTCCGGGTCCTATCGAGGTGGTGAACATGAGGTTGAAGTCGAAGACTTCCACTTCACCGAGAACTTTTCCGCAGGCCGGGCATTCTTTGTCGACGAGGACGTTCTGGAGTTCCTCTTTTGACATGGTTCCCGCATGGGGGATGCCGAATGCTTCGGCGACGTGGTCGGCCCGCAGGAACTCCTGACAGTGGGGACACTGGAACATTTTATCCGAGAATCCGCCGACGTGTCCGGAGGCGACGTAGATCGGCTCGATACCAACGGTCGGGCATTCGATCTCGTAGTATCCCTCCTGTACTACGTAAAAACGACGCCAGGTCGCTTCGATCCGGCGTTTCAGCATCGCTCCGAGGGGCCCGTAGTCGATGAAGCCGGCTACGGATCCGTATATTTCAGACGAGGGCCAGACAAAACCTCTTCTGCGTGCAAGTTCGATGACCTTTTCATAGGTGTCTTCATATTCTGCCATGGGGATATCTGGATATTTATGGGCTTTGAATCCATATAGAATATACTGTGTTTTCCCGCGTATCCGCTGTATTCTCAATTATAAAATGGCCTGGCCCGATGTCCGTTCTGGAATGGGAGTATCATACCGTTTTCGCGGGTATTAATAATTTGCATCTTCCAATCATGCCCCCTCGATTTTCCGTTTCATTCCATAATCATTATATGGATGCAGATACATGTTGAAGGGATAGTCAATATGGAGGGATACTAAATATGGCACCAAAAAAGAGACAAAAAGATTTGATGCAGTTATTTTCCAATCTGACGCAGAAAACGAAGATTGTCGAACCGATGAAGACGCTTCACGGGACGCTGCGCGACCAGGATGCGGTTGAGCGTGAAATCGCTCTGATTATGCGGGAAATCCAGGAACGCGGTTTTTTCAAGACAAAACTCGAGCCGATCCAGCTCGCGCGCCTGATAACGTCGTTTTATGCGGGGAAGAACGATACGGAGATCGCCAGAGAACTCGGCGACGAGAAACTATCCAAGACCGTGGCACGTGCCAGGGTACAGCTGAAACTGTTTAGAGAACTGGATTTCAATATGCCGTTCGATCAGGATCAGATGAAGACCCTGATGAGTACTGAAATGACCATGAAGGAGATCTCCGAGGTGCTGGGGATCTCTCCGACCACCCTGCGTGAATACCGTCACGTGATCGAGCAGAAAGAGGATACCACGCTCGATCCCTACCTCGAACGCATCAAAGACGTTATGGAGGACCGCGATCTGACGGAAAAAATGACGTCCGGTCTCCAGGAAGATACGCTCGGCGAGTCCATCGACGTTGCCGAGTCGACGGATATGACCGAACTCAACTAACCCTATTTTTTTATTTGCCGAAGACGATTATCTACGCATGCAGATACGATACGCCGGCCACTCCTGTTTCATCATCGAAGGCTCGAAGAAACTTTTATTCGATCCCATGCCGCTCGAAGATCCCGCGGCAGTTGAGGCCGATCTCACCCTGATATCCCACGCGCACGCCGATCATATCGGTGATGCTTTTGCTCGTTTCTCCCTCACGATCGCGGTCCACGAACTGTCCGGCTATCTGAAATCGCTCGGCGTCAAAACGATCGGGATGAACATCGGCGGCTCGGTCGAATGGGAGGGGATCACGGTTCGAATGGTCCCGGCAACGCATTCGTCCTCGATCCGCCAGAAAGACGGCACAAGTCTCTATATGGGGCAGGCCTGCGGATTCGTCGTCGAGATGGACGGGCATGTAATATATTACGCTGGCGACACCGGGCTTTTCTCCGATATGAAACTCATTCGCGAACTCTACCACCCGGACATCGCGATCCTTCCTGCCGGCGGCCGCTATACGATGGGACCCGAAGAGTGTATGATGGCCGCGGCATGGATTGGGGCGAAGACGGTCATTCCGATGCATGTGAATACGTATCCGGAGATCGAGCAGGATATGCCGGCGTTTAAGCGGGCCATCGAGCTGACGACCGTGATGCATGTCGAAATTATGCAGCCGGACGATGTGCTCGAACTGCCGTAAAAATCCAGGTCCGGGTATAAAACCTATCATTTTATTTAAATAGAAAAACCAATCACTACATATTTATGACAAATGTGAAGATTGGTAACACCAGATCCGCACACATTTATCACACTATTCAGAAACGAAAACTGCTTGTTCTGATCACGCTTTCCGTCCTCCTCGTCCTCATCTCAATTCTTGCGGTTGGGATCGGGTCGGTGTACATCCCGCCGGGCGATGTGCTTGCTGTATTCGGACACGCTCTGTTCCCCGGCTCCATAGCCTCTCCCGACGACGGAATGGCCGACCTGATCGTGATGAACTACCGTCTGCCGCGAATCCTCCTCGCGATCCTTGCGGGTGTTGCTTTGGCAACCGCCGGGGCAGTCATGCAGGGTCTTCTCAGAAACCCGCTTGTCAGTCCCTTCACTCTCGGCCTTTCCTCCGCTTCATCGTTCGGGGCTGCCCTTATCATCGTGCTCGGCCCGGCGATCTTCGGCTCGCTTTTTACCGGAAGCATCATCCTTGCCGGTGTTACGTTTTCCGTCAAATCCGTTCTTCTCATCTTTTCGGCTTTCATCTTCGGCTGGCTGAGCGTGGTCCTCGTCTACCTCATCTCCCGGACGAAATACACCTCCCAGGCGATCATGATCCTCGCCGGTGTCGTGATCGGCTATCTGTTTCAGGCAGGCCTGCTCGGCCTCAAGTATGTATCCAACGACGATGCTCTCCGCGATATCGTCACCTGGCTGATGGGCGGGATGTGGGGCGCCACCTGGCAGGCGATCGCATTCCTTTTGCCGGTCGTTCTGATCTGTTTCTTCCTCGTCGAACGGCGGGCCTGGGATCTCAACACGCTCTCGAGCGGCGATGATGTTGCGAAAAATCTCGGCATCAACGTCCAGCGGTTCAGGATCTCCGGTCTTTTGATCGTCAGCTTCGCAGCGTCCGCCTGCCTTGCGTTTACCGGCATCATCGGGTTCGTCGGCCTTATGGCCCCGCACCTCTGCCGGATGCTTATCGGAAACGACTACCGGTATCTTCTGCCGGCCTCGGCTCTGCTCGGCGCTCTGATCCTTCTCGTCTCCGACACGATTGCCCGGGTCATCCTTGCCCCGATCGAGATCCCGGTCGGGATCATCATGTACATCCTCGGCGGCCTCTTCTTCCTCTTCTTGATCACCAGAGGTCACGGGAGGTATCTGGCATGAACATCTCGGTCTCGTCAGTGAGCCAGAAGTACGGCAGTCACGTGGTCCTGAAAGACGTCAGCTTCGAGTCGAAATCGGGCGAGGTCATCGCCCTTCTCGGGCCGAACGGTTCGGGAAAGTCAACGCTGATCAAAACGATCGCCGATATACTGACGCCTTCGTCCGGCTTGATCACGATCGACGGGGTCGATGTGCAGAAGATCGACAGAATCGACCGTGCGAAGATGATCGGCTATGTCCCGCAGTATTTCCACTACACGCCCTTTACGACCGTGCTCGACACCGTTCTGATCGGGCGGCGTCCGTATATGAGCTGGTCCGTGTCAGACGACGATCTCTCCGCGGTGGATGAGGCGATGACGACAATGAATATCGCCGATCTCTCCGACCGGTTCGTGAACGAGCTCTCCGGCGGTCAGCGGCAGCGGGTGTTCATCGCCCGGGCTCTTGCCCAGGATCCGAACTTTTTCCTGTTCGACGAGCCGACGAGTTCTCTCGATCTCCGGCATCAGCTGGAGACGGTTGCGACGATGCGGGAGATCGTGAGAAGAGAAAACTCCGGGATGATCATTGCTCTGCATGATCTGAATCTGGCGCTTCGGTATACAGATAAGGTTCTGCTGCTCAAAGACGGAGAGATGTACGACTACGGGACTCCGGAGGATGTCCTGACGACCGAATCGGTCCGCGACGTTTACGGCGTGGATGCCGAGTTTGTTGAAAATGCGAAAGGGAAATTTATTCTTTCCTACGCTCCATCATAGAGGTTAATATGAAAAAACTGCTGATTGTGTCGGGTGTCATTCTGACAATGCTTTGTATCGTTTTCGCCGCAGGCTGTATTTCCGAGGACCCGCAGGGTTCGATCGTTATTATGAATTCGGACGGGTCGACCGTCACGCTGAACCACACGGCCGAGCGGATCGTTCTGCTGAACTCGAATGCGGGCGAGATCCTGTATCTCCTGGGCGATGCCGATAAAGTTGTGGGTATTTCCCAGTCGATCGCAAACAACGCGGAGCAGGTGAAGATGTATCCGAACGCAACGGTGGTCGGAGCCTGGAACGAGCCGGATGTGGAGTATCTGATTTCGCTCGATGCCGATCTGGTGATTGGGTATGCGACGTCGAAGCCGAAGAATGCCGAGGTTTTGGCGTCTGCAGGGATTCCTATCGTGTATATCGACTGCACGAAACCGAATACGATGACGCAGGATATTGTTGAGATCGGGAAGATCTCGGGCAATACGGAAAAGGCTCAGCAAATCGCGGAGTATTATAATGAGGTGATTACCGAGGTCGAGTCAAGGGTCACTCCGATCTCTTGGGCCCCCACGGTCTATGCGGAAAGTTACACGGCTTACTGGGGACAGGGAACGGATACGGGCATGGGCCAGCTGATCACGATTGCCGGCGGGAGCAATATCATGAACGATGCCGGTTCGAAAAAGCTCTCCGACGAGTGGGTGGTTTCATCCAGTCCGGAGATCATCGTGAAGCTGGTGAACAATATGAACGATCCAAAGGCCGCGTATAACGAGATTGTATCAAGGACCGGATTCAATACTATCAGTGCGGTCGAGAATGACAAGGTCTGGCTTCTCAGAAACGATCTTACCTACGGGCCGAGATCCTGTGCCGCGGCGGTCGCTCTTGCGAAAATGATCCATCCGGAAGTCTTCGAGGATATGAGCGTGGAGAGTGTCCTGACCGAGTTCAACATTCGCTTTGGAACGGACTTCGATGTCACGGGCCTGACCTATCCGGCGTTGTAAGATTTCCTAGGGAATCTATTTTTTTAGTGATTTTTTAGAGAAGGGCGTCTATTTGGATGTGGATGCATAAGAAAAACAACCGCGAATCTCCGCGAATAAACACGAATCGCATTTTCCTTGCGTTCGGCTGCTCTGCTCCGGCTTATCGCCTACGCAGAATCGCACCCTCTCTTGAAAAATGCTGTTGGAAAAACCCGCGTGCGGGTTTTTCTTTTTGTTTGTTATTATTTTTCTGATTTCGGGGTGCGGGGACGCGACTCCGGCGCGGAGCGTCCCGCGGTGGAATATCCCAATTTCAATCTATAAAAGACTCCCTTTTCTAAAAAAATCTCGGGTGAGAGATCTTACAGATCCGCCAGCGAAAAAACGCCCTCTATCTTTCGCCCGCACTTTTTACAGTGTCCCCCCTCAAGCCCCGGTTCGCTCGACGAAAACCCGTTTCTCTCGATCAGCACCGCTCCGCACTTTGGGCAAAACGTCTTCGACCCCGGATCATGGGGCATATTTCCCACATACGGATAATACAGACCGTGCGCCTTTGCCTGATGATAGATCCGATCCAGCGTCGAAAACGGCGTTCGGGGAACGTTCTGCATATGGTACATCGGCATAAACGCCGTGAAATGATGCGGGACTGCCGGCCCGAGATTGGCCGTCACCCAGTCCAGCATCGAATCGATCTCTTCTACACTGTCATTATATCCCGGGATCACGAGCGTCACCAGTTCCAGATGGAGACCAAGCTCTTTGGAAAGCAGGATCGTATCAAGAACAGGCTTCAGCCGTGCCCCGCAGACATCCTTATAAAATTCATCCGTGAATCCTTTCAGATCGATACGAATCGCTCCAAGATACGGGGCAAGTTCTAAAAGAGCCTCTTTTGACATATATCCGTTCGTGATAAAAGCCGAAGTAAGCCCGTGTTCCTTCGCGAGTTTTGCCGTATCATACACATACTCGAATGAGATCGTCGGCTCGTTGTAGGTGAACGAGATGCTTGCTGCTCCAAGCCTTACCGCCTCTTTGACGACTGCTTCCGGAGAAACAAACTCCGCAGGGGCACTCGTCGTCTGCGAAAGCGTATAATTCTGGCAATGCTTACACCTAAAATTGCAGCCGAAACCGCTCACAGAAAACGTCGTCGTCCCCGGCAGAAAATGATACAAAGGCTTTTTTTCGATCGGGTCGAGATTTGCCGCCGTCAAAAGACCATACGAGTCAGCATACAAAACACCGTCCGTATTCTCCCGCACGCCGCAGAATCCTCTCTCGCCATTTGCAATCTTGCATCTGCGGGCGCAGACCCCGCAGGAAATCTTGTCACCGGAAACTTTCCAGAGACGTGCAGGATATCGGGTCATTGACGAATAATAGGATTCGTCAGAAAAAAAGAGTATGGGTTATTCAGCTGCCTGCTCTTCAGCAGGGGCGCTCTCTTCTTCGGTCTTGTAGTTCGGGCGTGGGAAAGACTCGACGAACTTCACGTTTTCGATCTCCGGGAAGATCGCGAATGCTTCCTGGGAAACCATATACTGGGTCATAAGCCAGTTCTGGTTGTACATTGCCATCATTGCGGGGATCTCGATGGAGACAAAGGTCTTGTCTTCAGCATCGACTTTCATATCGCGGCCGGTGAGGAGCTTGATAATGCCGGCGAGTTTCTCGGCGCCGTCCTCGACAACACCTTCGATGGTGTAGACGTAGGAAACTTCCTGACCTGCAAGCGGGTGGTTGAAATCGACGATGTATCTGTTACCGACTTTGTTCACAACGACACCTTCGCGTCCTTCGATCGTTACACGCTCGAAGACTTCGGGTTTCTTCTCGAAGGTTTTTTTGTCGAAGGCTTTCATCTCTTCGGTTTTGTGCTCGCCGAATGCCTTTGCTGCCGGAAGAACGAGGGTGTATTCCGTGCCGATCTCTTTGCCGGCAAGATCCTCGTCAACACCCGGAAGGACATGACCTGCGCCGACTTTAACGACAGCAGGGCCGTAGAGTGCTTTTTCGCGGAAGATTCCTGCGGTCTTTGCAACTTCAGCGTCGGTTGTATCGAAGGGGACACCGTTTACAGATCCGGTGTAGCTGAGTTTAATATATGTACCATTTTCGATAGCCATACGAATTCCTTAATATATGTGCCTTCATTGCTTATGAGAGTTGGGGAATGCTTTGAGGTATATGCGATAAAAAAAGGTTAGATCTTGGTGTACGTATCGCCGTACTGATCCGTCAGAATCTTTCCGTCGGCAGATAACGTGTGGGGGTAGACCTTTGATGTGTCTGTTGTGTAGGCAAAGACATATTTTCCGTTGTCGTTGCCCCAGAAAATATCGAGCTTCTTTGCTTCGGTTGAACCGGCCTCCGCCATCATCGCATATCCGGTGTTGTCGTCTTTTATTTCATAGAGGAGGTAGACTTCTTTACCGTCCACAGTATAGGACTGGGTGCTCTGCCATGTCCCGACGATCGGATCGGTCGTCGTCGTGTTGTTTACCGCCGGAACATCAGGACTAATACATCCTGCACAGGCGACAAAGAGGACCGCGAGAAGGCCGAGTAAAACTATCAGCTTTTTCATGTAACGTTTATCTTACTTTTATCGTATAATAAGTTCCCGCCGTGTCAAATATGCAAATGCTTATGACATTTCCTCGTGCACATAATATTTCAATGGCTCTGGAAATAGAGATAAAAGTCAAGGTCCCCTCGCTTGATCCGATCCGGGAAAAACTCATCGCAAGCGGAGCGGAACTGATAGCCGACCAGGTAGAGCATGATCTGTATTATAATGCTCCCCACCGGGATTTTGCCGTGACCGACGAAGCGCTCAGGATCCGGTACCTGACCAACCAGATCTGCGGGAAAGCCATGCCGCCGAACGTGACCTACAAGGGTCCAAAAGTCGGCCGCGAGGGTTTCAAATCCAGAGAAGAACTCATCGTTGACCTCTCCTCGGCCGAAGAATACTGCACGATCCTCGAGCGGCTCGGATTTTGTCTGACCGCCGAGGTCGTCAAACACCGGGAGATGTATCAGTGCGAGAATGCGCTCGTCACGCTGGACACGCTGCCTGGGATTGGGACCTTCTCGGAGATCGAAGCCTCCTTCGACCTTTCCGAGGACGAGGCGATCGCAGTTATCAATAAAACGGCAGAGATGGCAGGAATCGTCGGCGAACGTCTGACAAAATCCTATCTCGAGATCCTGCTGGACTCCAGAAAAACCTGAATATCAAAAACATGACCCCTCAGCCGCCTGAGATATTCGTCGATCCTGCATCCGTGTACGTCGTGATGATCAACGAAGTTGTCCCAAAAGATCCCAAAGAGGATTTTTACGGAAGCGCAGGGGCCTCGTATGCAGAGTCGGCGATCGCGTTGTTCCGGCAGGCGGGCGTTGATGTTTCCTCTGTTTCGGATCTCCTCGACCGCGGGATCTATCTTACAAACGCGGTAAAATATCCTAAAACCGGATACGCCGTGGAACTATCCGCGATAAAACGCAGTCTGCCGCTGCTGGAGGAAGAGCTTTCCCGCTTCCCCAATCTCCGCGTTGTCATGCTCATGGGCGATACGGCAAAAAAGTCGTTCAATACGATCGCAAAAAAGCAGACCGGTAAAAACTGCATCCCGTCCGGTGCGACCTACAAACTGCGGGCCGGCGAGTTCTATTTTGGAAACGTGCGGGTTATCCCATCGTATATCATGACCGGCGGGAATCTTCTGATCGAGAAATCCAAGACCCAAATGATCACTGAAGATATAAAAAAGATGATGGAGATTATTCTTTCGTGACTTCTATTGGGTCGCTGATGTTTTTCAGCACGATTTTTGGTTCGTCCTCATCATCATCCAGTGTGATGAGTGCATAATTCCCATCGTATGCCGGCCCGGGGTTCACGCAGATGCGCTTTTCCAGTTCGCAGATGCCTTTCTGCTCGTGGATATGTCCGCAGCAGATGATGTCGAAATCCTTTACGATTTTTGCGATCGGAAATGCGCCGACATGTACGTCCGGGGCGACCTCGTCAAGAGCCCCGAACGGCGGCGCATGGGTGATAAGGATGTTCCACCGGTTCTTTCCGGTTTTCGCGGCGACCTCCTTGGTGATTGCCGTAAGCTCCTCTTCGGTGTGTTCAAACGGCGTGGAAAACGGCGTGGCGTTCGAGCCGCCGATCCCCGAGATGGTCAGTTTTCCAAGATCGATGCTTTTTCTGTGAATGGGGATTGCGTCGGATGCCTCGAGCACGGTGAGGATATTACGATTGTCACAGTTCCCGGGAACGACGAACGTCGGCGCAGGAATGTCTTCCATAAAGGGTATAACGCCGTCGAGCGTCTGGCCGAGATCGGTGACGTCTCCGCCGATGAAGACATAGTCCGGGTTTTCTCTATTGAAGATCTCATAGACGGTATCGAACTTCCCGTGAATATCGGTGATGAATACAATCTCTGTCATTGGTTGTATATATCCGCGTCATAGGATATCAACTTTGCAAATGGGTCAAATCCTTCGCCGTCGGATTTTATCTGATATCACGCCCAATGGAAATAACAGTATAATTATGGCAGATACCTACCGATACCACCCGGCCGAGTTTCCCGAACCGCTCGTACAGGTCAAACACATCACCGCCACATTCGATATAACCGAAGAACGCGTCGGAGTCTCCGCCGAAACCACCTTCCTCGTCCGTACCGACAAGCTCAGCGAAATCGTCCTGAACGCCAGGGATCTGGAAATACAAAGCATCCGGCAGAATACCCGGCCGGTCCATTACATCTATGAAAACGACCTCATCACCGTAACTCTCCAGCGTCCCTTGTCCAGAGGAGCTGAATTCAAACTCGTCACCTACACTATCTGCCATCCCACTTCTCACATCCTTGAAGGAATCTACTTCGACGTCACCCCGCCGGGTCTGCCCCGGACCATGATAACCCAGTGCCAGCAGTGGGGATTCCAGCGGATGGCCCCCTGCCTGGACGACATGCGGGCCAAATGCACCTGGACCACGACGATCATCGCCGATTCCCGGTACACGAATCTCATTTCAAACGGCAATGTGATCCGCGAACGGATGCGGTACGACGAAACACGCGACACTATCACCTACCAGAATAACGAACCCATGCCGCCCTACCTGTTTTTCCTCGGGGTCGGAACATGGGACACGTTTTCCCGAGACTTCATCTACCCGGACGGCAAAACTGTGCGGCTCGGACTCCTCGCCCCAAAGGACTCGGACCCGTCATCCGCCAAAAATGCTCTCGGCATCATGGCCGACTGTATTTTATGGACCTATCTCTACACCGGCCCGGAACGCTACGAGTCCATCGATCTGAGAAACGAGATCTACCGGCTCTGCAAAGTCCGGGATGCTTTAGCCCGCGAAGCAGAGCCTGCGGAACTGGAAGAGGCGATCGATCCGGTCCAGCGGCAAATCAGCGCTCTCATGAAGCGTCTCGTCTGCGGGTATCAGTACCCGTATGAAGTCTACCGGGAGATCGCCATGCAGAACTCCGATTTCGGCGGCATGGAAAACACCGGCAATACTACGATCATCGCAAGCCGGATCATGCCGGATATGGAGATAACGGATGCATCGTATGAGTATCTGATCGGCGTCAAGCAGCACGAGTTCTATCATAATCTGAACGGATCGAGCGTCACCGGCGACACGCCGTTTTCCATCTGGCTCAACGAGGCCGTGACGGTAATGATCGAAGACGAGTATCTTGCTTTCCTCTTTGGAACCGAGTATGTCCGGCTTCAGAACATCCTGCAGATGTACACCCCAGGGACAGGCACCTTTTCTCTCGACACCGGCGTTGTCGCGATGCCGATTGAACCGTCAGGCTTCAACGACCCTAACGATCTCATCAGCTCCGTGACCTATGTCAAAGCTCCGGAGTTTACCCGGATGATCGAGACGATGCTTGGAAAGCGGGCCTTTGCCTGGGCGCTCGATCTGTATCACAAACGGTTCGCCGGGAAAAACGCCTCTCCCCGCGACTGGCTTCATGCGATGGAGGATGTCGGCCGGACCGACTTTTCCTTCATGGCGGACAGGTGGCTCAAACAGACCGGCTACCCTATCGTCTCCGCATCTGCGAAGTATGACGCCGAAAACGATGTCGCCGAGATATTCGTCTCGCAGAAGATCCCTTCCGGCAAAAATCCCTGGATTTTTCCATTCACTGGACGCTTGATCAACGACAAAGGCGAGATCGTTGCCGAGTTCATCAAGAAGATCGACTCTGAAAGGCTCACGTTTCAGGTCCCGTGCACGGGAGCTTTTTCATTTGCCGTCTGGAACCTGAATCATGCCGCCTATCTGCGTATGGAAACCACTGCCTCCGACGACGAACTCTATCTCCAGCTTAAGTACGACACGGACATCGTTGTCACGTTTTTGACCCACTGCACGCTGTTCGAGCGTGAGATGGTGAAACTCTGCCGCGATGAGGCCGCCGAGGTTTCGCCGCGTCTGGTGGACGAGTACATTGGTTTGCTCTCCAACGCGGCCGTGATGGAACGCGTGGGCGCACTTCCTCTTACTCTCTTTGAGTCGGTGAGCGATCCCGAATACATGTACTCCTATACAAAACTCTACGAAGCAAAACGGCGGTTCATGTCGGCGGTCGCCTCTTCGCATCGGGATCGGCTGCATGTCCTTCTTTCGGCCTACTCCTCATCACCTGCGAAGACGAACTCTCCTGCGAAGCTTGCCAGGATTTTCAAGACCCGAAGCGTGAAAAATCTCATTTTATCTCTGCTTGCAACACTGGATACGCCTGATATCCATGCGATGCTGAAGGAACGATACGAAAAAGCGGTGTGTGCGACGGACCGGATGGCGGCACTTTCGTTGTATCTTTCGAGCAGTGCCCAAGACAGGATCACGATGCTGGAGGCCGAACTTGCCCGCGCCAAGGATAATCCGATCGCATTCGAAAACTTCACAGCAGCCGTGTCGACAACGAGTTCCCCTGACACTGTTTTGTATCTGAAAACCATCGAGGCCTCCTCCGCCTTCGACCCTGAGCAGGCCGGTGTGAGCCGTGCCCTGTATCTGCGGTTTTCCCAGAACAGAAAGATCTCTATCGAGACGGCGGCAGGAAGAGAGTTTCTGGAAAGCTCCATCCTGCGTCTTGCACCCGTGAACGAGTATGTGACGACCGGAATGCTTTCTGCCTTCTCGCATGTGAACAGGTATGCGGACGAGGTGAAGCTGCCTCTTGTTTCGATCCTTGAAAATCTCCGGGATACAATCGACGAGAGCAAGGCGCCTTCCGTTCACCGCACGATTCTGCAGATCCTTGGAAAGATCAGCTGACCATTTTCGGGTTGTCCTCCCCTTCTCTATTTTCAGGGCGTTCTCCGCGCATTTTTCCAGGGCGCACCGGCTGAAATGACGTGATTTTTTTATTCGCGTTTAATCGTGCCGATTTCGATTTTGTGCCCTATTATTGGGCAAATTTCAATTTCATGCGAAAATGGGTCTTAGATAGCCAAAATGAGAAAAATACGTCAGCAGATGGCGAATCGGGCAATTATGCGCGGACTTTTTTCTGGGAAAAGTTTAAATGCTGACCTGCTAACCTATTATTATCCAACGTGTGCTGTAAAGAGTAAATAAGCCGTGTTCCAAAACCCAATATAACCGGTGCTAAACCTCATAGATGAAGCCCCAGGCGACGGAGTCTGAGGCGGTATGCAGCCCGACAGGGAGGCAGGCACGCCACGCTGGAAGGACTTTATCTATGAAACAGATGACAGCAAACCACCTGACCGATGCAGAGGTCATTGCAGAGTTTAAGAAAGACGATTGCTGGGGTCTTTGCACCTCTATCGACCTGAAAGAGTGCGACCCGGCAACAATCCGTGACGCAGAGAAGATCCACCAGTTCGTTCTCGAACTGGCGGACCTGATCGACATGAAACGCTTCGGCGAACCGCAGATCATTCACTTCGGACCAAACGAGAGAGTCGCCGGGTATTCGATGACCCAGCTCATTGAGACCTCTCTCCTCTCGGCACACTTCGCCAACGACACCAACGCAGCCTATATCGATATCTTCAGCTGCAAAGAGTATGCCCCCTCGGTTGCCGCAGAGTTCTGCCGCAAGTTCTTCGGTGCGAAGAGAATGAACAACACCGTGTTCTTCCGCTCCATCTAAGTGCGCTCTCTGCCCCCTCAAAATATTTTTTTTATTTCTTTTATGTTCTGGTCTTTTTTCGGGGACCTCTCTTCCTGCTGCATGCCGGTATCATCGCAATCACAATATCCGTCAACGTCCTGCGCGATATAATCGTCCCCTGGATATCCGTTTTTTTCGCTGTCTTCCAAACCGCACTATAATATGAGCCATGCGCTTTTGGTTTTGCCTGGAAGCTTTGGTGTGAATAATCTGCGTTGTTCCCCCTGTTTTTCATGCCTGAGTGACAATCCTTATAACCCCATAAGCACTCACCACAAATGTACCAATTCGAAAAAGGACATTTCATCATGGTCAAAGAAAACGAAGTACTCCATATCGCCGAGCTAGCGGATATCGGCATTTCATCCGCAGAACTGGGTAAGTTTACCGAACAGTTCAACGCAATCCTTGAATATTTCGACATTCTCGATACGTTAGAGGCATCGGAACCTCTGATGCGTTCCCTTGTGAACGTCTTCCGTGAAGATGAGGTAAAGCCCTCCATTTCCCAAGAGGATGCACTTCGAAACTCTCACAACCCCGAAGACGGATATGTACGTGCCCCCAAGGTGATCTGAGATGACCGATATCTATAATGCATATATCAATACGACCGAAGTGAAAGGAAACGGTTCGGGCATTCTTTCCGGCATCCGCGTCTCCATAAAAGACAATATCTCTACAAAAGACATCGAGACGACCTGCGCCTCCAAAATACTCAAAGGATACATCCCTCCCTATGATGCCCACGTCATCACCCGCCTGAAGGCGCAGGGGGCAGTTATTGCCGGAAAGACCAATATGGATGAGTTTGGTATGGGATCGACCACGGAAAACAGCGCTTTTGGCGCCGCTTTGAATCCGCATGACGTGACCAGAGTTACCGGCGGAAGTTCCGGTGGTTCTGCCGCGGCGGTTGCCGGCGGTCTCGTCTCAATGGCTCTTGGAAGCGACACGGGGGGCTCGGTCCGCTGTCCGGCCGCATGGTGCGGTGTTGTCGGTCTGAAACCTTCGTACGGCAGAGTCAGCAGATTCGGTCTGATCGCCTATGCCAACTCTTTTGAGCAGATCGGCCCGATGACGACCAATGTCCGCGACGCGGCAAAACTGTTCTCCGTGATCGCGGGTCACGACATAAAGGATTCCACGTCCGTGAACAAACCCTATGACGGAAACGTCGTTCCCGAGATCAGCGGAAAAACGATCGGCATTCCAAAGGAGTACTTCGGCGAAGGCGTCGACGCCGGCGTTGCGGCCGAGGTCCGTAAAGCGATCGGCAAGCTCGAGGAGCTTGGTGCGAATATCGTGGATGTATCGCTTCCCTCGATGAAGTATGCACTTCCCGCCTACTATGTGACCTGCACCTGCGAAGCGAGTTCGAATCTCGGCAGGTTCGACGGGGTCAGGTTCGGTCCGGAGCCGGAGATGAACCTTCCCTGGCACGATGCCTACACCAAAGTCCGCGAGGCAGGTTTCGGTGCTGAAGTCCGGCGCCGGATCCTTCTTGGGACCTTCGCTCTTTCCGCCGGATACTACGGAAAATACTACGTCAAGGCCCAGCACGCAAAGCAGCTCATCGCAAAGGATTTCGCAGCGGCTTTAGAGACCTGCGATATGCTCGCCGGCCCGACCATGCCCAACATTGCGCCCAAGATCGGCGAACTGACCGCCGATCCTCTGCAGATGTATCAGGCGGATATCCTGACAGTCCCCGTAAATATCGCCGGGATCCCTGCGATCTCGGTCCCCTGCGGCATCGCCCACAAAATGCCGGTCGGTCTCCAGCTGATGGGAAGAATGTTCGGCGAGGAGACGATCCTGAATGCCGCTCTTGCCTATGAGGAGGCGGTTTAAATGGCGGATGAGGATTTCACCGTCATCATCGGTCTGGAAGTTCACTGTCAGCTGGATACCGCGTCCAAGCTTTTCTGCGGATGTTCGGCCGATTTCCGCGCCGATGCCCCGAACACGCATGTCTGTCCGGTCTGTCTCGGCCTCCCGGGCGCGATGCCCGTCCTGAACAAAAAGGCGATCGAGTATGCGCTGAAGGTTGGAAAGGCGCTTAACTGCCGGATTCCGGAAGAAGGCGAGTTCTGCAGAAAGAACTACTTCTACCCCGATCTGGTCAAGGCATATCAGATCACGATGGGCGACAACCCGCTGGCTCTCGGCGGCTACATCGAGATCGAGGACGACGCAGGCAACCCCAAAGTCGTCAACTTAACGCGGATCCACGTCGAAGAAGATCCAGGTCGTCTTGTTCACATGGGGAACAAGGAACGCGGGCACTACACCCTCGTTGACTATAACAGATCAGGTATCCCCTTAATCGAAATGGTCACCGAGCCGGAACTCTCCTCTCCCAAAGAGGCACGCCGTCTCTTAAACAAACTGCGGGCGACGCTCGAGTATCTCGACGTCTTCGATCCGGAAAAGGAAGGAAGCATCCGTGTCGATGCGAACATCTCGATCAAAGGACACGAGCGTGTCGAGATCAAGAACATCTCCTCCTACAAAGGCGTGGAGAAAGCGCTGACCTTCGAGATCACGAGACAGAAAAATCTGATCAGAAGAGGCGGCACGATCTCCCGCGAGACCCGTCACTTCCAGGAAGGAAAAGGCACGACCACCTCTGCACGTTCGAAAGAGGTCGCGAATGATTACCGGTACTTCCCCGAACCGGATCTGCCTGTGATCAGGGTTTCCGACTGGGTGGAAAAGATCGCGCTCCCGGAGCTGCCGGATGCACGCCGCGACCGGTTCATGTCACAGTACGGCATCGCCGTAAACCATGCGAGAACCCTTACGGGTGACCTGCATCTTGCGGAGTTCTACGAACTCGTTGCACCGGTCGGAGCCCAGATCACGGCATCCTGGGTCGCCGACATTCTGATCGGCGAACTCAACTACCGCGACATGCCGCTGTCGAAGGTAACCTCCCATGCGGATCAGTTCAAAGAGCTCGTCATCCTTGTCCGGGACAAGACGATCACCGACAAAGCCGGCGTCGATGTCCTGCGTGTCTGGCTCGATTCCCTGAATGCGGACGGTTCGGCCGAATCCCCGGCTGGAATCGTTGCACGCCTAGGGCTCATCCGCGAAGCGGGAGAAAGCTTCCGCGGCATCGTTGAAAAGATCCTCGCCGCAAACCCGCAGGCGATAGCCGATCATAAAGCAGGTAAGAAAGGCGCGTTGAACTTTATCGTCGGTCAGGTTATGAAGGAAACCAAAGGGAAGTCCGATCCCCGTGAAATCCACGCGATGATTGCTGAAATCCTCGGAGAGTAAGTATGCATCTCATCATCGCCGAAAAGAATATTGTTGCCGAGCGAATCGCAGCATTTCTTGCAGGCAAAGCGAAGGTCCAGGTCACACGGGACGGTGCCGCGGCGCATTACGTCTTCGACGACACCGTGGTCATGGGTCTTCGCGGTCACGTGGTCGAGGTCGACTTCGTGGAAGGCTACAACAACTGGCGAAGCGTCGAACATCCTCCAAGATCTCTGATCAATGCGGACATCGTCAAGAAGCCGACGGAAAAAAAGATCGTCGGCCTTATGCAGAAGTTTGGGAAGAAAGCGACCCGCGTGACGATCGCAACCGATTATGATACCGAAGGAGAACTGATCGGCAAGGAGGCGTTCGAACTCATCCGTGCGGCCAATCCCAAGGTCCCGATCGACCGTGCCAGATTCTCCGCGATCACGAAAGACGAGATCGTCAAATCCATCAAGGAAGCGACGTCTCTCGACTTCAATCTCGCCTCCGCGGGCGAATCCCGTCAGATCATCGATCTCGTGTGGGGAGCTTCGCTTACCCGTTTTCTTTCGATAACCGCCCACCGCGGAGCAGACAGCATTCTTTCCGTCGGACGCGTGCAGAGTCCGACCCTTGCTATGATCGTTGACCGCGAACGCGAAATCGAAGCGTTCGTTCCAACCAAATACTGGATGCTTTCGCTGGCAACGGAGAAATCCGGGATCGGCGTCGAGGCACGCCATGTACACGGAAGATTCACTGACTCCGCCGAAGCAAAGGCCGCATACGACGCGACCGTCGAACCCCTTCGGGTAACGGACGTCATCACCGGCCATAAGGTCGACCGTGCGCCGACTCCTCTGGACACGACTGCTTTGATCGTCGGCGCGAGCAGGCTTGGCATTTCTGCATCGTATGCGATGAATCGTGCCGAAGATCTCTATATGCGCGGATTCATTTCGTATCCGAGAACCGACAACACCGCTTATCCGAAGAGTCTGAAAATCTCCGAGCAGCTGGCAATCTTTGCCCACGGCGCATTCTCGAAAGAGGCCGGATACGTGAAGGATCATCTGCGTTCCGTTCCAACACGCGGCAAAAAAGAGACGACCGACCACCCGCCGATCTATCCTACCTCGCTTGCAAACCGCGAGGAGATCGGGGACGACGTGTCCTGGAAACTCTACGAGTTCATCGTGCGGAGATTCTTTGCGACGATATGTATCGATGCGGAGTGGGAGACGATGAAGGTGAATCTGCTTGCAGGCAGTGAACCCTACACGATCACGGGCGGCAGGATCCTCGAGGCCGGCTGGCGCGGTATCTATCCATACAGCAAAGCGGAGGAGAATCTCCTTCCGGCGTTCACACTGGGAGAGACCCTCCCGCTTCTTGCAAAAACGTCCGATGAAAAGGAGACGCAGCCGCCCGCACGTTACTCCCAGAGCCGGCTTATTCAGAGGATGGAGGAGCTGGGGCTTGGGACGAAAAGTACCCGCCATGAGGTCATCAGCAAACTTTCCGGCAGAAAGTACATCGAAGGCAACCCGATGAAGCCGACGATCGTCGGCCGGGCAGTGACCGAGTCGCTCGAAGAGTTCGCCGGCACGATCACGGAGCCGACGATGACCAAGACGCTTGAAGAGCACATGGGAGACATTGCCGCCGGGACCAAGACGATCAACGCGGTCCTTTCCGAATCGAGAAAAATGCTTACCGGCATCTTCGACGATCTGGAGAAGAACGAGGCCGCGATCGGCAGAGATCTGATGGAGCGGACCCGCGAAGAGCAGACCATCGGCCCCTGTCCCGTCTGCGGCAAGCCCCTTCGGATAAAACGGGTCGGCAGCTCCCAGTTTATCGGCTGCTCCGGGTATCCCGACTGTACTTTCAATACGGGTCTGCCGCCGGCGACCTGGGGGAATGCCATCAAGATGGATGAGGTGTGCGGGATTCACGGGCTGAACCATGTCCAGCTGCTTCGAAAAGGAGCTCCCGCCTGGAAGATCGGCTGCCCGCTCTGTTCTCACATAAAATCCAATACCGAATCCTTCCTGCTGATGCCCGGCATGACGGCGGAAGGCGTGCAGAAGCTGAATGCCGTTCACATCTATACGTTATCCGAACTGATCTCCCGAGGTCCCGAGGAACTTTCGAAGAGTCTGGGCCTTTCCAAGTCCGAGGCGGAGAAGCTTATCCGGGAAGCCGGATCCGTTCTGGCTCTCTTAAAGAAACGGACCGAACTGAAAAAGTTCGTATCGTCTCATGTCGCTCCCAAGAGGGGCCGCGGCCACTCCAAAGTTAGTGCTGCCCTGATCTCGCTTGGGGTCGTCGATGTGGAAGCTCTGTCCCGGGCGGATCCCAAAGATCTTCTCGAAACAAAACTCAGCGAGGCGGAGGCCGCATCGCTCGTGGCCGAGGCGAAGAGCATGGTCAATATCTCCCGCATGAAGGAGTACGGCGTTCCGGCGATCACGCTGAAGAAGTACGTCAATGCGGGATTCGATGACCCGGAAAAGTTCATCTCGGTCCATCCAGCGGGTCTGTCGCTTGCGACCGGCGTGTCGGTCACAACGATCTGCAATCACCAGAAACTGGTTGCAGAAAAGCTCTGCCGGCCGTGTCCGGAGAAGATCAGCAAAGCTGCTTTCGAGGAGGGTATTGCTCCCCTTAGAAAAAAAGCCGAGCCCGAACTTCTGACCCCGCTGGCACTTGCGGGCGTTTACAGTCCTGATCTGCTGGTAAAGGCCGATGCGAAGACACTTGCAAAAGTTACCGGTATCGATGAAAAACAGATTGTTAATCTGCAAAAGTATGCACAAAAGGTGTTAGAAAAATGAACTGGCAAACCTGGCGCCACATCACGAAGCTTGACCCCGACAAGGTCATAACCAAAGAAGAGATCGCAGAGATCGCGGCAAGCGAAACGGACGCTCTCATGCTTTCCGGGACTCTCGACGTTACTCCTGAAAACCTCGCCGAGCTGTATGACAATGTTCGGGATGCGGGTCTCCCGCTCACCGTCGAACCGGCGGATCCCTCCTGTGCGAGATTCGAAGGGATCGACTATGTGTTCGTTCCAAGCGTGTTCAATGCGGGTCATCCGGCATTCATCACCGGACTGCACAAAGAGTGGGCACAGCATGCGGATATCCTGTGGGACAAAGTCGTCCAGGAAGCGTATGTGGTTTTGAACCCGAACTCGTCCGTGGGCAAACTCACCCGTGCCAAATGCGACCTCACCCCGGCAGAGGTGGCGGCCTATGGTATCGTTGCTGAGAAATACTACTCGATGCCTGTGTTGTACATCGAGTACAGCGGGATGTACGGCGATCCGGCGGTCACTCGTGCCGTTTCCGAAGCCCTTTCAACGACCCGCGTCTTTTACGGCGGAGGGATCAACTCCGGCGCAAAAGCTGCAGAAATGGGTCAGTATGCCGACACGATCGTTGTCGGAAACGCGGTCTACGAGGCCGGCCCTGCTGTTTTGAAAGAGACGGTGAAGGCGGTCAAATAATGCCCCAGATCGACATCGTGCTAGTGGAACCTCTGTACGAAGGGAACATCGG
Source organism: Methanocorpusculum labreanum Z (assembly GCF_000015765.1). Taxonomy (NCBI): domain Archaea; kingdom Methanobacteriati; phylum Methanobacteriota; class Methanomicrobia; order Methanomicrobiales; family Methanocorpusculaceae; genus Methanocorpusculum; species Methanocorpusculum labreanum. The sequence continues at coordinate 1,151,432 of NC_008942.1, read as the reverse complement.
CTTTGCCGCCCGGGTAATGAAGAACTTCGGTTTTCACAACATGGTCCTCGTCAACCCGCCTAAACTCACGATGGAATGTACAGCCCGCTCATCCCACGCGAAGGATGTTCTGGAGAATGCCGAACGAATTTCCCTTGAAGAGGTCTTTGCACGAAGCGATCTCTGTATCGCGACGACCGGCGGCCTTTCCAAATCCGTCTCAAATCCGATGAGGATGCCGTATTATTCGGTCGCCGAGCTTCGCGAGATGATCGAGGGGATCGACGGCAGGATCTCGATCCTGTTCGGTAGGGAAAACTGGGGACTGAACAATGAAGAAATCGCCAAGTGTGATATCGTCTGCACGATTCCGACCAGCGATGAATATCCTATCATGAACATCTCTCATGCGATCGGTATCGTCTGCTATGAACTCGCTCATCTTCAGCGCGGCGAGTATCTTCTCGCAAACAAGACTGAGATGAATGCTTTGTATGCCCACATCGAACGGTTCCTCGAAGGCATCCAGCATCCGATCGAAAAACGCGAGACGACGGTCCTTCTGGCAAGAAGAGTGCTTGGAAGAACGAGACTTACGGTCCGCGAAGCAAGCACGTTACATGGTATCATGCGCAGAACCGAGTGGCATCTCAAACACCCCGGTCAGGCCTACGATGCCGAAGACCGTGAATACTGGCCTGGAGACGAGGATTAATCCTCCCTCTCCGTGACAACGAATCGTAATCCTTTTAATGTTTATACGTCCTTGTAATTAGTGCAAGCATCGATAGTGTAGTGGTTATCACTAGGCGTTGCCAACGCCTAAACTCGGGTTCGAGTCCCGGTCGATGCATCTGTTTTTGGCATCTAAAACTGGTATGTTGTTACGAAGGTTGGTATGAAAGTAGTTCTTCTCGGCGTCGGCAATTCTCTTCACTCCGACGACGGCGCCGGCCCCCGTCTTGCGGAAATGTTTTTGGATTCACATGATGTCACGTCGTTCAACTGCGGGACCGCCCCTGAGAATTTCACCGGTCTTGTGCGAAAGTTGAACCCTGATCTTCTTCTCATCGCCGACGCTGCAGATATGGGCCTTCCTGCGGGTTCAGTCAGGATCATTCCGCCGGAAAAGATCCGCGACACCGCAATTGGAACCCATATGCTTCCTTTGTATCATCTGGTCGATTTCCTGGCCGAGTCATCGCGCGAAATCTCTATCATCGGAATCCAGCCGGCCAGTCTTTCTTGGGGCGACCGGCTGAGCGACCCTGTAGCTTCGTCATTAATCGAAACAAAGATGTTGATTGACGAAAACAATCTTCGGAATATCCCTGTTTTGTAAATTCAGGTAAAGATAAAGTTAATCTCTGTCGAACTACAGAGAGTAATACAATCATGTCCGATATAAAGGTCCCCCTCGACGTTCCCAAAGCCATGCGGGAAGCATATATTGCCAATTACGATCTAATTACTGCCGGATCGGGTCGCCTGATGCTCTTTGCCGGAGATCAGAAAATAGAACATCTGAACGATGATTTCTACGGCGCCGGCATCCCCGAAGATGACGCCGATCCCGAACACCTCTTCCGCATTGCCTCCAAGGCAAACATCGGCGTTCTGGCAGCTCAGCTCGGTCTTGTTGTCAGATACGCGATGGATTATCCGGAAGTCCCCTATCTGGTGAAGATGAACTCCAAGTCGCATCTGGTGAACGTGTCTCAAAAGGATCCGGTCTCCCCGCAGCTCTGGAGCGTCGAACAGGTTGTCGAGATCGCTCAGGAGCATGGCATCAAGATCGCGGGTATCGGGTATACGATATATCTCGGCAGCGAAAAGGAGGCCGACATGCTCGCAGAGGCAGCCCAGCTCATCAACGAGGCTCACTTCTACGGTCTTGTAACCGTTCTCTGGATCTATCCGAGAGGAAAGGCGGTCGGGGACGAGAAGGATCCGCATCTTATCGCAGGGGCAGCTGGTGTGGCCGCATGCCTCGGCAGCGATTTCGTCAAGGTCAATGCACCCAAAAAAGACGGTAAATCCTCTCCCGAACTCCTCCGCGAGGCGGTCCTTGCGGCAGGACGCACCAAACTGGTTTGTGCCGGCGGCTCGGCCACAACTGAGGAAAAGTTCATTCGCGAACTCTACGAACAGATAAATGTCGGCGGGGCATCGGGCAACGCTACGGGCAGAAACATCCATCAGAAGTCACTGGACGAGGCGGTAAAGTTCTGCAATGCGATCTATGCGGTCACCGTTGAAGGAAAGAGCGCCGAAGAGGCGCTCAAACTTCTTCAATAATCTTTTTTCGCGAGTATCTCTCTTCTCCACAATCTCCTGCACCGTCTCTTTCTCCTCTCGATTCCGCATTCTTAATAGCCTTTAAAGTCAATAGATAGACATTATTTGATTTCGGAAAAGGAAGGGCAAAAAATGAAATATGTAGTAGTAACCGGAGGAGTAATGAGCGGACTAGGAAAAGGCATCACTGCCGCTTCCATAGGCCGCATTCTCATCAACAGAGGATATCATGTCACGAGCGTAAAGATCGATCCGTATCTGAATATCGATGCGGGGCTGATGAACCCGGCCCAGCACGGTGAGGTCTTTGTGTTGAAAGACGGCGGTGAAGCCGATCTTGACCTTGGAAACTATGAGCGGTTTCTTGACATCGAACTCACCAGCGATCACAATCTGACCACGGGAAAGATCTACTCATCGGTCATCTCGAAGGAGCGCCACGGCGATTATCTGGGTGCCACCGTTCAGATCATCCCCCATATCACCGACGAAATCAAAGACCGGATCAAACACGCCGCCGAGTCATGGGTCGACAAAGACGGCAATCATGCCGAAATATGTATCGTCGAGGTCGGCGGGACCGTGGGCGATATCGAAAGTATGCCGTTTTTGGAAGCTGTCCGTCAGATGCACTGGGAGTATGGAAACGGAGACTTTGCCCTCGTCCACGTCACCCTTCTGCCTGCCGATACGATGGGCGATCTGAAAACGAAACCGACCCAGCACTCAATAAAAGCCCTTCGCGAACTCGGTCTCGAAGCCGACATCATTGTCGGGAGAAGCAATTTACCGGTCTCCCTTTCCACCAAACGAAAGATCTCCTCCTTCTGCGATGTTGACGTCCACGCGGTCATCAGCGCTCAGACGGCACCGGATACCTATCTCGTTCCAATGGAACTCGAGAAAGAGGGAATGGCCGATGTCCTGTTAAAGCAGCTCCATCTCGAGTCCGGAAAAACGGACAACGGCTGGTATTCTCTGGTTGCACGCGATTACACGAGCCGCATCACTGTTGGAATCATCACCAAATACGGTGTTGAGGATGTGTATATTTCCATAAAAGAGGCCCTCAAGCACGCAGGCCGCCACCTCTCCACCGAAGTCGTCATCCACTGGCTGGATGCTGAACTCTACACTCCTGAAGACCTCGCCGATCTTGACGGGATCCTGATCCCGGGCGGATTCGGCAACCGCGGTATCGAAGGAATGATCTCGGCGATCCAGTATGCCCGCGAACACAAAAAACCTCTTCTCGGTCTTTGTCTTGGATTCCAGCTCTGCGTTATCGAGTTCATGAGAAATGTCGTCGGCTACTGGGATGCGACGAGCGAAGAGATGGGGGCGGGAACCCACGCGATCGCGCTTCTTCCCGAACAGGAAGGCGTTGAAGATCTTGGCGGGACGATGCGTCTTGGCGACTACCCGGTCACTCTCGATCCGGCTTCCCGCCTCGCAGAGCTTTACGGTGCGACAGAGATCGTGGAACGCCACCGGCACAGATACGAGGTCAACCCAACCTACATCGACGAGATCGAAGCAAAGGGCATGAAGTTCGTCGGCAAAAACGGCAGACGTATGGAGGCGCTCGAACTGGCCGACCACCCATATTTTGTTGCGACCCAGTTCCACCCGGAGTTCAGATCACGTCCGGCCCGTCCGTCGGCCCCGTTCATCGGTTTTGTAAAAGCCTGCCGTGAGATGAAGAGAAAGGAGTAACATGGAATCGATATTAGTCCTTGATTTCGGCGGCCAGTACAACCAGCTGATCTCCCGCCGCGTCAGAGAAGCACATGTTTTCTGCGAAGTAAAGCCCTGCACGATCCCCCTTTCGGAAATAAAAGAAGGAAACTATGCGGGAATTATTTTCACCGGCGGACCGGCGAGCGTGTATGCGAAGAACGCTCCGACCGTTGATGCCGGTATCTTCGAGCTAGGAATCCCGATTCTCGGGATCTGCTACGGCGCACAGCTCACGGCATATCTCCTTGGAGGAAACGTCGCTTCTGCGACGACCCGCGAGTACGGCAAAACTTCCATTTCAACGGAAGAGTCCCCTATCTTCAAAAATGTCCCAAGAGAGACGACCTGCTGGATGAGCCACACGGATTACATCAGCGAGGTCCCTGCCGGATTCGTCAAGGTCGCCCACACGAGTGTGTGCCCGGTCGCCGCCATGGCAAACCCCGCAAAGAAGATCTACGCGGTCCAGTTCCACCCCGAGGTCATGCACACCCCTGAGGGCATGACGATGATCAAAAACTTCCTTTACGATGTCTGCGGGTGCAAAGGAACCTGGCATATGTCCTCTTTTGTCGAGGATCAGGTCCTGCAGCTTCGCGAGAAGATCGGCGACAAAAAAGTCCTCTGTGCCCTCTCCGGCGGCGTCGACTCATCCGTTGCCGCTGTTTTGATCAACAAAGCGGTCGGCAAACAACTGACCTGCATCTTTGTCGATCACGGTCTTCTCAGAAAGAACGAGGGTAACGAGGTCGAAGAGATCTTCAGAAATCAGTTCGATATCAATCTGATCCGCGTCAATGTCGAGGACCAGTTCCTCGGAAAACTCGCCGGCGTTTCCGACCCTGAAAAGAAACGCAAGATCATCGGCGAGGAGTTCATCCGCGTCTTCGAAGCAGAGGCAAAAAAGATCGGCACGGTCGATTTCCTTGTGCAGGGAACGATCTATCCCGATGTGATAGAGTCAGGACCGGGCGCGGCTGCCGTGATCAAAAGCCACCACAATGTCGGCGGTCTGCCGGACAATGTGGATTTCAAGGAGATCATCGAGCCGCTTCGTATCCTTTTCAAGGATGAGGTCCGCCGGGCCGGTCTCGAACTCGGCATCCCTGAGAAGCTTGTCTGGCGTCAGCCGTTCCCGGGCCCGGGTCTTGCTATCCGGGTGATCGGCGACATCACAAAAGAAAAACTCGAGATCGTCCGCGACGCCGATGCGATCTACCGCGAGGAGATCGCCAAAGCCGGAATCGATCGGGACATCAATCAGTATTTTGCGGCCTTAACGAATATGCGCAGCGTCGGTGTGATGGGCGATGAGAGGACATATGACTACGCCGTCGTTTTGCGGGCCGTAACAACGACCGATTTCATGACTGCCGACTGGGCCCAGATCCCGTTTGCGGTGCTTGAAAAGGTTTCAAGCCGGATCATCAACGAAGTCAGGCACGTGAACCGGGTCTTATACGACATTACAAGCAAGCCTCCGGCAACGATCGAGTACGAATAAATTACCTGATGCTGCAGAGACTAATCTTTGCAGATATCCATCCCGGGATTAAAATCCGGGAAGATGATTAGATGGTGTAACGTATGAAAATAATCGGATTCATCGGAAGCTATCGGAAAGGCGGGAATACCGATACGGCTGTAAGAACCGTTCTTGAGGGGGCGATGAATCTGGGTGCAGACGTTGAAGCCGTCTATCTGAAAGATTACGAAATAGCGGATTGTGTCGGGTGCGAAGCGTGTAAAACGACATTCGAGTGTGTTATCCGCGACGATATGCAGAAAATATATGCTAAAATACAGGAGGCTGATGGTATTATCATCGGGTCTCCAACCTATTTTTACAACGTAACCGGGATCATAAAAAATATGATCGACCGGCTCTACTGCTATGAGGTTTTTGATGAAGACGACCGGTCGGTATGGATGGGCATACACGAAGCAACGGGAATTAAATATGCAACGGTCGTTGCCGTTTGCGAGCAGAAAGATCCGGAGGATATGGGGTATACTACCGTCACAATGACCAAATCCCTGCAGGCTCTCGGATACAGAGTCGTGGATGAGCTTAAAATCTATAATGTGTATAACAAAACCGATCTGCTGCTGGATACGGATCAATTAAGCGAGCTGGAAGAAGCCGGGAAAAAATTAGTCAAAACGATTCGGCTCAAAGAAAAAATACAGAATATTGTGAATATAAAAAATGAGCAGATAAACTAAAACAACATATTAAAGAGGAAAACATGAGCAATATTGCAGTAATTGTTGGAAGCGTTAGAAAAAACGGGAATACAGAAATATTAGCGAAGGCCTTTGTTGATGGGGCAAAGAAAAATAATAACGTGGAAATTATTTCCGTTGCCGATTATACGGTACATCCATGCATTGGTTGTAATGCTTGTTTTTCGAGAGAGGGGAATACATGTTTTCAGGATGATGATATGCCGAAAATTTATGAAATATTGAGAGAAGCAGACATCATCATTATTGCATCTCCGGTCTATTTTTACGGAATCAGCGCACAATTAAAGGCAATCGTTGACCGCTTACATTCGCCTTTAAGAAAAACGTTTAACGTTAAAAAATTAGGATTATTATTAGTTGCAGGGGAAACACTTCCGGCAGTATTTGATTCGATAGAATTGCAGTATCAATTAATTTTAGATTATTTCAATCTCCAGGATGCGGGAAGGGTTGTTGCAAAAGGCTTAAAAAATAAAGGCGACATCAAGGGAAATCAGGCGCTGGCAGAAGCTTTGAAGTTAGGCGAACACATTCGATGAAAAATAAATTTTTCGTGCGATTTAATTCCCGTTATGATCAAAATGATAAATAAAACATGCGAACGTGTATGTAATTACTAATGATGGAGGAGTATGTATGAGCAGCAAATTGGAGTTTGATTCGGAATTTTGTAATGTAAGATATATGAAAAATGAAAAGGTGGTGTTTCTAACATGGAAAAAATCTGCACGTTTGAATGATTACAGAAAGCCTACCTTATTTGCATTAGATTTATTGAAGCAATTTCCGCATAGTAATTTTGTTGTTGATGCAAGGAATGGATTTGAGGATGACAAAGAAGATGTAGAATGGGGGGTTTCTGAGTTGCTTCCCAATATATCAAAAACTGATTGTGAATACGTTGCATTCATCATGCCAGAGACGGAGGATATTCAAGACGAAATGGATATGTGGACAAAAGAGTTCGGAAAGTATTTTGCAGTTGTTAAAGCAAAAAGTTTTGAGCAGGCTTTAAGTAAAATTAATGACCGAATTCTTGTAAATGTCAAATATGCAGTTATTCCAGGCAAAAGGGATGAGTTTCTTGAAAAAGTTGTTGAAAATGATATTATTACAGCTTCAAGGGCAGAGCCGGGCAATTACAAATATGAATGCTATAAACCCGTAGATTCAGAAGACATCTTGTTTTTAATGGAAATTTGGGTAAGCAATAAAGCTCAGACATTACATAGTAAAACAGAACATTATCAACGATTACAGTCATTGAAAAAAGAGTATGTTACCAATGTAACTATCGAAGAATACAGCATAAACACAATAGTATGACGTACGTTGGTCTACCCTCTTGTTATGGACACAATGAGCCAAGCGAGAGCAAAAACGAACTTCGAAGTATACCTGGATTACCCCCGAAGCGCTAATCCATAGAAAAACCCTCGAATTTGCCGTATTTTTTCCAGGCCGACATGCAGTTTCAATACACAGAACGACAAATACTTATCTAAATATCCAGGGAGAAAAAATCATGTCCACCTACAAAGAACTTGATGCAAAATACTACATGCCCTGCTTTGGACGGTCGATGGAGATCGTCAAAGGCGAGGGATGTAATGTTTGGGACGATAATGGGAAGAAATACCTCGACTTAGTCGCAGGTATCGCGGTCTGCAGTACGGGACACTGCCACCCGCAGGTAGTGGACGCAATATGCCGCCAGGCACACGAACTTATTCACTGTTCCAATCTTTACTACATACCGGGTCAGGCCGAACTCGCAGAAAAACTGAGCAAAGCAAGCGGCATGGGAAAGGTCTTCTTCGGAAATAGCGGGGCCGAAGCAATAGATGCGGCTCTCAAACTCGCCAAAGTCCGCTCAGGACGCAAGAACTTTGTTTCATTCAATCATGATTTCCACGGCAGGACCATCGGGTCTCTAGCCGTCACCCACAAACCCCAGATCAGGGAACCCTTCGAGCCGCTCGGCATTCACTGTGATTTCCCCGACTACGGCGACCTTGAGGGACTCAAAGCTGCCGTCAATAAAGATACCGCCGCTGTTGTCTTCGAACCCATTCAGGGAGAGACCGGCATCATCATCCCGCCCGAGGACTTCCTGCCTGGAATCAGGGATATCTGCGACGACGCCAGAGCTCTTATGATCTGCGATGAAGTCCAGTCCGGTATGGGACGGACCGGCAAATGGTTCGCATTCCAGCACTCGAAGGTGCAGCCCGATATCATCAGCATTGCAAAAGGAATCGCTTCCGGTGTCCCGATGGGTGCGATCATCGCCCGGGAAGGACTCGAGTTCACGAAAGGCGAACACGGCAGCACCTTTGCCGGCGGTCCGATCGCCTGCGCCGCGGGAAATGTCACGTTTGGCATCATCGAACAGCTCCTCCCGGGAATTGCAGCAAAAGGCGAACTTTTCAGAAAAGGTCTGGCCGCATTCAACCCGCGGGTACGGGGTCTGATGGTTGGGTTCACGCTCGGAGAAGCCGCTCCCAAACTTGCCGAACTCTGTATGGAAAAGGGCGTTCTCATCAATGTTGCCGGTGACGGCAACATCAGGATCGTCCCGCCTCTGACAATCTCGGCCGACGAAATCAACTATGCAGTCGGAGTGATCAATGAAGCCGCGGGTCAGATCTGAGTTCGTCAAATCAGGCTACGTCTTTGCAAAATCCCCGGCCGATATCGCAAAGGAATACGGGTTCACCGAAGTTGCCATGCTCGGCAGCAACGAAAACCCCTACCCTCCTTCGGACAAGGTCCTTCGGGCAGCAGAAGCTGAGCTTTCAGGCGTAAACCGGTATCCGGATCCAAAAGCCGCCGCATTTCACGCCGCGCTCCGTACATACATCTGCGATTGCCCCGTCGTTACGTCTGGACTCGGTATGGACGGCGTTATCGAGACCGTGATTCGAACGATCGTCGAGCCGGGTGACAAAGTTGTCATCTCCACGCCGACCTTCTCTATGTACGGCCTTGCAGCAAAGGCCGCATCTGCCCGTGTGGTCAATGTCTCGCGAAGCGCCGACTTCTCGGTCGATCTCGACACATTCCTGAACGAAGCCAAAGATGCACGTCTTTCGTTCCTCTGCACGCCGAACAATCCAACAGGGACCGTGACCCCGGTTGAGGACATTGAATATATTCTCGATAGGATCGAGGGAGTTTTATTCCTGGATTGTGCCTACGTAGAGTTTTCAGACATCAACTATCTGCCGCTTCTTTCCCGCGACAACCTGATCATCGGCCGGACCATGTCCAAAGTGTATGGTCTTGCAGGTCTTCGGATCGGCTACGCATTCGTCCCGGAATGGCTGGAGGCTCCCTATAATATTGCCGCCACGCCGTTCACGATGAATCGTCTTTCTGAAGCCGCGGCCTCCGTGGCCGTTTCAGATGCCGCCTACCGCGAATCATTCATCGCCCATGTTCAAAAATGGCGGGATGTTTTCATGCAGGAGATCCCGTTCCCGGTTTACCCAAGCGGGTCGAACTTCATACTCATCAATGTCGCCCCGCAGAAAGGCGACGCTGCGGCCGAATCCCTGGCAAAACACGGCGTGCTGGTTCGTTCCTGTACCAGTTTCCCGGGTCTTGGAGATACGTTCATTCGCGTAAGCGTAGGTGCCGACTGGGAGAACGAGCGGTTCCTCGCTGCGGTGAAAAAACTATGATGATCGGGATCACCGGAACCCCGGGATGTGGGAAGACGACCGTCGCAGACCTCCTTCGGGATATGGGGTATCCGGTTCTCGATCTGAAAACCACCGTCGGCCCTTTTGTTCTGGAACATGATGATGCATCGGGTTCGGATATCGTGGACGTGGATGCCTGGGCGGATGCGTTTCCCTATACCGAAGGGTTTGTCGAGGGAGGGTTCGCCCATTATCTCCCCTGCGATAAGATCGTCATTTTGAGATGCCGGCCCGATGTTTTACGTGAACGTCTCGCTTCACGGGGCTATTCAAAAGAAAAGATCCGTGAAAATCTGGAGGCCGAAGCTTTGGATGTGATCCTGATCGAAACGGCGGATGCTTTTGCATCGGAACAGATTTATGAGATAGACACTACAAGTACAGAGAGAGAGTCTGTGGTCCGGCGTATCATCTCTTTTGCAAAAGGAGAGACTCCCGCATCGTTTGGATCGCTTGACTGGTCAGAATATATAGCAGATGTCATATGAGTCTTGATTCGCTTCGTCCGAAAGTCCAGTGGATATTAACGCCTATCGCAGAGGCATTTTCAAAGCTTCCGATAACGCCGAATATGTGGACCGTTGTCTCGCTTTTCTGCGCACTCATCGCCGGGATATTTTTCGGATTCGGCCTGCCGCTTTTTGGCGTGCTTTTTGTTGTCCTGAACTCGTTTCTGGATGTTTTAGACGGAGCGCTGGCACGACACACCGGAGCGGCAAGTCCTATCGGTGACTATCTGGACCACGTCTTCGACCGGTATGCGGATGTGTTCATCATCACCGGCATCATCGTCTACGGGGTCCAGACCTGGCAGGCTCCGGTTCCGGCATGGGTGATCGGCCTCTTTGCTATCACCGGCGTTCTGCTTTCCTCCTACATGGGGACCCAGGCCCAGGCGGTCGGTCTTAAGCGAAACTACGGCGGGGTCCTCGGTCGTGCCGACCGTCTGGTCCTTCTGATGCTTTTCGGTCTGGCCGAGGTCATCTATCCGGCTCCGATCCTTTTCGGCCTGCCGTTTTTGGGATGGATGCTTGTCGTGTACGGCTTCTTCGGGCACATCACGGCGATCCAGCGGTTCGTTATGACGCTCAAAGAACTGCTGAAAGATGCCCGCGCTCAGTAAAGCAGAAGATATTCCACAGTAATTCGAAATATTATAAAAAAAGTCTGCGGCCGTTGTATTTCGGCCGCACATGTTTCCCAGTTTCTTTTATTATTGGACGGCTTGTTCCAGCTTCTTGTAACAGATGATCTCCAGCACACCGTTTTTCAGGTGTGTCTGGGTCTGTGACGGATCAATTCCGGCAACCGGGATCACTGCTGAGTATTCACGGTTGGTGCCGGCATTGAGCTGGAGTTTTCCGTCCTGATAGGCGATGAAGAAATCATCCTGACATTCGGAGGGGAGTTCGGTCTGGATGATTACAGTTCCCTTGTCCTCGAACATCTCGATCGGGATCGTCTTATTGTGGACCTCGTCGGGTGTCAGATGGATCTTACCGCCGGAGAGGACGAACTTCACGCCGACGACCGGCGGGAGTTTGCCCTCATTCTCTCCAGAAACGTGATTGATCAATATCTTATGGATAATATCCATTAATTCCCTGTATGCATCATCTGGTGTTTCCGGCATTCTGTTTCATCTCCGAGGTGAAGAGTGTGGTTTCTCTTCACGCATCTGCTGTCTTAATTATCTCTTTGATTCTGCTAAAGTCTTTCTGATGAGCCATCAGCAGTTCGTCGAGTTCCCGCAGTTCCGGCGTGGATCCCGCGTCTTTGTATTCGGCGGTTTCCACGACGGAAATGCCCTTTTCGAGAGTCTTTCTCTCCTCTTCATTGAATCTGTACTGCCAGGAGCCTCTTTCGGCGCTGCGTCTTCCTTCTTTGTCGAGGGAGGGTCTGACCCGCTTCAACGCGGCATCGAAGTGCCTTCCAAAGACCTTGACGCTTGATACGGCAAGCGTGATCTCGGCAGCGTCGTGGCCGGCCATGACTTTCACGAACTCGCGGATCGCGACCATCTTTGCTTCACGGACGAGTGCCTCGATATCGGCACCGACGAACCCTTCGGTTTTGTCGACGAGTTCGTCCAGATTCACATCTTCTGCGAGCATCGAGCTGATGTCTTTGATGTAGACATCGAGGATCTGTTTTCTTCCCTCGCGGTCCGGCGGGGGAACGAAGATGTGCTGCTCGAGACGTCCTGGCCTCAGAAGTGCCGGGTCGATCATGTCCGGGCGGTTTGTTGCGCCGATCACGACGACATTTTTCAGCTCCTCGAGTCCGTCGAGTTCGGTCAGGAACTGACTGACGACGCTTTCGGTCACGTGGGAGGAGCCTTCGTAACTTCCTCTGCGTGGAACGATCGAGTCGATCTCATCGAAGAAGATGATCGAAGGCGAGGCAAGCCGGGCTTTCCGGAAGATCTCACGAATGCCCTTCTCGGACTCTCCGACCCATTTCGACATGAGTTCCGGCCCTTTTACGGAGATGAAGTTACACTCCGACTCATTTGCGACGGCCTTGGCAAGGAGCGTCTTTCCGGTTCCGGGTGGCCCGAACATCAGGAAACCCTTGGGGGATTTGGTGGCGAACTGTTTGTAGACCTCTCTGTATTTGAGCGGCCACTCGACCGCCTGCTGAAGTTCTTCTTTGACGGAGTCAAGGCCGCCGACGTCTGCCCAGTGGATGTCGGGCACTTCGACGAGGACCTCCCGCATGGCGCTCGGCTGAACCATTTTCAGAGCTGATTCGAAGTCCTCTGCGGTGACTTTGAGGTTTTCAAGCTTTTCTGCGCTGATCTCCTCATCGGGATTCATGCCTGGGAATGCCCGGCGAAGGGCATGCATTGCCGCCTCTTTTACCATCAAAGCAAGGTCTGCTCCGACAAATCCGTGGGTGGTGTTTGCATACTTTTCCAGTTTGACATTCTCGGACAGCGGGACGTTTCTTGCATGGATCTGCAGGATCTCGCGGCGTCCGTCTTTGTCCGGGACACCGATCTCGATCTCACGGTCGAACCGTCCGCCGCGGCGAAGTGCCGGGTCGATGGAGTCCGGGAGGTTGGTTGCGGCGATCACGATAACTTTCCCGCGGCTCTTTAGCCCATCCATCAGGGAAAGCAGCTGGGCAACGACACGGCGTTCCACTTCGCCTTTCGACTCTTCACGTTTCGGGGCGATCGAGTCGATCTCATCGATGAAGATGATCGATGGGGCATTCTCTTCTGCTTTCTCGAAGATCTCACGGAGCTTTTCCTCTGAGTCTCCGTAGTATTTAGAGATGATCTCAGGTCCCGAGATCGTGTCGAAGTAGGCTCCAGCTTCATTTGCGACCGCACGGGCGATCAGGGTTTTACCCGTTCCGGGCGGACCGTAGAGAAGAACTCCCTTCGGCGGTTCGATCCCGAGCTTTTCGAATACTTCCGGATGTCTGAGCGGGTACTCGATCATCTCCCGCACGAGCGAAAGTTCACGGCCAAGACCGCCGATATCCTCGTAATGGATGTTTCCTGCGGATTTTCCTTTAGGAGCGTCCTCGCCTTTATAGACACTGTCTTTGTAGTTGACGGTCGTCTCTGAACCGATGATCGCAACATCACCGGGGGAGACATCCGAAACGGCGAAGTCGACGTACTCGGTGTTGTAGTTGGAGAATCCTCCCCATCCGGAGAAGAACGGATCCTCCGACTTGGTCTGGAACCCGAAGGTCATGATCTGACCTTTCGTGATCGGCCGGCCGGCGAATTTACTCTGGATCGTCTGCTCGAGTGCCCGGCTGTCGAGACGGATGCTCTGAGAGATCGGCTGCAGCGTGATCTTTGCAGCGGTTTTTGGAACGACCTTCTCGACGGTAACGGTGTCCCCGATACCTGCACCTGCAGATCTGCGGATATCACCGTCGATTGCGATCCCTCCCGAACCAGAGACGGAGGAACGCATGACTTTGGCGGCTCCCATGCGTTTTCCGGTGATCTTGATGAAATCACCGGACTCGACGCCGAGTTTTGCCATGACGTCATTATTTATTTTTGCATATCCGCGTCCAACGTCATTGTAGTCTGCCTCCTGTACAATTAATGAAATTTTAGTATTCTCTGTCATTTTTTATCACTTCCAGGTTGCTATAGGTATATGTAATCCCCATCGTCTATTTAAAGTATTGTTGGGGGCAACGCAAACTGGTGCAATAGAATATTATTTATAGACTTGCAATGCAGAAAAACACCAAGCGCGCAGATGGGCACGTAATAATTACAATAATTTTCGTAGTTTTGGATAGGTATATGTCAATCCAGGGACTATTACTGTAGTGATACATATGAAAAAGAATGTAATTGCAATCCTGCTTCTCTTTGCGGTGTTTGCGATCTTTGCTATCCCAGCGGCAGCAGAAGATTCACAGACCGACAAAGTCATTCTGGTTTCCGGATACGGCGTTTCGACCACAACTCCCGACAAAGTAACGATCAGTTTCGGCGTCGAGACCGAAAACCCTGATGCAAAAATCGCCCAGAGCGAAAATGCAGCACTGATGGAAAAAGTAGTTGCCGCCCTCAAAAATGCCGGCATCAAAGACTCCAACATCCAGACGACCGGTTACAACATCTACTCCTATGTCATTGGAGATTATAATCCAGGTAAATGGGCAAATGGAACTACTGTCTACAAAGTAACTAACACCGTGCAGATCATCTCCTATGATGTCGATCAGGCCGGTTCATACATCGATGCCGCGGTCTCTGCCGGAGCAAACAGTGTGAACAGTCTTCAGTTCGGTCTTTCCGACGAAAAACTGATCATTGAAAGAAACGCCGCGATCCTCTCGGCTGTCAAGTCGGCACGTGCCGATGCGGATTCAGTCTCTTCAGCACTCGGTCTGAAGATCGCCGGTACAGGCACCATCAATGTAGGTCAGAGCTACACCCCGGTCTCCTACACGAACATGGATGTTGTCAGCTACGCAAAGGCTGAAGCAAGCGGAGTCCGCACCACCATCGAATCAGGCGAGATCAAAACGACTGCAACGGTTTCGATCGTGTACACCTACTAAAATCTGCAGAGAAAAATCTCTGCCGCCCCTTTTTTTATGAATATTTAATTGCCGGTCAGTTCCCTGATCACGGCAATAAATGTGTTCACTTCGCTTTCGGTATTATAGAAAGAGATGCACGCACGTGCCGTTCCTTTTTCTGCAGAAAGATACTGCATAAGCGGCTCGGCGCAGTGGAGACCCGATCTGATCTCGATTCCGTGTTCGTCATCCAGCCACTCGGCGATTTCGTGGGGCGCAAAGCCTTCGACCGTGAAGGAGACAACGCCGATACGCTGAGTTTTATCTCGACAGCAGTACAGGGTAACGCCGGGGATCGCGGCAAGTCCGTCGATCAGCATATCGGTGAGTTTTCGTTCATGGGCTTCGATATGGTCCATAACGATGCCGGAAAGAAATTCGACGGCGGCCCCAAGGCCGATACCGCCTGATACGTTGGGCGTGCCGGCTTCATATTTATGATACCCTTCGGCAGGCACATAGCCGTCTTCGGTGACGCTCTCGACCATACCGCCTCCAAGGAGCAGGGGTTCAAGGATCGGTTCCCTCATCCAGAGAACGCCGGTCCCCATGGGACCAAACATCTTGTGTCCTGAGAAAGAGAGGAAATCCACGCCGAGTTTCTCGACATCGACCGGCATTCGCGGGACCGACTGAGCTGCATCGACCGCAAGCAGCGAGCCGTATTTTTTGCACAGCCGTGAGATTTCAGCGATCGGCGTGATCGTCCCCGTAACGTTCGAAGCATGGGTCACGGCAACAAGCCGGACAGACGGATCCATCGCTGCTTCGAATTCATCCATATTCAGCGTCAGATCATCGTTGAGCCCGATGATGCGGAGTGTGACTCCTTTTGCTTCGAGCGCCCGCCAGGGAAGAAGATTCGAGTGGTGCTCGAGGATCGTCGTTACGATCACGTCCACTTCCTTGAACGAAAGACCGCGGGCGATCGTGTTGACCGCTTCGGTGGTGTTTTTCACAAACACGGTCGTTCCCGCAGAGCCGTTGATGAACTCGGCGACCTTTTCGTGAGCATGCCAGTATTTCTGTGTCGCGATCCTCGTCAGCCGGTGAACGCCGCGTCCTACGTTTGCACGATACTCCCGTTCAAATTCGTCCGTCGCCGCAAGAACGCACTCTGGCGACCAGGTCGTCGCTCCGTTGTCGAAGTACATCAGATCCCCCATCATGGGAAACTCGCCGCGAAGTGCGTCCCAGTCAGGTTCCGGTGTTTTTTCCGGCTCCGGCTCCTGCGTAACGCGGTCTTCGACGATGTCTGTTGTTTTGCCGGCCGGCATAAGATGAGCGACCGAGGCGGGCGTACTTCGTCTGATTTTTTTCTCCGTCAGATCGAGGCCCGCTTCTTTGACGAGCTCCTGCATTTTCGGCGGCAGCTCCTTCCAGCGCCAGAGACCCCAGGTAACGAACTCGGGCGGGAGACCGCGTTCCTCCGCCCATCGGGTAAGAAACTCATGCCAGCGGTCCGCCATCTCCGGGTGGGTAACGCGAAGCGTTTCAAGTTCCGACTCAAGCATCGCTGGACAAAGATAGCAGCCGATTCTTTCATACCCGCGTTCGTAAAGCGGATTGTAGGGAAGTTCGCGGAGCCACAGATAGAAGAAAACGTCCAGAGCCCGCCAGGATCTGATCGGCGAGAGGTTCAGCTGCAGAGGGTTCGTCGGATTCTGACTGAGAGCTTCGAGCGACGCCCGGCTCCATGATTCATACCAGCGGTTTCCCTGGATCGTCAGACACTCTCCTGTATCGTTGAGATGGACTTTCAGCGGGTTGAGTTTCAAGAGTTTGCAGCACCACCGGTGATCTTTTCCCGGAGGGCCGGCTTTTTCCACTGCCTGCCAGAAGTCCCCGGCCTTTTGGATGAGTTCGACGTCCTGTGACTTGACGAAATCAATCGTTTCCGGGAACTCGAGGCCGGTATCTATGAAAAACGCCTCGGTCACGCCGGCTTTTTTCGCGATGTTCCAGACGGCCGTGCTGTCTTTCCCGCCGGAGAACGAACAGTTCACCCTTGGTTTGAGCGGTGCATTCTGTCTGATCTCGCGGACGGCATTTCGCTCCATGTTTTTGATGTGGAACGCGTTCTTCTCGACCGCGTCCTCCCACGACGGGTTTGCCTTGGATTTTATCGGTGAAACGCTGATGAGTTCCTTTATTCTGACCGAGCCGTCTTTAAGAATGCCGGTCCCGTATTTATTTTTGTACCGCAGGATGACGACGCCGTCAGAGATCCCGGTCGTAGTGACCTTGACCTTTTTGCCGCCGAGTCTTCCTTCAGGCAGTCCGGGAGCGTCCTTTTCGAGATCGATGATCCCCTTCTCGGCTTTGCCGATCAGATAGGGCAACGCCTCGGCTTCGAGATCGAGATTGAACTTTCGTGCGACCGGATCGAACCAGAGCCAGGCAAACCGTACGCCGTTTGCGATGATGAGATCGTTACGGTCGAGACCTCCGGCTTTGTTGAGAACGAGGATCTTTGGGAGAGTCACCGCATCCCCGAACCGTTGTTTGATGAGGGAAGAGATGAGGTCATGATCGGCCTTCAGGGCCGGACGGACATCGTACGGCTGCTGAAGGGAGATCTTTATGCTCTCGTTCCCGCAGGCACAGGTCTTTGCAAGGAGGGGGATATTGCATGCCGGACACCAGTAGAGAAATTTAGTCACAAAGTCGTCGGTTTCCTTGATATAGTATCCAGGCTTGAGCTCCTTTTTCGGAACCGGTTTTTTCTCTCCACGTATGCGTGCTGGTTTTTCTGCCTTCTTTCGGTAATGCGGTTTCTTATATTCGTGCGGCACGATGCGTACCTATTTGTTTTCCGTGGTGAAAAAGAACTGCCCCGGGGACATTCCCAGCGTTTCTATTCTACAGGACAAACTCATAACCAAAGAAAACCAATACTAGTTTTACTATGGCAATACATCCGATAGATTTCCGGTACGGAACTCCTGAAATGAAACGTGTGTGGAGTGAAGACAACCGGTTTACCTGCATTGTCAGGGCCGAGGTTGCTCTGGCCCATGCTCAGGGAGTCGTCGGGATGATCCCGGCGGAGGATGCGGCGATCATCGAGAAAAACGCTCTTTCGGCTTCACGCGTCCGTGCAAAAGAGATCGAGGCGGAGATCAGCCACGATACGATGGCAATAACCCGGGCAATTTCGGAGGTCTGCGGGGATGCGGGACGCTGGATCCATTACGGGGCCACCTCGAACGATATTCTGGATACGGCGACCGGTCTTCAGCTCAAAGAGGCGTATGATCTCTTAGAGAAAAAACTATCAACGCTGATGGGTGTGTTGTTGAAACGTGCCGAGGAGACCAAAAATCTGATCTGCATTGCCCGGACCCACGGTCAGCAGGGTGTGCCGACGACCTACGGCCTTCGGTTTGCGATCTGGGCGTCCGAGGTCTCACGGCATCTCATAAGACTAAGAGAGAGCCGGCCGCGTGTGGTCGTCGGGCAGATGACCGGAGCGGTTGGAACGATGGCTGCCATGGGCGAACACGGCATTGAAGTCCAGGCTGAGATGATGAAGTATCTGGGCATTGGATCAGTGGATGTCTCGTCCCAGGTCATCTCACGCGACCGGTATGCCGAGTACATCTTCCTGCTCGCAAACATCGCAACGACGCTGGACAAAGTGGGAATTGAGGTCAGGACCCTGCAGCGGACGGAGATCGGCGAGGTCGAAGAGTCCTTCTCCAAAAAGCAGGTAGGATCTTCCACGATGCCGCATAAAAGAAATCCGATCAAGAGCGAGCAGGTCTGCGGTCTTGCACGGATCGTCCGCAGTATGGTCGAGCCGGCTCTTTTGAACAATACGCTCTGGGACGAACGGGATCTGACGAACTCGTCGGCCGAGCGTATCACCTTCCTCGAGACCAGCATTCTGTGCGATCACTGTCTGCAGGTGATGACGGGCGTCATCGAAAATCTGACCATCAACACGGAAGCGGTCGAACGAAACCTCAGATATCTGCACGGCATCAATCTTGCCGAGTCGGTGATGATCGAGCTGACGAAACGCGGGATGAAGCGCGAGGATGCGCACGAGACCATCCGCGAGGCAAGCATGGAGGCGCTTTCTGCAAAGATGCCGCTTGCCGAGATCCTTGCGGCAAAGCCGGAGGTCACTGAGTATGTCTCGGCTGAAGAGATCGCAAAACTGCTCAAGCCCGAAAGCTACGCCGGGCTTGCGGGCGTTCAGGTGGAAAATCTGATCCGAAAACTTGCGCCGTACTGCACGCTGTAATCGTGTCCTGAAAACAAGCGGGAAGTATTATTCCTCTCTTCTTTTTTTATCACTTAACCGGTATGTCCCAGTCTCTTCTCTCACGAAAAACCCTTCGGCCGTCATTTTATCCATGATCCTCCTGACTCGTGACGGATCCTCAGTCATCTCTTTTGCAAACATCTCCGGGTCACCGTTTTTTTGTTCGAGCATTTTTTTCAAAACATTGCCTCGTATCTTCCGGTCGGAGCCTTCGAAGGTCTTCTGTTTCGTGTAATGACGGCTTCGCTGATTCGGGTTCTGCACCGATGCTTTCAGCGCCGTTCCAAGATCCATCAAAGCCCAGTACCATTCACGGGAATACTCGGGAAGCATGGCCGCAACGAGTGGCAGCAGTTCTCTGTCGTCCACGACTTGGTCGTCTTCGAAAAAGTAATGGATGAACACTCTTCTTATGTTCGTTTCGATGAATACGACAGGCCGGTTGAAGGCGAATGCTGCGATCGAACAGGATGTGGCAGGCCCTATTCCCGGGAGATTCTTCAGGACGAGCGGATCCTCAGGCACCGTGCCGTTGTATTCATTCACGATAACGCCGGCAAGTTTCTGGAGATTCAAAGCCCGGCGGTTATAGCCCATTCCCTGCCATGCGGCGAGAACATCGGTCTGCTCCGCTTTTGCAAGCGCAATAAAATCGGGAAACCGTTCGATGAACTTTGGAAAGATCACTGCGACCCGCGGGACCTGAGTCTGCTGGAGCATGATCTCGGAGACGACGATTTTATACGGGTCGCTCGTATGCCGCCATTCCATATCATGCCTGCCTTTCGCTGCGTAAAACTCCATGACATGACGCTGGAAATCCGCAACAAGAGAGGGGGTGATTCCCTCTTCCCGGAAACGGGTCCGAAGATCGGTGACCAGCATATTTACTGCGAGACCATGCGGTTGATCAGGATCTCGGCGATATCGGAACTGTATTCGGTAATTCGGTGAAGGCTTTGGGTGATCTGCGTGACTGCCACTGCCTCGGGGACCCGCATTTTACGAATCGAGTCCGCCAGGCCGTGATACGCCGCTTCCATCTCTTCCACTTCGGTGATGATCTTGTTTGCTCCCGGAATGCTGCCAGAGTAGATAGCCTGTATGCTTTTATTGAAGATGTTCAGGGAAAACTCGCTCAGGCCCGTCAGTTTCGCAACGAGCGTCCGGTCAACGCCTTTTTCGATAAGGGTCGCGGCCGCCTCGGCAATGAGAACCGTGTGGTCCCCGACCCGTTCGATGATCCGGGAAATCTGGTAGTAGGTCGCAGCGATCCCTGGAGTGATCCCCATCTTTAAAGAGAGTGATGGATTATCGACGATCAGGGAAAACTGGCGGTGGACCAGCCAGTGAAGGCGGTCGACATCCGTGTCTCTTGCAATAACGTCTTCGGCGAGATCGAGTCTTCCCTGCTCGAGAGCATTCATTGCATCCTCGTGCATACCTTTCACGATCACGTACATCCTGCGAATGGTATTTTCAAACGGCATCTCTGTTGGGTTCAGGATGTCTTTGAGAACGATACTGTTGTCAGCCTCTTCCGAAACTTCCTGCCCGATCGTCATCTGGGAGAATTTGCGAACGACCATACGCACCTTTGGCGGGATCCTGCCGGCTGATGTGATTTTTATCGTCGTGAATCCGGATATGTATGCGCCGATAAGGGATCTAAGAAGCGTCGTCGGATCAGGATAATCCTTAAGACCGAACTCCTTCGTCCTTGACGTGCTGTCGTAATGCAGATTCGGTGTGATAAGCAGGGTTCCGTCTGCCTGTGAAACCACGCCGAGGGGATCGTTTTTCTGAATATTTCTCTCACGTATCCATCCTTTTGGAAGAGACAATACATAGGATGACCCGCCCGTCATCTGAACTTTCCGGATTTCCATTTATAGTATATTCGCCGGCACGGTATTTAACTTCTATGAAAAAACTATAGAGACATCATAGTTCAATTGAAATTATGAGTGCGTATAGTTAAATCATAATTTCCTCAATCTATGTCGAATATCACTATACCCGACAGTTTCCTATTCAGTTATGGTTATGAAACGAAAGACCATGAGTATTGTTGGAGCTGCGGCAATTCTTTTTGCTGTGTTCCTTGTGTTTGCTTCCGGCTGTGTAAGCCAAGGAGAAGAACCGGAGACCCTTACCTTAGCGGGATCCACAACCGTTCTACCGGTCGCCCAAACCGTTGCAGAAATTTACATGGATGAGCACGCGACTGCCGACATCCAGGTCAGCGGCGGCGGATCAAGCGTCGGCGCGACGGCAGCAAAAGAAGGCACGGCTGACATAGGCATGCTTTCGCGTGAACTCAAAGACTCTGAAAAAGAAGGAAGCGACCTGAAAGAATACGTCATTGCAAAAGACGGAATCGCTCTGATCGCCCACCCGTCGAACACGGTTTCGGACCTGACCCTTGAACAGATCAAAGACATTTATCAGGGAAAGATCACAAACTGGAAAGAACTTGGCGGAGCCGACATGAAAATTGTCCTGATCGGTCGTGACAGTGCATCGGGCACCCGGGAATTCTTTACCGAGTTTGTTCTGAAGAAGGAGGATGCAGCAAGCACCATGCAGGAGTTCAGTTCAAACGGAGCCGTGCAGCAGGCCGTAGCCCAGACACCCGGAGCTATAGGTTATGTGTCTCTCGAGTTCGTTGATGATTCCGTCAAAGCATTTACGCTCTCCGGCGTTGCCCCGACGGTTGAGAACGTTATCAACGGCAGTTACTCGATCAACCGTCCTCTTCTGATGATCACGAACGGTGAACCGACCGGCCTTGCAAAGAAGTTCCTTGAGTTCATTCTCTCGGATGAAGGTCAGACGATCATCGCAGAAAACGGTTTTGTTCCGGTTAACGCATGAACGTAAGGATTACAGCGGGATGGAAAGAGACAGGTATCAAATCGGTGTGGCTGGCAGCCGCACTGATCGCCGCCTCGGCAGTGGTGTTCATTCTCGGATACCTTGTCCTGACTTCTCTCCCGATTTTTTTTGAAACTGGTATCTCCGGATTTTTCTTTAATACAGTCTGGAATCCGACAGGCAGTACTCCGTCATATGGAATTGCCACTCTTATTATCGACACGCTTCTGGTAACATTCGGAGCGATGATTTTTGCCGTACCTCTTGGTATCATCAGTGCCGTTTTTCTTGCCTATCTTGCCCCGCAAAAGGTCCGTGATATCGTCAAGCCGGCAATAGAACTTCTTGCAGGAATCCCGTCGGTAGTCTACGGATTTTTCGGCATGGTCGTTCTCTGCAGTTTCCTGCAGAGTACTTTGAATATTCCAAGCGGTTTTTCCTGGCTTGCCGCCTCGATCCTTCTAGGAATCATGGCACTGCCGACGATCGTATCCGTCTCCGAAGATGCTCTCTATGTGGTTCCAAAGGATTACAAAGAGGCGTCGCTTGGTCTTGGAGCCACGAAATGGCAGACCATTTCGCGTGTGCTGATACCTGCCGCCGCATCGGGCATCTCGGCTGCGGTGATTCTTGGAATCGGCCGTGCGATCGGCGAAACAATGGCCGTGATGATGGTCGCCGGAAATGCGGCAGTGATTCCGTCACCAATTTGGGATGTCCTCTCCCCGGTCAGAACGCTGACGGCGACGCTTGGTATAGAGCTTGGCGAAGTCGCGACGGGCTCAATGCATTATTACGCTCTCTTCGGCGTTGCAGCTGTGCTCCTGTTGATCACTCTTCTGATCAACCTCCTCTCAGGCAGGATCACAAAAAAGATCCAGAGCGGCAGACCCGTCTTCAGCGTACCTGCCAAAATCAAAACATTCCTTAAGCTTTGCGGGGCGATACTTCTCATCAGCTTCCTGATGTATGCAATCGGGATCCTGCCGACGATCGTTCTGATGGCGATAGCCGGAGGACTGTTCTTCGTTCGGGGAGTTTTATCCCACAAATCGATCGAGCGAACAGCGTTTGGCCTAATTTATGCGGGAACGTTCATCGTTATCGGAATCCTGGTCCTTATTCTTGGAAACATTTTCATAAACGGGATCCCGGCAATTTCGTGGGAATTTCTGACGACTTCGCCGAGCAATATGGGACTGGAAGGAGGGATTTTCCCTGCGATCATCGGAACGCTCCAGCTGGTCGGCGGCGCTATTCTTATAGCCCTCCCAATTGGAATCGGATCTGCGATCTATCTGCATGAATACTCCAGAGATAACATCCTGACCCGCCTTCTTAGGACAGGGAACGATCTGCTTGCCGGCACGCCGTCAATCGTTTTCGGCGTGTTCGGGTTTGCCTTCCTTGTTATATTCCTCGGATGGGGTGTCTGTCTTCTTGCAGGTATGGTCTGTCTTGCTTTGATGATCCTCCCAACGATCATAAAAACAACAGAAGAAGCCCTCAAATCGGTTCCAAACTCTCTGCGGGAGGCATCGCTTGGACTTGGTGCGACCAAATGGCAGACCCTGAAAAATGTGGTCTTACCCTCGGCGGCCCCCGGAATTCTTACCGGAACGATCCTTTCGATCGGAAGAGCAGCCGGCGAAACAGCCCCGATCATGTTCACTGCAGTGGTGTTTTCCAAACGGTTCATCAGTATGGATCTCTTTGATCCGGTGATGGCGCTTCCCTTCCATCTGTATGTCCTCGCAACAAGTGTGCCCGGGTCACAAACCCAGCAGTATGGGACCGCCGTCGTTCTTATATCCCTTGTTATGGCGATATACCTCGTTGCGATCGTGATTCGAAAACGTTTCCAGAAGAGATTAATATGACATCCATTCTATCCACAAAAAACCTGAATCTTTCCTATGGATCGAAACAGACACTCTATGATATCGATTTTTCCTTTGAGGAAAAATCCGTAACAGCACTGATAGGTCCATCCGGGTGCGGGAAATCGACGCTGCTTCGGTGCATGAACCGCATGAACGACCTGATTCCCGACTGTAAAATAACCGGCGACATATCGTACCGCGGGGAAAACATAATGACAAGCGATCCGGTCCTTCTCCGGCGAAAGATCGGGATGGTCTTCCAGCGTCCAAACCCGTTTCCAAAATCCATCTACGACAACATCGCCTACGGCCCCCGTGCCCACGGAGAGAAGGACAAAAAAACGCTGGACGCGGTCGTCGAAAAAAGTCTGAAAGGCGCCGTTCTCTGGGATGAAGTAAAAGATCGTCTGCATGAGTCGGCCCTTGGACTTTCCGGCGGCCAGCAGCAGAGATTATGCATCGCCCGAACGTTGGCCGTAAATCCCGATGTGATCCTTATGGACGAACCTTGCTCAGCTCTCGACCCGATCGCCACCGCAAAGATCGAGAATCTGATCATGGATCTGAAAAAGGATTATACGGTCATCATCGTGACCCACAATATGCAGCAGGCTGCACGGGTAAGCGACATCACCGGATTCATGTATCTGGGAAAAATGATCGAAGCAGACAAGACCACGACGATCTTTTCCAACCCGCACGAAGAGCTTACAGAACGCTATATTACAGGACGATTCGGATGAACACCTATTTCCACGTTGAACTTGATTCATACAAAAGCGAAGTGACCTGGTATGGGAGATTTGCCCTTACCATGCTGAAAAACTCCCTGCTGGCATATGAGTCGGCCGATCTCATGATCGCCGCCGATATCATCCGGCAGAAGGAGTATGTGAACAATCAGTACGAGATGCTGAATGAACGGGGTCTTCTTTTGATAGCCCTGAACCAGCCGATGGCAAAGGATCTGCGCATGATCTCAAGCTGCATGGACATCGTTACCTCTTCAGAAAGGATCGGCCGTTATGCAAAAGACATTACTGAGTTAGTCGCTGCAAGCGTCCCCGATAAGATCCCGCCGGCCCTTCATAGAGAAGGCGAGGCCACCGTCTCGATCCTCAATGAAGTGTATACAGCGTTCGAGTCAGGAGACGTTTCCCGCCTGCAGGGTTGTGCAGATATCGAAGGCGAGATCGATACGCTGTATGCCTCCCTCTACAAAGAGATCGTAACGGCGATGGAAGGCGGCAGTATGACGATCCCCTTTGGGAGCGCCTGCCATCTCGTGAACAGGTATCTGGAACGCTGCGGCGATCATGCCTGCAGAATGGCTGAAAAGGTGTATTATCTCCAGACCGGCAAACGCGTGCCCCTGGAAGAGATCAGCCAGCAATGATCTCATTGAATACCCTTTTTATCACTCCCGTGTAATAGAATTCATAATTCATGAACCAGATCACCGGTTCTGCAAAATGCAGTTCATACGATCGGGAAGAGGTCTGTCGGGCAGTGGAGAACGCGATCGAAGCTGCCGGCGGACTCCCCCCGCTAGCAGGAAAGAAGGTACTTCTCAAACCAAATCTTCTCTCGGATGCCGGATATGAAAAGGCGGTAAGTACACAGCCTGAAGTACTCTATGCCGTTGGGAAACTGGTTCTGGAAGCAGGCGGCGTTCCATTGATTGCCGACAGTTCCGGGGCGGGAATATTATATACGCCCCGCGTGATGAAACGCGTCTATCAGAAATGCGGGATCACCCGTATCGCGGGTGATCTGGGCATCACTTTGTCAAACGAAACGGGATCCCAAGACCGTGCATTTCCCGAAGGAAAGGTGATGAAACATTTCACGGTCATCGATCAGGCGTGCGAAGCCGATGTCATCATATCGGTCTGTAAATTAAAGACCCACATGTTCACTCAGTATTCCGGTGCGGTGAAAAATACGTTTGGAGTCGTGCCTGGACTCGACAAACCGGTGTTTCATTCCAGGTTTCCGGATCCTGCTGATTTTTCCGAGATGCTGGTGGACTTAAACGAACTGATCCGGCCAGATTTTGTTGTAATGGATGCGGTCGTCGGCATGGAGGGGAGCGGGCCGATGAGCGGCGATCCAAGACACGTCGGCTATATTCTTGCATCAAAGTCGGTGTATACGCTGGACGTCACCGCACAAAGACTCATCTCTATGGATCCTCTGCGGATCCCAACAACAGCGGCTGCCGCCGCCCGCGGTCTCGTGGATCCGGAAAGCGTCGTAACGGCCGGCGATGCTATTATTCCGCTCACCGATTTTGTGCTGCCTTCGACATACAGTTCTCCTTCACGAAATACCTGGTTCCGGCGAAATGTACTGCGCAGGTTCCAGACGATGGGGAAGTATTATGCTCCCGCTCCTGTTGTAAAAAAGGAGATATGCGTGGGCTGCGGGCAGTGCGTGAGGATATGCCCAGTGGGAGCCGCCGCGATGAAAGGACAAAAAGCGTCCTTCGACCATAGAAAATGCATACGATGCTACTGCTGTCATGAGATGTGCCAGTATCACGCGATCGAAATGAAAAGAAGTATGGCAGGAAGATTCCTGCATATGTTTCTCAGGTGAGCCGACCCGTTCGGCTCACGTTTTTCTGCGGCAGAAGAACGTGCATGTATCGCGGTTACATCTTCCGTCGCAGGGGTCGAGGTGCACGATCACCGTGACCCGCGGGATCTCTGCTTTGAGTTCATCCTCGACCTCCTGCAAAACCTTGTGAGCATCTGAAAGGGGTGTTGCATGCGGCATCATGAGATGGAACTCGACGAACTTGTCGGGTCCGGCTTTTCGCGTTTTGAGACTGTGATAGTTGGTATATTCATCCTGATGTCTGCAGATGATCTCGCATATCTTTTCAACTTCTTCTTCATCGAGACTCTGATCCATGAGATCGCTGAACGAGCGCCGGATGAGTGAATATGCTTCACGCAGGATCAGCAGCGCAACGAGTATGGCGATGACCGAATCGAGGAACGTGAGTCCGGTGATCCTGATCAGAATAAGTCCGGCCACGACCCCGACCGAGGTGAAGACATCAGTCCGTAAATGCCAGGCATCACTTTCAAGGGCGATGGAATCCGTCGCTTTAGCTACTTTCATCAGTTTCTGCGACACGAAGAAGTTCAGACAGGCTGAAACTCCCATCACGATCATACCGATGAAGAGAAGATTGGTAGAGAGGGTGTCGCCTCCGTAAATCAGTTTGGTCACCGCTTCCCAGATGATGATGCCTGCTGCAAGGATGATCAGCAGAGCTTCGATGAGACCCGATGCGTCTTCATATTTGCCGTGACCGAACGCATGGTCGGTGTCAGGAGGCATCGCGGATTTTCGAACGGAGAAGTAGGCGATGAATGAGGCGAACAGGTCCATTCCCGAGTGAATGGCCTCGGATATTATACTGACCGATCCTATGCTGAGGCCGACGATCAGCTTAGCTATCGTAAGAAATGCATTCGAGAGTATGGAGAGGCGTGCAACGTTTTTTTTGGCAGTATTATCTGACACGATTACGGTATAATTGTTGAACTGAAGTACCCAAAAGGTATTCGTATGATGTCTTGGGCGTTTTCCAGTCCCGTTATGAAGAATGGCTCTCAGAGGACGATAAACCCTTCATTAATCTGAAAAAAAGAACAAAGCCTGAGAATTTAGGTTCTCAGCTTTTTATCGATCGCGACGGCCGCTTCTTTCGCGGTCCCCATTGCGAGAATCACGGTGGCCGCGCCGGTTGCAACATCCCCGCCGGCGTAGACTTTTTGAATGCTCGTTTCGCCAAGACAGTTCACGGCAACGCTGCCGTTTCTGTTTCTGGTAAGTTCGGGCAGCATTCTGAGGAGAAGCGGGTTTGGTCCCTGACCGATTGCTTCGATCACGACATCCGCCTCGACCACGAACTCGCTTCCTTCTACGGGATAGAAGGAGCAGCGTCCGTCGTCTCCGGGCGTGCCGAGTTCCATTTTGATGGCCTTGACGCCGGAGACGGCGTTGTTCTCGCCGAGGATCGCGATCGGGTTGGTCGCGGTCATGAAGAAGACACCTTCCTCCTTTGCATGACGGACCTCATCGAGTCTTGCCGGCATATCTGCCTCGCCTCTGCGGTACATCAGCGTTACGTCTGCGCCCATACGCCGGGCGACACGCGCCGCATCCATCGCGACGTTCCCGCCGCCGACGACGACCACTTTTTTGCCGACTTTTACCGGGGTGTCGTTTTCAGGGAACTTGTTTGCTCCCATCAGATTCACGCGGGTAAGGAACTCGTTTGCCGAGTACACGCCGGGCAGATTCTCTCCCTGAATGCCCATGAAGTACGGCAGGCCGGCGCCTGTTCCAAGGAAAACGGCGCTGTAGGAGAGAAGCTCTTCGACCGAGACCGACCGACCGACGATATGGTTCGTTTTGATCTCGACACCGAGCTTTTTCACCTGATTGATCTCGTACTGGACGATGTCTTTGGGCATACGGAACGCCGGGATACCGTACATCAGCACGCCTCCCGCCTCATGCAGGGATTCGAAGATCGTCACCGAATGACCGCGGCGTGCAAGCTCGGCTGCACAGGCAAGACCTGCCGGACCCGAGCCGACGACCGCCACTTTTTTATTGGTCGGCTGGGCGCACTTCGGGCACTTCGCTCCCTTCTTTCGTTCGATGTCGGCAACGTACCTTTCGAGCTGACCGATCGCGATCGGCGTGCCCTTTATGCCGAGGACACAGACTCCCTGACACTGGGTTTCCTGCGGGCAGACCCGTCCGCAGACGGCAGGAAGCATGTTGTCTTTTTTGATGATGTCCACGGCATCCTGGAGCTTTTCATCGGCGATCGCCTGGATGAATGCCGGAATGTCGATTCCGACCGGGCATCCGCTGATGCATTTCGGTTTTTTACACTGGATACACCGTTTTGCCTCGGCAATGACCTGCTCTTTGGTGAGTCCGAGATCCACTTCTTCAAAGTCGGCTACTCTGAGATCTGCATCGCGGTCCATTTACTCCACCTTCCTGCAGCGGCATTCATGATGTTCTTCACGGAAATCCATCGACTGTTTCTCTTCGGCAAGGTACATTCTCTGTCTGGTCATAAGATCGTTCCAGTCAACTTCGTGCGCATCGAACTCGGGTCCGTCTACACAGGCGAACTTCATCTCGCCGCCGACGGTCACTCTGCAGCTCCCGCACATCCCGGTTCCGTCCACCATCACCGGGTTGAGGGAAACATAAGTCTTGATGCCGAAGGGACGGGTCACTTCGCTGGTGACCTTCATCATCATGCCCGGGCCGATGATCCAGACCTTGTCGATTTTGCGCCCTGATTCGCAGAGATCTTTTAAGGGGCCGCTTGCGAACCCTTTGATCCCGTATGAACCGTCATCCGTCGTTACATAAAGTTCATCGCAGATCGCCCGCATATCGTCCTCGAAGATCAGAAGATCCCGGTTTCTTGCCCCGATGATGCCGATGACATAGTTGCCGGCGTCCTTTGCCGCCTGGGCAAGGATCGGTGTACAGGCAACACCGACTCCTCCTCCGACGATGATAACGGTCTCAGGACCTTCGGTGATGTCGCTTGGCATCCCAAGTGGGCCCGCCACATCACGGAGTTCGTCACCCGTTTTCAGGGTTGCGAGCAGTTTCGTCGTCGTTCCTACAGCCATGAAAGCGATCCTGATATTGTCTCCGTTTGTTGCGGAGATAGTCAAAGGAACCCGTTCTCCCGCTCCGTCAGCGTGGATGATACAAAACTGGCCGGCCTTTGCATGGCGTGCGACCTGAGGTGCATGGATCCACATCTCGAATACGGCCTCCGATAAGGCTCGTGCCTGAACAATCGTGTAGTTTCCCATAATATGTTCCTTTGAGGTATGTGCTTGTACATTTGATCTGACAGACATTAATAATGACGCTTGGCCCGCGTTTTGGTCGCCAGATTCATCACTCTTGAGTACAAAATCATACATCAGATGAGTAACGACTTCGAGCGGGAGATGGTCGTCTGCATGAACCGGTTCTTCACCGAAAACAGGATGAAAGGGTTTGCCTACCGGCTCAAACAGTCTCACTTCAACACGCAGTATGTGGACATCATCGTCGACTCGCTGGATCCTGCCTATTATCTCGCGATCGAGTGCAAATCCCTGAACGGAAAACGGCTCTACTTTACCAGCAACTTCCATAAAGACAAGGACGGGGTGCATCAGGTCGACAACATCTCCGGGTTCGTCAAATACACCGGCCGCCGCGGCTATCTCGCGGTCGAGTTCCGGGGCCAGGGTGCAAAAAACGAAGCATATCTTATGCCCTGGACGAAAGTTCTGGAGTTTTTCGAAACATCCCCCGGGATATCTATTGAGGAGTTTAGAAGATGCATTCCGCTCGAACGGGTCTCTGGCGGGTACCGTCTTTCCTGTCTCAATCCATCAGAGTAATTAGGAGTGAAAACCAAATAATATAAAATTCATGACGGCAGCTACAAGATTCATATCAATAAACGGAAGGCCTGTCAAAACCCCCATCGTGATCGCTTCAATGGCCGGAATAACCGATGCGGAGTTTGTTCTTGCCCGCAGTAAACATGCCGGTGTTGCTTTTATTGGCGGATACAATACAGATGAACCAAGCAGGAAAGCCTCTGTTGCTATGGAAGCAGCGGGCCGGACCGAGTTCAATGCCGATTTCGACGAAATAGCAACCGAGATCGACATTCTGGAAGGGGCGGATATCATCATCGGTCTCAATCTGAGAGGGGCGACGCCGGAAGCATTCGTTTCTGCCGCAAAACGGTTTGGACCTTCTGTAATATACGAGATCGATGCCCACTGCCGTCAGCAGCCCATGATCGACGCAGGATGCGGAGAGTATCTCCTTCACAATCCTGAGAAACTCTGTGCCATCGTTTCTGCGCTTGCAGCCGAAGGCATGACCGTCTCCGTCAAGACCCGTGCCGGCGTGGTTGATGACCGCCAGCTTGCACGCATGCTCTGGAAAGCCGGAGCTTCGATTCTCCATGTCGATCTGATGGATACCGGACACACGAAGATCAGACAGATTCGAAACAGCTGCCCCTTAATCATCATCGCAAACAACGGTGTTTCCAGTCCCGACAAAATGATGGACTATTTTGCCCACGGGGCCGATCTCGTCTCGGTCGCACGAAGTGCAAGTCTCAGCGTTCTTCAGACACTTGACCGGTATATCCGGGCGGTCGCCGAAGAGATCGGCTGGTATAATGCCCCCAAACAGCTGTGCCGCGGAGGAGATCTCCGTTCGCTCACGTTCTGCTGCATGCCGGTGAAACAGTGCCCGCTTCTTCCCTCTCTCGAGTCGCTTGGGATGAGCCGGGAGGAGTATCTCGCATTGAAAAAGGAAATGACTGCCGAGACTCCTCTTTCCATGGGCAGCCACACCTGTTTCGGCAGTCTTGCCTACTGCTGTAAGTCTTCGACCCCCTGTATGTTCCGGGATATGACGCTGAAGTCGATCGATCTCCCGATGAATGAATATATGGCTCTGAAACGTACGCTTTCTGAGAAGATCGTGAAGAAAATCTTTGAAAATGTCTAAGCTGTCTCTTGCCGAAACCGCCGAACTTTCGATGCTCCTTGAGGTGAGCGCCAATATCAAACCGGGAAATATCGACCGGTTCCATGATTACGAGGATACGAAGTTCCGGCATTTTCTGGCATCGGCGGTACTTGCCCGCGACGTTTTTGAACGCGTTCCGCAGATGACGCTTGGTGAAGCGATGTATGCGGCCGTCGAGCATACGAACGGCCATACGGGAGGGAATACGCATTTTGGGGCGTTCATTCTTCTTCTGCCGCTTATCAAAGGCAAAGGCATCGCCGGGGCGTGCGAGGCCGTTCTTCGAACAACGGTCGAAGACGCCGTTCGTTTTTATCAGGCTTTCGGGAAAACCCAAGTTCGGGTCAACAGGGAGGATGAGATGGATGTCAATGATCCCGCTTCGATCACGATGCTTCGCGAGAAGCAGATGACCATGCTCGATGTGATGAGGTATTCGAGCGAGACCGATATGGTCGCCCGCGAATGGACGAACGGATTTGCCCTGACCCGGAAAGCCGCCGATATCCTCAAAGAAAAGGACGGGGCCGATCAGATCCAGGAGATGTTTCTGCGCCTTATGGCCGCGTATCCGGATACGTTTATTGCAAAGAAGTTCGGGTATGCCAGGGCGGTTTCCGTGATGGAACGTGCTCAGCTGGTTCGTGCCGGCGGACTTTCACTGAGCAGGTTCGACGAGGAGTGTATCCTCGGCGGGGTGAATCCGGGTTCCCTTGCGGACATCTGCATCGCGGGGATATTCACCGCACTTCTGGAGGGGTGGCAGTGGGACTGTTAGGCGAAGGGATCACCGAAGTGATCGCGGTCACTAAGGATAATGCGGCCCCTATCGGGATCATCGTGCGGTCCGGTCAGGCACCGAAGATGATCCTTTTCAAGGGGTCGAAGACGGCGGAGAATGTGGAAAAGTACGGCTGGGTAACGGCGAACTTCGTGAGTGACTCGTATCTCTATCCTCTGTATGCGTTTTCCGACGTGGCAAAGTCGGATCTGAGAAAGGTGTTTGTCGGTGAGATGGTCATGCAGCTGCTTCGCGATGCTGATGCATGGATGGCGTTTACCGCCCAGATCGTCAACGAGACGAAGGATGCGTATTTTGTGGAGCTTGAACCGGTGGGATCTGAGTACTGCCGTGATGAGATGCGGCCGGTGAACCGGGGCTTTAATTCGGTGATCGATGCGACGGTCCATGCAACACGGTATGTGATGAATCATGATCCAGAGCTTCGTGAACTGATCGAGTATCATCTGGGAATCGTTCGAAAGTGCGGGGGACCGAGGGATATTGAGGCGGCGGCACTGATTAAAGAGGTCTGCGGGTTTTAAGCAGATCATTTCAAAAGAGATTGACTGTCTTCATTTAACGTTGTGTTAAATTCATCTCCCCATTTTTACAACATACGAAAGACGTATGCCGAGAATACCCAAAACGATCACAAGCAGATCATACAGGATGAGCATCCCAAGAACCAGATACCAGATCATACCCTCGGCCGGGACTACACCTGAGGCAAGCCCGCTCACGACAGCAAGTATCTGAGCTCCGAAAAGCAGTATTAATGTGGCCACTCCGGTGATTACCACCGGGATTTTCCATTTCCCTGAAAATACTGAACCAACGATCAGCAGGATCCATCCAGCCAAAACAAGGAAAAACAGTTCAGCAGGCATCAGATAATCCATCAGCAGTTTTCCGGCGAAAATTGATCCGACGACACCGGTCACTAGCGTTAAAGCGATAGGGATCCACAGTAAAACCGTGCCTATCACCGAACACACAAACGCTGCTTTTTTATGATCCTTCATGTCTGTCCCTCTTCTGATGATTCAGGATAGAGCCGTGTATGTATTAATATTTGAGTTTGGGGACTTTTTTAAAATCTCACGCGATATGCAGCAGAACAAGCTCCCAGGCATGCCCCGTTCCTCTAAGCACTGCCGTAAAACGCCTGGCAGTTTTACAGTATATACATTCGCCCGACACCCAGGCGATAACTCCCTCGCCCTTCACTTCCATCCCGCCAAATTTCAGCGGGCCAAGAGACAAACCCTCGCGTCCGTGATGATCCAGACCCGGCGCAAATACAGTGATGTCAGGCGCGATGATCTTCTCGGATCCGGCAAAACTTCCCTCAAGAGAACATACCTCCACCTTTGCGAGAAGTGCGAGTATCTGATCTTTGGTCTGGGTCGAAAGAGGCATGCTTAATAGATTTGGGTCCAGACAAATAATACATTACGAATGGCAGACACAGCTGACTTTTTTCCCTATCAAACCTACCGGAAAAACCAAAAGGAAATGCTCGAAGAGGTAGAAAAAACCGCCGAAGAAAACGGCATCCTCTTAATTGACGCACCGACCGGCAGCGGGAAATCCAGCGTGATCGCAAGTCTCCTTGCTAAAGCCAACGGACGAAAGATCCTCGTCGCCGTCAGAACCATATCCCAGCTCCAGATCTTCATTCGGGAACTCGACCTCATCAGGCAGAAAAAACAGCCGACCCTTAAATTCGTTTACCTTATTGGAAAGGGAAACATGTGCCCTCTCGGAGGATACGGGGATGTCTACCGAAGATGCGAAGGCGTCAAAGCATTCACCTCGGCACTTATGCAGCAGAGGGCAGACCGCGGTTCATTCGATCCGGCAACCGACAAACAGATTCTCGAGCAGATCAGAAAGCAGGATCGGGAACATCCTCTCATTTGTCCCTACTTCGTCAACAGCCGGGTCTTTGTCCAGAGCGAAGAGGGCGGGCGGCGCATGATCCCTTCCCCGGAACTCAGACGCAAATCCGATATTGCTCAGAAACAGATCGTCCGACCAAACGAACTTCTGAATTTCGCGGGCAAGGTCTGTCCCTACGACCTCATGCTCTCGGCCGCCAAGGGAGCTGATGTGATCATCTGTAACTACTATCACCTCTTCAACGACGATATCAGAGAGCAGCTGTACGTCAATCTTCAGTGCGAGGAGCACAACGTCATGCTCCTCCTTGATGAAGCCCACAACTTAGGCGACGTCATTCAGACGATCCAGAGCATTCGGATACGGGACACCGACATCGAAGCCGCGGCAAACGAAGTCGCTTCACTCCGCGATAAGGTCCGCGGTTCCGAAGCGGTCCGCCATATCCTCCCGAGAATTGCCGAGTTCATCGACGGGCTCCAGCGTTCGAACGAGGCAGAGGACTGGTTTGACCCGCAGATCTTCAACCGGTTCATCATCAAAGGTTCTCTGTATGGAAAACCCGAGGCGATGCTCGAAGATATCATTTCCATCAAAGAGGCTATGCGCGAACGCGGCATCGAACGGGGCGACTACCGCGAATCGGCGATCGAAAAACTCTGCGAATTTTTGATCCGGCTCTACCGCTCTTCCACCGACCCGTCGTTTCTGACCGTTTACACCAAAGACGCCGAGACCATCACGCTTGAGGTCAGAAACATCGATCCGGCCGATCGGCTCCAAGAGCTCGTCTCCAAACATGCAGCAACCATTCTGATCAGCGGAACGCTGTCGCCGGTCGATTCCTACAGGAAATACTACTTCGGCAGCATGCCTGTCAAAACCCTCTCGCTTGCCAACTCGTTTCCCAAAGAAAACCGCCTGGTTCTTGGGACCCGGGACATCACCACGGCATTTTCCAAACGCCAGAACGCCGAGAACACTCAGGCAATTGTGGAGTATATTCTTGCCTTTGCCAAACTCCCAGGAAACATCGCGGTCTACTTCCCTTCCTATCAGTTGCAGAACCGTTTTGCCGAAGCATGCGTAAGCAAGATTCGAAACAAACAGGTATTCATTGAGCCGCGTGAATCAGACGAGGCAAACGAAGCGCTGAAGGAGTTCATCTCGCTCCCGGGAAAACATAAATCCGGGATACTTTTCGCCGTCTGCGGCGGGAAATGGAGCGAAGGTCTGGATTACCGGGGCGATCAACTGACCGCGGCCCTCGTGATAGGTCTCCCGCTCGCTCCGTTCACCCCCGTTCGTCGGATGGTCAACAGTTATTACCGGCGCAAGTTTGGGGCCGAAGGAGAGTTCATCGCCTACACGCTTCCTGCGATCAACAAATCTATGCAGGCCCTCGGTCGTGTCCTTCGAACCGAAAACGACCGGGGTGTTTTGATTCTCGGCGACCAAAGATTCCTTGAAGGCGAGATTTTCGGCGGTTTATCTCCCTGGATGCAGGATGAACTTATGGAATGCGATGTGGACACGGTAAAAAGTAAGCTTGAAAAGTGGGGACGTGATGCGTCAGGGCGCCTGTAGTTTCGGACTCTGGAAGGTCGCTGTCGATTATGACGATATGGTAGTCCACCGGGTCAGGTTCATGAGAACGGCACCGGACGGGCCGGTTCCGATAGAGTTCACCCGATTTCTTGCGGGAAAAGGGACCGGCTTTGCTCCGCTGACCTCTGCGGCTCTGGGTGGTGATGGGACATATGCAGAAATCTATCGTGCCGTATCAAGGATCCCATACGGAGAAACGCAAAGTTACGGCGAGATTGCCAAGGCAGCAGAAACACACCCGCGGGTGGTCGGAAATGCTATGGCACGAAACCCCACACCTTTAATTGTCCCGTGCCATCGGGTCATCTCATCCGACGGAAGTCTTGGCGGTTTCTCACCGGACCTTGAAATCAAAAAATCTCTTTTACAGCTCGAAAAAAGCTCGTTACGACGGCATATTTCGTAATTATTTTGCATCACCTGCTGGTTTAATCCATGTGAACAGCAAATAATAAGGGACTGAAATGGACCTTCGTCTGCTCATATTTCCCCTCCTTGTCTTCCTTGGCGGCTGTTGTTACGGACCTTCATCGCCCACAATAAAACTAGCGTATGCTGCCGGCTATTCCTGGACGGATGTGGTCATGAGTCAGTATTTTTACGGATGGCTGATACTGTTCGTTATCTTTGTTGGTCTTTTCCTTCTTCGCTTGATTCGAAAACAACAGACCATTCCTGCAAAAAATCCCCGTCCCCTCCTGCGCCGCATACCAGGTCTTGCACTTGCCGGAACCTGCATCTCTCTTGTTACCGTGACGTATTGTCTTTCTCTGCAGAGCGTTCCTGCATACATCTCGGTGATTCTTCTCTTTCAGTTTACCTGGATGGGGGTTTTGATTCAGGCAATAACCGAACAGCGGCTTCCGGAGCCGAAGATGATTCTCGCGGTTGTTATTCTCGTGATCGGCACCTTCCTTGCGGCGGGTTTTGCCGGACTGGACGGGCCGCTTGACCCGTCTGGTGTGATCTTTGGACTTCTTTCCGCTCTTCTGTATGCAATGTATATGTTCATGCTCGGCCGGTTCGAGATTGGAATGCATCCGTTGAACAGAAGTTTTCTTATTCTCAGCTGCGCTCTCCTGCTCCTGACATTCCTCTTTACCCCCGCCTACTTCATGCAGGGCACGTTCGTCACCGGCATTTGGCAGTATGGAATCATTCTGGGATCGATTGGGTGTATTCTCCCGATGTGCCTCTTCGCGATAGCCGCACCGAGGATCTCGACTGGAGCAACAACGATCCTCAGTTCATCGGAACTGCCGGCATCCATCATCTGCGCCGTGCTTTTTCTTGGCGAAACAGTATCATGGATCCAGTATGCAGGAATGGTTCTACTAACTATCGGCATCGCGTATCCTCAATACCACCCGCATCCAAGACAAAAACAGATCCGGAAAGGTGTGGGCATGCAAAGATTTCTGCATCCTCACGCCCGTGCAAAAATAAGATGAGTGAGTCTTGAATAGTATATGAATGAAATGCGGGTTACTGGAATTTAAGAGAGAATTGTCTCTTCAAGAATATCATCTTCGATAAACCGTTTGCCGCCGTTTCGTTCAGCTTCGATCATCGCGTCCAGCGATTCTCCTGTTTCCCAGTCTTCATCCTGTTCCCAGCAGAGCCAGCATGCCGCCTCACGGCTTGCCCCTTTCTCGGCTGGGTGCGATGTAGTCATACGCTGGATCATGTCGCTGACATCCGAAAAATTTTCCGGCGTACAAAAGAGTATGATCTCTGTTTGTCTGTTTCCCCGAACGATTATCTGCTGATCGCCACATATCACCTCAGTGATCTTTTGCCAGAGAAGAGCCTTTCTGCCTTGTATCTGTGCGAGATAATCAGCTCCTTTTACTTTGTTTTTCCCGGCCCTGAACCCCCATAACTGGGCGGTCGTCCCGCTCTTCTTTGATCGTTTCTCGATTTTTGCAAAGATGCCGAGATCATTGATAACATAATCGACTGCTGTATACCATGATCCTTTCTCAGGAGGGAGCTCGGCAGTCCAAATAATTTCATCCATATGCATACATGGAATTCGAAAAAAATAATTGTTGGCCATATTGATTCTGACGAATCAGAGGGATTTTGGCGTGACGCTGATAACCGAGGTGTTGCCGAGATCTAAGATCTCGCCGCATTTGTATGGGACCGGAGCGTGAAAAATCGGTCCGCCTACGGTGACTGTATGATACTCGCCGTTCTCCCCGCATACATCGATTCCCAGCTCCTTCATGTATGCGACCATC
The DNA here is from genome assembly GCF_000015765.1 of Methanocorpusculum labreanum Z. Lineage (NCBI taxonomy): Archaea > Methanobacteriati > Methanobacteriota > Methanomicrobia > Methanomicrobiales > Methanocorpusculaceae > Methanocorpusculum > Methanocorpusculum labreanum. Next base: position 1,113,195 of record NC_008942.1, on the reverse strand, counting down.
TCATGATCCAGAACTTTGCCGAGCAGATCCTGTGGGAGATCCGCGTTTCTGACACATTTTATCACGCACTGGTATCCAAGATCAATGAGCTCTTTCGTATTTTCCTCACGGTTTCGGTGCCAGAGGGGATAATACGGGATCAGGCCGACGGCGTTGCATCTTGCCATTCCCCATTCCATGTGCTCTTCGATGTCGATGTCTCCAAAAACACAGAGTTCAGCTCCGAGCTCCTTTGCACGGCGAAGTCCCTCTTCGAGTTCGAGATGATACTCCTCCCCGCCCGATACGCATTTGATCAGAGGTATTTCCAGTGATTCCGATATCTGTTCAAGCAGACCAAGGTCAACCCCGTGGAACCAGGAAAGTTTTTCATCCTTGTTTACCATGACGAGCAGGCCGACAGGCGTATGGCCGGCGACGATCATCTTGTGGAGAGAAAGCGTGCTGTCTTTCCCGCAGCTGTATGATATAACGAATTTCATGATTGTTCCTCCAGGATTTGGTACACCGCATCCATGTCGAGTGCTTCCCGTAAAGCGTCGGCTAGCAGATCAAGCTGATGTTCGCGGTAGGCTTTGTCTTCGAGCAGGCTGTTGTCGCGTGGGATCGGTCCGGGGATGTCTTCCTCCTGAAGATGGATGTCAAGTTTCGGGACGACGCCGAGAACCGGTATCCCGGTCAGATCGGTGAGGCGTTCAGGTCCGGTTCCCAGGTGATTCGGGTCGCCGCAGAGCCGGTTTATGACAAAACCGCGAACCAGCTTTTTGGCTGCATCGTCGAAGAGCCCGAAGGTCCCGTACAGTGAAGCAAATACTCCGCCGCGTTCGATATCGCCTACGACGATGACCGGAGCGCCGATCTCTTTTGCAAAACCCATGTTGGAGATGTCACGATCCATGAGGTTGAGTTCTGCCGCCGCTCCCGCACCCTCGATGATGATAACGTCATACTCTTCCTCGAGACTACGGAATGCTGAAAGGACTTCGGGCATCAACTGGACCATCTCGCCATACTTTTTGATTCCCGGGACCGGTTTTCCTCTGATGCATACCTCAGTTCCTACGCCGCACGGTTTAACGAGCACGGGATTCATTCGCCCATCCGGTTCGATCCCTGCCGCCTCGGCCTGGACAGCCTGTCCGATACCGATCCGGTCACCGGATTTGGTGACATAGGCAGCTGAAGCGAGATTCTGCGGTTTGAACGGAGCGACACGGTGCCCGTCCTGAGCCAGGATCCGGCAAAGACCGGCGGTCAGGGTGGTTTTTCCGACGTTGGACGTTGTCCCCTGTATCATGAGTGTTTTTGCCATTTCTGTCTCCAAATTTGACCGATAACGTTTTTGATACAAATAGTATTGCTTTACTACTAAATATTTTTATGAGTTCTGTTTTCCAGGGAGACACAGCTGGTGATAACAGTGATTATTCTTTTTTTACCGCACCATATTTTTCGCGTGATATTTTTCGTTTCGGCGAGATGATGACCGCCACTAAAAAGCCAAATGCGAACAGTACTGCAGAAAGCGGCGCTATGGGCAGATTAAATGTAAAGGCGAGCCATGTTCCGAGAAGACTTATACTGCCTGCAATAATCGGCGATGCGATCATCATCTGTTTGAGCGTCCCGCAGAACTGATATGCTATAGCAGCAGGCGTCACGAGCCAGACGTATAATAACAGTCCCCCAACTATGGGCATGGTCAGAGCTACCATCAGTGCGATCATAAAAAGCAGGACATACATCATCGGACGTGTTTTTATTCCGGATATCTCTGCAATTTTCATATGGAAAATCATGGAAGAGATCTCCTTGTAAAATACAATTACAAAACCGATAACGAGGAGCATGATCAGAGCAAGTCCATAGATCTCTTCCCTGTAGAGTGAAAGGACACTGCCGAACATAAGTGCCGAAGCGTCGTATCCCATGCCGAGCTGGACCATCCATGCATAGAAAAAAATGGCTACTGCCATCATTGCGCCGAACAGTACGCCAAGAATAGTGTCGACCGGCATACGCGCTTTGTCGGAAAGCGGCCCGAGCAGAAATGCTATCAGAATGCTGCCGACAACTGCGGCGAGCGTGATGTTCAGTCCGAAAAACATTCCGACCGCTGCTCCGGCAAATGCCCCGTGCGCCATTGTAAATCCGATAGATGAGATCTTCATCTGAGTAATCAGGACCGCCAGTATCCCGCACCCGACCGAAGCAAAAAGCATGGCTTCTGTTGCGTGACAGACCATATTGTTTGGAATAAGAAACTCAAGCATGGGTAATATCTATGATTCGGAGGTGAGTCTGACGATCTGCTGAACACATTCCGGAGGAGTTATTTTGTTCAGAACGATTTCTCCGGACTTCATCACGACCACGCGGACATCTCTTTTCGGCAGTGCATCGAATGCATGGGATACAATGATGATCGTGACTCCAAGATCTGCGATTCTGCAGAGAACATCGCAGACATGTTCACGGGTCGCAAGATCCAGATTACTGAATGGTTCATCGAGAAGAAGAATCTCCGGCTTCTTTGCGAGATTATGGGCAATGAGGACTTTCTGCTGCTGCCCACCGGAGAGTTTACCTATGTGGCTTTTTCTGAGATCGGCAATCCCAAGCGTCGAAAGAGCAGTATCCACCGCAGCATGATCCTCCTCGCCCGGACGTTTAAAAAGACCGAGCAGACCGAATCTTGCCATGATCAGGACCTCTTCAACGGTAAACGGTGTGTAGGCATCGAAGTCGAAGTTCTGAATGACATATCCGAGTTTTTTCCGGAGTTTGTTCTTTTTCTTCAGAATATCTTCGCCGCAGATCTCTACGGATCCATTCACCACCGGTAAGAGCCCGGCAATCGTTTCAAGAAGCGTAGTTTTTCCTGCGCCGTTTGGTCCCCCGACGATGACGAACTCCCCTGGATTTACGGCGAGATTGATGTCGTGAATCACCGGATGGGCTGCTCCCTCGTATGTAGTGGTTACATTCGTCAGTCTGACGATTGCTTCACTCATCGTAATTCCGTGACGACAAACAGATCCGTATCTTCCATTGAATACATGGCCTCGGCAAAATGTTCAAGAGCAAGCTCCGGGTCAAGAGAATCATAATCTGATTTGTATTTCATGTAGTCGCCTGGTTTTATCAGAATAGCACGCCCGTCCGCATGCCGGAACATGACTTCTGCCGTTTGAGACGGAACGAGTTCGATGTTTCGTTTTCCAAGCGTGCACCCGCTGCCTATCTGAACCCCATCCATTAAACAGGATTCCGGCGTTGTCCCGGAACAATAGACCGTGGCAAAAATGGAGAACGGGTCATTGTCAAAATATTGTAGTGCATATTTGCCCATCCGATATCCAAGAACGATAAAGGGACCAAGATGTCCGTGAAATTTTGCCAGTTCCTCGCTTGTATATTCCCGCGGGAGTTCCATATATCTGCAGTTTTCATGCCACTTCATACATACCAATATAATTTTAAAGTTAATAAAATATGTCGTTATTATAAATTGGTACTACTTGGGGTGGTAAAAAAGAGAAGAGTTAGTTCCTTCTGGTAAGGAAAAGTACCGCACAGGCAAGAGCCCCGATGATCGGAACGACAGCCAGCGGTGACTGGGTTTGCGTCTCGTCGTTTATGCTGTCTAAAATGAGATCTTTGTTGTATGTGTAGTAGTCGAGAATCGAGTTGATTCCATCAGCCGATTTCGGGAGGTTCAGGAAAACCACACGTTCGCATGGTATTTTTTCATCGGTCAATGCTTCGTGGATCGGTTTTCCAATATCCTGACCTGCGACAATGTTTTCGACCACGAATATTTTTCCGCATTTTGCATCTTCAGCAATCTTTGAATACTTGGCTGGATCTGCGTGGATGTCGTCAACGATGGCCTGAACCGTTTCCGGGCTGGGGTATGAGGTAATAACATGCATACCAAGCCAGGTTTCAGCCTGATTTTTGATACGGAATTGACATATGATCGGAACATCCGAGAGCGCTTCCTTTTCAGCAGGCGTAAGAGTAGTTACCGTCGAGATTTTTTTCAGATATGTTTCAAGATTTGCAGCATACGTGCCGGCATTTGCTGGATCCGCAGTTTCCAGAATATAAGCTATCGTCTGTGCATAGCCGATAAGACTTGTCGGGTTATCATACACGTTCGTCGCGTTGGGTAATGCTGAAGTTGGAACTTCGTTCATCAGCTTCCAATCCGTATCTTTTCCGAAGTTGGTCTTTCTGAATTCTGTGACTTTAGTGATCGGTGTTCCATCCATCCCGCCGCCCTGACCGATGAAAAGATCGGCAGTATTAATGAAATCGCTGTTCTTCTGCAGAACTGCATCGATGGTGTCACTCGAGATATGTACCGCGGTTGGGGGAGCGACGTAAATCACGGTGACTTTGTCACCGCCGATTTCCTGAGTAACATCCCAGATATTCGGCATAGTTGTTACAACATTCAGAGCAGATGCGCCTGAAATCAGCATGCTGCAGATCAAAAACAAGGTAAGAATAATTCCAATCGTTTTTTTCATACATCTTAATTATATCCACACTCGTGTAATTAAATCTAACGTATATTAAATAATGTATTACCAATGATGATATTTAATCATAGAATATGCAGCCAGACATCCGGACTCATCTGACGCATCTCATTTTAAATGTCAAGGCAGAAATGAAAAGTTATTAAAATAATAGTAAGAAAATGCGGATTAAAAATGGGGAAACACCGGAGTTTGAAATGGAATCCAAACTCCGGGCAATCATTTGAAACAGAAATTTCAAATGTGGGTTTATTCATGTGTGTGGATTCGGTACATGAATATGTATGAGTGCAACTACCCGATATCCCTATGATACTTTGCCAATTGAATCTCGGCTCATCTTCCTGTGTTTTTTCGTAATTCGTGCATTGTGCCCTACTCTTCCGCATTAAGGCACTGGGTCTGGCGTTAGTATTACACTAACACAATTATGTATCACTTATTGTGATATATACTTTGTTGTGTGTGTTAAATTTACTTTCTTAAACAGGGAATGCAGACATGCTTTCCATCAATAACCGGCGCCAATCCCTCGGCAACCTGCTCACCGCAGACAGAACAGGTCACATTATTATAGATCCGTGCATGACCTGGGAGGGGTTCGGTTGCTTCCTTAACGAGATACATCTTCTCTGCCGGCATGTTGAGAATTTCATCAATCCACATATGGGAAAGGGTATGGAACCGATCAATTTCTTCCTGGGTTGCCGCTCCGGAGAATACCTTCGGACGAAGTTCTGCCATCTCTGGATTTACATTCATAAATTCAGGATTGGCGACCAGACGAATTGACGTGTCATTGTCGCGCCGGTAAAACGAGAAGGCATTTTTTCCCCAATTATTGATGAACAAATTTCCTTTGCCGGCAGTGCAGCCAAGCACCACCTGAATTGCATCAACCGTGCACGAATCCGTTTCTGTGATACAGACAACTTCTTCATCCTCGGAGAAGGAGAGTCCAAGCTTTTCAATGGCAAGTTCGCAGGCTTTGTATCCCATGGCAAGTCCGCCGCAGGTGTGACCGTGGAAAGCAACTGCTTCGTTAAAATCTTTCATATTAATATTATATGCCTTATCCGATATAATAATCATACGAAAATATACATTGCATGTTTTAATTATGGGGAAAATAGAAATACATATTACCTATTGTGACAAAACTCTAGAATGTTAATACTATGAGGAAAATTGTTACTGTACTTTTACTGCTTGCTCTGACTCTCGTTTGTATGTCTGCAGGCTGCGTAAGCACCTCTGAAGAAACCGGTGGTGGTACCATCACCATAACCGACTCGGGTGGTCGAGTGGTCGTTGTTCCCGACAATCCTGAAAGAATCGCCGTCAGCGGCTCGGGCTCGACACGTTATTTTGCCTATCTCAACGTGACCGACAGGCTCGTTGCTATTGATTATCAGGACAGCAATCTTCTTAACTTCCCTAATGATGTTCGTCCCTACATGCTCGCCCATCCAGAAATCAAAGACCTCCCGGCTCTTGGAACCGCAAAAGGTGTCGTTGATGCAGAGAAACTTCTGTCAATCAATCCCGATATTTTGTTCATGGCGGGATACAGTGATACCGCAATCCAGTCGGCAAACGAGATTCAGGAAAAAACCGGGATCCCTGTGGTTCTTTTCTACGCGGGAGATTATGTCACCAACGGAGACAAAGTAGCCTCATCCCTGAAAATGATTGGTAATATTCTCCACGTGGATAAACGTGCGGATGATGTCATACAATACTTTGCTGATGTGCGTGCCGATTTGGAAACCCGAACTGCGGGCATTCCCGATGCAGAAAAACCATCCGTCTATGTTGGCGGGATTTCCTATAGCGGGGCACATGGTCTCGATGGAACTGATCCAACATATTATCCGTTCACTGTCCTTCATGCAATGAATGTTGCCTCGGTAATAAATGCAACAACGAGTACCGGATATGCGGCGATCTCAAAGGAACAGATTCTTGGATGGGATCCTGATATCATCTTTGTTGACCTAGGTACTATGAATGCTGCCGGAGGCGGAGCAATTATAGAATTGCAGACCGATCCATCCTATCAGGAACTGACAGCGGTAAAGACCGGTGAAGTGTATGCGGTCAATCCCCACACCTCAATGGGTACGAACCATGAAACAAGTATGGCAAATGCCTACTACATCGGCACGATTCTTTATCCAGAACAGTTTGCCGATATTAACCCGGCAGAAAAAGCAAATGAGATTTACACGTTTATTGACGGAGCTCCAGTCTACGAACAACTGAAAGCAAACCTGAACAATCTCTCCTATACGAAACTCGTAGTGTAACTATGAACAAAAAAATTATCTCCTTATTTTTTGCAGGTCTTTGTGTGCTTGCATTATGCATGTGCGCAGGTTGTGTTGGCGGTACCCCTGATGCAGGAGATGGGACAATTAACATCACCGACTCCTTTGGTCGCGTGGTAACCATTCCCGACAACCCGGATAAAATTGCCGTCAGCGGTTCAGGGTCCATGAGATATTTTGTCTATCTCGATGTTGATTTAGATCGTGTAGTTGCGGTTGATTATTCTGACAGTGCTCTTAACATTTATCCAGAAGACCCGCGCCCGTATATGCTTGCAAATCCTGAAATCCTCAACATTTCAGCGGTTGGTGCATCACGAGGCGTTGTCGACGGGGAAAAACTTCTGACATCCGGTGCCGAGATCCTGTTTATTGCTGCATCAAGTGAAGCGAGTATAGAATCAGCTAATGAGATTCAAGATAAAACAGGCATTCCGGTTGTTCTCTTCTATACTGGAGACTATGTGACGCAGAAAGAAAAAGTCTGCGACTCCCTGGAAATGCTTGCTGAAATCATGCATAAAGAAACCAGATATCAGGACCTGCTTACCTACTTCACATCAGTTGAAAATGACCTTACCTCCCGTGTCGCAAATGTTCCAACATCTGATGAACGTGCCTATGTTGGCGGCATATCGTACAGGGGAGAACATGGACTTGATGGTACAAATCCCACCTATTATCCGTTCACCGTTCTTCATGCAAACAATGTTGCATCTAACCTATCCAATGTCGGTCAGACCGAATATGCACAGGTTTCAAAAGAACAGATTCTTGCCTGGGATCCGGAAATCATCTTCGTCGGACTGGGTACGCTCAATGCTGCAGGAGGGGGAGCAATCTATGAACTCAAAAACGACGTCTCATACAAGACGTTGACTGCAGTGAAGACTGGAGAGGTCTACACAGTAAACCCCGACATCTCAGCAGGGGCAAACTATGAAACGCAACTGGTCAACGCATACTATATAGGAACAGTGCTCTATCCGAAACAATTTGCAGATGTTGATCTCGCCAAAAAAGCTGATGAGATCTACAACAAAGTTGTTGGCGGAGATGTGTATGAAGAATTGAAAGAGCACATGAATGGGCTCTCTTATCAGAAAATCGGGTTGTGATTCATGAACAAAAAATTATCCCCTTATTTTTCGCAGGTCTCTGTGTGCTTGCATTATGCATGTGCGCAGGTTGTGTTGCAAATGGAACGGAATCGGGAACCATTATGATAACCGATTCAGCCGGAAGAGAAGTGATTCTCCCAGATAATATCACAACGGTCGGGACATATGGATCTGCATCCACGAGATTCATCACATATCTTGATGCCGTCGATATGCTGGTGGGGGTCAGTTCAAATGATAAGACGGTAGATGTCGATACCGAAGGTCGTCCGTATATGCTGGCGCATCCTGAAATTGTCGATCTTGCATTAATCGGAACAGCAGACAGCTTTGATGCAGAACTTGCCTTAACAATCAATCCTGATGTTATCTTTTTAACAACGGAAGACGCAGCCGCTGCCAACGAAGCATATGAAAAAGCAGGAATCCCGATCGTCTGCTTCTACCCATATGATCCTGTAACCCAGTTTGACAAATTCTCTCAAAGTATTCTTATGATGGGCAAGGTCCTTGGAAAAGAGGATCGTGCAAATGAAGTTATAGAATATTTTGCTGGAATCAAAGCAGATCTTATTGCACGAACCCCGGATATTCCTCAGGATGAAAAACCAGTTGTCTATATAGGCGGAGTCGGCAACCGTGGTCCGCATGGTCTGCAGTCTACTAAACCCGAGTTTATCGGATTCACGCTTCTCTCTGCAAACCAGAAAGCAGCTGGTATTGCAAGTAATGATGCGGCCACAATCGCCAAAGAAAAAATTCTTGAATGGAATCCCGAGATTCTCTTCATCGACCTTGATACATCGGGTGCCGCCGGCGGCGGTGCACTGCTTGAACTGAAAAATGATCCCTCGTATCAGGAACTTGCAGCAGTCAAGACAGGAAATATCTATGCAATTCCTCCGGACACAAGAAGTTGGACGAATTACGGAACCAGCTTTGCAAATGCCTACTTTGTTGGAACCGTCCTTTATCCGGAACAGTTCAAAGATATCGATGCTAAATTGAAAGCAGATGAAATCTATACCTTCCTTGTTGGAGATCCTGTCTTTAATCAGTTGTATAAGAACACCGGCTCACTCGCCTATCAGAAAGTGGATCTTTCCACCATTTGATTTTTGGAGATATATTATGGCTGAATTATGTATGAATTGTGTTCCTATCGGTTTCGTCTCATCCCCGTTTAAAACACGCGAAGACGCTCCCAAACAGGGAAGACATACCGATGAACTGAGTATCATCACACTTGAACCTGCATATCAGGAGGCAGCAGAAGGACTTTGCATCGGTGACGATCTGTTTGTCTTTTGCTGGTTCGACCGGTCCGATCGAACGGTTTTGAAGTCGCGAAGACCCGGAGAGGAACAAAAACCGCCCCGCGGCATATTCTCGAACCGCTCACCGAATCGTCCGAATCCGATTGCATTAACACTGGTGAAATTAGTGAATATTGAGGGCAGTATTCTGACAGTTCAGGGACTGGAAGCATTGGATCAGACACCAGTTGTTGACATCAAACCTTATTCAGAAGGAATCGATACGCCGCGAAATGGATAAAAAATGACAAAAGAAGAGAAAAAACCAACGGACTACAAAGCCTACGTCGGCAGAAAAGTAACGATAATTGTAATCGGAATCATTGCAACTGTCGTTATGTTTCTCGTATCGGTTTCGGTAGGTGCTGTATCTATTCCAATTCCCGATATTATCACAACGATTTTTGGCGGCGGCGGCACAAGTCTTTATGAAAGAATTATCTGGAATATCAGGATTCCTCAGGCTTTGACGGCTATTGTGGCCGGCGCTGGACTAGCAATTGCCGGCGTTTCCATGCAGTCCGTTTTGCGTAATCCGCTTGCCTCTCCGTTTACCCTTGGTTTATCCAGTGCCGCTGCCTTTGGAGCTGCTGTCGGTATTCTGCTTTTTGGAGCAGGAACGACTGGAAGCAGCATCGCCGATGCAGTTGTAATTAACAACCCGTATCTGACTACAATCTCGGCGTTCGTCTTCTCTATTCTGACAACAGTAATTATTCTGTTCATTGCAAAGATTCGCTCTGCAACGCCCGAAACGATGATTCTGGCAGGTGTTGCCATAAGTTCGCTCTTTAGCGCCGGATTAATGGCAATTCAGTACTTCGTTGATGACACCCGTCTTGCCTCAATCGTTTTCTGGCAGTTTGGAGATGTTGCAAGAGCAAGCTGGACAGAGTTAGGACTGATTACGCTGATGACCGTCATTTGCTTTATCTATTTCATCTATAAACGCTGGGATTATAACTCGATAGATGCCGGAGAAGAAACTGCAAAAGGTCTGGGTGTCAATGTTGAGAGGACACGCCTCCTTGGTATGATCGCTGCATCCTTGATCAGCGCTGTAATCGTGGCATTTCTTGGGATCATCGGCTTTGTCGGTCTCGTTTGTCCGCATATGATGCGGCGTGTCATCGGCGACGATCACCGATTTTTGATTCCGGCAAGTTTTGTCTGCGGAGCAGTGCTTTTACTTGTTTCCGATACTATCGCAAGAACCTTGATCGCTCCGCATGTTTTGCCCGTAGCAGTTTTGACTGCATTCCTCGGGGCGCCCGTGTTCCTGTATCTCATTATCAGGGGGAGACGAACATGACTGACGACATATCTCACGAAGAGCACAACCACGATGAAAAAATGCATGTACACCCTCATGTTCATTCAGAAGGATATGTCCATACGCATGAACATCTTCACGGTGTTCCACACGATCATCACACCGATTCTCCGGCACCGGCGCTGCTGAATGTTGACGGAGTTAATTTTGAGTACAAAACAGACAGAGTCCTCAACGAGATCTGTGTCGGTGTTGCCCGCGGTGAAATCCTTGCGATTCTTGGTCCAAACGGTGTCGGGAAATCAACGCTTCTCAAGTGTATGAACCTGATCCTCCAGCCGAAAACCGGGACAATCATGCTTGGCGAGCTGAACCTGACGAAGATGAGCGGCAATGATATTGCAAAAAATGTAGGGTATGTTGCCCAGAGGAATGACTCGGCACGTATGACGGTTTTTGATTCGGTCCTTCTCGGACGAAAACCGCATATCGGCTGGCGGGTCACGGACAATGATTATAGCATCGTGGAAAGGGCAATAGACCAATTTGGGCTTGCCGACATGCAGCTCAGATACATCGACGAGCTCTCCGGCGGTGAACTGCAGAGAGTCTGTCTTTGCCGGGCAATTGTTCAGGAACCCTCCGTCCTTCTTCTGGATGAACCGACAAGCGCTCTTGATCTGTGCAGACAGATGGAAATATTACGGGCCATTCGAAATGTAGTTGATCATCATGATGTGGCAACCGTAATGACTATGCACGATCTGAATCTGGCTCTCCGGTTTGCCGATCGGTTTATCTTTATGAAAGATGGGAAAATTTACGCAATGTGCGATAAATCCGGGGTGACTGCAGAGATGATCGAGGCAGTATACGGCATCCCTGTAGATGTGATCTACCACAACCACATGCCGATCGTTGTGCCATGTGAATAACCAATCATGCAAACATCTTTACTCTACAAAAAACAGGAATTATTATGGCCGGACAATTTGAGTGTAAACCCATAGGATTCGTATTATCTCCGTTTAAGGAAAAGGGGGATGCCCCATCACAGGGGCGTGAAAATGAACAAAGCAGTCAAATCGTCATCTTTCCGGAGTATGCCAAAGGACTTGATGGTCTCTCCCCCGGCAGACAGATATTTGTTATCTGCTGGTTCGACCGTTCAGATCGAAATGTGATAGAGGTCCACCCGCGGGGTAATCCCGCAGCCCCACTGACCGGAGTATTTAACACTCGTTCACCTGCCCGTCCAAATCCTGTTTCGCTGACATTGGTGATTATAGAATCCATCAAAGATAATGTGATAACGGTATGTGGTTTGGACGCCTTGAATGAAACACCGGTCATCGACATCAAACCGTATTCCCGAGGTATTGATGAGTCAAAACAGTTTCTCAAAACAGAATGAGACTGCAAACATAAAACCAACTTGATTTATAGTAAGTGAATCATACCATATGTATGCGCAAACACGGTTTACTTCTGATAGGTCATGGAAGCAGACTCAATTATAATAAAGAGCTCATCACTTCAACCGCTGAATTGATGACCAAGAAGACGGATGAATATCTGATAAAAACATGTTTTATGGAAAACTGTTCCCCGACAGTTCTGGAAGGACTGGATTCCATGAAAACCGAGGATATCGATCGACTGGTTGTTGTTCCGCTGTTCCTTGCCAAAGGCGTTCACGTACTTATGGACATTCCCGAGCTTCTCGATTTGAAATCAGGTGAGTCGCGTGGAAGTTTTGTTCTTGCAGACGGAACAAAAATTCCTCTCGTGTATGCCGAACCTATTGGCAAAGATCCGCTTCTCGCCGACATAATGCTGAAAAACGCCAATGCCGCGCTGAATACCCATCTCTGATTCACCCATTCACACTTTTTTGCAATCCAACCATGTTAACAAATAAATTTTCCAATTGTAAATAAAAATCAAGTACTCATCAATTATATATTTGTTAAGACAATTTTTATTATGCATATTATGGAGGGGTATTTACCCATCGGCTGGTGTATATTCTGGGCTGTTCTTTCAGCTCCGTTTGTCATCTACGGCATCTGGAAAATGACTAAAATGATTCAGGAGGATCGGCGTGTCCTCCCGTTGATGGCAGTGTGCGGAGCATTTGTCTTTGTACTTTCTGCCCTCAAAATCCCGTCAGTAACGGGAAGCTGTTCTCACCCGACGGGAACCGGTCTTTCAGCTGCGTTCTTTGGACCGTTCATCACATCGGTTCTCGGCACGATCGTTCTGTTATTTCAAGCCCTGCTGCTGGCACACGGCGGACTGACGACACTTGGAGCAAACGTCTTTTCCATGGCCATTGCTGGTCCTTTTATTGCCTGGCTCGTCTTTGTAGGTCTTAGAAAAACCGGCAAGGTCGGCATCGGAGTTGCCGTGTTTATCACCGCAGCTGTCGCAAATTTAGTTACCTACACCGTCACCTCACTGCAGCTCGCATTAGTGTTTCCGGTCGAAGGAAGTATTCTCAATGCATTCATCGCATTCGCAGGTATCTTTGCCGTAACCCAGATTCCTCTCGCTATTATCGAGGGTATCATCTGTGCACTCGTCGCAAAGTACATCGTCCGCGTAAAGCCGGAGATCTTAAAGAAACTCGGTATTATTCAGGATGAAGAGATCGCAAAAATCCAGGGAGAAGCAGTATGAAAAAATCACATCTTGAAATTCTTGTGGGTGTCCTTGTCATCGTTCTGCTCGTTGTTGCCACACTTGCCATAGTTCAATCCGGTACTGGTGATGAAGAAGGCTGGGGAGGAGCAGACAGCGGTGCTGCTGAAATGATCGATGCAACCGGTTATACCCCGTGGTTTGAATCGATCTGGGCACCACCAAGCGGAGAAATTGAATCACTGTTCTTCTGTATCCAGACTGCAATTGGAGCAATAATTATTGGTTATTTCTTCGGTTACTGGAACGCTTCGGCAAAAGCACGAAGAGGGAAAAAGGAAGAAGAGTAATCTTCTTTTTGTGACCGAAACCACATCTCACTTTTTTATTGTTCATTGTATCCTGCAACGATGCAGAAGAGTTTACTTAATACTTTAGGAGGATTTTTCGCCGTTCCTTCTGCGATCCTCTCGTAAGGGTATCCGAGATCCTCGCAGACTGCGATAGTTACAGATTCGGGAAGAGAACGGGCAAGTTCCTCCACAGAAAAATCAGGGTCAGCGATTAGAAACACCGAGTGCCCGGCAGCAATGTCATGAACGACCCGGTACACGGCATCCTGATGATTTTTTCCATGAGCATTCACCACTGCTACATTGGTCCAGGGAGCATGAAGACGTGCAAACGCCGCCTGCATCGATGAAATTCCGCTGATGATCTCGCCCGGCAAATAGCCAAGCCCGGCCATCAAAGGATCTCCTGTCGAAAGAACCACCGCATCGTCGGGAAGTGTACGAAGCGCCTTGTAGTCCGTTATCTCGAATACCTCCGCCTCAGCAGGGATAAACGCTCTGACCAGATCTATCGAACGCCCCGAGCCGTAAATAACTTTAGCTTTTGCCAAAACACGTTCACCCTCCTCTGTGAGCATTCCCTCACCACAACCTACACCGACTATTTTCATTCTGTATCTCCTATAACTTGACCATCACGGTTTATTATCACAATACGAAGCCAGGGGTATTTCTGCTTTACTGCATTCAGCTCCTCGGCAAGAACAGATTTGCCTTCGGGTCCGGCGATCAGTTCCTCGACAGTTGGAAATCCTCGCGAGGTAGCGACGTCCGGATGGAAAAATCGCAGGATCAAACCGGGCAAACCGCATATGACAGCATTTTCGCATAGTTTAGCCGCTTCAAGAGCCTCAGAGATTTTCGATCCGGCAAGAACTACTTCATACTCCGGGAAAAGAAGTCTTGAATAACGAAGCCCGATCCTGCCGGTTGTTATTACCACATTTTTTGCTCCGGCTATTCGTTCGCTTACCGTTTCCGACAGGTGATCATCCCAAGGTTCAACAAACCCGGTCGTTCCTACAACAGAAATACCTCCCTCAATCCCGACCTTCGGATTCAGCGTCAGTGCCCCGATCCTTCGACCGTCGGGAATCGTGAGTAAAACTGCGGCACCGGAAATTCCTGCCACACGGCATGCAGAAGAGATCGCAGTGAGGATCTCTTTTTTCGCAGGCGGGCTTACGGCGGCAGTGCCTTTTGAGTAACGTGGAGTATCCCGAACAAACCTGCCGACCCCTTCACCTGTTTCCAGAGAAATTTCATCAGAAGGGGTCGCTTTCGCACAGATCAGGATCCCGGCCGTGATATCGTTTGGATAGTCTCCAGAATATTTTTTGGAATATCCCTCACCGTTTTTTCCGACGGCAGGGATCACTGCGAGGATCCCGCAGGGGAGCAGGATCGGCGCAGTATCAACGGGAACCGAGAGGGAAGCGACCGCAGCATAACACGCAGCTGCGGCTGTTGAACCCGTGGTGAACCCCCTTCGTAAAACAGAACCGGTAGAAGTCAGCACACCAAAACCGCTTTTTGCAGCTGCCAATGCTTCTGCATCGCGGCATTTTGCCGTCCAGGACTCGGGATATGCAAAACCAGTAACCGGGTCGATCATTTTTTCAGTTCGGTAAACATCGTAATGATTTCATTCAGCGAAGCGACGGCAATCGGCGTGCCTCCGCGGGTCCCGATATTGGATATCGACGAAACATTTTTCGTGCGAAGAACTTCCTTCGACTCGGCCGCATTGACAAAACCAACCGGTGTTCCGATCACGAGCGCCGGACGGATACCTTCATCCACAAATGAACAAACCGTTAAGAGAGCACTCGGCGCATTTCCGATCACAATGATGGAACCATCAAGCCGTTCTTTCAGGGCTATGAACCCTGCTGAACTTCGGGTGATCCCCAAATCTTTGGAAATATCGGCACCATAATCCAAGGCACACTCGACCGCTGAAGAGTGACCTTTCTTCTGGATTCCGGTCAGGACCATGCGGATGTCGGTGAATATTGGAGCCCCCTCTTCGAGTGCCTGGAGTCCTGCCGTCACCGGGTCGTGGGAAAAACGGAGAAGATCCGCCATCGCCCAGTCGCCTACAGCGATCGAGCATCTCTGCCTGATACGATCCTCAGGAGTTGCATTGCCGACAGCTTCTCTTGCAAGGCTTCGGCTTCTCGACGAGATCGAAAAACCTTCGGGTGTGTCTGCTCCGATATCAGTATACGTATTTTCTGTGGTAACCGCGGGGTGTAATGATTCCTTTGACATCTTCGTCCTCCTTCCAGATTCTGCTTTCTTCACCGCCAATGATTAATATCGAGTGCATATCCACAATCTCATCGTTTTCGGCGAGCTCACCAAGCGTTGTTATATGAGTCTCTTCACCTTCCCGAAACACATTCTTTACGATGCCGACCGGGGTCTCCGGATCCCGGCAGGTAAGAACGATTTTCAATGCTTTGGCAAGATTCAGCGGACGACCACGGCTCTTTGGATTATAAAGAGCGATCGGGGTTCCCATCTGTGCGGCAAGACCCAGTCGTTTTTCAATAACGTCCCAGGGCGTCAGGAGATCGGAGAGGCTTAAGGTCACGTAGTCGCCCGAGAGCGGGGACCCGAGTCTGCTCGCCGCCGCGGTGGCCGCAGTGACGCCGGGAAGCACGATTACTTTCTGGGAAGGGAATTCATGTTCGACCATCTCGAGAACGATGCTCGCCATACCGTAGACGCCGGCATCTCCTCCCGAAACCATGGCCACATTGTGATCGGCCGCCATACGTGCCGCTTCACGGGCACGGTCGACCTCTTTACCCATCGCACTTCGGATGACCTGTTTGTTTTTCAACAACGGTTCAAGCATATCCAGATAGAATGCATTGCCGATTATGACATCAGCAGAGGCGATTGCCTTCATTGCGGCGGGGGTAAGCTGCTGTGTGCTTCCCGGGCCTGAACTTACGATCCATAAAATACCCATATTATCTTCCTATAGCAATGGTTACACGCCCGTATACGGTTTTTTTCAGTATGAGAGTGCCTGTTTTCGAGAGGGCGAGGGCACACGGTTCTGCAACCCCGCAAAGCCCAATCATCCCTGCACGTGATGAAGTGAGCGGTATCTGTTTGTTAATAGTTTCATCATCCAGAAAGATGAGGTTGCCGGCGAGGGTCGCAATGCCTTCATGAAGTCCCTTTTCATGGAACTTTTTGATGGTTGTTGCGAATAATGTTACTGAGTTCTCCGGGATACCCGCATCTTTGCATGCTGCAGAGATCGCAGAGCGGATCTCATCGGCAGTGGTTCCAAGCCGGCACCCGATCCCGATGACATACGGTGAATCGGTCACGAGAACCGAAACTCCAGGATCCGCCACAACGATCTTTGGTCCCGGTACGCGAACAATCGGCACATCGCCGTCAAGAATTGCGCCGTTCACTTCTCTCGTCGAAGATCGGTTGACAATCGTCAGCCCGCCGAATTTTGCAGTCTCTTCGACTGACGGCCTGCCCATCACTTCCGTCGCGGTCGAAATAACCGGCTCGATTCCAAGATCTGCAAGACGTTTCGAAACGTCATTTGCTCCGTGATGGCCCCCGAGAACGGGTATGGCATACCGCATATCGGGCGTGACGACGATGACTGCCGGATCATGCCACTTGTCGGTCAGAAGAGGAGCACAGCCGCGAACCGCGATCCCTGCCGACATAACGCAGACGATCGCGTCGTACGTCCCATAAAGTTCAGAGAATATTTCCGGCGAATAGGGAAGAAGCTCAGCATCCAGAAACGCTGCGATGCGCATTCCAGCTTCCTGGAATCTTGGCAGAGTGACGACGACGATCTTCATCCGTAGAGGTGGGAGTTGGTATATGCCGCGTGGATTCCGGCAACAATGTCGCCGACGATAATCAGTGCCGAGCGTGATATTTCAGCATCGTGCACCTTTTCGGCGATGGTCTCGATCGTTCCTTTTATGATCTTCTGGTCAGGCCATGAGGCATGATAGACCACGGCGACCGGTGTTTCGGGCGTGCGCTGCAGTTTTTTCATCACGGTGTCGATATGTCCCGTCGATAAAAAGATGACCATCGTCGTACCGTGGGCAGAGAGTTCGGGGATCTGGTCAGCGTCGAGAGTCTCCCCTGCAGATCGGGTCACGATGACCGATTCTGAGACTCCACGAAGGGTGTATTCAGTCTGCAGTGCTGCTGCCGCCCCAAACATCGATGAAACGCCCGGAACGATTTCTGCATGGATCCCTTTTGCCTCAAGAGGAGCGATCTGCTCAACGATCGAGCCGTAGATTGCCGGGTCGCCGGAGTGAAGACGAACGACGAACTTCCCGGCCCGTACTCCTTCTTCGATAACACTTGTAATCTCTTCGAGTTTCATTCCCCACGAGTCAAGCTTTATGGACGCTGGAGATGCGGCGACGAGTTCAGGATTTACGAGCGAGCCGGCATAAATGAGGATATCGGCACGTTTCAAAATATCCATGCCTTTCACGGTGATAAGTCCTGGATCCCCGCATCCCGCACCAACGATATAATATTTCATAGCTTCCTCGCGATCATAATGCTGAAGTAGTTGGTCTTTTCGGGAAGAACATTACGATAAATCTTCTCGCCTTCCATATACATCCGCTCAACGACAATGAAATCATTGTAGCCGGCGGATTTCAGCTGTTCAGCGGTATTTCTTGGCTGTGTGACCTTCATCATTATCTTTGTCGAGGGAGAGGTTGGTCCATCCGTCACCAGAAATGCTCCGTTCACCGGTATTTTCGCGTGCGATGCCACCGCGGTGATCGAACTAATTCCTGGAATCGTTTCCACGATCAGATCAGGCACGAGTGCTTTCACCATCTCAGCCAGGCGTGAGAATGTGGAGTAATAATTCGGGTCACCAATCAGGCCGAACACTGCATTGCCGCTTTTTGCCGCAGGCAAAATCTTTTCAGCATTTCGCTGCATGCATTTAGTGATCTCATTCTCATTCCGGGTCATAGGGAATTCGAGCGTGACGATGTTTTTTGCATAGGGTTTGACTAATTCAAGAGCAATGCCTCCAGGTACAAAAACCGTGTCTGCTTCTTTTAATATTCGAACTGCTTTGAGGGTCAGAAGTTCGGCATCGCCCGGGCCTAAGCCCACTGCGGTCAGCATGTTCTGCCTCCGTGTATGATATAGACGGGATTGATTGGTTGAAACATAATACGCTCCACAAGATCATGGGATCTGGAGACCTGCAGATGGACGGCTTCGATGAAGATACCCAGTTCTTTCATCGCGTGGATGGTTTCAACGGCGGTTTCCAGCAGTACGGCATTCACTACGATGCTTCGCGTCCCTTCCTTTTGAAGATGGGGAAGTATCTCACGGATATCGCGGCTACCGCCGAGAAACGCACAATCGATCGGTTTATGCGGCGAGGCAAGAAAATCAAGAGCTTCACCTGCGACGATCTCAACATCTACATCCCGGCAGGTTTCCTGCGTACATTCAATGGCCTGATGTCTCCGGTCAACGGCATAGACATATCCCTCTTTTCCTGCGAGTTTCGCCATCTCGAGCGTGACCGTTCCGGTCCCGCAGCCGATGTCAACGACCGTGTCGCCCGGGCGAATGGCAAGTTTTGCAAGGGAAACGGCCATGACTTCCGGCTGAGTGGGTCCTCCGGGTAAATCCATTCTGTAATCTCCTAGGTAAAACTATTTTCAATAGAGAAAATGTACTAGTGAATTATTTGCTGTAAGCAGTTATAGAATAACTGGTTTGCATGGCAAAATCACGGGGTTGATGAAAGTTTATCTTCCCAATATTTACAATCAGCTTTTGCAGGAAAAATAAGGAAAAATATCGTTATTATTTTTTGACCAGCATCATACGCATATTTCGAATCCACCGATAATGGAGAATTAGATGAATTGCAACGAGGACAACAAATAGGGTACTTGTATAGAAATGGAGATCATACCAGACTTGATAACTGACGTCAAGGAAATTCATTGCCCCCCTTCCCGATCCCAGAGGGAAAAATGCCCAGAGAACATAACCGGTCACACATGTGGCTACTGCTGCAATGAACGCAGCGAGATCGACCCACGCATTCATCCTGGCGTTTTTCATCGGACCCTCCGTAGCCCCGCCGCAACGGTATTTTTCCATTGAATGCTTGTATTCATGAATTAACAATGGGTTTTTTGCCTGAAATATATTTGTATGGGGGCATTATCCAAAGAATCCGTGTATGATTACCGACTATCTGGTGAATGCTGTTTTAGATTCGGATGACCTGTACCTCGATCCCGCTTTCTTTTGAGAATGTGGCCGCCCGAAGTTCCACCCGGTCAAGCATCCCGCCGCAGGTCAGAATCAGAGTATCTTCTCCGCTCATGACGGAAAGAAGACACTTGTCCACAACGCCGTGCGTATATTCAAGCGAAATCTCCGAGAGATAACAGAACTTCTTTGCTCTCGTTCCCATAGCACCCGTGTGCCAGGCCGGGTGTTCTGCCTGCATCTGCTGTGCCAAAGAAGGAGTCAGAGAATCAGTATCAGCGAGATAGATTGTCCCGGTCACGATAGGACAGGATCCTTCGATAAGTCGGGTCATCTCCGGGATACCTTTCGGGGGGATACCCTGCGCAAGGATATTTCTTCTCACAAGCTCCATGTAGAGATCCAGCAGGACCGGCGGGGTCATCCTCGCTTTTGTCATCAATTCATAGCTGGTGAAGACCTCGGCAGGTTCTCCCTGATGAAGGACCATGCCTTCGGCAAGAAGAATCACCTCGTCTGCCCATGCGTAGGCAAGTTCAACATCATGGGTCGAGAGCAGGATCGTCGTCCCGTCTTCATGGAGTTCGTCCAAAAGATCCATGATCTCGGCGGCCGTTGCCGGATCAAGTGACGCAGTTGGTTCGTCAGCTACCAGAATGTCGGGCCGCATGGCAAGAATCCCCGCGATCGCGACACGTTTCTTTTCACCACCCGACAAGTGATGAGGCGGACGCTTGTCATAATCCACAAGGCCAACGGCAAACAGCGAATCAGAAACACGTTCCAGTATCTCTTCTTCGGAGAGATGCAGATTCATCGGTCCAAATGCCACGTCGGCATAGACGCTCGGGGCAAATATCTGGGAATCTGAGTTCTGAAACACGAGGCCCACCCTGGTCCGAACGTCCCGAAGCGAAACTCTATCGTATGCGATCTCCTCGCCGTTTACCAGAATTTTTCCGCTTTCCGGCACCAGCGTACCATTGCACATCAGAAGGAGCGTGGTCTTTCCAGCTCCGTTAGGTCCGACAACAGCAACTTTCTTTCCTCTCTTAATCGAAAAGGATATTCCATTCAGCGATGCGGGGCGGCCCGGATACGAGAACCGGACATCTTCAAAAGTAAGTACATTATCGTTCATAATAACAGCATCTCCGCACATAACAGACCAAATATTAACGCAATAAAGAGAAACACAGCCATCGCTGAAAGCGGAGTGACATGACCCTCTTCTTCTGGAAGAGCCATGCATCCGTCATAACAGCGTGAGTCCATGGAAACAAAGATTGCCTCTCCTTTTTCCCAGGTTCTGATAAAAAGCATCGAGGCAAGCATGGAAAACGAAGTGAGATAATTTTTCCACGTGCCATATCCTCCCCGCATAATCTGTGCATTGTGGATCGCGATCGCCTCGCCGATGAAGACGAAGATATACCGGTAAATCAGCATGGACAAATCGATGAATGCCTGAGGCATCCGCATCTTCTGGAGAACGGAAAACAGTGATGTTATCGGCGTGGTTAGAGTAAGGAAGTAGAGCGAACACATACCTGCCAGCGTCCTGGATAATACCAGTGCCGCCAGTTCAAGCGAAGTCGTGGTTATCTGGAAATGAAATGCTCCGATACGGAAAAAGTCGATAAGTGTTTCCCCGCCGCCGGTGATGAGTAAAATCACCGCAGCTCCCGTTCCGGCAAACACCAGAGGGATCGTCAGGAGAGATCCGTAAAGACGCGGACTGACTTTCGCGATGATGAGTGCTGCAAAGATCATGACCCCCGCAATAAATAATGGGAGATACGGGAGCGGCGAGGTCACGCCGATTATGATCGCTGACAGACAGAACAGCAGTTTAAGCCATGCTGAAACCTGCCGAAGAGGACTTGCGATCGCCACATCATCGAGAATATGTTCATCAAAGATGGTGTGAGGTTTTTTTCCAAAACCTCGGGATGCCGATCTGATTCTCAGCAGATAGAGACAGAAAACAAGGACTGCAGCCCCGATACCGGCCTGAAGAGCAAACAGCCAGCCGTGCATATCCTCGGAGACAAGATTCAGCGGATCAAAGACCGGAAGATTTCCCAGATCTATCAGCGTTTCTGCGACCAGATCATCAGATCCGGACTGGAGTCCGAGTCCTGCAAGCAGGAATGCAAGGGAGGCTGTAAGCAGCACGACAATGATTCCGGCAATAATCCATTTGTTTTTCGATATTGGGGATAAGTTCTGATCGGAACTCGGAAGAAGTATGCGTGTCTCTTTTTTCGACAGAATGTCGAGGGAGACAAAGATATCCGGGCGTATCCTGATCACAAATCTCATCATAAGAACAATGAGTATGCCCTCAAGAACAGCAAGGGGAACCTGCGTTATGCTGAAAATCCCAAGGTAGACCACAAAAGAGGCAAGCACCCCTCCTTCAGCCGCCGGGTAGGCAAGTGCGAGTTGAAGGGAGGTCATCATGTAAGTGACTAAATCTGCCGCAGCAGCAGCACAAAACACGGTGACCGAAAAACTCCTGATACTAAATTCGGGTCGAATCAGATGGCCGATTTTAAAAATAATACAGGCGGCAAGCGGGCCTGCAACACCCATCGAGATGATGTTTGCGCCAAGTGTGGTGATCCCTCCATGTGCAAGAAGAAGTGCCTGAAATACTAATACTATTGTGCAGAACACTGAACACACCGCAGGTCCGAATAGTATCGCGCCAAATCCCGTGCCGGTTGCATGCGATGAGGATCCTACGGAAGGGAGTTTCAGGGATGAAAGGATAAAAACACATGCTCCCGCAAGTCCGAGAAGCGGCAGTGACTCAGGATTTCTCTTGACGAGTCTGATAAGCGCGGCCATGCCTGCCAAAACACAAACCACAGCGAGGAGTGCCCAAAACTGCCACCACGGGCTTGGCAGAAACCCTTCCATAATATGCATAAAACACCTAGTATCTATCGATAAGATATAATTCTATAAAATTAAACTCAAACTGATATAAGGTAAACGATTATGATTAGACAAAGCACCAGCATCCCCCGTATCGTGATCGCCGGCACTCACAGCGGATGCGGAAAAACAACCACTGCGTCCGGGATCATGGCGGCACTTCGGGCGAGGGGTCTCGTGGTCCAGCCGTTCAAAGTCGGACCGGATTTTATCGACCCGTCCCATCATTCGGTCGTTTGCGGGAGAAGTTCGCGCAATCTCGATCCGTTCATGATGGGTGAAGAGTCGGTCCGCCGTTCGTTTGTTTCTGCATGCGAGGGGGCAGACATTGCTGTAATCGAGGGTGTGATGGGGTTGTATGACGGCGTGGATGGGGGGGACTGCGCGAGCACGGCGCATGTCGCACGCATTCTCGATGCTCCTGTTGTTTTGGTTACAGACATCAAAGGCATGAGCCGGAGTGTGGCCGCTTTGATCAAGGGGTACACGGAATTTGATTCCAGAGTCCGGTTTGCCGGCGTAATTATGACGAAAGGGGGCAGTGAGAAGCATAAAGCGATGACGACCACGGATATTTCCGTCCCTCTTCTCGGATGGATCCCGCGAAGCGATGCACTCGCCGTTGAAAGCCGGCACTTGGGTTTGAAGATGGCGGATGAGGATGCTCGGATGAAAGATACCGGAGCATTCATCGAAGAACACTGCCTGCTTGACGCCCTTTTGGCCGCTGCTGCCGATACAGCAGTGATCACGGCAGAGACGAACATGCCCCCTGCAGAAAACAAAATCAGAATAGGTATCGCGCTGGACGAGGCGTTCTGTTTTTATTATCAGGACAACTTCGATCATCTCAGAAAGAAAGGAGCCGAACTGATTTTCTTTTCTCCCATTCACGACACTCTTCCTGAAGCAGATGCCTATTACTTCGGCGGGGGTTATCCGGAACTCTATGCCGAAGAACTGGCGAAATCCCGGTGCAGGTCTGAGCTGAAATGGGCTGCCGATTCAGGTAAATCGATTTTTGGCGAGTGCGGCGGTCTGATGTGGCTGAATCGTTCGATAACTACACTGGAAGGGCGTAATTATAAAATGACTGGGCTTCTTGATGCTGACTGTCAGATGGAAAAACGGTTCGTCGCTTTGAATTATGTTGTTGGTAAAGTGACGGCCCCCTCATTTTTCCCTGAGGGGATGGATATTCGCGGTCATGAGTTCCACTACTCGCGAACCATACCCGATTCAGACGTACGATATGCGCTCACCCTGACCCGCGGTGAAGGGGTCGGTAATGGAAAAGACGGGATTATGGCTGGTTCAGTGATCGGTGCATATACACACATGTACTTCGGCGCAGTCAATAAGTAAAATTGATTCTTGGCGAAGAACGAAAATAGTATAGATCTTAATATCTGGTGTTATTTTGCATCCCGGAGAAGAACGAATATCATTTAAAAAAACCCTGTTGATCGGGGTAAGTATCGGCATAATATCCGGATTCGGGACGCTTTTGTTTTTCACGGCTCTCGAATACTGTATCAATCTAATTATGGGAATCTTCTACGGCGGTGCGTTCCCTACACCTGGTCAGTCCTGCACAGGGATCACCTGCTGGACACCCCCGCCGATAATCTGGCTCATTCTCCCTATCATCTGCGGCGGCGCACTCCTTTCCGGGCTGATCGTCTATAAATTTGCACCGGAAGCCGAAGGTCATGGTACAGATGCGGCGTTAAAAGCGTATCACGGGGATGGAAAAATTCGCTGGCGCGTCCCGTTCGTTAAAGCAGTTGCATCTTTGATCACTATTTCAACGGGGGGCAGTGCCGGACGCGAAGGTCCTACTGCCCAGATCGCTGCAGGATTTGGCGCAATTATCTCTGATGTTTTTCAGCTTTCGCCGCGTGAACGAAAAATCGCGATCGCGACAGGAATCGGGGCAGGTATCGGTACGATTTTTAAGGCTCCCTTGGGAGGAGCCGTGCTGGCAGCAGAGATCCTCTATCTTAGGGACGTTGATGCCGATGTTTTAATCCCGTCTTTTCTTGCGTCGGTCATCAGTTACTCGATTTTCGGATTTTTCATGGGGTATGATGCCATATTCGGCACGACGGAAATGACCTGGTCCGTTGTTCAGGTTCCCTTTTTCCTCGCTCTGGGTCCTCTGTGTGCATTTATTGGGATCATGTACATCAAATCGTTTTATGGAACCAAGACCCTCTTCGATAAATTCTTTCGAACATATGGACTGCCGACATATCTTAAACCAGTTCTGGGAGCATTTATCATCGGCATCTTTGTGATCGTCTTTGCCTATATCTCACCGGACACTCTTATGGTAGCGCTCGGAAGTCTCGGATCGGGTTATGGATTTGTGCAGCTTGCTCTTTACAACATGCTTCCCCTCACTGTTTTGATCCTTCTTCCTTTCGCCAAGACTCTCACGACATCTCTGACCATAGGGTCGGGCGGGAGCGGCGGTGTATTTGCACCGGGCATCTCGATCGGAGGATTTACCGGCGGAGCATTCGGCATGATTCTGCATATCCTTTTCCCGACAATCATACCTCTTACAACGGTTCCTATATTCGTCATCATAGGCATGATCGCACTATTCGGCAGTATCGCTCATGCGCCGATTGCGGTCATGATCATGGTGCTCGAGATGACCGGGGACTTTGGGATCCTCATCCCTGCTATGGCCGCACTTGTTCTGGCCTGTCTTATCATGGGTAAGAACACCATCTTCAGGGAGCAGAGGGAAAGACGCGAGGATATTTTACTTCCTCATAATTAGCAGCATGAGAGGGTCAGCCTCTCATCACTTTTTCATCAACCAGATCCAGTTTGCCTGCCACATGGATCATATCCACAGGCACGGCCACCATGTTCAGTGATGTACTCAGGAAGTCCAGCACGATCTCCAAAACCACAGCGATACCAAGCGCTTCTACAGGTATTCCCAACTGAAGGAATAGAATCGAGTAACAGGCGATCCCTCCTCCGGGCACCGGAGGGACGGCCAAAGCAAGAAGGCCGCAGGTCAGTATGGCGGCAAATATCCAGGAAAAGGTGATCGGAACGCCGTAGGTATCGGCCATAAATAAACAGACGCAGAAAAATACCGCGGCATGCCCCGGTCTCGAGAAGGCGGTTCCAAGAGGAACGCCGAAGTTCACGAGTTTACGCTGTATGCCCAGTTTTTTCTCGCAGCACTCCATGTTCGTCGAGAAGGTAGCCGCTGATGAAGCGGTCGTAAGAGCCACCAGAAATGAGGGGAGCAGTTTTTTTACCAGAATGATCGGGGAGATTTTTCTTCGAATCGAAACACTCATGATCATCAGGACAAGGTTTGCACCTACACAGAGGAAGATGATTACAAAAAGTTTCACGAGACCTGCCATATCTGAAAGCATATCCGTCAGCATCAACTGAAGAATGCTGATGAAGATGATCACTGGAAGGAGTGACGTGATCCATTCCATGATCAGCTGGATGATGTTGTTTGCCTGTCCAACGAACTGTATGATCACCGGGATCTTTTTGTTCAGGATAAGCATGGCAAGACCAAAAGTCACTGCCAGAAAGATGATCTGAAGAGAGTTTCCTTCGACGAACGGAGAGATGAGATTGGATGGAATGATATCGAGGATCATGGAAAAAATCGCCGTGAACTCCCCGCCGTTCACTATTGTCCCGCCGGCCGCATACGTAAAAAACGGAATACAGACCAGTGTGCAGATGACCAACGTGAAGTAGATTCTTCCAAGGTATCTGCCTATAACACGTTTGCCGATATTTCCGAGTGTAGCCGTATCGCCAATACTGTAAATACCCCAGATAAGGGATAAAAACATCATGGGAAGGGCCGCCGCGATTAAAAGTCCAATGAAGGTGTCGAACAGCGGGACAACAACGACCTCGGAGACTGCGTGTCTGATGTCATACGGTAGTTCACGGCACAATAGTCCAACGAATACTCCTGCAAAAATCGAGCAGAAAAGATAAATCAGCGGATTGATCTTTTTCCGCTTCGGCATGAGCGATATCTGATTTTCGCCGTTTACGTAATGATACGACGGGGTAAGTCCGATATTTGCAAGCAGTGTCTGGACCGAATTGCCCCCGTTTAAAACACAGTCCCCTCCGTCTTCACCGAACGGATTTACTCTTGGTCCTATAACCGAGAGGTTAATGTACTGACGGCCCAGACGTTTGCCGCTCCGGTATGTTCCTTCGATTCCTTCTCCGAGAACAGCGAGCCATTTCAACAGGACCTGTTCGACGGCAAGATGCAAACGCTCAATGTCGTATTCTTCAATATTTCCTTCTTTGAGTGCTTCGGCTGTTAAAGAACTGATCTGCCCGACCGCATCTTCCGAGAGATGAAATGTAAGTGTTTTTGAGGATACTGCCATACTAATATGTCCCAAGCCTGTGACCGATATCCTCACAGGTTGTTTCTCAGAACATATAATTGCTCTATTTCTTTTTGGGCACCTGTGTTCAAACCGAACGTCACAATATATTCAGCAGAGATAGAAATAGGCTGAAAGCGAATATTTATTCAGGAATGTTCTTATGGCAGACAAATTCATCCCCTCCGCAAAACTCGACCGTTTTCAACGCAAATTCAATGACAACCGATTCTATTTCATCTCACTTCATCTGGAGCTTAATGGATATATCGATCTTAACCGCCTGGAAAAGGCAATTACAAAAGTTGCAGATGCAGTCAAAATTCTCAGGTGTTATTATACCGGCAGTTATGAGGACGAGAACAGCGGGTGGGTGCTGCTGACCAGAGAACCAAAATGGCTGAGCGTGGCCAGTTCCGACCCCGCGAGTGTGACGGCCATTCTGGATAATCTGCCAACTGAACATCCCCCCCTGCATGTGACGGCGGATCAGAATGGGCCGCAATGCACGCTGGTTTTCTCGATAGATCACACAGTAACCGATGCACATGGCTTGTGGGATATTGTCGGGATGATTTCGGCATGTTATGTAAATCTTGCGTGGGATCCGGATTATACTCCTGCTCCAGTCAGGGAATGCAACACCCGATCTCTGGATCCGCTTCTTGATTCTTATTCCCGTGAAGCATGCGCCGCAATGTGCCGTGCCGAAGCGGTAAAACGGATTCCTGTCCAGCAATATCAGAAATTGTTTCTATTCCCGCAGGAAAAGCGTGGAAAGCCTCAGCTTCTTGTCGAAAAGATACAGCCTCATACACTGCACTCTATGAAGGAGTTTGCCCGCCGAAATAATGCAACATTGAATGATGTTCTGGTTACAGTGTATGCGGCTGCACTACAGGAGTATGTGTTGGACACGTTCCAGACCTCGATGTCTATAGTGCCGATCCGGGGAGCCGTAGATCTCAGAAGATATCTGCCTCCTTATCTTCGAAACGAAATTAAAAACTATTCAGTTTCCTATTGGTCAAGAGCACCGATCCCGAAGTCCGGGGATATAGTATCAATTCTTCGCGAAGTTACTGCATTATCAAAGACGCACCGTACGACTGCTCCGGGTATAGGCGAACTTTTCGCTATCGAAGAGCCGGAGTCAGAAGCAGCCAAACCGTATCTCGAGCCGGAGTATTACTCAACTCCATTCATGTCGAATACCGGAATCCTTCCGAAAGATATTGTGGATTTCGGCGATGGTATTTCTGTGATAGATGCTTTGAACTATGCAAATATCACTACAGGAAATCCGTTTGTTATCGTGGTTCTCACGTGGAATAATACGATGTCGTTTTCCATATTCACCGATGGTGAGTATGACACAGCGCAACATCTTTTAAAACGGATGAGCGAACTTTTGAGTGAGCTTACCTGATTCATAAGCTCATCAAGAACTCTGAATTGATCATCACTTTTTTTTATGAAATTATCTCTGCTGATTTTTTTTGCAGAACTGTTGAAAAAAGAAAAAAAAGTGAGTGGTTAATGAACCACTTACTGTGCCGGGATGATGAGGGATCTCTCACCAGCAGGCATAAATTCGCGGATTGCTCCTTTGGCGAATTCTGCACGCGGGTGGGCGAAGTCGAACTTCAGGGCCGGGTCTGCGAAACAGATCTTGATCAGCGGGGAGAGCGTCCATGCGTCGCCGCGGCCGAAGTGGGCTGCTGCTCCGATGGCTGCGTATTCTCCCTGGTGACCGACGTTCATTGCATAGTTCGGGTAGTTCGGTCCACGGAACTCGCCGATACAGCCCTCGTCGGGTCTGATGGAGAGTGAGTTTGCGGAACCGCACTGGTCCTGCAGGTCGTAGCCGAAGAAACCAAGTCTGGACCATCCGTCTTTGTGGAGAAGCATGGACAGATACCAGCCGTTGAGACCGGCGTTGGAGTTTCCGGTTGCAATGGAAGTGGTGATACCGGATGCTGCTGCAAGAACTGCTGCACGCTGGGAACCGCCGAAGTGGTCTTCCATCATGGTCGGGAACTGTTCATACTGTTCCATACCGTAAAGGTTGACTTCGGTTGCGATGTCGTTGACAACTTCCTGGGTTGCTTTGACTTTGTCGTTCGGGTTCGGGTTCTTGAGGTCAACCTTGTACTTGTCGTGGATGTAGTCCATTCCGCTGTATACAAAGTCATCAAGGATGTTATCCGTGTATGCTGCAGTTGCGTACTGGGTGAAACCGACACCGCCGGACATATAGGATCCGAGCCAGATCTGGTCGAAGAGCATGGCTCCTGCTGCGACATTTTCCAGGGATGCTTTTGCCGGGTCGTTCGGGTTGACACGGTCTGCCTGGATCATATCGGAGAAGTTACCAAAGAGCATTCCTCCGGGCTCGTTCGGACCGCGTGCACGGCGTGCAGGCAGGTGGTGGGCCATGTTGATGACACCAGCGTGCTTTGCTGCAAAGGACAGGTCAGCAACGGCTGCTTCACCGGCGCACATACGGTATGCGGCAATGAAGGACATACCGATCTGCATGGCGGACCAGCGGGAGGTAGTTCCTCCATCGCAGGTACGGCCGACGATGGTCGGCATGTGGACACACTGCCAGAGGGATTTGCCGACTGCTGCCTGAAGGGCTTCAGCCTGCTTCTTCGGGAAGAGCTTCTCGACGTCGATGACGAACTGGGGCTCGAGGTTGTCGGCGAGTTCCTGGTCACCGGTAAACACACGGACGTAACAGTCGTCGGTAAGTCCCGGGTGGGTCTCGACCATGTGTTCCTGAACGACGGCGCCTCCGGGCATTGCGTGGTTGACGACGTGGAGATACTCGTTGATGGTTTCAGGAGTAACTTCCTTGCCGAGACGCTTCTGCAGGGTCTGGTGGGCCATGTCCATGGACACGATTACGGTTCTGCGGATATCATCCCACATCTGCTGCATGGCAGCATTGTTGACGAAGTGAAGGTCATCACCCTCAACGAAGGTTCCAGTGCCGGAGACTTCGTAGGTCATCAGCTGGCGCTGACCCATCGGGATACCGCCAAGGTGGCAGTGTTCCGGGTCGTACATGGAGATTCCACGTGCAGCTTCGATCTTTTTGTTCTCGGCCATGAACTCTCTCTTACGAGGAGACTGCTGGACGCCGTTAAACTTGTAGAACTCTGTCTGAACAGATGCAACGTCCTGTTTTGGGAACTTCTGCTTGAGTGCATCAAGGAAAAGTTTCTGGGTCTTTTCTACTTTTGCCATATTACTCAGGCCTCCTTGGGCATGAATCCGTATTTGGTACGGAGGGCGTGGATACGCTGAACGTATGCAACATATTCACTGTCGGCACGGAATGGAGTTCCGACAAGGGAGTGGAACATCGGAGTGTTCTCTTTCAGCCAGGCTGCATCCATCGGTTTACCGACAGCAACTTTGCGGTCGAGTGGAATTGCTACCTGATCTTTGACGTACTTTACAACACCGTCGGTGTCAAGGATACATCTCTGAACTGCATCGAACATCATACCGTTCTCTGCGAGACGGAGTGAGTGTCCATGCACGGTTGCACCGCGGATACCGACAGTCGCCGGGTCAAAGAGGCTGCTCTCAACAAGTTCGCGTGCGTATCCTTCAAGATCACGCTCGCGGCACTCGACGATCTGACGGCCGGAGAGAGTTCCCGGGTCGATACCACGGTAGCGGTACATCTCGAGATAGGTTCTCTGGTAAGGCTGACATGGTGCGTTCAGCATAGAGTCAGCGAACTGAATGTATCTGACACGGTCACCGGCTTTTGCGCCTTCGGTCGGCTGAACGAGTTTGCGGATCGGGCAGTCGGGTTCTCCCTGCTCTGCGAGTGGGGGGTGTGCCGACGGGTATGCCTGTCCTGGTGCACGGTGTCCCATGATAAGGACAAGGTCCTCATCGGTAATGTTGCGAATCTTATCGAGCTTTACGTTCGGGTTCATCTGGTTGCGACGAACTTCCGCGACGCGGGAAGTTCCCGGCCCGTATTGTGGTGTATATGCCATTTTTATGTTCCTTCGTGATTGTTTTGGTTATTCACGGATGAAAGTTATGCAACTTTTGCAATTGCCTGGATCGGGTGTGCAAACTCTTCGATCTTACCGAAGGTTTCACCGTAGATCTTTGCGGTTCCTTCCGGAGAGAACATCTGAGTACCTGCATCAAGTGCACATGCTGCAACTGCACAAGGCATTGCGACACCTGCTGCGTGACGGGTAACGACGTGGTTTCCGTTGAAGATACCCGGTCCTCCTCCACCGTAGATGGAGTGGCTGAAGAAGGAGAAACCAACACCGGCTCCCATAACTCTTCCAAAGTCGGATCCCGGAAGTCCGGTTTCGTGCTCAAGAAGGTCGTTGAAGTACAGTAAGGTGGAGGATGCTGCCTGTGCCATTCTTCCTGCTCCTGCGTTGACCATGGTTGCGGCGAGGGTACCGGCGGATGCATAGGCGTTCCAGAGCATCGGGTCCTTGGTCTCGTAGGGCTTGAAGTATCCGCCTTTAGCTGCTGCTGCCTGAGTGATGACGTTGTCTTCCATTGCACGCTCGACTAAGGACTGAACGACAGTACCAACAGTACCGGTCTGACCGTTTGCTTTAACAAGATCGTAGACGATGTTGTTTGCGTTCAGACCCTGGTATGCGAAGAGTAAAAGCTGTGCACGCTCGAATGGACCGATTGCGTTACCCATCTCGAACTGACCTGCATGCTCGAAGGTGGATGCGAGGGCTGCACCCTGCATTGCGTTTCTGTGGGTCATCATTACGGTCTGGTTTGCCGGAATGTTACGAAGTGCATATCCGAGAGACTCGTTGTTCTGGGGGATAGACATGATCATAGAACATGCTCCGCCTGCGAGATCCATCGTGACCGGGTAGGTACCGAATGCTGCTGCTTTGACGGTGTTTGCGTTGAACATGTCAACGTTGAACTGCTCGACAACTGCATAGGTGGTTGCTGCTGCGACAGAGGTGAGGGCTGCATCGTAGGTTGCTGCTGCAGCAATACGTGCTGAGGGGACCTTCACTAACAGAAGTTTTCCGCCGTTGAAGCGTTTGATCTCGGTGTCATCGCCAGATTCTACAGAGACATACTCTTTGATCTTTGCTTCGATTGCGTCGATGTTTCCAAGGATATCAAGGTCAAGTTCACGTCCGAGGATCTGCTGGTGCTTGCCGATCTTACCCGACTTCAGACCATCCTGCATACCGCCGAGGTTGACTGCAACAGAACGTTTCGTGTCGTCGATGATTTTCTTGACTGCCGGGTTTACAAGCGGGCTGATCCGCTCAAGGGATATATTACTCCGTAAGAGTTTACCATAGTCATCATATAAATCGATGACATCCTTGTATTTTGCCATAATGTTTACCTGTTTTTCTTCATGCAAATCGCATGCTTTTTTACCGAACGGAGTCTTATCTAATAGGACAAAATCTGTTCCAAGGAGGTTGGACAGACTTATTTTACTAATATATTTAATTAACACGAAATACTATTAATTAATATATTAGTAGTAAAATAATCTCCAGTTCTCCATCTTTATTTTTTTGTTAAATGATTTATATGTTGCTTTATTTGTCAAACGTACCCCTATCTGAGCACTTCATTGAGACTCGTTAGTGAACATACAAAGAATCGAATCAGGCTAATTTATATCAAATAAAGTGATACGATTAAATACAGAAATGTTACAAAACGGTTGGTTCTAAACTTCCTGCCTGATGTCTTGGTCCCAGAACACGGGACAAAATTCATGCGGCTGGTGTAGATAATTCTCTATAGAATATGTCACGTCCCCTCTCGACTTCACGCCTGCTGTGTGATTTTATTAGCGTCAAAATTGTATATTTCTGGTAATGCTGGAATATTTCCAGCTTTTTTCCAGATTGTCGTATCCTTGGGCAATCTGTGATTCTCTACAAAACTTACATAAAATTTTCGCGCATGCACCATCCAAAAGGGATAAATCATTCGTCACCCCGGAAAATATAGCGTGCCTTCCATGCGCTCTTTGTCCAAATGTGGCTTGAAAGACCCGAACGCGCTGGAAATGCGCACCTGACCTGCTGTGCGAATTGTAGGGGAATGCCTTGAAGATGCGCACACTTCTCTCATTATCTGCTTTTCAGCGTTCTCATCGCGTTCAGTATCGCGATGAATGCGACGCCAACGTCTGCAAAAACTGCTTCCCACATATTTGCAATTCCCAGGGCGGCTAGAAGCAGCACGAAAAACTTTACTCCGAGGGCGAACACGATGTTCTGGAAAACGATATGCATCGTCTTGTGTGAGATATGTACCGCAGATATGATTTTCATTGGGTCATCATCCATCAGGACAATATCGGCCGCTTCGATAGCTGCATCGGATCCAAGAGATCCCATCGCAATACCGAGATCGGCACGCATAATGACCGGAGCATCATTGATGCCGTCTCCAACGAATGCTGCCATTCGTCCTACCTGCTGTTCTGCCAGAATTTTTTCCAGTGCCGAGACCTTGTCCTGAGGGAGGAGGGACGCGTAATACTCGTCAATTCCCAGCTCACGGGCAATTGCGGCCGCTGCAGGTGGAGCATCGCCGGTAAGCATAATAATTCGATGAATACCACGTCTTTTCAATTCGGCCACTGCCTGAACGGCAGTGGGTTTGATTGTGTCGGCAAGCCTTAACCATCCGGCGTATCTTCCATCAATGGCAACATGGATCAGTGATCCCTCCTTGGAACCATCATCAATGGTGACCCCCTGTTCCTGCAGATATCCGGCGTTTCCAACAGTAATCCGGCGACCAAGATACATTGCAGAAACACCATGGCCCGCATACTCGGAAACATCCGTCAGATTGTCAGTGCTGACCGGCTGCTGATATGCCACCCGTAACGAAACGGCGATCGGATGACTACTGTAGGTTTCGGCATGTGCGGCAATTTCCAGCAGGTCTCTTTCAGAAATTCCAATCGGATGTATATCGGTAACGGAAAAACTCCCGTTGGTAAGAGTGCCTGTTTTATCGAAGACAATCGTGTCGGTTTTCGACAAAGCCTCAAGATAGCTGCTTCCTTTCACGAGTATTCCAGATCGTGAAGCACCCCCGATCCCGCCAAAAAAACTGAGAGGGACAGAAATAACAAGGGCACACGGACAGGAGACGACGAGGAAGATCAAAGCTCGCTCTATCCAGATGGTAAACGGCTCGGCGAGAATCAACGGAGGTATCACGGAAAGAATCACTGCAGCGAGGACGACGACGGGAGTATAATACCGCGAAAATCTTGTGATGAACTGCTCGGTTTTGGCTTTTTTACCAGCCGCATTCTCCACCAGTTCAAGAATACGTGTGACGGTCGATTCACTCAGCGGCTTTTCTACCCGGACATGAAGCACGCCGCTGATATTGATGCATCCGCTGATCACCTTATCGCCGACACCGACATTGCGGGGCAGAGATTCTCCGGTAAGGGATGCTGTATCCAACGCCGACATACCTGCGATCACCACACCGTCGACAGGTACCCTGTCTCCAGCTTTGATAACGATATGGTCTCCGACCTGGAGGATGCCTGGGTCAACAGAGATGATTGCCCCATCCTGCTCGATATATGCATGGTCCGGACTGATATCCATCAGGTCTGCGATCGATCTGCGGGATTTTTCCACCGCATAACTCTGAAACAGTTCTCCGACCTGGTAAAAAAGCATCACGGCAACAGCCTCGGGATACTGGCCAAGGCAGAATGCTCCGATCGTCGCAATCGACATCAGAAAATGTTCATCAAAAACATTTCCGTGGATAATATTTTTGCCGGCACGCAGAAGGACATCCCCGCCGATCACAAGATAAACGGAGAGGAACAGGAAAAACTCGGCATACAGCGAGTATGATTCTGGAAAGACAGCAAATTCTGTGAGCAAAACAGCTCCGGCAAAGAGAATCGAAGCAGCAATGATCCGGTTGAGGGATCGCCGCTGTTTTTTTGTGAGAGTAACAACCATAGGGCTGATTCGTTACTCCATAATGACACAGTCCGGTTCGACCCGTTTGCAGATGACCTTAGCTTCTTTCAGGATATCGGGAAATCTCCCATCATCAGCATCGAGAACAAGCCGTCTGGTCATGAAACTGATACTTGCATCATGGACGCCGTCGATTTTTCTGATTCCGTTCTCCATAACAGCTGCACAATGTGCGCAGTCAAGATTTTCCAGTATGAAACTCTTTTTCATAACAGTCTCCAAATGTATCTTCAAATTGGATTTCAGGAGATATTAAGCAAAAAGTGAGTTGCAAAACAGGTAGTTTCCTACAGGAAACCGAAAATTGGATTGATGCGGCACAAACTCTGGAATGTGCTCATTATTTATAGGTAAAACTCAAACTATGAGACGATTCTCATGGACGTAGAACGCACGAGTAATTCATGCGGCATTCTATCTACGTTCCACGTTTTCTTTTTCTTCTTTAGATAGGAGAACCACCGTTACGCTCGCGTATGGTGGTTCTCCGCTTGATCCGATACAGCGACCGTATGGTGTCGAAAACGCCCGAATCACCCAAAACTAGGTGAATTTCTATGTTAGGCATCAGTGACCCGTGGGTATGGATGACATACCTCATCTGCTTGATAGCACTGCTATTCTGCGGAATTTACGGATATATGAATTGGAACAAGGACAGTGATGATGATGACGGTAAGCACTGAGCTGACAATCGGCATCGTCGCATTCTACCTTGTGATGATCATAGGTATCGGATATTACGGATATAGGCGAACAAAAAAGGTAGAAGACTATATGGTTGCCGGACGAAATACGCATCCGGCTATAATTGCCCTATCCTATGGAGCCACGTTCATCAGTACATCCGCCATCATCGGGTTCGGCGGGACGTCGGCGCAATACGGTATGAGCCTGATGTGGCTGACCGTATTGTGTATCGTCGTTGGGGTGATCATCGCGTTCATCTGTATGGGAAAACGGATCAGACGGATCGGGAAAGATCTTGGGGCCCTGACATATCCCGAACTCCTCGGCAAGATGTACGGATCGAAGAAGATCATCTATGCAACCGGCGCGATTTTCGTTGCAGCAATGCCCCTTTATACTGCGGCCGTTCTGATAGGCGGGGCACGATTCATTGAAACTACACTCGGCATCCCGTACCTCACAGCCCTGCTTGGATTTGCCGGTGTTGTCGCGCTCTATGTCGTCATTGG
Source organism: Methanocorpusculum labreanum Z (assembly GCF_000015765.1). Taxonomy (NCBI): domain Archaea; kingdom Methanobacteriati; phylum Methanobacteriota; class Methanomicrobia; order Methanomicrobiales; family Methanocorpusculaceae; genus Methanocorpusculum; species Methanocorpusculum labreanum. Next base: position 1,076,722 of record NC_008942.1, on the reverse strand, counting down.
CGGTTTGATGGCCGTCATGTACACAGATGCGGTACAGGGAGCTATTATGCTGGTTGGGATGGGAGTCCTGCTGGTTCTGACCTATGTATATCTTGGAGGTATAGTGGCAGCGAACAATGCGCTTGAGTCGATGAGCGGTCTTGTTCCAAGTACACTCTCATCTATGGGAATGACCGGTTGGACTTCGATGCCGGAGTTCGGCTCTCCCATTTGGATGACGGTCATTACGACACTCGTTCTCGGGGTTGGCGTGGGTGTTCTTGCCCAACCGCAGCTTGCGGTCAGGTTCATGACGGCAAAAGACGGAAAATCACTGAATCGGGCAATTCCAATCGGCGCTCTCTTCATCGTGATGATGACTGGAGTAGCCTTCACGGTCGGACCGCTGACGAATGTATATTTCATGGATAAACTTGGAATGCTGGCAATCGATGCTGCCGGGGGAAATGCAGATCTGATCATTCCGCTCTACATCAACTCGGCAATGCCCGAACTGTTCGTCATTATCTTTATGCTGACGCTGCTTTCGGCGGCCATGTCGACACTTTCATCTCTTCTGCATACTATGGGAACAACACTCGGCGGGGATATCTTTGCCAGAATGAGAGGTGTTCGTTACTCCATCAGAGCGAATCAGATCGGCATCATGATCATGATGATCGTCAGTATCATCCTCGCAGTAATGATGCCGGGAAGTATTATTGCACGTGCTACTGCCATGTTCATGGGGTTATGTACTGCTGCTCTTCTTCCGGCGTTTGTTCATGGAATCACCTCAAAGAATCCATCCTATCTCGCTGCGAAATGGAGTATGGCAGTTGGTGCCGGCGGCTGGCTTATTTGGGCGGTTTTCTGCCACACAGCGGAGTCGAAGATGCTTGGAATTTGCAATGCACTGTTTGGCGTCAACTCTCTGGTAGGATCGCCCTGGTGCTATCTCGATCCGCTGGTCGTCGGAGTCGTGCTTTCAGTTACTGTGCTTCTTGTCCTGATACCCTTGGACAAAAAGAGAATAACACATGAAGATCAGATGAAACTGATCTGAAACATCCTTTTTTTAATGAGTATTATTATCTGTTGAATACGGAAATCTTCCTGCGAGAATTTTGCGTCAGAAAAAAAGAGAGATTTAGGTGGTTGTACCGTTGATCCAGTAAGTGACAGTGTCAGGATGTGCTTTGACCCATGCTTTTGCCGCATCCGTCTCGGACATGCCGCCCGCGATATCATTCATGACTGATGTGATATCTTCAGTAGTCCACTGGAATCGGCTGAGAATGCCATATGCCTCCGGGTCATCGGTCTCAAGACCAAGACGTGCAAGCGTTACGATGTCCTCAGCTCCGCCGTAGACTCCTTTCGGATCCTCAAGGAACTTGAGATCATACCGGCTGAATTTCCAGTGAGGCGACCATCCGGTTACAACGATCCACTCATTCTTGCTGATTGCTGAACCGAGTTCGGCCGCCATACCAGCACTGCTGCTGGTGACCAGAGTGTAATCGAGACCATACTCATCAATTGCCTGTTCCGTTCGGGATGTAATACCTGCTCCTGGTTCGATACCAATGATCTGGTTCCCGAACTTATCGGCAACGCTGTTCAGCTCGTCAATCGAATTGATCGTCACATATGACGGGACGACAAGACCGATGCGTGCAGCGCCCGGAATGTTTTCATTGACGTAAGCGATTTGGTCACCATAGGTTTCCCAGTAACTTTCATGCGTATAAGGCAGCCATGCAGTAGTCGTGAAATCGACATCACCTTTGGCAAGTGCCTGATACAGCGGACCTGCATCGACTGCGACCAGCGTGACATCATATCCGGCCTCTTCGAACACCTGTTTCATCACATTCGTACTGGAGATAGCACAATCCCATGTGACATATCCGATGCTTATCTCTTTAGCAGGTTCTGTTGTCTGGGATGTACATCCCGCAGTGAATAGAACGAGCATTAAGAGGAGCCCTGTAATTACGATAAGAGTTAATGTTTTTTTCTTTTGAATCATGATTTTCACCATAGAATTACCCGCCTCGTCAAAACAAGACGGGATACTTACCCCGGATAACGGGGTGCGGCAATACGCGGACAAAATGAAGGGAGATGGCTGCGGACACAGCACTGTGCACCCTTCATCATAGTTTTTTGGAGTTTCGTTTTGAGAAAGGAATAGTGAATGTCTGTCTCACTTTTTCCCGTATTTTGGAACAAGATTCTGGGTGATCCTGTCAAAGATAATTGCAAGGATAACGATAGCAAGTCCTGCTTCGAATCCCATGCCGATATCCACTCTTTGGATTCCAACCAGAACCTGATACCCGAGTCCACCCGCACCGATCATAGAGGCGATGACGGTCATCGAAAGGGCAAGCATTATACACTGATTGACCCCGGCCATGATCGTTGGAAGAGCAACCGGAAGCTGAACCTTGAACAATTTTTGTCTGGGAGTTGCGCCGAATGCATCCGCCACCTCTATCAGCTCAACGGGGACCTGCCGGATACCAAGCGTCGTGAGACGCAATGCAGGAGGCATGGCAAAAATCACCGTTGCAATGATGCCGGGTACGCTGCCGAGACCAAAGAAGATCACGGCTGGAATAAGGTACACGAATGACGGCATCGTCTGCATGAAATCGAGAATCGGACGGAGAGCCGCATTCAGCGTATCGCTCCTCGCAGCCCCGATGCCGATGGGAATCGAAAGCGCCAGTGCGATCACCGTCGCGATGAGAACAAGGACCACGGTGAGCATTGATAGATCCCAGAGGCCGAGATCCCATATCAGGACAAGGCCGAGCATCGTAAGGATCGTCATTTTGATGTCGTGACGCGTAACGAACCATACGATAACACCCGTAAGAGCGATCAGCACCGGTGCAGGTACTGCGAGGAGAATATCCTCGAGTCCATTCACAAGAACACGCAGACCATCGCTGATCGCGTCAAGCAGCCAGGAAAAATACGTCTCTATCCAGTCGACAATCGCTTCAACAGCATCGCCAATCGGGATCTTAGGTAATTCCATCAGGAATCACCTCCCTTGCGGGCAAGTGCAGCCAGGATTGATGCACGTGAGATCACGCCATGCAGTCTGCCGTTTTCATCTACAACTGCCATTGGATACTGGCTGTCGACAATCAAAGAGAGAATGTCAGAAAGCGGTGCGTCGGGTGCAACAATGGGAATATCGGTTTTGAGAATGTCCGACATGGTCTTTCCTGTTTTCACAGCACCGATGGTATCTTCTAGAGTCACGAGACCACGAAGATTTCTGTGGCGGGTGACAACAAAAATCATCGGGATATCATGTTCTTCCATCAGATGCAGCGCTACCCGCGGACCGGCAGTGCACTGGGCAACCGGCTCTGGACGGCGCATAACATCTTTTGCCGAGAGAACTCGGGTCAGGTCCACATCAGCAACGAACTTCTCGACATAGGCATTCTCTGGATTTGTCAGAATCTCTTCCGGCGTACCGATTTGCACGATCGAACCGTCTTTCATCAGAGCGATACGGGTACCGAGCTTCAGTGCCTCGTCAAGATCATGAGTTACGAAAATAATCGTTTTGCCGAGCCTCTCCTGAAGTTCCAGCAGTTCGTCCTGCATATCGCGGCGGATTAGCGGATCAAGAGCACTGAACGCTTCGTCCATCAACAAAATGTCCGGATCGCTGGTGAGTGCACGGGCAAGACCGACACGCTGTTTCATCCCGCCCGAAAGTTCTGAGGGCATACTGCTTCCGTAGCCGCCAAGACCGACCATTTCCAGGACTTTTTCGGCCCGCTGATTACGTTCTGCTTTGGGAACGCCCATGATTTCAAGACCGAACGTTACGTTGTCCAGAATATTTCTCTGCGGAAGAAGTGCAAAATTCTGGAAGATCATGCCCAGTTTGCGTCGGCGGATCAGCCGAAGTTCCTCATGATCCATGCCGATAATGTCCTCTCCGTCGATCTCAATCTCACCTTCGGTCGGATCAATAAGACGATTAATACAACGAAGAAGAGTTGATTTTCCACTGCCGGAAAGACCCATAAGGACGAAAGTCTCTCCACGCATAACCTCGAAAGAGACATTGTGCAGAGCGATCGTCGCATTGGTCTCTTCGTGAACTTCCTTTTTTGAGCGGCCCGAACGGTGAAGTTCCAGGGCTTTTTCCAGATCATGACCAAAGACTTTGGTCAGACCATGTACACGAATAATCGGCTCTGACTCAGGCGGATCTCCGCTGCAAACTATTTCAACTATAACGAAACCCTCCAACTTAGTATTTGTTGTTAATCTTTGTTAAAATGACCCATTTTCAAAAAAGCTCATTTTAAACGCGAATTGTGATTTTTCACCTAGTATGCCCCTTAATTGAAAATTCAAGCCGCAGATGTCCACAAAATCAATATTTATTGGCATTTTGCCGATTGATTTTGATATAAAACCCATATTGAGCTTAGAATTTTCAAATAACAAATGCCGAATTATAGCACACAAATATTTGATAAAAAGCAGTTGTGCGCGTAGCGCCAGATCTGCAGGATCATAGGTAAATCAGGAAGTGTCGGGAGGAGCTGATGACCGAGTCCGGCTGTTCAAAAGAACGATTGCTGCAAAAATCAGAACGACGCCGGTCATATTCAAAAGCGTCATTTGTTCATGGAAAAGGAAGATTCCGATAAGCGTTGCAACCATCGGCTCAACAAAAGCCATCACCGATGCTTTTCCTCCTTCGACATGTTTCAGACCTTTGGTGTACAGGAAATAGGGAAGTACCGTACATACTATGCTGAGGATCAGAATATACGGCAGAATTCCCGTATTTCCCAGAGAAAGCTGAACCATATTTCCAACATCGCAGAACGGAAGTATGCCGATAGCTGCAATCAGAAATGTATAAGTTGTAATGGTAATCGGATGATATTTTTTCAGAGCCACCCTTCCAAAGATCGTGTATAAGGCATATCCAAATCCGGATCCAAGCCCAATCAAAATGCCTATCTCCGTGATACTGTTGATCTGATCGCCAACAATTCCCGCAGTGAGCACACAACCGCTGAATGCCAGAATCAGAGCAATTCCTTTCTGTATCGTCATTTTTTCATGGAACAAAAACAGAGACATCAGCATCACAAAAAAAGGTGCAGTGTACAGCAGCACCGAGGCCATTGAAAGAGTCAGATACTGGATCGAGGTAAAGTAGCAGATGTTGAAAAAAACGATGCTTAGAAGTCCGGTTCCAATAAACATCCAGATATCCTTTGGAACAATCTTTAGTTTGTCTCGATCGGTGAACAGCAAACCCATAACAAGACAGAGAGCGGTCACTGCGCAGCGTGCTGCGGTTATCTGGACTGATGTAAACCCTGCTGCCTGCAACTCCCTAGTGAAAATGCCGATTGTCCCCCAGCAGACTGCAGCAAGTATGATAAGAAAAGGAGCGAGCCGGATCTCACTGACGGTTCGGCGTTTGAAAATACTTGTAGATCCCATAGGCTGACGTATCATTCTCGGTTGATGTTGATTGTTCTGAGGTATTGTCACTCACGCTACATAAAGGAGATAGAGAAGATATATGGTTCAAAGTTATTGACTGAAATGAAAGCTGTCCAAAAAAGTATGGGGAGTGGATGAATGTGCGAGGGTTGGACTGAATGAAAGCTGGTGTGCATCTCAGTTCTGTGTAAAGAATGTAGCTTTTCCTTATTTTTACTCCTTGAATACATTCTCGAAGATCATGTCCGATCCGGTATCGTTCAGACGCTGACGTTCGTCTCTCTCTTCTGCAAATGCAAGTACTGGAAGACTCATGTCGCATCCGGGGGTGTGACCGAACATCTTCTCGAGTTCAACCTGCTGAGCATGCATGTAAAGGGCGTTCGGGATCTCTGCAGGACACAATTCCTGACACTGACCGCAGTTCACGCAGGAATCGGCGATATGCGCGAATCTGATCAAATGAAACATAAAGTCGGGAGGTGTCTGCGTCTGATCGACAAGATGCGGTTTCAGTGTTGAACACTCGACACAGTAACAAATCGGGCAGTTATCGATACATGCACGGCAGGCAATACAGCGTGAAGATGACTGCATGATCTTTGTAAGGCGCTCTTTACCATCTCCAAGAGCAGAAAACTGGCTCTTCTGTGTCTTTTTGCCCATCTTCACCATGACATTCTCGATCTTGCCGCGAATCTCAAGTCCTTTCGGATCGGGGGCGCAAACATCGATCACACCGGCACTGACCGCTCCGTCGAAGACTGAAGCACCCTTTGCAGAACATACCTCAACGAATGTGGCTTTACCTGCTTTTTCGCCGAATACACCCCAGTTACCACAGGCAAGATCTGCCTGACGCGGAATTTTGGTTTCACAGCGCTGGCAGTTTGCACGGCGGCCGAGCCCTTCTTCTTCCAGTTCATCGATTTTGATGCCTTTGTGCTGACCATCTTTGGTCATCACGATAAACTGTCCCTTGTCGATCTCCTCTTTTACCACGTCATCGGGATTGATGTCGTATTTTTCGGCGATCATTGCTCGGGCGCCAGTCGGTGAAACGGACCCTCCGCAGTTGAGACCGACGGAAAAGACATTGTCCATATTGATCTGCTGGCGTTTGGCAAGTTCATAGAGTGCCTTGACATCGCAGCCTTTGACCGTGATTCCGACTTTCAGATCTTTGGCACCGTTCAGATACTTTTTGATCAGTTTCGGGAGAAGAAACGTTCCGCAGTGCAATGATCCTGCGCATGAGATAAGTTCCTCAGGATCAGTGATGAAGACCGGCTGGGGGTCATAGACATCATAGCCTTTTCTGACCGTAAGAACAACATCCACGATCTTCTTCTCCAAAGCGTACTTCAGGATAGAGATTACTGCCCCTCCGCACTCGCCTTTGATGTCAGTGGACTTTGTCCATGCATAGAACATGTCGCCTTTCTCAGACATTCTCAGGCCTCCGGGAGAAATACGCCCTCAGGCTTTGCAATCTGAGCATAGGTGATATTTGCAAATGCCGGAATTTCAGCGCCAAGGGCAGTAAAGAGTTCCTCCGGCGTGCCTGACGGGATGGTGATTCCCATTTTTCCAGCAAGATCTGCAAGGACTGCGTCAAGTGTCTTCACACCATCTGGTGAGGCGACGGCAGGTTTGACCATCTGCAGACGTCCTTCCCAGTTTGTTGCTGTCCCTTCAATTTCGTTCTGTGCGGCGATCGGCAAAATGATATCAGCTACGTCTGCCAGTGATGTCTCGGCAGAAGCCGCTACTACGGTGAGTTCGAGGATGTCCAGTTTCTGGAGAATATCGGCATAGATATCCTGTTCCATAACTGGTGTTTCGGCGACGATCACGGCAGCTTTTACACTTTCCGAAAGAGTTAGAGGTTCGATACCCATGAGGTTAGCTCCCCGCCCGTTGTTCGTATCATACAATACAGCTGTCTTGATATTGAGCGTCTCGGCAATCTTCGCAGCAGCGGAATCATTTGCCAGATAGACAACAACTGGGTGGGCGGCATTCTTTATGAGTGCGCTGAATCCGGGCGGCAACTCCGTGTATTCATCAGTTATCTCAACGGTGTCTGCCTGAATTGCTGTATAGCTCTGGGGACCTATGTAAAGGAGGCGTGCGCCGTTCTCTTTTGCCTGAATGATCCTGTTTCCTGTGAGGGGGAGGGCTTGCATAACATTGCCAAGTGCGAGGATGACATCCGCATCTTTTAGTTCATCAAGTTTTACCGTTGGAACGCCGGTCCCACCATTTACTACTCCAATGGAAGTACCTGCTGCCTGAGCAAACTTTTTCACGAGATACTGGTTCTCGTTGGTGAGACGGGCCGAGGTGATGACGATAATTTCATCAGCGGCATACTTTTTCAATTCAGCCGCTTTCCCAAGAGCAGTCTCCCAATCAGATGGTTCTCCTTTGACAAACGGTTGTTCGATCCGCGCTTCATCAAAGGCATCGGCAGCGTGAAGTCCGCGGGAACAGAGTTTGCCGGAACATACGGGAGAACGATGAGAGGGAGCAACCCCTATTGTTTTCCCATCCCGAATAACGAGATTGAGTGCACAGCCTGTACCGCAGTACGGGCATATGGTGGTCACATATTTCATCTGCATGATATTACCATAAAAACGGTCACTTTTTTCAGCATTTAATAGTGATGTTAACTAAACTAGTGTTTTCTGAAATATTGAATATTATCGGTGGGTTTATAAATTATATTTGATTTACTAAAAAATTAACGTGTTGGTGGTGTGTTAACTACGCGCGCGTGTTAATCTCTATTTGAGGTGCATGGCATCAGTGATTTATCATCGTCGTGATCATCACTAAAGATTAAGCCAGTTCTCTATTATCGGAAAAATCTGGGTTGTTGAACTGAATTTTGGGATCCGTGCCAATATCTGATTTGACACGCTTTTTTTTCAAAAAAAGAGGTTTGGAATCTTGTTATTTACATAAGAGGGGACAGTTCGTGAGCAAGATATTTTTGAAGGGCTTCGGCGATCGTGATCGGTTCTGTAAGTTCATACGCAGCTATACCTCCGGCTTTCAGTGCCGCACTAGCATTTCCTCCGCTCCGGCCGGTGATGAGGACCGATACGCCGTTGGAAGCAAGAAGCTGGACAACCTTGGGACCGACGCCGCTTTCTGCATCGGTGAAGGGGTTCTGAAATATTGAAGCAGTGTTGGCGGCAAGATTGATCACGGCAAAGTACGGGGCACGGCCGAATCTCATGTCTGCCGGAGAGTCAAGTGACGTCCCGGTCGAGCTGATGCACACAATATGGGCGGGGTGATCGTGTTCATGTTCGTGATCTTCGCCGCCGCATGCATGATCTTCGTGTGAGCAAGAACTTGTTCCGGCGGTGAGCGTCCCATTTACATAAGCCTCGGCTGCACGCCCAAGATCTCCCGAGACGCCAAGAATAACTTCTATACCATTTTCTTCAAAGAGATCAATGGCACGCGGACCCATACCCCCGGCGATGATGAGATTGACACCTTCGGCGGCAAGAAGGCGCGGGAGTTTTCCGGGTTCATGACCGGGGTTTTCCAAATCGGGCAGTCGGCTCAATTTTCCATCTTCGAGATTGAATAATGCATAGCTCATACAGTGACCAAAATGCTGGGAGACCAAACTCCCGTCCTGGGCAATGGCGATTTTTTTGATTTCCTGTGTCATAACATTAGTACACATATGCGCGAAAGTATATATAATTTTTCTTAGCGACACAATATTAGATATACATCAGAAAAAGATAAAGGGTCACTCGTGAATGTCGGGGGTTTCGGTAATTGTTTCGGGAAAGTTATCGACGACATCTTTGAGCGACGACGCCGTATCAAGCACCTGCATGGTTGCAGGATGCGGAGCGGCGTAGATCCCTTTCCAGAAATATTCATCATATTCCGTCCGGTTTTGGAATGCAAGTATTGGTGTTTCCAGAGAAAATTGTGCATCTTTCCCGTTGATATTACCGCGTGCATCCAGTTTTATCCAGCGCTTCTGCAGAAAAACAGCATTAAAACAGTGAACACAGTAACCAAGAGAATCATCACCTGCAAGGGTCAGATGCTGAAAACAGAAACCTGTCGGGATACCCTCAGACCTGAGAAGAGCGGCGAGAAGGTTTGCTTTCGCATGGCAGATACCTGTCCGAAACTTGAGAACATCGGAAGCTTTTGCCGTGATAATGTCTGCCTGTATATCAAACGAGTGGGGGATTTCATCACGGACAAACTCATAGGCCTTACGTGTTTTTTCGATATCTGAAGAAAGGTCGGAAAAAAGGTCTTCGACTTTCTCCCGTATCAGAGGGTGGGAGAAATCGATATACGGATCCTCCCTGAGGAATTTGTGCATATCCATTTTTTGTAGAATTAGGAAAGCGAATCTTGATCGTAAAAGCTTTTCAAAAATGGCCTTGTTAGGGTGCGGTCGCCCGCCTAACAAGGTCAAAGGCGACCGATCCCGCCTTTTCCATGATCTCTTCCGCACCAGGGATGATACCGTCATGCATCAGAATCACACCATCGCAGATCGTCGTCGAGACGGCAAGACCGCTCGTTGCATACACGGCATTTGAATCTGTGTTGAATGCAGGTACATTCAGCGGATTTCGTCCAACAAGGACCAGATCTGCAAGATGGCCCGGAGCGATCACTCCTGCATTGAGACCCAATGCATTTGCCCCGTTAGGCGAGGCGATTTTCAGCGCATCGGCTGCCGGCATCACGGTCGGATCGTTCCAGAAGAACTTCTGCAGGATTGCCGCAGTTTTCATCTCACTGAACATATCCAGATCATTATTCGAGGAAGCTCCATCCGTTCCAAGAGCCACATTCACGCCGGCTGCTTTCATCTCCGGATAGGGAAGAGCACGGTTTCCGGCGAGTTTCATATTGCTGATCGGGTTATGGACGGCGGTCACTCCTCTCTTTGCCAGAAGAGAAATGTCGTCAGCATCAAGCCAGCAGCAGTGTGCCGCTATGCACTGCTCGGACAAGACACCACAGTGATCCAGCCATGCCGGAGGTCTCATGCCGTGGGCTGCAACACAGTCAGTGACCTCCTGTTCGGTCTCGGAAAGATGTACATGCAGGGGAATATTCTCCTTTTTGGCAAACTCTGAACACCAGGTCAAACCCTCTTTTGAAACGGTATAGACCGCATGGGGGGAAACGCCGGGCATGACCCGTGGATTGTTCATATTTTTGATATTTTTGACCGTCGACTCCATGACACGGGCTTCCGACTCGAACTTCGCATGGTCCCCGCCGTCGATCATGCAGTAAGAAAGACATGCTCTGATGCCGGATTCATCAACGGCACGGGCGATCTGCTCCATTTTAAAATACATGTCGTTGAAGGTCGTGGTTCCGGTACGGATCATTTCCAGGCAGGCGAGTTTCGCGCCCCAGTAGATATCATCCTCGGTGAGATGTGCCTCTGTCGGCCAGATCTTGGTGGAAAGCCACTCGAAGAGCTGCATGTCATCCGAATAGCCGCGAAGCAGACCCATTGGCGAGTGGGTGTGCATATTGATCATGCCGGGAAGTGCTGTTGCCCCGTCACCATCGATTATGAACTCGGCGTCGTGATCGGTGATTTTTTCTCCGACCGCTCCGATCATTCCTGTACCGTCGAGGTAGATCTCCTGTATTTTTCCATTCAGGCTGACGTTTCTGATGAGAACAGGGACCTGTTTTCCAAAGATGTCTGTGTCTGTCATGCGAGTTTTTCCACGATTTTTGTTATGATATCCGTTATCCGTTCGCCGTTTCTTCGGGCAATGGCGACGATTTCGTCATACTCCGGGGCCGATGCCCCCCCGATGCCGTTTGCATAGTTGTCCACGGTGCAGAGAGCGGCACAGGGGATCCCAAGCTCGTTTGCGAGGGTAAGTTCGCTTGCAGCAGTCATACCGACCACATCGGTGTCCCCCGCAAAGCAGGCGATCTCCGCCCGGGTTTCGAATCGGGGACCAAGCGTCTGAAAGTAGGTGCCGGGTTTTGCCTCCGGAACGATTCGGACGAGCTCTTCCCTTAGACCAGGGTTGATCGACGGGGGAATGTGATAGATGTCGTTGTCGTGCAGGCTTGGAATATCCCAGGGACTGAATGAGTCATCAGGAATAACGATGCTCCCCGGAGGAAGATCATCATGCATACTGCCGGTCGAGCCGATAACGATGAGTTTATCAACGCCGAGGATTTTCATGGCGGCCAGGTGTGCACGGTGATTGACCCGGTGAGGAGGGGTGTCGTTTTGATGGCGGCTGATAAAGACGATTCTACCGACGTGAGCCTGGACTGAGCCGAATGGTGTTGATACACGGATTTTTTCCAGAGGGGGCAGGCGTGCCTGCAGAAGAGCCGTCCCCCCAATGATACCTAACATTGTCAGAGTTATTATTTTCCGTCGAAGATATATAAGAGTCGGTTCAATCGCGTGATTTTAGAGGAAGGCAAGGAAAATAAAGTAAATGCCGATCAGAATGATTCCTATCCCGATGATGATATCGATGGTGTTCCCGCTGATTTTTGTGACCGTGCGGATCTTCTGACCAAAGGAACCGCCGATCGAGCTGAGAATAACCAATGGAATGCTGAGACCGACTGCATAGATGAAGATGGTGAGAAGTCCCTGAAGCGGGGTTTGGTAGAGGGCAATGTAGGTGAGAACGATGATGAGCATCGGAGCGCCGCGGCCGACGGTGATCACGCCAAATGAAAGACCGAGAAGAAATGCGCCGACGATAGTATAGGCATTTAGGAGACGAAAACGGTTGAAGATGCGTCGAATTGGCGGCTTATAGAGATGGAGGAGCTGAAGTCCCATCGCGATCATAAGAATGCCGCCCAGAATCCAGGCTATCGAACTGTTGAGATAGAGGATATACTCGCCGAGGAATCCGGCAAGGAAGCCTAACGGAAGAAGGGTAAGAATCGTACCTACACAGAAGGCAAGAACGAGTTTGAGTATTGTCGGGAGGGTTAGAGTTGTTTTACCGCTGGTAAGATAACCAATGAGCCCAAGGCAGATCACACTATTGCACGGACAAATGCCTGCGAGAAGCCCGAAGATAAAAATACCTGTTAGAGATGGATCGAATACAGCGGTCATGTCTCTGGTATGTATGAAGTGTGTGCTGAAGCATTATTGTTTTGGCGATCCAATGATGAAATCCGAGAGGATTTTTTGGCGAAGAAAGCAACATCTTTTTATTCACATCTGCCCTATTGGTTAAGGCACATATTATGTGTGTTCGTTGGGCCGGTAGATCAGTGGTAGATCGCGTCCTTGGCATGGACGAGGCCGCGGGTTCAATTTCCGCCCGGTCCACTCCTTTTTCAGATTTTTGTGTTAGTAGTAATGGCGTATTTCTCTGTCATATTTTAAAATAGGACTTACGCGGTGTTGGTGTGGTTGGATACGGAAAAGAACCGCGAATCTCCGCGAATTAACGCAAATCGCATTTTCCTTACGTTCGGCTGCTCTGCTCCGGCTGATCGCCTGCGCAGAATCGCACCCTCTCTTGAAAAATGCTGTAGGAAAAACCCGCGTGCGGGTTTTTCTGTTGTTTCATTATTTTTCGATTACACAAATAGAGAAGTTAACTGAGAGAAAAACCGGCACGCCGGTTTTTCCGATAGCATTTTTCCAGCCGGCGTGCGATTCCTGCGTAGGCGATCAGCCGAAGCAGAGCACGACAGCGCAAGAAAAATGCGATTCGCGTTAATTCGCGGAGATTCGCGGTTAAATAAATTCAGGTTTCCACACCCAGCCGTATCCTTCCCAAATTGGATTGAGAGCACACCGAGTAAGTCCTATTAAAAATAACAGATCGGGCCACTCACTCATTTGCATGAGAAAAAATACATAATGCCCCGGTCATGGAAAAACCGGGTCAGATATTCTCAGCACTTTCCATCGCCGGCAATTGCCGCAGCAAGCTTTTCCTTGAGGATTGCAAGGAGCCCATCCCACAGGACGTCGAAATGCACATTGTGGGAAACGAACGGATTGAGCAGGCAGACTCTAAGCACATACACCGATCCGACACGATCCCATTCTGCCGTTGGGACCCCGAGGCGCTTCACGAAGTTTCTTGGAGCGTCGCCGTAGTCTTCCCGTGCGAGAGCAGTTTTTGAGGTGATCCAGTCGTTTTTATACACCGGCCCGCTGACATAGGAGGATTCGTTATAGATTTTTTCGTTCAGAGCATTCATGGCATCCAGATCGGTATTTCCTACCTCATTAAACGCCATGCACACGATATTGAAGTCAGGTTTTCCTGCAAGAGTTTCGACCTGGAATTTCCGGTCATTGACCGTAATATACTTCGTCGTTGTCAGAGCATTGGACAGCATCTGTGCTCCTTCAATACTCCGGCCGATGATTCTTCCGTAACCGGTTACGTTCAGCGGGATCAGTCTGTGCGTTGCCCAGACGGCGGCGGCCGTGGCACCGGCCTTTGATCCTTCCATAATATAACTGCCAAGCAGAGTTGGTGAATCCTCTCCCGATTCAAAGACATAGGCGGCAAAATACGAGATAAGATCAAGAATACGCCTGTCCTTTATGGTAATTCCTCCGGCTGAATAGGGAATATATCCCATCTTATGCGGATCGATGGTGATCGAATCCGCAGCCGGGATTGCCTTGTATGCTTCATAAATCTCTCTCTGCGGGTATTCGGTTTCATGTATGAATATCCCGTCAGCGCTGAGGCGTTCTTTCACTTCATCGTACTCCATGAAACGATTCTGCTCATCAAGGTAAAGAGCACGTGAATAGCCGCCGTAGGCTGCGTCGATATGGAAGTAGAAGTTGATACCCTGTTTTTCATACTCGGCCCGTAATTCTACGATCCTGTCGACCTCATCAATAGCTCCTTCTTCGGTTGTTCCAACAACGGCCACGACTGCCATAATCGGGATCTTTCGTGCGATGTGATCGTCGATGATGCTTTTCAGCGTGTCGATATCCATGTGGTAGTGGTCATTTACCTGCACCTGGATCAGATTCTTGTTTCCAATCCCGAGAACATCGGCAGCCTTCACCCATGAATAATGTTTGGACTGCGGGACCAGGACAACACCAAGGCTACCGTCGCCTGCCCCAATACCTCGGGCACTTTCGTTTCTTACTTCATCGAAGCAGCCGGCCTCCTTCACTTTCCCGATAAGGTCAAGCACCTGTGTGGTGCTCATGTTCATGATCTGCCAGTCGTCAAGTCCCGGAACAAGATCGGGCCGTATCTTTTTGACTGCGGGAGGGAACGATTTGAGATTGCGTGCCATCCACATACCTTCGTAATTTGCGATCGTGCCGTCGGTGGTGATATGACCCCATGACTGTTCAGGGTCAAAACCGAGCATGGTTGCCATGTCTTTGCCGGCTTCGATTTCCATCGGTGTCGTCGCAGTTGATGCTTCGTAGGCTACGTTGTTTGGATTGTAGAGAATGGTCGCCATATACGCAAGGTTAGCCACCATCAGCGTATCGGAATTCATGTGACCGAGATATCTGGATGAAAACCAGGGCATCGAGGTTTCTTTGAGTTTGTTCGACAGCTGCATCAAAACATCGGATGTACGGTCGAGTGTCGTCAGATATTCCTCGCTTCGCATCTCTTTCGCCGTCGAAACCATCCGGTCTTCCGGATGGAAATCGCTTCTCCAGTGCATGTGCTCATCCATCAGGAAGTTGAGCATGTTCTTGAAATACTCGCGGTTTTCAGATTTCGGCCCGAGGAAGAGAGCCTTCACTTTGAGAGCATCTTCGGCTGCACAGGGGGATGTGTTGGTTTTTTCCGTGTTTGTCATACTAATTTCTCCGTATTTACTCTTTGGTCTCCGGCTGATTTACTTTCCATTCAGGCTTTTTGAATGCATAAATGATTAAAGGTATGGCTGCGACGACAACCGTTCCAATAATCATGAATGCCACAAAACCGGCTCCTTCCGAGATCTGGGTTGGCGGCAGCATCGCGACGACGAAAAGGATTGCCATCATCACAAATCCAAATCCTCCAACTAGCCACATGCCGGCCTTTCCGCCAGGGATCTTAAACGCCCTTGGAACGTCCGGACGCGTGTATCTGAGTCTGATTGCAGCAGCATACATCAGGAAATACATGACGATGTATACGGTGGTCGTCAGAGCAAAGAGCATCCAGAACGAACTGTTAACTCCCCCGGGAGCAAGAGCGTAAACGGCGCCCCAGAACGTGATGAGAATTCCCTGAAGGATAAGCATGTTTACCGGGATGTCGTTTTTGTTCGTCTTCTGAAGAACGGGAGGCAGAGTTCCTTCTTTTGCTGTCGCAAAAAGACCTCTGACCGGCCCTAAGATCCAGGTAGACACCTGACCGATCGCGCCAATCGCAATGAGCAGAGCGATGATCAGTACCACCCATGAGAACGGACCCGCAAAAATAACTTCAAAGGTCTGCATAATGCCTGCAAGAAGGTTGATGTTGTCTGCCGGTACGAGTAAGGCAACGATCATGGCCCCGACAATGCTTATTGCTGTGATGACTAAGCCGACGACAAATATGCCGAGAGGATAATTTTTCTTGACATTGCTGATATCCTGTGCATGACTTGCGGTCATCTCTATACCTATGAACAGGAAAACGAAGGTTACCAGCATCACCAGATTGGAAAGCGATGAAAAGTTAGGTATGAGATCCGTTACCGTCGGCTGGAGGGTTAACTGGACGGGGTTTCCGGAAAAGATGTACCATGCTCCGCCGATGAGAAGGATTGCCGCCGGAATGAATGTTCCCAGGACAACGGAGATCGAACTGATTCTGGTATAAGCTTTGAGACCCCTGAGGTTCAGGAACGTCAGGCCCCACCAGATAACAACAATGAAAATGAACAGATATAACTTGTTGTTTGCAAGCTCCGGGTTAATGATGTAAGAGAATGTTGCCGCGATGAAGGTCAGGACACTGATAAATCCGATCGTCATCTGGAACCACTGCAGCCAAATGGCGGTAAAACCCCATTTTTCTCCAAATGCCTCTTTTACCCACACATAGACACCACCTTCCTGCGGCCATCCGGTAGCTAGTTCAGCAGAAACTAGGGATGCAGGAATCAGGTATACGATAAAAGCAAGGAGGCAGAAAAAGATTGACTGCCAGCCCACCACACTTTGCGATGGGAAGGTACGCATGCTCATAATGGCTGCGAACGTAATCAGGATAAACGCAGTTAATGATAACTTATAGCTTACCGAAGGTTTTGTTGCCATAATACTTCCTTAAAGCAGTGTATGGGAACGCAGGGTTGATAAATCTTTTTTTGGGAATAACTATTTTTTCAGACATTCTGAGGATCATGCCCTGCAAAAATGAGAAATATCGTCGTTCTTTTCAACATTCATGAAGGGTGTATATGTTATTCCTTAAACTTCTCCCATGTCATCGTCTGGAAAAAACTCTTCGGCGCCGCTTCTTCCATGGCAAGAAACATGTTCCAGGGAACACTGTAGGTCATATACTCATTCGGGATAACATTTCGACAGTGCCCGCGGCCGGCAAGATCAGTCATACCTAGAACTGCATTTGGAACCTCCTTTTTTGACTCCTGCAGAACTTTGCTCCCGAGTGCCTGACATGCCGAGATCCGTGACGAAGCGGTAAGTCCGTTCCCACCTGGAAGTGAACCCGCAAGATGCATCAATGCCGCAAGTTCGACCGGATTCACGGTAAAGATTACCGAAACGGGAACTTCTCCCTCAACAAGATCCTCTAGCGGCTTAAACACAGCATATTTCCCGCTGATTTCCGGTATAGCCGTGATTTCATCATCGATGAACTTTTTTGCCGTCTCGCTGTCCACATGCATCCGCTCACCCTCCAAAAACTTTCTCCGGGATTTTTCCGGCATCCGATCACAAAATTTCTGATACGTTTCCGGGTCCTTCGCCGATTCAAGACCATACGAGAAAAACGCCGCAAACGTATCAACGCCTCCGGGTGATGCTGCATAACTATTCCCAAAACAGAGACCTGCCGCTGCTCCGGCACAAAGACATGTTTCTTTGGTGAAAACTGCTGTCTTTCGATCCCGGATAACATGCGAGATAAAACCCATCACACAGCCTCTTCGTGCCCCCTCCTTCGGCGAGATCGCGTTCGAAGGATACGTATCCGTCCGAAGAAACACGATCGGTCGAAATGCTCCCCCTAACTCATCTGTAGTAGTACTTTCCATATGGTAACATTGCTACCTGACGGATAATATCTATTCCCCTGTCGGCACGGGAATTCAACTTCGTTACACCGATCATCCCGTCCCGCATAAATACCAGACCACCCAATCTATATCAACTTCTGCGCATCATGAAAAAAGAAACAGCCACACGGATAACCGTGATGATCCTCGGCCTTTTTATCATGTCGCTTGGGATTGCGTGTTCCACGAAAGCAGGTCTTGGAACAACACCCATATCTTGCGTGCCCTATGTTCTGAGTCAAGGATTTCACCTTTCATTTGGGACGTTCACCTTTCTCATGAACAGTTTGTTTGTTGTTTTTGAGTATTTCCTGCTGAAAGACAAATTTGAAACATATCAGTGGCTGCAGATCCCTCTCATATTCGTCTTCAGCGTATTCACGGATCTCTCGATGATCCTCGTCAATGATCTCATCATCACCGGCTATATATTTCAGTGGATTTTCTGTCTCATGAGCTGCGTTCTGGTTGCTTTCGGTATTTCCCTTCTGTTGAAAGCAAACCTTCTGATGATGGCAGGAGATGCTCTTGTCAGAGCAATATCCGAGGTCACAAAGATTCAGTTCGGCTATGTCAAAGTAGGATTCGACAGCACAATGGTACTGACTGCCGTTCTTGTCTCATGGGTGATGTTTGCCGATCTGGTCGGGGTGCGGGAAGGAACCGTCGCGGCGGCCATTCTTGTTGGTCTTATTGTCAAGTTCTTTGTTCCAAGACTTGGATGCCTTGACCGGATATTCACGAGAAAAACGTAATGGATCCTCAGGATTAAGGCAGAAACGAGTCGAAAATAATCACATCGAAAGATGACACTGCCGTATCCAATTCTTTTTTACTGCGGATCGTCCAACCGACTTTGACAATGCCGAATAATTTTGTGCATATCCTATAGGACGGTTGATCCTTGTATCGAATATTGTAGGCAATAAAATCCGGTCTGATAAAAAAATTCATCAGACAATTCGTCAGAACGAATTTCTCGAGGAATGTCAGTTTCGGCGGTTCTCCGCATGCAAGTGATGCCAGTTCCTTTCGATAATCCGTGCTTAAAAAGCCACGCAGGTACTCAGGCCGATTGATCCAGAACCACCGAACGATCATGGGATTGAACGATTCGATACCAAATACCCCGTTATATGTGTCAAGGCACGCCGCAGTTCTTTCGCACAGTCCCGCATACTCGGAGGCAGAGGCGTTTTTCAACTCGATGACAAGAGGAACTGTTCCGTTTACCAGAGATAAGACGTCGGATAATTTGGGTATTTTTTCGTCCGAGTGAAATAACCGGTATTCCTGAAGCCTCTCGTATGTACAATCAGAAATCTGCGTGTCGACTTTCGATGAACGGCGCAGATTATCATCATGAAGAACGATCACCTCATTGTCTTTTGTCAGCTGCACATCCAGTTCGATCCCGTAGCCGGCATCGACCGCTTTTTGAAATGCAGGAAGCGAGTTTTCCGGAGCCGCGGTCGTATTATCGAATAATCCCCTGTGTGCAATGAAGTATTGTGTAAAGACCAGCATTCGTTCCTTTCTGGTTTTCCCGGGGTAAAGTAAAAAAAGATACAGACTGGCGGCTGCGATAAGGATTATGAGGACATATACAATGATCATGACGTTTGGGTTTTCTGCTGGTTATTGCGTGCGGCTTGGGAGAAACGCACAGCGTATCTTACAAGACCTAATTTGGTCGATGGAAAGCGTCTCGTTTCGTGAAAAAAAGGAGGTGCTCCTTATTCAGCGAGTTTTTCACCAAACGCTCGTGCCCGTGCCAATTGTGCTTCCGTGACCTCGTCTGCGTTGTGGAGCCCGCCGAAAAATTCCGGTTTCAGGATATCTGCACCGCAGCTGACAAACGCTTTGGTCAGATGTTCGGCTGCAATCGGATAATGCGTTTCGTCGGCAAAACCCTGCGTAATAAGTGCAGCAGCCTTCTTTCCTTTCTTAAGTTTGGAACCGGCGGGACCGAGGAATCCATACATCCGGTCAACAAAGCATTTGCTTTGTCCGGTTATATCTCCGAAATAAATCGGGGATCCAAGCAGGATCACATCCGCCTCGTTGAGTTTGGCGTAAAGGTCAGACATGTCGTCCTTTAAGCAGCAGAACTTGGTCTGGTCTTTTTTGCATTCATTACAACCCAGACATCCTTTGATGTTCAGCTTTGCAATGTTGACATACTCAACTGCAGCTCCTTTTTCCATCGCAGCTTCGAGAGCTGCTTCGATCAGTTTTTTCGTACTGCTCTTTGGAGCAGCAGACCCGCATAACCCGATGATTTTCATATATCTATACATTATCCGAAGTGCTATAAGGTATTTCTGTTCTCCCTACTTTAAGTAAATGAAAGAGAATTTTCAGTTTATTTTTCCCACCTGATGTGGGCAAGGTATGAGGTACTTGGAACACGTATCCCGGCATCCGTCGTCTCGTATTTATTATCCAGATCAGCGTTCACGATATCCTTCTGCCAGGGTTCCTTAGCCTCCAAACGACCGTAATAATCCTCCTGCATATCCAAAACCGTGGAATAGAGATGTCCGTTGGTTTTTGTTTTCAGATCGATATTTGCATAGACCCCAAGCTGATTCAACGCATTCCAGAGAACGGATGCATTCGGGGCACTGTAATACGGTTTTCCATGCAGGCTCTGCCAGAGATCCTCATGTCCCCACGACGAGGATTTGGAGGTCAGATACCAGTAGATATGAACGCCTTTCTTTGCAGTTCCGTCCATCATGAGCATATTTTCCCGCAGATTCCCAAACATGAGCGATCTAGATGCGATAACGTAATCGTGGAGGCCTGCTTCCTGGGGCGTTACGTTTTCCCATCGTTTGCGGATCTCGGAAATGTGCGGAGCCTGCATATGCTGCCGATACTCTTCCATTGCCTTACCCATGGGAACAGACGGTTCGATTGTGGTGACCTGACATCCGGCACAGGCAAGAGGGACGGCGAGTGTTCCGGGTCCGGCGCCTATATCGAGGACGGTTGAACCCGGAGGGATATGCATCGATGCGATATTATCCTCGATGCGGCCGCCTTTTTTATTGAGAAGATGTTTGACGAATCGATCAACATTCTCCTGATTCGACCAGAAACTGTCTTCCGTATCTCCGGAGCTGAGTTTTCCTTCGAGGGCGAGGGCATAGGTTTCATCCCAAAGTTGACAGTAGTCAGGTAATTCCATCATATAGGATATACTTTACATTCGTGAATTATAACCTGCTACTAATTATTATTTTGATTTATGACTCTGACAAAATTTCTCTGAATCTGTCATTGGAGAAGAAAGCAGGAATTCAGTCAACTCAGCACACATGTACCAAAAAAATACACCCATAAGTATAACATAACAAAATATTATTAGAATTGTTATCACACAATTTAATTTTAATGGGCGGCATAGTAATAATAAATAGTGTTTTATTAATACTTAATGCATCCAATAATGTTTTTGATAATATTATGCCGCATAAAAAAAATGTTTATCTACCACTGATAATAGTAGTAATTATCGCAATATGCGCAATTGCCGGATGTATTGGAACAAGCCAACCAACCATTGGCCCTGGAACAACGTTTACTGATCTTGCAGGAAACAACGTCACCCTCCCTTCATCAGTTGATCGTGTGATTATCACTTCCATGTCGCCGATGGTACCCATATACGTTTACTACATGGATGGAACCGACAAACTGGTTGGTGCAAACTCGGCAGGTATTACCTACGCAAAATCAGGAGTTATGTCAACAATTTATCCGGAACTTGACTCTGTTGAAACCGGATTTGTTCAGGGAACTGTTATCAACATCGAAGAAATTCTCCGGCTTGATCCCGATGTAGTAATCTACACCGGATCACGTCAGGATGAATATGCCCTTCTCACAGATGCGAATCTTACTGCGGTCGGATTCACCACCTCACTTGGCGCCACTGGTTACAACGTATTTACCCAACTCGATCTCTGGCTCAATCAATTAGGTAAAATCGTTGGAGATACTGACAAAGCCGATGATCTTATTGCTTATAACAGTGAAGTCCAGAAAAAAGTCGCTGAAAAAATCAACACAGTAACCGATGACGAAAAGCCGCGGGCATTAATTATCTTTACCTACAAAGAGGGAACGTTACAGGTGGCAGGAAGCGGACACTATTCTGAATACTGGTTGAATGCAACCGGAGCAGAAAACGTTGCTGCCGAACTTTCCGGACTCAAACCAGTTGACATGGAACAAATCATTGCATGGGACCCTGAAATTATCTACTTTGCCAACTCCCAGAATGCTCTGCCGTCCGACCTCTACAACAATACCATCCCGGGTTACGACTGGAGTCAGGTAACTGCAGTGAAAAACAAACAGGTATACATCTTCCCCTATGCAACCTACATGTCCTATGCACCATCTCTCGAAGATGGACTTGTCCTTCAGTGGATGGCACAGATCAACCATCCTGACCTGTTCAAAGATCTTGACATGGAAGAAGAAACCTCATACTTCTTCAAAGAATTTTTCAATTATACTGCAACAGATGAAGACATCAAAGGATTCCTGAATCCCGAATACATTGCAGTAAGACTCCACTAAGATGAAAACAGTCTCAAAAAAATCATTTTTTATTTTTCTATTTTTTCTTCCGATAGCAGTCGCTTGTCTTGCTCTCTGCATTGGAAGATACTGGATCAACCCCATTGATGTCTATGGAGCATTTTTGGCATTTTTTGGATATCCCGTTGAAACGACCATCCAGTCAGTTGTTATCAACCTTCGGCTTCCGCGAATCCTTCTCGCTCTCTTTGTAGGAGCAGGACTTGCCGTTGCCGGAGCAGCGTTTCAGTCAACATTTTCAAACCCATTGGCCTCACCGGACATCATCGGTGTTTCGTCGGGAGCTGCCTTTGGCGCAGCACTTGGTCTTTTGCTCTTTGAAAATATGTTCATCGTTCAGATTCTTGCAATCATTTTTGGTCTTGCGGCGATTGGAATTACCTTTACGTTAAGTAAAGCGGCTAAAACTGATTCGATCCTCATGATAGTGCTTGCCGGAATCATTGTCTCCGGATTTTTTACAGCGATGATTTCATTGGTAAAATATACCGCCGACCCTCTGCTGAAACTTCCTGAAATTACTTTTTGGCTCATGGGCAGTTTGGCAGGGGCGAATTATGAAAAAATTCTGATTGCAGCACCGCTGTTACTCCTTGGTATCATCATTATCTGGATAATGAAATGGCGTTTAAACATCCTTGCGTTAAGTGAGGAGGAAATCCAATCATGTGGAATCAATCCAAAACGTACCCGGTGGACAATTATCATAGCTGCAACATTGATTGTCGCAGCGACAGTATCACTTTGCGGACAAATTGGGTGGGTTGGATTAGTAATACCTCATGTTGCCCGAATGCTGGTTGGGTCAGATAATCGTTATGTTATTCCAGCAAGCATCAGCATTGGAGCCTGCTATCTTCTGATAATCGATACACTCTGCAGAACACTATCGCCCTCGGAAATCCCGTTATCTATTATGACGGCGTTGATTGGAGCTCCATTATTTGCATATCTCTTTCTTAAAAAAGCGAGGTCATGGCTATGAAACTAACTATTCAAAATGGCGGCTTTGGTTATCATGATGAGTATTTATTTAAAAACATTAATTTCACGGTGAATGACCAAGAGGTCTTCGCAATTCTCGGACCAAACGGCATTGGAAAAACAACGTTACTGAAATGTATCATGAATATGCTTCCTTGGAAACAAGGAAATGCATATCTGGATAAAACCGACATTTCAACACTGCCTTCCAAAGAATTCTGGAAGCAGGTATCTTATGTTCCTCAGGCAAAATCATCGGCATTCAATTATCTTGTTCGTGACATGATTATGCTTGGACGAAGTGCCCATCTTCCTATTTTCAAAGAACCAGGGGATGCCGACATGGAAATAACCGAACGTGCCATGGAGACTCTTGGAATATCACATTTAGCGAACCGATCCTGTAGAACTCTTTCGGGGGGTGAGATGCAACTGGTTTTAATTGCCCGGGCACTTGCCACTGAGCCGAAAATATTGATTATGGACGAACCGGAATCAAATCTGGATTATCACAACCAGCTCATGGTCCTTGAGAAAATACATGAGCTTTCAAAATCGATCTCCTGTATCATCAATACTCATTACCCGGAACATGCTTTGCGTATTTCTGACAAAGCATTGATGTTTCTCGGGAATGGAGAGAGCATCTGCGGCAATACTCCTGAGATAATTACAGAGCAACATCTTCGCGATGCATTTCGGGTGAATGTGATGATTGGAAATGTCTCTGACGGAACAAAAACCCACCAATACATATTACCAATATCCATTAGAAAATAAGGAGCTATGAATGAAAAAAATTGCATTTTATGGTAAAGGCGGAATCGGAAAATCAACCTGTGTCTCAAATATTTCTATGGCTCTCGCCGAGCAGGGATTCACGGTCATGCAGATCGGCTGCGATCCGAAAGCAGATTCAACGAGAAATCTAACTCACGGAGATTTGATCCCATCTGTTCTCTCAGTAATAAGGGAGAAAAAGAATGATATTTGTTTGGAAGATATCGTTTCCTGTGGATCAGGTGGAGTATTGTGTGTAGAGGCGGGGGGGCCAAAACCCGGGTCAGGTTGTGCAGGTCGCGGCATTATTACTGCTTTTGAACAATTGGAGGAGCTTGGAGCTTATACTACCTATCATCCAGATATTATTCTCTATGATGTTTTAGGAGATGTGGTCTGTGGAGGATTTGCCCTGCCGATACGCCAAGGATATGCCGATGAGATCTGTATTGTGACATCCGGCGAGATGATGTCCTTGTATGCCGCGGATAACATCTCTCAGGCGGTGAATAATTATTCAAAGCGTGGATATGCGGCATTGAAGGGACTCATCTACAATGCAAAAAATATTGAAAATGAAGATGAGATTGTGGAAAAAGCGGCTGCAGAAATGAATACAAAGGTGTTGTCCAGGATTAACCGTGACCCGATTGTCCAAAAGGCTGAAAATGCTGGTATGACTGTTGTGGAATATGCACCGAATTCATCTCAAGCAGATTTGTATAGAAAACTAGCAGGAATTTTACTTGAGGATTAACTATGAATAAACTCTGTTTCTGCTCAACAACCTATGGAGGGTATGGGATCGTAAGGGTCGGTTCGTTAATTCCGGAAAGTTATCTATTGTTTGTCTGCCCGCCCTCATGCGGGCGGCACACATCCATCAATGCAATTCAGCAGAAGTATAAAAACAGGATCAGTTATCTTTTCTTTGATGAGCATGAACTTGCTCTTGGCATGGTCGAAGATGAGCTCTGTAATGCTATCGATGAACTCCTGCCTCAGATACAACGCCCGAAAGTATTTTTGGTATATATCTGCTGTGTTCTTTATTTAGCAGGATTTGATGAACAAAGCACAATTGATGAACTTAAAAAGCGAAATCCCGACATTGTATTTCAAATTTGTCTGATGAATCCGGTGTCTGCAGATACGAAACGGCCCCCTGGACTGACTATGCAGGAGAGAATGTATGCATTACTGGATTTCTCTTCATCACAACTGAACACGCTCAATTTTATTGGGAATAATGTGCCGATCAATTCCAACAGCGAAATTTATGAGGTACTGAACAAATGTGGGGTTACAGAGACATTGCATGTATCTGATCAACCCTCATTTGAAGAGTTTAAACGAATGGGGCGATCAAAATGGAATCTGGTGGTTCGTCCCGAAGCAATTCTTGCAGCGAAAAGTCTAAGTTCCCGAATGGATTTTCGCTTTGTTCCGGTCTCTTATGATATTATTCAGATTAGAGAACAGTATGAAGAGATATTTTCGATGCTTTCTGCACGATGCTATCTCGAAGCATATGAAAAGCGTGTGCAGGAAGCTATCAATAAAGCAAAAGATGCAGTGGGAAAAAAGCCGATCGCCGTCGGAGCATCTGCGGTATGCAGACCATTTAGTCTTGCCCGGTCATTGATAAATTACGGCTTTGTTGTTACTGACATTTTCGGAAAAGACGTTGTGCCCTTTGAACGCGAAGCATATGAGTGGATACGAACGAATGCTCCAAAAATTGTTATCCACGATACGAAAGATCCTGCAATGATAAATAACATTGGAAAATGCGGCATTGCAGAAATTGCTGTAGGATATGATGCAGGATATTTCTCTGGTGCTGAAAGTGTGGTAGATCTGCTTGGTGATGAAGGGATGTTTGGCTACTATGGGATAGAACTATTGATGAATCTTTTAATTGAGAGTGTATCTCATCCAAAGGATCTGCGCAAAATGATCGAAGCATATGGACTGGTGGCATAAATGAGCAATCTGTTTGTGCACCTGCCGTCATTTGCAACGGATTACTCCGGCGCCGCTTCGGTATTTTATAATATGGGCGGACTTGTTGTGATCCATGAACCATCAGGATGTATGGGTAATTTTACCGGATTTGACGAACCCCGCTGGTACCATGCTCCAGAGATGGTATTTAGTTCATTTATCCGTGAGGAAGAGGCAACGATGGGTGA
This sequence comes from Methanocorpusculum labreanum Z, assembly GCF_000015765.1. NCBI lineage: Archaea > Methanobacteriati > Methanobacteriota > Methanomicrobia > Methanomicrobiales > Methanocorpusculaceae > Methanocorpusculum > Methanocorpusculum labreanum. The sequence continues at coordinate 1,050,380 of NC_008942.1, read as the reverse complement.
TGAGTCGATTCTTCTCAATAAAATTCTTCAGGAATGCGCAAGTCATCATCCCAAATTTGTTGCGATTCTTGGAACACCAGTCCCTGCATTAATCGGTTGCGATATCTCGGGAATTGCAACTGAGGTTTTTGATACTACCAAAATCCCCGCATTTGGGCTGAATACTACTGGATTTCAGTATTATGATGATGGTATCAAAAAAGCTCTCCTGATGATCGAAGAGCAGTTAATGAAGGACTCAGAAGTAAAAGAGCCAAAAACAGTAAATATCCTTGGATACACGCCCATAGATTTTTTCCTTTCAGGTGACGATAGGAGGTTAGCATCATTTGTAGAGTCGTGCGGATTTCGGATTTTATGTTCTCTCCCCGGAGATGAGCTGGAGACGATTATCAAAGCACCCAATGCAGAAAAAAATATTGTGGTGTCCGCGGCAGCAATTCCTCTTGCAGAAAAAATGAGGGAAAAATATGGCATTCCATTCTGCGCAATGCTTCCGGGAACGACGAACGGCAAAGAGAGAATGCAGGCATTTTTACAGGATTATACGCCGCAACTTCCCGCATCTTGCGTTTGTTCCGGAAAAGCTCTTGTAATTGGGGAACAGATTTCTGCGAACACTATACGTGATTTCCTGATTGAAGACCTGAATTATTCTAACGTGAATGTCGCCACGTTCTTTGCATTTTCTCGTACTATCGCACGTGAAGGAGACATCAAACTTTCAAATGAAGGACATCTCCAAAAACTTATCGAAGAAGGGTGTTACGATATCATTGTTGGTGATCCGCTGTTTGAACGGTTTACGAACCGGCAACAGATTTTTGTTTCACTTCCACATCCGGCAGTAAGCAGTAAATTACATTGGCAATCGTATGTTTCTCTTCTCAGCAACGATTTTTCAAAATATCTTTATGAAAAAATCAATCGCAAATATCCTGTAACATTACAGTAGAGCAGAGAATGATAATATTAGATCGAGTGATGCGCTGAAAATAAATCTTCAAAATATCACAGCGCATTACACAACATTTTTCAAAAAAAATATGCCTGAATATTCAGGCAAATAATTTGGTATTATCCTGTTCGTCGCCGGTTGTCTGGGAAGCAACCGTTGCTGTAATCACCTGGGTGATTGCGCTGCGAACGATCTCAAGACCCTGCATCAGCGTAGCATCATCGGTCGTTAATGCCGGCATCAGCTTTACAACCGAGTCCTCTCTGCCCGAGAGCTCGAGAATGAGCCGGTTCTCAAAGCACAGCTGTCTGATCTGGTGGGCAGTTCCCGCCGGATATGCCCCGCAGTCGATACCCCACATCAGTCCAAGACCGCGGAAGGTCAGACCCGGATCGATGAGCGGCAGGTTTGCAGCCAGATAGTCCTGGACGATCTTGCCTTTCCGTACGGTTTCGTCAAGGACATTCTCCTTAAGCATGAACTCGAGGGCCGCCTTTCCCGCAACGAACGAGAGCTGGAAGCCTCTGAACGTTCCGTTGTGTTCGCCGGGTGCAAGAACATCGTATTCCGGCTTCACGAGAGCGATCGAGCACGGCATACCGATACCGCCGATGGATTTTGCCATGACGACGATATCGGGAGAGATGCCGCCGCGTTCGAACGAGAAGAACGTTCCCGTTCTGCCGCATCCGGTCTGGATCTCGTCAAGAATCAGCAGCATATCATGTTTATCGCACAGGGCACGGATGTCTCTGAGCCACTGATCGGGTACGATATTGATACCGCCTTCTCCCTGGACCGATTCGACAATAATAGCTGCCGGTTTGTCGACACCGCTGTGATCATCGCTGAGAATCATATCGATGTACTCGATCGTGTCCAGATTCTTCATCATCGACGGATGAGGAACATGCGTTGCATTGCCGAGAGTCACACCACAGGCTTCCCGTGCAGATCTCTCCGTCGTCAGGGCAAGGGCTCCAAGAGTCATACCATGGAACCCGCCCATCAATGCCAATATGTTGGATCTGCCTTTCGCCTTGCGGGCGATTTTCAGCGCAGCTTCAACAGCGTTGGTTCCGGTCGGTCCAGGAAACAGGATCTTATAATTGAGACCACGGGGGGCCAGAACATATTTCTGCATGAACTGAATGAACTCGCCCTTGGCAATGGAATACATATCCAGCCCATGGACTAATCCGTCATTCTGCAGATACTCGATTACTTTCCCCTTGATATAGTCATTATTATGACCGTAATTACAGCTGCCCGCCCCGCAAAGGAAATCGATATACTCGATTCCATTCTGATCAATCAGTAAAGAGCCTTTAGCTTTTGAGAAAATTACCGGATACTTCCGACAATACGACCGCACGTTACTTTCGAATTCTTCGAATACGGCTGTTTCCATCAAGACGTCATTTGTGTTTTCAAGACCCATAGACCACACTCCTTTTTTTAGATAGTATGAATGTACAGGAAATCTAGCCCCGCACACCGGGCGGCTCTGAGATTACTAAACTTAGTTGCCCCCCCCTAGGCTTAAAGGTGTCCCTCGGAAAAGAATGGCTTAGGGCCTGATTTATGGACTTTGGGACGATATACACAGAGTTCAAAAAACCCCCTGCATGCCCGGATTTTCCATTCATGACACGGGGGGGGTTGAATAGTTTTCGGTAACCTGGGGGAGGGGGGTTTTGTAAAAATTCAGGGGCGCATTCACGCGCACGCCAAGAGAAAAAAGTGCAGGGCCAACGGCCGCTCACGAAGTTTTGCGGCCGACGATGATTTCACCCTGATCGTTGATGCCGATGACCTTTTCACCGGCGTCTCTCAGCCGTTTAATGTACTGAATCACTTCCTCGGTGAGTTCTTCGCCCGGGCAGATGAAGGGGATTCCCGGCGGGTAGGGAATGATCGATGAAGCACAGATCCTGCCGGCACCTTCAAGCAGCGGGATGCGTTCTTTGTCCTGCGGGACGGGGAATAGCCGGAGTTTTTCTTTGAGAACGGCAGTGACGGAGGATTTTGCAGGCGAGGGGGCTGCAGCACCGCAGCATTCGCTGATCTCTTTCAAGGCTTCGAGAAGCCGTTTACTGTCGTCGAGGGAATTCCCGATCCCCGTCATACACATGAGGATCGGACCGGTGGTAAGTTCTGCGAAAATCCCCCTTTCCATTAAGAGTTCTTCGAGCCAGGCCCCGTCGATGCCGACGGCACTCATGTCGAGATTGATTTTTGTTATATCCATCCTGATGCCGGCTTCGGTATCCAGAGGGCTGCCGATAACGCGAAGGCCTTTGATTTTCGGTGCTTCCAAATAGAAATGCATGAGGCTCTCATGCCACTCGGCCATGAGGGTCGTCTGGTGTTCTTTCAGGATCGCGGCGTTTATGTCGAGCGAGCCCATGAGAAGATACGAGGGGCTGGTGGATTCCATCATCTGGAGTTTGTCTTCAAGGACGTAATGATCGACCCGTTCGGAGTTGAGATTGAGCACAGCGCTTTGGGTAAAGGAGGCGAGGGTCTTGTGGATCGAGTTGATGACGATGTCGGCTCCCTGCTCTTCGGCGGATTCGGGCATGTCGGCAAAGCCGACGTTACGGAAGAATTTGAGATGGGCACCGTGTGCCTGGTCGACGATAAGGATCTTGCCTCGTTTGTGAACGACTTCGGAGATTGCCCGGATGTCGGAGCATATCCCGTAATAATTCGGGGAAGGAAGTATTACTGCCTCGGCTTCGGGGTTTTCTGCCAGACACCGTTCGATCTCGTTTGCCGTGATGCCGCCGGAGATGCCGTATTCATCGATGATTTCCGGGTAGGCATAGACCGGCTGGATGTCGGCAAGAACGAGGGAGTTGAATATCGCCTTATGGGAGTTTCTGGCCATGACGAGTTTTTTGCCTTTGGGAACCGAGGCCATGATAGCTGCTATGACGCCGCAGCTTGTACCGTTGATGAGGAGATACGAGCGTTGTACATCGTAGAGCCGGGCATATTCCTCCTGAGCGGCTTTGAGGATTCCTTCTGTCTGGAAGAGATTGTCGGCACCTGGGATCTCGGTGATGTCACAGTCCATCATTTTCCGGAGAAAATCATCGTACCCAAACCGCCGGTAAATCGCGGAGCCTTTGTGCCCCGGCATATGAAAAGAGACCGTTTTTTTCTCTGCATGTTCCGTCAAAAAAGTAATGATCGATGGTGTACTCATGATATTTCCTTGCGGTACAACGTACACCGGCTGGTGAATTATATTTTTTGGGATGCGGGCCGGTCTCAGCAGAGCAAATCTTTAGATTTGAGATTGCGGGTTGGCGACGAAGTCGACGACCTCAGCCGAGCAAGGCTTTGCCTTGCGATTCGGCCCGTGGTGGAGAATCCTATTTGCTGAGGCCACGATCTGTTTCCAGATAGTTCGTCAGGAGTGGAGGATACAATTCAAGAAGGAGTTGGTTGTGTGTGGAAGCATGAGATAGCCCGCCGAGAATCTCCGCGAATTAACGCGAATTAACACGAATCGCATTTTTCTTGCGCCGTCGTGCTCTGCTTCGGCTTATCGCCTGCGCAGGAATCGCATGCCGTCTGGAAAAGTCCACGAGCTGAAAGCTCGTGAGACGTCTCAAGAGCCTTTGGCTCTTGGACAAATGCTAGGGAAAAACCGGCGTGCCGGTTTTTCTTATCTTATTTTGCATTCCTCTTTTTTGAATAGGGGTGCGGGTGGTGGCAGCGGGTCGGAGATGCAGTTGACGACCAAAGCTTGAGCAAATCTTTGATTTGCGATCCGGCGTGGAGCGGTCCGCGGGAGGAAGATCTTATTTTTGTGGCAAGGGATTGGAGAGTAGGGAGGATAGACTCAAGAAATAGTGGGGGCAATAACAAATATAATTAACTACGTTTTCTATCTGTCTCAAAACAGTCCACATATTTTTCATGTTTTCCGCCATATTTCCGTGAATTTTGTTAGATGAGTGGGAACACCTTGAAATACAATAAATCACATATGAATTGTCTGTCACAAGACAAAAAAATAGAAAATGAGGTAATAATTATGAGTGAATTGATTTATGATATTGATGGAAACATGGGTAAAATTCTGAAAGTTTATGAAAACAGATGTTTAATTTCAGCCAAACCAGGTGTTAAAGGAGCATTGTTTGGTAGTTTGCTCAATGGAGATAAGGAATATTATTACTCTGATATTACATCAGTGCAATTCAAAAATCTTGGAGCAACCACGGGATTTTTACAATTCGAGTATGCTGGTTCTCACAGCAAAAACAATTTTATCAACGAGAATAGTTTCACATTTGCGGCAACAGTCGGAACATCTAAGAATAAACAATTAAAAGAGCAGATGCCCGTAGTATATGAATATATTCAAGACAGAGTTAGAGCATATAAAGAGGGAAAGAACAACACAGTTAGTACTTTATCGGTAGCAGATGAGCTGAAAAAGTTTAAAGAATTGTTAGATTGTGGTGTTATCTCCCAAGAAGAATTTGATACAAAGAAAAAACAGTTGTTGGGATAATAATCATATATTGATACAGACATTTAGGATGCAGATGCTTTTCATTCTATCTGTAAATCCATTTTTATTCAGATTTTTTTAATATGTGTGTTTGATGTCATTTTCGTAAATCTCCCGTATTTACGTTGAACATTGTGATTATTCTCACACACTGGTTCCCTTCAGAAACTTACACAATTTTAATACTCTGCTTTGTCGATGCTACGCCAAAAAAGAACCCCGTATGGGGAAGCCCCCCGCACGGAAATATCATGATATCCACAAGGGAGAGTCATCTCTGCCCCACAAGAATCCCCTCGACGAGTTTCCCAAAAAGCATAATGAGAAACCCGAGGAACACAAGGATCAGCTTCCTAAGCCGGCGGGAGATCTGCATCTCCGCCTCCCGTTAGTTCAGGGCCGGCTTTGTGTCTGCCCAGGCGTCAACCGCTGCAAGGGTGGCGTCATCGGCATAGCCGGAGACGGTCATGGAGTCCCGGTTGAGGCTGATCTGGAAGGTGTCGGTCCCAAGCTTCGCGGAAATGCGGACGTTCCACGTTGCTTCGGTACCGATCTCGGAGGTCTCTGCCGTGCCGCCGTTCCCGAATGCGGCCTTGAGATCCTCACTGCCGGTGAGGGCGGTGATTGCCGCGGCATACTCGGCCCGGGTATATGCCGTGACCTGAACCTTGCCGTTCATCTCGGAAGTGTTCGGGTCGAAGTAGCCGACATAGGTCTTGTAGGTCTGCTTCCCGAGTTCGACTTCGGCAAGGCCGAGGGGGTTATCCACGCCGGTAATTTCTGCGACGATCGCATCATACGCGGCGGCGTTCGTAAACTCTGCGGTGAAGGTCCGCTTTGCGGACTTCGAGATTGCTGTCTGAATGAAATCTGCTGTCATATCGTATCGCGCTGAGGGGGCCGAAGGCAACCGAAGCGATGAGCAAATCTTTGATTTGCGAGCGGGCAACCCCATAAGGGGCGGCCTCAGCCAAGCAAATCTCTGATTTGCGACATGCTGCGGGAGCCAAAGGCGACCAAAGCTATCCTATTTTTATCGAAGCCGGCACACTGCTCGAAGGCGTCCGCTCTGTATATAGTATCGTTATCGTATGGTATTTCGATATTTGGCGGGAGTTCTTCGGCGGTGTGCCGACCTCTACTACTATATTGGACGGGAAACGGGATATAACGCGGGGGAAATGTCTTGATTTCTCTGTATTTTTTATGGCGGGTCGGACGCTGAAAGCGTACGACATCAGCTGAGCAAGTCTTCAGACTTGCGAGTCAAATCTTCGATTTCGTGTGTGGGATATCTTTAGACACATGAAAAAAACCAACCGCGAATCGGCGCGAATCCCGCCCTTCGGGCTCCCAGAATCGGATTTGCTTATCCTCACTCTCGCAATCCAGCTACGCTGTCTTGCTCGTCCCTTCATCGGGACCGTTCGGGCAAATCCTTTCGCCGCCCCGGCGGCTCCTTTAGACAGTGTTTGGGATGTTTTCATTTTTCAGATATTTTTCATCGGTATAGACAAATCTCTTCCACTCAAGTTTCCCCCTCTTGCCGAAATTGAACAATATACCCGCTTTGATACCTGTTGCTTTCAGATAATGGAGGAGCTGAGCGGAATCCGCATCGGTGAGTTTGGTCACTGCTTTGAGTTCGAGGATGATTTGCCCATAGCAGATGATGTCGGTTTTGTAGGTGCTTGGAAGCTTTTCACCCTTATAGTAGACATCCAGCGGTTTTTCCATTTCGGCAGGAATGTCGTTATCTCGGAATTCTAGCATCAAAGCATCACGATAGATCGCTTCGAGAAATCCGCTGCCCAGAGAATTATACACACGAAAAGCACATCCAACGATCTTTCGAACCTCGGAAAAATAGAGAAGATCCTTTTCTTCGATCTGTATATTATCACCAGACATAATGATTTTTCATTCTTTTTCGAATGATGATATAATTTATCCAAAGGAGGCGCCGGGGCGCCGACAGGATTTGCCCGAACGTTCCCGATGAGGGATGAGCAAGAGCAAATCCGATTCTGAGAGCCCGAAGGGCTCAGATTCGCGCCGATTCGCGGTTGGTTTTTCTCATAAAACCGCATCCTCCCGTACATGAAACCGAAGCCTTACTCGCAAATCAGAGATTTGCTCGGCTACGGTCGTCCGCTTTCAGCGTCCGACCCGCACGCAAAAAAGAAAGAATAGGGATTCTACTCCCTCTTCCGCTCGCAAACCTTCGGTTTGCTCGGATAAGGCCGCCCCTTTGGGGCATCCCGCCGGATAAACCGCGGCATCACCCCCCTCTGCCCCTTCGCCGAAAGTCCGTGCCGCTTCAAAGCCGTCTCCACACACTGCCGCGAACATCCCGCCCGAAGCGACAGATCCCGGACACTCAACCCCTCATCCACCAGCTCCTTGAGTTTCGTTCTATCAAGTAATTCAGCAAAATCGTAACAGTGCTTCATCGGTTCGTTCCTCCCTCTTCGGCAGTATTCTTCACGACTGCACCTCAATCACAGACTTCTCCGAAACTAGCTTATCCGAAACATACCTCGACAACTCCGGTTCCGGGAGGCGGAGGGGCCCAGATCCCCCGGGAAGCGGTCGGTTTATTATGACTGGGTGCCCAAGCAGTGGTATGTTGAATCAGAATAAGGTGTGTTGGGGTCTGCCGAATTAGACATCAACGTGAGATGATATAAACCCCAGAGCGCGCGGTGAGATAATGCCCCGGGATATGGGTAAAATGGGGTGGTCGGTGAGTGAGGATGGGGTGAAGAGGATGCAAAAAATGAGGTTGGGGGGGGCGTGAGAGAGGGGAGAAGAGGAAATTTTTCTACCTGAGGACATCAAGTGTACTGTCCCGATCCATGCAATCCTATTCTTTCCAAATCGTCGTCCCGCCCACTCAAGCAGAAAAACCAACCTAACCAAAACACAGACTCACCGAATTTCATATCCCCAAATCTGAAGTTTTTTGCATCACTTATGTCCCCACCCACTCATTGAGCATCACGATTTACCACCTAGAGTTGGCATTATCGCACCGCGCGGTTGGGGGTTTATATGTCCCTATTCCGATACTTACATGGAAATGTCGGAACTCACGCGAAAGATCGAACTGGCAACCAGCTCGCAATTTTTTGATCAGACTGGGCGAAACGAAGGAAAAACCCATCAATGCACTCCGATGCGTATCCTTCTCGAAGGTACCTGTTCTTTTGACTGTGCCTACTGCCAGGTCTGCACGAAAAGGACCGGCATCCACTTCACCCCCGATGAACTTGCCCACGGATTTCTTGAACTTCACCGTCAGGGAAAAGTCGGCGGTCTATTATTAAGTACCGGAATCCCACGCGGGGATGTTGACCTCGGCATGGAAAAACTCACCGAAACGGCAAAAATCATCCGTAGTTCGGGATACAATGGCTATCTGCATCTCAAAGTACTTCCCGGGGCAAGCCGTACCGACATCGTTGAGATGGCGAAATATGCCACCCGGCTCAGCATCAATCTCGAAGCACCCGGTTCTTCTTATCTTTCAGAACTTGCTACCGTCAAAGATTATTCCTCTGACCTCCTGACCCGGCACAGATGGCTTGCCGAAATAATGCCTGGTAAACACTCTACCCAGTTTGTTCTCGGGGCCGCCGGGGAAACCGATGCCGATCTCTTCCAGACGGTCATGACCAGTTATGAAAAGTACAACCCTGCAAGGATCTACTACTCTGCATTTTACGCAGTAAACGGGACGCCTCTGGAAAATCATGAAAACACAGCTCTCTGGCGGGCAAACAGATGGTATCAGGTCGACGCTCTTCTCCGACTCTACGGGTACGACAGAGCCGAAACCTCTCCCGTCTTCGATGAACACGGGATGCTCATGAATACTGATCCGAAAATACTTCTCGCGAGAAATCTTCCCGAAGTGGATCCGGCAACCGCCGGATATGTCGAACTGCTCCGTGTGCCTGGAATCGGGCCTGTGTCTGCTGCTTCCATTCTCAAAACCCGCGATTTTCGAAATGTCAAAAATCCGGATATTCTCCGCGAATGCGGCGTCATCATGAAACGGGCGATGCCGTATCTCTCGCTTGGCCGCACCAAACAAACCACTTTTGCCTCATGGTACTGATCCAAGCCCCGCAACAAACAAAGCTATTTGTCAATACACGGCGAATAACTTAGTAACTTTTTGAATAACTCATAAGGAGAAAAGTATGAACAAAACCATCATCACCGTCGTTGGAAAGGATGCGGTCGGCATCATCGCAAAAGTATGTACCTATTTATCGAATAATCATATCAATGTCGAAGATATATCGCAGACAATCGTTCAGGGATACTTCAATATGATGATGATCGTCGACACCAGCAGCTCTGCGGTGCCGTTCGGCGATATGGCCCGCGATCTTGAACAGATCGGTCAGGAGATCGGTGTCCACATCAGATGTCAGCGCGAAGAGATATTCGAGAAGATGCACCGCATCTAAGGGGCATCCATGATCAATATCTTCGAGGTAAACGAGACCAATAAAATGATCGAGCAGGAGATGCTCGATGTCAGAACGATCACGCTCGGTATCAGCCTTCTCGACTGCTGCGATACGGATCTTGACAAGCTCAACACGCGGATCTATGAGAAGATCACCCGCGTGGCGAAAAATCTGGTCGCTGTTGGGAAAGAAATAGAGCGGGAATATGGTATCCCGATCGTCAATAAACGCATATCCGTCACGCCGATCGCTCTTGTAGGGGGTCAGGCATGCAGTTCTCCAGAGGACTTTGTCACCATTGCCAAGACTCTTGATCGTGCCGCAAAAGAAGTCGGCGTCAATTTCCTCGGCGGCTACTCGGCCCTGGTGTCCAAAGGAATGACCAAAGCCGAACGGGATCTTATCCTTTCCATACCCCAGGCACTTGCCTGCACTGAGAGGATCTGCAGCTCAGTCAATATCGGTTCCACCAGGACCGGGATCAATATGGATGCGGTCAAGCTGATGGGCGAGATCGTTCTCTCGACCGCAGAAGCAACGAAGGATCAGAACTCTCTAGGCTGTGCGAAACTGGTCGTCTTCTGCAATGCTCCTGACGACAATCCGTTCATGGCCGGCGCTTTTCACGGCGTGACCGAAGGAGATGCGGTCATCAATGTCGGTGTCAGCGGTCCCGGTGTTGTGAAACACGCTCTCGAAGCGGTTCGCGGTAAAAATTTCGAGGTACTCTGCGAGACCGTTAAGAAAACCGCGTTCAAGGTCACCCGCATGGGTCAGCTCGTAGCGCTCGAGGCATCGGAGAGACTGGGGATTCCGTTTGGTATCGTTGATCTCTCCCTTGCACCGACCCCCTCGGTCGGCGACAGTGTTGCCGAGATTCTGGAAGAGATGGGTCTTGAATCCGTCGGTGCTCCGGGTACGACGGCTGCCCTCGCTCTTCTTAACGATCAGGTCAAGAAAGGCGGTGTGATGGCCAGTTCCTTTGTCGGCGGATTATCCGGTGCATTCATCCCAGTGAGCGAGGATCAGGGTATGATCGATGCGGTGAACAGAGGGGCTCTCACGCTTGAAAAACTCGAAGCGATGACTTCGGTCTGTTCGGTCGGTCTTGACATGATCGCCATCCCTGGAAACACTCCTGCAACGACGATCGCCGGAATCATCGCAGACGAAGCGGCGATCGGTATGATCAACCAGAAGACAACCGCTGTTCGGCTTATCCCCGTGATCGGCAAAGATATCGGCGACACCGTCGAGTTCGGCGGTCTTCTCGGTTATGCTCCAGTCCAGCCTGTGAACAAATTCTCCTGTGCGAATTTCATCAACCGCGGCGGTCGGATTCCCGCACCGATCCACAGTTTCAAAAACTGATTGGATCCTCTTTTTCTTACATCACATTTACTGACAATATGCTTACTATGTGAGTCATTTTTCCCATTCGGGCTAAGGCCAAGTTATTTGATTTTCAATGGACAAAAGGAAATATTAACTAATTAACATATCCAAAATATATATGTTCAAACTATTCATATTGGTCGTTTGTCAATGGGTTTTTGTATCCTCTGCATTCTGTCATGGTGGTTTGGGTTTTGGAGATTAGTTAAATGAATGTGTTAAATTGTACGTGCAGAATCCTTTTCGCGATATTGGTGATCTGCATATTTACCGGCACTGTTGGTGCGGCAACAACAGAAATCACAATTGAAAAATACACGGCAGACGGCAGTCTTCTCAACACGACTACCGTCGATTATCAATGGATGGAGGCAAATCTCCCTGTTGTTGGTGATGGCAATACTCATTATTACCTGCAGGGCCCTGTATTTGAGGGAGATATCTGGGATCCTACAGAGTCGGTGAATATCAAAGACATGGGTGCTCTCAAAGGGACGTCGGTCAAAGACCTCTGTGATATGGTCGGAGGAGCATCTGCGGGAGATACTATTACTTTTATCGCCTCGGACGGCCTCAAGAAGACCTTCCCGCAGAAGTACATCTACAGTCCGGCTCCGGCTATGGGTATTATTTTCCTTTCCTGGTACAGTAAAGACGAAGGATACGTCCCGGAATATTATACCGGTATGCGGCTTATGTTCACCGGGGACACCAGTCTGAACCCCCAGGGATATCATGTCTTTGGTGTTGCCGATGAAAAAGCGACGATGGATGAACAGGACTGGTATTACTATTCGGGCAAGTATCCAACGACAACGGGCCTGTCAGTACAGAACGTTGAGACGATCTCTATTATTTCTTCCGTGCCGGCAACGACGCAGCCGACGACTACTGCGACCCAGTCTCCATCTTTTGGTGTTGTGATCTGCGTCTTTGGTATTTTAGGAGCTGTTCTCCTCTTCAGGAAAGTATAATATGAAACGGATTGGTATCTTCATTCTGATTCTCCTCCTTCTGGTTCCTGCGGTCTCTGCCGCGGAACTTCCGAGATGGGGGCCGTACATCACTTCACTGGACGAGGATACCGTAACGATTCATTACTGCCTGTATGAAAATGCGTCCGGCGCAGCGGAGATTACTCAGGGAAACATGATCTCCCTCTTCACATCAGATTCGGCGGCGTTCCATCATTTACAGATTAATAATCTGACCCCTGATACAACCTACTCGTACAGGATTCTTGTGAACGGCACTTGGTCAGATACCTATTCGTTTCGAACGTTCGGTGTAGAAAACTACACCTTTGTGGTGTCAGGGGATACCCGAAGCGAGCCGCCGTTCACCCAGATCGAACGTCACGGTGTTGTAGCCTCCGCGATCCTCGAAGAGAACCCCTTGTTTGTAGTACATCTTGGGGACTTCTCCGGCGAAGCGAACGATCCAGAGGAGTGGGACCAGTTTTTTTCTGCGGGACACGATCTGTATGCAAATACGATCATCATCCCGGTCCAGGGAAATCATGATTACTCTCCACTCTATACCGAGATATTCGCTATGCCTGACTGGTATGCGTTTTCAGCTGGCTCTCTGCAATTCCTTGTCTTAAATACGAACGGCTGGACCCAGACCAGATTCGATGATCAGACTGCCTGGCTCTCAGAAAAAGTTGCGGAGAAAGGCGTGAAAATAGTTTTCTTCCATCATCCATTCTACACAACGGATCAGAAACGCACCGGGCTGACCCTTGATCAGATTCCAATCTGGCAGGAGATCTTTGAGACAGGGGGTGTCTCTGCGGTCTACTCAGCCCATATGCATGCATATGAGCGGTATGTATCCAATGGGGTCACGTACGTAACGAATGGTGCCGGAGGTGCGCCGCTTTATGCTCCGTCTGTGGATCCAGCAGATGAACTTGTGACCGCAATTTACCACACGCTTGGATACGTCCGTGTTGATGTAACGGGATCTGAGTTCACGTCTACCTTTTTCAAGGTCGCTGAGGCGTCCGATGATAACAGCGTCTTGAAAAAAATCTACCCAAGTGGAACGGTCGGCGACCAGTTTGGAACTGGTACTTCGGCATCTTCGCCTTTTGGAAACTGTGCTCTTCTTGGTCTTCTATGCGGAGCCGTCTATTTTATTCGGAGAAATCCATGAAAATCAGAATAATTCTACTAACCCTGTTTGTTGTCTTCTGTCTCGTATCAGTTGCATCGGCAGGTCCTTCGGGTGCCACTACCGAGCTGCACCTGCTTCGTATCGCAGAGAACGGGAGCGTTCTTGAGGAACAAACCGTTGATTACCAATGGATGGAAGCAAATCTTCCGGTCCAGGGAGACGGTATCACACATTATTATCATCAGGGTCCGGTGTTTACCGAGGATCTTGAAGGGCGCTGGGATGTGAATGAGACCAGCAACTACAAGGATCGGGGAGCGGTGAAAGGCACGGATGTTAAGGATCTCTGCGACCTCATCGGAGGTATGACCAAGGGTGATGATGTGATGATTGTCGCGGTTGACGGATATCATGTCGAGTATGGGTACTCAACGATCTATGAACCGCCTGCACGCCAGGGCCCGGCTACCGTTTGCTGGTATGTAGGTGAAGATGTATCGGGCGTAGGCGAACGCCAGGGTGTCGGGTATCCGGGCCAAGACGGCTATTTCTTAGGTATGCGTCTCGTCTTCCTTGCCGACAATTCCGTGAATCCCGAAGGCCTTCATGTTTTTGGCAACAATGATATGCGTGAGACCCTGCCGGAAAAATCGGTCTACTTCTATGAAGGCCTTTACCCCTCGACCAGCGGGCTTACGGTAAAATGGGTCAGCGAGATCCGGATCTATGAAGGGGGATACACTGGAGAGACCGGAGTTCTGGCAAAGTCGATGACGACCCAAACACCGGTTCCAACCACTCCTGCCTCGTCTCCGATCTTGTTTGGATCAATACTTGCCGGTCTTTTCGGAGCCGTTCTTCTTTGGAGGCGGGCATGAAACAGATTCTTGTGATTATCGCGATCATTGCCTGCATCTGCGCAGCCGGGTGCGTGAGTAATCCGTATGATGATATCGACTGGCCGTTGACGCTTGTAGGTGCAGACGGTACTGAAAAGGTTATGTCCGTTTCCGAGATTGCTGCTCTTCCCTCGGTAAGCGGGCACGGATATGCTGTTTCAACGGTAGGTATCAAGTACGGCCCCTACAACATTACCGGTGTACCTCTGATCGAACTGCTTGATCAGGTTGGAGGCGTACATGAAGGCCAGACCGTCCATGTCTCTGCAGCGGACGGTTATCTCTGGGTATTCTCGTACGAACAGCTTTTAGGCGAGGATCTTCTCTGTCTGGATGCAAACCTGAAGGAGATGAAGACTCCGGTAACCATGACCCCGATTCTGATGTATGCCGCAGATGGCGCTCCATATCCATACGATGACGGCGGCCCTCTTCGGGTGGCGACAATGACGGCTGAACCTGATGTAATTACGGAAGGCAGTCTCTGGGTAAAATGGGTTGACAGGATCGAGGTCCATGGATGAAAAAAGCATGTCTGGTGCTGGTATTCCTGATCATTCTGTTTGTTGTCAGTTCCGGCTGCGTCTCTGACGAAAAAACCGTAGTGAAAGTGGTCCCCGCCGGAAGCCTGCTTCTCCCCCTTGCAGAGATCGAGCAGGAGTATGAGGCTCTTCACCCTGATATAGATATTCAGATCGAGGGTCACGGGAGTATTCAGGCAATTCGTCAGGTTACGGATCTTCATCGACCGATCGATCTGATCGTCGTGGCTGATGAATCATTAATTCCCGACATGATGTACCGCGAAGGACCGAACGGAGAAAACTATACCGACTGGTACACGCCGTTTGCACGAAACGAGATGGTTCTTGCTTTCACGAATGAAAGCGCCTATGCGGATGAAATCACCACAGACAACTGGTATCAAATACTCTCCCGTGACGATGTAAGAATCGGCTTCTCGAATCCTACGCTCGATGCTGCCGGTTATAGGACATTTCTGGTAATGATGCTTGCTGAAGAGCAGCTGAATGCTCCTGGTTTGTTCAACACGGTGATCGGCGATAGTTTCGATCCGGACCTGGTCGTGAATAAAACCGCTGACGGTATGTCGGTCAATCTGCCGGTCCTTCTACAGCCTGAGGAGAACAGTAAAGTCTCGATCAGGGATGCGAGCATGTTCCTTCTGAGTCTTCTTGAATCGGGAGGAATCGATTATGCATTCGATTACAAAAGTGTGGCGATTGGCCAGGGTCTGCGGTACGTGGAACTCCAGCCGGAAGTAAATCTGGGCGAGGAGTCGTATGCGTCTGTATATGATCACGCGACCGTGTATCTTGGTTTCCAGAGATTTGCCACGATTGGAAACGAACGTATCGGCATGCCTATTGTGTATGCAGCGACGATTCCTTCGGATGCGCCGGAACGTGAAGAGGCGGAGAAGTTTCTGACATTTATGCTTGAGGCATTTGCCGAAGGCGGCGTCGGTTATCCGGCTCCGCTTTGAAAATCCATTATCTTTCCACTATTTTTCAGACCAAGCTGATGAACCACAGACAGCGGGATCTCTACGAAAATCTGTGACCCTGTCCGATATTCGCCCTCATGTTTTCCATATGCCGCCGTCAAAATCCCGCTTTCCGTATCGATTCGTGAGATCCTGAGTGCTCCGATTATCTCTGTAGAGAGAATCGTGCCATGCAGGCCTGATCCGGATTCTTTCGGATGAAGAATCAAATCCTCGCTTCGTACGCAGACTCTTTCATCAAGACCGATGCTTTTTCCGTCAAAGATGTTCTCGAATCCGAGGAATCGTGCGGTAGCTTCATCTCCCGGATGCATAAAAACCTCCTCTGAGGTTCCTGTCTGGATTACCTGTCCGTCTCTGATCAAGGCGATCCGCGTTCCAAGAGACCGCGCCTCCTCAAGCGAGTGTGTTACCTGAATGATGGTCAGACCATTTTTATGCAGTTTTTTCATATCTGCGATGCAGCCTTGCCGAGTCTCATTATCAAGAGCTGCATACGGTTCATCAAGCAAAAGTATCGACGGTTTCACCGCAAGGGCACGGCAAAGTGCTGCCCGTTGTGCTTCGCCTCCCGAAAGAGTCATCGGCCGCCGACTTAGCAGATGACCGATCCCAAAAGAGTCGGCAAGCTCTCTGCATCGTTTTATCTGTTCATCATGGGGGATATGCTGTCTCTGCATTCCGTAACAGATGTTTTCCCTCACAGTCATGTGGGGAAAGAGGGCATAATCCTGATAGACTATGCCGATACCCCGTTTCTCTGGAGGGATGTTTTTCATATCAACCCCGTCGATGCGAATAACTCCCGAGTCTGGTTCATGCAGACCTGCAATCAGTTCCAGAATGATCGTCTTACCGGCTCCGGATGGTCCCATTATCGCCAGAAATTCCCCCTTATCGATTTTCAGCGAGCAGTTCTTCAGGGAAAAATCTCCAAGAGAGAGAGAAACATTATCAAACTCTATCATACTTCCCTCCTATCCGTCCGGCAGCGAAACGCAGTATGCCGAAGATCAGCAGGCAGGCCACGATCATCGTGAACGCAACGGCGCTGCTTTCTTTCAGACCGCCGGTCATAAACCGGTTGTAGATAAGTGTCGAGATCACCATCGGATAATATGCTATCATAATTACTGCGGAGAACTCGCTGATACTGCGTCCCCAGGCAAGAACCGAGCCGCTGGAGATATGCCTCAGTGTCATCGGGAGGGTCACGGTACGGAAAACGGTGAATGGTGAGGCCCCAAGTGTTCGTGCTGCATTTTCCAGATGGACCGGTACCATCGCAAAGCCTTCCTGAACAGTATTCACGTAAAAGGGTGTTGCAACAAACAGCATCGCAACGACGATTCCCGGGAATGCATCCTGAAATGCTATCCCGACGGAGGAAAGGGGTGCACCAATCCACCCGTTTGGCATAAAAAGGAGATACACGAGGATTCCTGCAATCGTGTGGGGAAGCATTACCGGGAGATCGATAATTGTGCCGATGAGCTTTGCAGTTCTCGTCGTGGATCGTGCCAGAAGATACGCGAGCGGCGTTCCAACGATCATCAGGATGATCACAGCACACAACCCTGCGAAAAAGGTCAGAAGAATCGTGCCCACGACCTCGGACTCGGTTGCGACCAGCCATAAAAATGCAGGATCCGAAAGTTGACCGAGAGTTATATTGAGTAAGGCAAGCAGGATCAGACCAACGGGCAGTGCCCCAAGAAGAGCACAGCAGAAAAGAAACATGTTCATCCGCAGCTTTTTTGCCATTATAGTATCTGTTGGCTGTCGGATATGTTAAAACATAGAGTGGATGATCCGGGAATCATCTTGTGGTCATGTCCTGAACCTGCGGTTCTCTGCTCCTTTGAAGGAGAGTCCAAAGCCTTCATACGTAGCAAGAACCAATGAATATAGTATTATGTGCTTGGAAGAGGTGACCCCGGATGAAGTTGGCGATAGCCGGGAAGGTGAAGGGTTCCCTCCTTCAAGGGCACGACGAGTTCTTCATAGGTCTGTGGACCCTGCTGCTTAGCGTCAGTCTGTCGTTTATTGCAGGTATTTATCTTGGTGCGGTCAGTGAAGTTCTTATACTGATCCCAGGTCTTATGGTACTTGTTACCCCGTCGATCAATATGCGTGGAGCGATAGCTGGAATTCTCACGTCTCGTCTCTCATCTTCGATGCATCTTGGAGCATTCGAGGCAAAACTCGAAAGAGAAACGGAACTTGGAGACAATCTGCGCTCCTCGATCATTCTTACGGTGATGATCTCGGCGGTTCTCGCGGTCTTTGGAAAACTGATCTGCCTCCTCACCGGGACCGAAGTGATAGGCATTGCCGAGATGATCATTATATCCGTCACCTCAGGTACCTGTGCAGGTTTGGTCGTGACTGCGGTCGGCGTTTTTATCTCGGTGATATGTTATCGGAAAAGCTGGAATCTTGACATGGTTGGTGCTCCTGTCGTGACCACGGTCGGCGATATCGTCACGCTTCCATTTCTGGTCATTACTGCGATTCTGGTTATGCAGCTGCCGTTTATTGGAATTGTGATACTCGGCATCATTGTTCTTGCTTTGATAGTATGGGCCATACTCTCCATGCACAGTGCTACCAAGACGATGAAGGATGTTTTGCGTGAAGGCCTTCCGCTTTTAGTCCCTTTGTGTCTGCTTGGAATTGCCGCGGGTGTTCTTTACACGAACGAACTTGAAAAACTGATCGCAGCAGCAGCGGTTTTGATTCTGATCTCGCCTTTTATGAACGGGTGCGGATCGATTGGGGGAATCCTGACTTCCAGGATCGGCACCGAGATGCATATGGGTCTGGTGGATGCGAAGGTTTTCCCGCAGATCCTTGTCTGGAAACATTTTTTCGAGAATTATCTGTATGCCCTTCTGATCCTTCCGTTGATGGGACTTGTTTCGCATTATGCGGCGGTCCTTTTCGGGATCACAACGCCGGGTCTCGTCCCAATGATTCTTCTATCCCTGTGTGCCGGTATGATTGTTATAACGGTGATGAATCTTCTCGGGTATTTTACTGCGGTTCTTACCTATCGTTTAGGGTATGATCCGGATAACTTTGGCGTCCCGGTGGTGACCAGTTCGATCGATCTGGTTGGTGCTACGGCATTGATTTCGACAATGATGTTCATGTTCGTCTGAAATACCTGGAGAAGATGGTTTCTCGACGGAGATTCTTATATCAGAAAAGGTCCCAACTAAAGAATATGGTGTTTGGCATCCCGCCGTTTTTTGGCAGAAGCCTACTGGTTCTTGCAGTTCTTCTGATCTGCAGTTTTTATCATGCGCCTGACCGGATTTGGGATCATAGGGTTACAAGATTACACTCTGTACATTCTTACGTATCGGATTGATTTTACCCGCATCCCTCTGGCTGACGATAGTAGTTCTGCGTATGTTCAGTGCAGTATAGAAAAAAAGAAATCGATTACGTGTAAAATAATGATGTTTTTCAGGGGGAGATTATGCAAATGCCGCATCCAGGGCATTTGTTTTTTCACTTTTGTGCAGTTTGTCTCCCCAAGGAAGTTCACGGATTGCGGCCGTTGCCTTTGCCATCTCGAAGAATGCCTTTGCCTCCTCCTTCTGGTCAAGTTTAAGCAGATTATACGCGATTCCGACCCATGCATCGGCATGAACGCTTCGCAGATCAAGTGCCTTGGTATAATATCGTATCGATTCTTCGTACAGTTCGATCTTGGTCAGATAATCTGCAAGCTCCATCAGAAAAGCAAAATCACGTTCGTCAAATGCCGCTGATTTTGCGAATGCATCCAAAGCCGCGTGTGTTTCGCCGAGTTTTTTCAGAGCGTCACCGATCCGCAGATAGGTCTGTGCATTTTCTTCATAGGAAAGGGCTTTAAGAAATGCTTCTTTTGCTTCTCTCCACTGACCGCTGCGCGAAAGAGCATCGGCATAGGTGAACCAGGTAAAAGCATTTGGCGACTGTTCAACAGCTTTTATTCTGAGCTGTAGTTCTTTTTTTGTACTTTCCGCAGCCTCAGCTGGATGTTTCAGGTATGTATGAACCGTTGCCATACGTTTGTAAAGCCCAGCCTCCTCGGGGTATTTTGTTGCAAGAAGAGCGTATATGACGAGTGCCTCATCATGCCTCCCCATATATCCAAGCATATCTGCGACCCTGTACTGATAGTGGAAATCCCCTGAGAGAGTCGCTGCTTTCTCGAAGAGAACCTTCGCATCGGAATACTGATGTATGTCTGCATAGGCTGAGCCGAGTGCTGCGAGATATCGCGGGTTTTTCAGATCTTTATCTACGGCATTACCGTATGCTTCGATTGCCTCATAATATTTCTGCTGTGCAATGAGTACATCGCCGAGAAGTATCCAGACGTCAGAGTCAGTCTTGTTCTCCTCAAGATAGGCACGATACAGTTTTTCAGCTGCCTCATACTCATGACGAGTCGTTTTTTCTTTGGCGGTCAGGACTAACGAAGTGTCTGACATTGTAGTAGATATTGCGGCTGCTATAAGAAATACCTGACGACGTGATCAAAAACAAGTCTGCCGGTAATCTCACCCCCTAAAGCGTCCCGCAAGTCTCATAATACCTCACCACGAATAATACATCCAGATATGCCGGAAAAAGATCTAGCTGAGACGCTTGCCAGTATGGCAGACCCGAAAAATTTCCCCAAGGATCTGGCAGTGATTCTGGTTTGGGTCGCGCTTACGGTAGCTATGATCTATGTTCCGGTCGTAAACGAGACGTTTCTTCGGGTATTATTTGCCGTTCCGGTGATTCTTTTTATTCCGGGGTATGTTTTGATCGGCGCACTGTTTCCGGAAAAGAAGTCGATCGACGGGATCGAACGGTTTGCTCTCTCAGTCGGTCTTTCGATTGCGGTAGTGCCGCTGATCGGCCTCGTTCTGAATTATACGCCGTTTGGGATTCGTCTTGATCCGATCGTTACCTCTCTGGTGATCTTTATTCTTGCGATGATGATCATCACGGTATACAGGCGTGCGTCCGTTCCAGATGAGGAACGGTTTGCCGTGCCTTTCGAGCAGGTAAAACCGACACTCAAAACCGAATTTTTCCCAAAGGACAGTTCAAAACTGGACAAGGCACTCTCCTGGATCCTTATCGCGGCAATTGTCGTGGCGGCCGTGACAACGGTCTATGTGATCGCATTTCCAAAAGACGGGGAGAAGTTTACCGAGTTTTATATTTTAGGGGCGGATAAAATGGCAGATGACTACCCCGAGAAGTTTTTTGCGGGAACAGAACAGTTTGTCTGGATCGGGATCGGGAATCATGAATATCGGGATGTGACCTATACGGTTGAAACCCTACTATTGAATGCGGAGTGGGATTCAACAACGAACTCGTCGGTCATTCATGCATCGAAGGTCCTTAATCGCTTTTCGGTAGATGTTGCCGATAACTCGACGTATCTGGAGATGTATAATTTTACGATCTACGATACCGAGTACAACCGTCTGGAGTTCCTTTTGTATAATGAGACGGTACCTGATATCGGGGCGTCGGCAGAGGATAAAATGGCGGCCGCGTACCGTGATCTCCATCTCTGGATCAAAGTAATAACATAAACACAGGATTTTTTTGCGGGTCGATAAGCAAGAGGCCCGCAGTAATTTTTGCCGGGTATATCTCGGATTAAAATGTGATGTGAAAATTTCTCAGTCGCTTTTTGAAATCTGCTGCATGCGTTCGATCCCATGTATCTCTCCAACAACAGAGACAACTTCCTTTGGCACATACTCTTCCCATGCTTCCCCATGATACATTTTTTTCCGAACAGCCGTTCCCGATAGACTCTCCCGCAGATACATCGGAGGGGAAAGCACCGGGATGCCCGCTTCTTTGAAAAGCTGGATCACTAAGGGGTTGGAGGTGTATACCGTATCAAAGGGCGGGACCATGGATTTTACGTGGGCGACCCACAGGGCATTTCTTTTCACATCTTCTAGGGGGATGACGTAGAACGGGATTTTTAATCCATTCAGTGCCCGGGTGATCATCAGTACCCGTTCGCCTGCGGTAAACGGATGCCTGATATCATGGCTGATATCCGCACTGCCGATGCCGATGATGAGTTCATCCACTTCTTCTGCGAGGCCGTCGATCACTGCTTTATGACCGTTGTGAAATGGCTGGAACCGTCCAACGTATAAACCGCGCCTCATTTTTTCCCTCCGATAAGTGCCGCGATCCTGGCGGCGAATGCTCCTGCGGTAAAACCTGCGTCGATGTTGACGACCGTAATTACAGCACACGACTGGAGCATGCTGGCGAGAGCCGCCGCCCCCTGCCCCATATATCCGTATCCGGTACTTACTGGAACGCCGATCACCGGTTTGTCGACGAGGCCCGCAACTACGGAAGGAAGAGTTCCTTCTCTCCCGGCACAGACCACATACACATCCGCCTCCCGCAGTTTTTCTAAAGCAGGGATCAGCCGGTGGATGCCGGCAACCCCCACATCGAATGTTGTGAGGACTTTAGCTCCCATTTCTTCTGCAATTGCCCGTGCCTCTTCGGCTACCTGGATGTCGGAAGTTCCCGCCGTCACGATGCCGACGGTGCCGCCCGATGGGGTGGGTAGCGTGCCGTCAGACAGAATCAGAACACTTCCCGGTTCCCTGATTTCAGCGGCAACTCCCATTGGGAGATCTTTGCACACTGCTTTTATCTGATCAGCTGTTATGCGTGATGCGATGCATCGCCCGGACGCCAGCACATAACTATGCATGATTTTTACGAGCGATTCGGTATCCTTCCCTTCGGCCAGAACAACCTCGGGCATCCCGCATCGGCTGCACCGTTCCATATCCAAATTTGCCACATCGCCGACCCGGGTTACTGCCAGGGCCGTCAGCCTCTTTTCTGCAGTCGCCGGGTCAAGTATTCCGTCCTTTACCTGATTGAGGATGTCAGAAACCTGCGGATGTTCAGTCATTATTCTATGAGTTTGGTTGCCTGAGCTGAAATACTATGCTCCTCTTTTAGAACGCATCCATCACACGAAGGCTTATACTTTTTTCACACACATATATATGGACCATTATGGATTCAATATCAATAGACCCGGGACTTCTGCAGTTGACCGAAATTGTCCTTACTGCTGAAGTGGTGAACACTAATCCTGCGTTAGAGGTCAATGACCTCCCCGTAGCCATCAGGCAGATGTTCTGTACCGAATCTCCCGGAGTCATCGCCCGGCCGGTTATGATAAAGGAGGGCGTGTTAAAATCCTATCTCCCGAATCTACCCGCCCGCCGCATAATTCAGGACGAGAAAAACTCCTATCTCTTATGCAACGATCTCGGGCAGTTTTCAGTCACTGCCTTTTCTCCGGCGCTGAAATGGTACTTCCGGCATGTAGGTCCTGCAAAACTTATGCAGAATCCTGCACTTACTCTTGCTCTGGAGACTGCAGGAGAAACCGAGGTCAACTACAAAAAAGCCCGGGAAAACATCCCGCTCTTTGAAGATACGACCGCATATCTGACCGGAAAACTGGCCGCGATAACGGATAAATCGGAGTCGTTCAAAGAAGCGGCCGATCTTGTGGTCCCGTATGCCCCGGAAGAGATCGAGTTCTCTCTCTCAGATCTCGTCTGTACCCCCGATCAGCTCGGCATTGTCAGAAAAGTTCAGATCTCTCTTGAAAATCAGGATTTCCTGAGAAGCCACCGTATCTATGAACTCGGAAGGATCCTTCTGGTAGGTCCGCCAGGAACCGGTAAAACCTCGTTTGCCCTCGCGTTATCGCGTTCGGTCCACATGCCGGTTCTCGAGGTCCGTCTTTCGATGATCACTTCCCAGTATCTCGGCGAGACGTCGAAGAACATTGACCGGATATTCGATCTTGCAAAGAAGATCGCACCGTGTATTCTTTTCATCGATGAATTCGATTACATTGCCAAGACCCGTATCTCCGATGACAACGGCACGATGAAACGCGGGGTTAATACCCTTCTCAAATGTATCGACCACATCAATCTGATCAAAGACAAGGTTCTGCTGATCGGTGCTACAAACCATGCCGGCATGCTCGATGAGGCCGCCTGGCGCCGGTTCGATGAGGTCGTCACCTTCACCCTTCCCGATGCAGGCATGCGGGAAGCGATCCTGAATCATGTTGCCTCCGACATTCCCTGCACGATCGACTTCACGACGCTTGCGGCACGGACTGAGGGTTTTTCGGGAGCCGATCTGCGTATGATGCTTACAGAAGCGATCGTCTCGGCTCTTCTTTCCGGAAGAAAGGAGATCAACGAAGCCGACGTGAATGCAGGAATGGAACTGGTCAACCGGAGAAATCTGGTTCGCAGCGGGTGCACCTGATGAAGGTGACGGCGCTTGGAACCGGAGACGTTGTCGGCACGCCGAAAATCGGATGTGAGTGTCCAATCTGCCGTGAAGCAAAGGAAATGGGAAAACAACGGCTTCGAACTTCGCTGTTAGTTGAGCACAAAGGCCGCCATCTCTTAATTGACACAGGACCGGATATGCGTGCTCAACTGCTGGCCGCCGACTCCCCGCGAATCGACGCCGTCATCTGGACCCATGGACATTATGATCATTTCATGGGGTTCGGCGACTTTTACCGGGTCCAGCGGGAACCGATCTCGGTTTACGGGGCACCCGAGGTGCTGGCGTACTGCGGGGGGATATTTTGTTTCATCCGTCACGAAGAACACTCGGTCAAACCGTTTGAACCAATCGATATCTGCGGGATGGAAGTAACACTCTTTCCCGTCGTTCACGACACTCCGACCTACGGTGTTCGGATCACTGCCGACGGCAAAACGTTCGTCTACTCCTGCGATACACGTGCCGAACTTTCCGAAGCTTCGCTTGAGCAGATGAAAGGCGCTGATCTTTTACTGCTCGACGGCATATTCCCGCCGGGAGTCAACATCTCCAAACACATGAACATTGAGGATGCCGAAAGACTTGCCGAAAATCTGGCTCCAAAAGAGTTCTGGTGCGTTCATATGAGTCATAAAATACCCTGGGACTATGAGCATGCCGCTTTTGACATGCAGTCCTGGACTCTGTAATTTTTTAATCTCAGTCGGCAAGTTTATCACATTTAGCGTACACTTAACTATTAGCGCTTTTAGCTGTTTCAATGAAAACAGTGTTTTATGAATTTGCAGCGTACCTTAATTTGAGGTTTCTCATGTCACAAGAACACCAGGACGTTAAAACGGGAACCACCACAGTGGGTATTGTATTCGATGGCGGCGTCATCCTTGCTACCGAGAGGCGGGCAACGATGGGTAACTTGATCGCCAGCAAGAAAGCAAAGAAAGTACATGCCATCACTGATAAGATCGGTATGACAATCGCCGGTGGGGTTGGGGATGCCCAGCAGCTTGTCAGAATCATCAATGTCGAATGCAACCTCTACGAGATCCGCAGAGGTCAGAAGATCAGTGTCGGGGCGGCAGCAACGATCCTTTCCAATTATCTGAACCAGAATCGCTTTTCACCATACTACGTTCAGCTTCTTGTCGGTGGTGTCGATACCAGCGGTCCTTCCGTATACTCCGTAGATGCGGCCGGCGGAGCAACGCTTGAAGAGAACTTTGTCTCGACGGGATCTGGATCGCTGACAGCCTACGGTGTCTTAGAGGATCGGTTCAAACCCAATATGACCGAGGAGGAAGCAATCGAACTAGCCGTACGTGCACTTCGCGCAGCAATGCTTCGTGACTCGGCTTCCGGAGAGGGATACAATGTGGTGATAATAACCCAGGAGAAGTTCGAATATCTTCCTGAGGATAAAATAGCCGGGTATCTGCCCCCGGCAAAATAATCTCACTTTTTTTGGAAACGAATTTTATGCAGGTTGAAGACAGACTCAAAGAACTCAAAGTAACTATTAATAAAAAAGTTCCTCGTGGAGTTACCGTAACGGATGTTGAATTTGAAGGCCCGGAGATGGTCATCTATACTGATGATCCGAAAAGGTTTGCCGAGGATCATGACCTGATCAAAACGCTTGCCCGCGATTTACGCAAACGTATCGTTGTCCGCCCCAATATTCTTGGAGATACCGAAGAGGCCTATGATATGATCAAGGCAGTTGTGCCTGAATCAGCAGGGATCACGGATATTTTCTTCGATACTGATACGGGAGAGGTCCTGATCGAGGCTGAAAAGCCGGGCGTCGTTATCGGGAAGAACGGCTCTACGCTTCGCGACATCACCATGAAGACAGGATGGACGCCGAAGGCTGCGAGAACCCCGCCGATTCCCTCCGTGACGATCAAACAGGTTCGTCAGTATCTTCGTGAATCCCGTGACGAGAGAAAGGAGTTTCTCCGTAAATGCGGGAAGCGGATCCACCGGGATTCCATCTATACCGGCCGCGATCACGATCAGTGGCTTCGTCTGACCACGCTCGGGTGCTGCCGTCAGGTCGGTCGTGCGGCGTTTCTTTTGAGCACGCCGGAAAGCAAAGTCCTGATCGACTGCGGGGAATCCCCCGGAGCAACCGGCGCTGCCTCTTCGCCGTATCTGAACGTCCCTGAAATCTATCCGTTCACGAATCTTGACGCCGTCGTTTTGACCCATGCTCATCTTGATCACTCTGCATTTATCCCGCTGTTATACAGATACGGATACGACGGGCCTGTCTATACAACCCCCGCCACCCGCGATCTTGCGACGATGCTTCAGCTGGATTATCTGGATGTGAACAACAAAGAGGACCGTGCTCCGCCGTACTCTTCGAACGAGATCCGTGAATTCGTGAAGCATACCATAGCCCTCGGCTACGGCGACGTAACCGACATCGCCCCCGACATGAAACTCACCCTGCACAACGCCGGCCATATTCTCGGCTCCGCCATCGCCCACTTCAATGTAGGAAACGGCGTGTACAACGTTGCCTTTACCGGCGATCTGTTCTACGGGAAGAGCCGCCTCTTTAACCCGGCAGTCTCCCAGTTCCCGCGGCTGGAGTCTCTCGTTATCGAGAGTACCTACGGAGGTTCGGATGACTTTTCTCCTTCAAGAGTCGAGGCGGAAGAGCGGCTGTATGAGGTCATCAACGAAACGCTCGGCCGCGGCGGAAAAGTTCTGATCCCGGCATTTGCCGTCGGACGATCCCAGGAACTGATGCTCGCCATCGAAGAGGGTATGAGAAACAACCGGATCCCAAAATGCAAGGTCTATCTTGACGGAATGATCAAGGAAGCAACCGCGATGCACACGGCTTACCCAGAGTATCTCAACACCGACCTTCGCAATCTTATCTTCCGTGACAACTATAATCCGTTCCTTGCCGACTGTTTCGAACAGGTCGATTCCTACGACAAACGTCAGCAGGTCATCTTCTCGGAAGATCCCTGTGTCATCATCTCCACGAGCGGTATGATGAACGGCGGTCCGGTGATCGAATATTTAAGCAACCTTGCCGAGTCTCCGAAGAATATGATCGTCTTTGTTGGATATCAGGCTGAAGGAACCTACGGACGCCGTATCCAGAAAGGCTGGCGTGAAGTGCCGATCGGCAAACGCGGCACGATCGTTATCAATATGGAGATCCAGACCGTGGAAGGATTTTCAGGTCACGCCGACCGAAAACAGCTGATGAATTACGTCCAGTACGTTCAGCCGAAACCCGAGCGTGTCTTTACGATCCATGGCGAAGAGTCCAAGACAATCGACTTTGCCAGTTCCATCTATAAGAAATTCCATATCCAAACCGTGGCCCCCCAGAATCTCGAGACCTACCGGATGGTCTGATCATCTATACCTGAATCAACCATTTTTTTCTTTTTCCCAAGCATCTTTGCATGTCCCGAATCTCCCGATTACTGTTATAATCTTTTGATTCTGCCTCGCATTTGTGGTATCTGTCCGGCCGTTCCACAAGTGTATTATACAATGGGCACTGAAAAACCTATTAATTATTTTTACAGGATAGATGCAATCATGGATACCAGAATGAAATTCTTAGAGCACGAACTTGCCGAACAGGAACGCGGGCTCGCCGGCAAGCAGGAAACCGTACAGGCGACTGCCGAAAAATCGGAAAATACTGAGGAACTTGAACGCAAAATCCGTGAACTCGAGATAATGGTCAAAGGACTTACCGAGGAACTTCTCGATCTGAAGTCCGTGACCCGCAAACTCAGCGTCCAGGTGGAAAAACTCGGCGGAACCCCGGTCAAAAGTCATCCGGAAGCATCCCGCTTCGGTGTCCGGAGAGGGGAAGTCGTCGCCGAGCCGGTTGCAGAACCTGTTTCCGCTCGCTCTGAGGTTCCGGCTTCAAAGAGTACTCCAGCCCCCAGACGATCTCCAGTCGAAGCCCCGGCTCCCCGCATGAGTCGTCCGGCTCCCGCACCGGCAGCGGAGCCGGTTCGCGCCTCTGCCCCCGTCACTCCCGATGTACCGGTCGAGAATCTGAAACCCGGCGAGTTTGAATATGTAATGCAGCAGGACGGAACGATCCAGAAACGGAGAAAAACGACCGATCACAACGTTATCATCGCAGGTACCGGCTTCAATCCGTCCCGTGCCTCACACTCGATGTCTATTCGTGCCGACTCTTCGGCGGTTATCGAAGCTGAGGATGACGACACGGTGGAAATCAAGCGTTAACGGAGTTCATTCGTGCACATTGTCCAGGTTGACATCGACAACTTCAAGTCTTTTTCCAGAAAGACAAAAATTCCCTTTTATGAAGGATTTACTGTAATATCCGGGCCGAACGGTTCGGGAAAAAGCAACATCATCGACTCTATCCTTTTCGTTCTATCTTTATCCACCTCACGCACCCTTCGCGCCGAAAAACTCACGGATTTCATCAATACCATGTCTGGAAAAAATACCGCCGAGGTCACCCTCACCTTTTCGGACGAGACAAAAATCCGCCGGAGGATCAAACGGACCGCAAACGGATATTACAGTTATTATTATCTCAATGAAAAGACCTGTTCCCAAACCGAAATCCTGGAGTATCTTGCAAAACGCGGGATCAAGCCGCACGGATACAATGTCGTGATGCAGGGAGATATCTCCCGCATCATGGATATGAGCGATCTGGAACGCAGACGGATCATCGATGAGATCGCGGGGGTTGCGGAGTTCGATGATAAAAAAGAACAGGCTCTCGTGGAACTCGAGCAGGTTCGCGCCAGTATCGACCGCGAAGAGATCCTTCTTGCTTCATACGCCAAACAACTGGAGGAACTCGCTGATGCCAGAGAAGATGCGGTAAAATATCAGAAGCTTCAGGCGGAACTCGATTATCTCAAAGCCGCAAAACAGATCGTCAGGCTTCAGGATCTTGAGCGCGAACTCGGGTTGATCGCCCATTCGAGGTCCGAGCAGGAAGAGAAACGTGCAGGTATCCGTAACGACATCTCTCTTCAGGAAAACGAGAAAAATTCCCGTCTCGAGGAAGTTCGCGAGATCGATAAGGAGATCAGTCACAAACAGGGTCCCGCCTATATGCGGATCATTGGGGGCATTGAGGCAGAAAAAGGAAACATCCGTGTTGCCGAGGAGACCATCATCCGCAGGAAAAAAGAGAAAGAGAGCAACCTTGCCGAGATGAACCGCCTGTATCTCGATCTCCAGAAAAACCAGAACACGCTCAACGATAAGATCCGGGAATCACAGACGCTGCAGATCGACAAAGCGAATCTGGCGATGGAACTCGAGGCCCAGAAAAAAACTCTCGAGAAAGCCCACGAGCTTGTCAGTAAATGCAGCCGGGATTCAAAAGGGGCTCAGGCCGAACTGGTCGATCTTATGCGGCAGGTCGAGGAGAAAAAGGAGGTACGCGGTTCGATCGTCGTTCAAAGGGATGGGATTATCGAACGGAGCCGTGTTCGGGCACAGGAACTGGAAAAGCTTCAGAGGGAGCAGGGTTCTCTCGCGGAAGAACGTTCCGAGAAGCAGGCCGAGATCGACTCGCTCGAACACGATCTTTTGGATGCCAGGAAAAACAAAGGGATCCTCGATAAACAGATCGGCGAGACCGAGCGGGCGATGCTTGGCGCACGTAAAGCTCTGGAACCTCTCAGAGAAGAAATCGCCAGGCTGACGAAAAAGCAGATGCAGATCGAAGCCCAGCAGCAGGCATCCGGCGCTTCGGACCGGACCATTTCGGCTATTCTTGGTATGGACGGCGTATTTGGGACCGTTTCGAGTCTTGGAAAAGTGATCGACTCCGCATATGCCGTAGCGTTAAACATAGCGGCGGGCGGGCGGCTCAACAACGTTGTTGTCGACTCCGATCAGACTGCGGCAAATGTTATCCGCTATCTGAAAGATGAACGGCTTGGTCGCCTGACGCTTCTTCCGCTGAACAAGATGAAGCCTCAACCTCCTCTTCCCCCGCTCGCCGGCAACGGGGTTGTGGATTATGCGATCAATTTGATCGACTTCGATCCGGAATACCGGGATGCTTTCAATTTAGTTTTTGGTCAGACGGTGGTCGTCGAGACGCTGGATGCCGGCCGGCGGCTCATGGGAAGATACCGGATGGTGACGTTGGAAGGCGAACTTCTCGAAAGAGGCGGGGCCATGACCGGCGGTTCGATCCGGAAAGATCTTCGCGGGTTCGGTGTTGCCGTCGGCCGCGAGTCTGCGGATATTTCTGCAAAACTTGCCGATCTGCGTAATGATGAATCCGATCTTGTGGCAGCTGAAGCACGCCACCGATCGGTTGCCGAAGGTCTTCGCGCCGAACGAAACGAGTCTGATTCGGCGATCGTTAAATTCGAATTAAAAATCAGTGACTGTAATCGGATCCTCGATAAGATCGCGGACGATGAGATTCGGGCATCACGTCTTCTGGAAGAAACGGATCGCGATAAAAAAGAGACGGCAAATCAGGTGGCCGAACTCGAGACGCGTGTGGACGCTCTGTCCGATGAACTCGAGGTCCTGAATCAGCGGGTGAGCGAACTGCGCTCTGTCCTGAATGAGGATGAGTTCAATCTGCTCACCGATAAACTGCAGAAAGCCCAGTCGAGTTACAATGATACGTCCCGCCGGTATGAGAACAAAGTGAACGACCTTTCCGGTCTGAATCTCGAACGTCAGCATTTCAAACAAAATGTTGAGCAGATAACCCGGGAGCGTACCACTCTGGAGGGAAAAAATGTCTCGATCGATCAGGAGATTGCTGATTGTTATGCCGCGATCGATACGGCAAAATCCGCGATCACTGCGTTCGAGGATGAGATGAAGGCTTTCACCGGTGAGATCGAACAGCTGACCGAGGAACGGAACAAAGCTCAGCATGCGGCGGATGAAGCGCAGCTGCGGATCGTGACTTTGCAGGGTGACGAGGAGAGATGCAATGTGCAGATCTCCGCATTTGATGAAAAATCCGCCTCTCTTGCGTTGGAGATGTCCGAGATCAAGGGTTCGATCAGTGAGGAAATCGTCTGCGATCTCTGCATGGACGAGATCCTCGATCGCGTCGCAACAACCGAGCGTGCCGTCAGAAAACTTGGCAACGTGAATATGCGTGCCATCGAGCAGTATGATGAGGTCCAGAAACGTTCCATTGAGCGGACCGAAAAGAAGGAGACGCTTTCCCGCGAACGTCAGGCACTTCTCGATAAGATCGATAGTTTCAAGCAGATGAAGTTTGATGCGTTCATGAATGCCTACTCGGCAATCAACCTGCATTTCCAGGATATCTACTCCCGTCTGAACGAAGGTGCCGGTCATCTGGTTCTGGATGATATTGAGGATCCTTTCCAAGGGGGCATGACGTTTGAGGTCTCGCCGCGTGGAAAGGAAGTAACCCGGCTGAATATGATGTCTGGGGGGGAGAAGTCTCTTACGACCCTTTCGTTTATTTTTGCGATCCAGCAGTACATGCCGGCGCCCTTTTATGCGCTGGATGAGGTGGATTCCAATCTGGACGGGGTGAATGTGGAGCGTTTGTCCCAGATGGTCCGCGATATCTGTACGAAAAGTCAGTTCGTGATCGTTTCGCACAGAAAACCGATGATCGAAGCGGCGGACCGGATGGTGGGCGTGACTCTGCGTATGAGCGATAAGAGTACGCTTGTGACTGGTGTGAAGGTGAATGGCTGAAGAAATTCCTGACGGAAAACTCGAAGAGCCGGTCGAAATTCTGTATCAGCTCGCAAAACGCGGCGAGATCGATCCGTGGAATATCGATATCGTCGCGGTGACAGAACGGTTTTTGACTGAACTTGAACGCAGGCGCGAACTTGATCTGATGATCTCGGGTCGGACGATATTCTATGCGTCGGTTCTGCTTCGGATGAAGTCCGAGCTGCTTGACGGTCTGGAGGATGACGGGGGGTGTGATGAAGATATTTCCGAGGAAGGGTTGGATCCTTTCTCGGAAGATGATGTGATCACGGAACGTGCGCTCGGCCCGATCGAACTTCTTGAGCGCGAGATCGACCGCAGACTCAAGCGGAAGGATGCGCGGAAGCGTCCGGTCACCCTTTACGAACTGATCAAACAGCTCAAACTTGCGGAGAAGGCGGAGCGAAGACGGCAGAGAAGGCGGCGGTGTATCGATTCAGAGGATGAATTATTCGAGGAACCGGATGCCGACGAGGTTGTGGGAATTGCGCATGATGAGGATTACGAACGTATGGCCGGGCGGATTTATGCTCTCGTTGAGACGCATCCGGATGCGCGTGACCCGGGGGTTTCCCTGCATGAACTGGCGTTAACTCTCCACTGGCCGGTGTATTTTGTGTATCTCCCCTGTCTTTTTCTTGTTCAGAGCGGCAGGGTCGATCTTGAGCAGGATGAGTTTTTCGGTGATCTTTGGGTGGTGATTCAGGATGGCTATACAGAGAAGAGTTAAAAAAGAGCGTAATTTCTGGATAATTCTGTTGGATGTTCTGCTTATCCTTTGTCTGATCGGATTTGTGGCAATGCTTGTCTCTATTGTGCTGTCATTTTTGTGATTCTGACATCATTCCGGTTGGTTTATATGCCCCATTGCCTAACATTATTACCTCACAAGTCAACTGATCTCTGAGCGACACAATCCGGGAATTTTTCCCGGACGCCGCCTCACTGTTTCGGTGGGTTTATAAGTGATTGGGGGTAACTATGTTACCTCGCAAGGCTCGCGAACTGGGCCTTGGGACGCAGGCACGTTGTTTGCCTGTGTTCCGGGCGTTCGGTTCGAAGACTATATAAGCATCTGATGCGAATATGGTAGAGCTGTTTAAGTGGAGGACAAAACGCGAATCATCCGGTTGATGCCGGAGTGATTGTTGGTCCTGACGTTGGAATTGTGGCGATGCGGACATTCATTGAAATGACCGCTGATTCCTTTCATACGGTTGTGTTTTTGTGATTATGTCGTAGAAACAACAACTGTGTGCCTATAAGAAAGAAAAGTAAAAAATAGTAATTCTGGTTGATCCTGCCAGAGGCCATTGCTATCAGGGTTTGACTAAGCCATGCGAGTCGAGAGGTGTAAGACCTCGGCATACTGCTCAGTAACACGTGGTTAACCTGCCCTAAGGTGGAGAATACTCCCGGGAAACTGGGGCTAATGCTCCATAGTGGATATGTCCTGGAATGGTATATCCTCGAAAGATCCGTCGCCTTAGGATGGGACTGCGTCCGATTAGGTTGTTGGCGGGGTAACGGCCCACCAAGCCTTTTATCGGTACGGGTTGTGGGAGCAAGATCCCGGAGATGGATTCTGAGACATGAATCCAGGCCCTACGGGGCGCAGCAGGCGCGCAAACTTTACAATGCGAGCAATCGTGATAAGGAAACCCTGAGTGCCTGTCGATGCAGGCTGTTCATATATCTAAATCATATGTGAAGAAAGGGCAGGGCAAGACCGGTGCCAGCCGCCGCGGTAATACCGGCTGCTCGAGTGATGGCCACTATTACTGGGTTTAAAGCGTCCGTAGCTTGACTGTTAGGTCTCTTGGGAAATCTTCGCGCTCAACGTGAAGGCGTCTAAGAGATACCGGCAGTCTTGGAACTGGGAGAGGTAAACCGTACTTCGGGGGTAGGAGTGAAATCTTGTAATCCTCGAGGGACGACCTATGGCGAAGGCAGTTTACCAGAACAGCTTCGACAGTGAGGGACGAAAGCTGGGGGAGCAAACGGGATTAGATACCCCGGTAGTCCCAGCCGTAAACAATGTGCGTTAGGTGTGTCGGTAACCACGTGTTACTGATGCGCCGAAGAGAAATCGTGAAACGCACCACCTGGGAAGTACGGTCGCAAGGCTGAAACTTAAAGGAATTGGCGGGGGAGCACCACAACAGGTGGAGCCTGCGGTTTAATTGGATTCAACGCCGGACATCTCACCGGATAAGACAGCTGAATGATTGTCAATCTGAAGGTTTTACATGACTAGCTGAGAGGAGGTGCATGGCCGTCGTCAGTTCGTACTGTGAAGCATCCTGTTAAGTCAGGCAACGAGCGAGACCCACGCCGACAATTGCCAGCAGCATCTCCGGATGGCTGGGGACATTGTCGGGACCGCCTCTGCTAAAGGGGAGGAAGGAATGGGCAACGGTAGGTCAGCATGCCCCGAATTATCCGGGCTACACGCGGGCTACAATGGACGGGACAATGGGTAACAACACCGAAAGGTGCAGTCAATCTCCGAACCCCGCCCTTAGTTAGGATTGCGGGTTGCAACTCACCCGCATGAATCTGGAATCTGTAGTAATCGCGTTTCACTATAGCGCGGTGAATACGTCCCTGCTCCTTGCACACACCGCCCGTCAAACCATCCTAGTGGGGTTTGGATGAGTCCCTGGTCTTTGCCGGGGTCGAATCTAGGTTCCGTGAGGAGGGTTAAGTCGTAACAAGGTAGCCGTAGGGGAATCTGCGGCTGGATCACCTCCTAAAGAATGATCCAAACACAACCTGTATGACAGAATTAGCATGGTCATTTCAATGAACCGTACAATCGCCACAATTCCAACACATCAATATCATACTCACGCTGTATGGTTTGTTAAACAGTATCTAACAAACGACTGAATATAATGTGTGAGGGGCGCGTAGCTCAGCTGGAAGAGCGCGGCGTTTGCAACGCCGAGGCCTGGGGTTCAAATCCCCACGCGTCCACTCCGTAACCGGCTGTGACAGAATTTCTGTCACCGGTTGCGGTTACCAATGCACCCGGAAACGCGAGTTACCGGGGAAGGGCCGAGAGTCATTGACTCTTTGAGGCTGTGTATAGGTTTTGCATTTGGACGTTAAATGGGTATCAGCGGAACCTTTCTTTACTGAAAGTATATTTGTCGGTATCGACACACTTTAAGAGAGACAAAGGGACCCTGGCAACAGCACATAAGCATGATGCTGCATATTCCATTTACCACAAATAATACATTGTTGTAACAAACA
Organism: Methanocorpusculum labreanum Z; assembly: GCF_000015765.1. Classification (NCBI taxonomy): domain Archaea; kingdom Methanobacteriati; phylum Methanobacteriota; class Methanomicrobia; order Methanomicrobiales; family Methanocorpusculaceae; genus Methanocorpusculum; species Methanocorpusculum labreanum. The sequence continues at coordinate 1,015,081 of NC_008942.1, read as the reverse complement.
ATCATCAAAAACAATCATCGACATACCCTTCGATGTTCCTAGCTTTGGAACATCGAAGAACAAAGAACCTGGTTCTTATGCCGGTTAGTGAATGGTTCGGTTTGAGAGCTGATGAAGGGCGTGCCAAGCAGCGAAATGCCCCGGGAAGACGCAAGGAGTCTGTGATCCGGGGATCCCCTAATAGGACCTCCCCACGATTTATCGTGAATCCGTAAGGATGGGGAACCCCCCGAAGTGAAACATCTCAGTAGGGGGAGGAAGAGAAATCAATTGAGATTACGTTAGTAGAGGCGATCGAACCCGTAATAGTCTAAACTGAATCCCGCAAGGGACATGTAGTGTATGGCCTTCGTTGTAGTATGTGTTTATCTAATGAAAGTAGCTTGGAATGGCTTACCTTAGAGGGTGACAGTCCCGTACGTGGTGGTAAACACAGCTTAGAAGTGTCCTGAGTAGCGCGGGTTGGAATTCCCACGTGAATATGGGGGTCACCTAACCTCCAAGACTAAATACTCCTCAAAACCGATAGCGAAATAGTAGCGTGAGCGAAAACTGAAAAGTATCCCTGAAAAGGAAATGAAAAGTGCCTGAAACTAACCGGTGATCGTGTGTTACGGCGTGCAAGGATCTTCCGATCGAAAGAACCCGTCGCGAGGCGGTAGTATGAGATTGGTTGCCGACGTCGTAACTTACGTTTTGAAGAACGGGCCAAAGAGTGTATTCCGCTGGCGAGGTTAACCGGAAGGGCAGCCGCAGCGAAAGCGACAAGCGCGTAGTTTACCTGGCGCGGCGTACTAATAGTGCGTGGAGTCAACGGGATACGACCTGAAACCTGGTGATCTATGCCTGAGCAGGTTGAAGCGTGCCGAAAGGTGCGTGGAGGACCGCATGCGGTATTGATATGCAAATCATTCGCGTGACTTGGGTATAGGAGTGAAAGATTCATCGAACCGGGTGTCAGCTGGTTCCTCTCGAAACATGTCTAAGCATGACCTCGACCGAGAATGATAGTGAGGTAGAGCACCTATTGGAAATCCCGGGGAAGAAATTCCTCGCTTTCCTGTAAAACTCCAAACTCCCTATCTTTGTAGACGTCGGGCAGTCCGGGCTACGGGGTAAGCTTGTAGTCCGTAAGGGAGACAACCCAGACCATGGTTAATGCCCCCCAATGTAGGCTAAGTGTCAACACTGAATGAAGTCCTAGGTCAAAGACAACTGGAAGGTGAGCTCAGAAGCAGCTATCCTTTAAAAAGTGCGTAACAGCTTACCAGTCAAGATTTAGGGCGCAGAAAATGGACGGGGCTCAAGCCTACTGCAGATACCATGGCGCACGTTTTTGAACGTGATCGAGTAGAGAGGCGTCCTGTATGGGCTGAAGCAGGGGTGTAAGTTCCTGTGGACCGTATAGGAATGAGAATTTTGGCAGTAGTAGAAGCAAAGAATGGTGAGAATCCATTCCGCCGAAGGGGCTAGGTTTCCTCGGCAATGTTCGTCAGCCGAGGGTTAGTCGGTCCTAAGCTGCATCATAAGTTGCATGCAGCAAAAGGGAAACAGGTTAATATTCCTGTACCGTGCGTTAATATACTGACGCATCGGGTTATGCATAGCGGGACCGTCGTCCCGTCCAATCGTATAAACTCTTGGAGTACCGTAATGGTGAGAATTGAGTGAAAGCGTGATGGCGTAAGTGTGTAAACACCTGGTGCCCGTGAAAAGGTAACGCAATGTCCGTACCGAGAACCGACACAGGTGCCCCTAGTTGAAAAGACTCAGGCGTGTCGGAATTATTTGTGGTAAGGGAACTCGGCAAAATGGCTCCGTACCTTCGGAACAAGGAGTGCCTGCCTAGTGATTAGGCAGGTCGCAGTGACCAGGGAGCTCTAACTGTCTAACAACAACATAGCAGACTGCAACTCCGTAAGGACTAGTATAGTCTGTGAATCCTGCCCAGTGCGGGTATCTGAACACTGATTACAATCGGACGAAGGACCCGTAAACGGCGGGGGTAACTATGACCCTCTTAAGGTAGCGTAGTACCTTGTCGCTTAATTGGCGACTTGCATGAATGGATTAATAAGGGCTCTACTGTCCCTACCGCAAATCCGTTGAACCTTTTATCCTTGTGCAGAGGCAAGGGACTCCCATCGGGAAGTGAAGACCCCATGGAGCTTTACTGCAGCCTGTCGTTGACTTACGGTATTACATGCGCAGCGTAGATAGTAGGTGTTAATGCTCATATTCCGGTATGAGTGGAGCCACAGTTGAGACACTATCCTTGTTCTGCTGTAATTCTCACTCATCTTTCATGATGAGGACATCGGTAGGTAGGCAGTTTGGGTGGGGCGCCACACCCTCGAAAAAATATCAAGGGTGCCCTATGGTCAACTCATGTGAGTCAGCAACTCACAGGAGAGTGTCAAGAGCATAAGTTGGCTTGACGTGATTTCGCATAGCAAGAAATCACGAGTGGAAACACGGGTCTAACGAACCAATACGCCTTTTTGGTGAGGGCTATTGACTACAGAAAAGCTACCCTGGGGATAACAGAGTCGTCGCCGGCAAGAGCACATATCGACCCGGCGGCTTGCTACCTCGATGTCGGTTCTTTCCATCCTGGCTGTGCAGCAGCAGCCAAGGGTGAGGTTGTTCGCCTATTAAAGGGGATCGTGAGCTGGGTTCAGACCGTCGTGAGACAGGTCGGTTACTATCTGATGGGAGTGTTCGAAATCTGAGAGCAAGAATGAAATAGTACGAGAGGAACTTTCATTCGTCACCTCTGGTGTATCGGTTGTCTGATAAGGCAGTGCCGAGCAGCTACGTGGCACGAGATAAAAACTGAAAGCATCTAAGTTTGAAACTTCGCTTGAAAAGAGATTTCGTTATAGAGCACCGGTAAAAGACCGGGTTAATAGGCTTGGGATGTACGCACGAAGGTAACGACGTGTTTAGTCCGCAAGTACTAACGCTCAAATCCAGATTCTTAATGAACTGGTATGCCTCGATGATTACACAATGGATGATTGGTTACTTCAATGGAATGCAGTGGTAGATGGACGTCGGCATCATGAAACAATGTGCCTTTGTTCTTTTAGAGAGCCTGTCTACTACCGGCATATATTGCAGTATCCGCTGTGCCCAGACGTTATCCGAATGCAAAACCTAAAAGTATATCCTTTATAAACAGTAACTGCTTATATATTATGCCAGATTACTGTGCCAAGTTGGCGGAGCGGCCACGCGGTTGCCTGCAGAGCAACTCTACTCCCGTTCAAATCGGGAACTTGGCTTGGGGGATCATGCGGCCATAGCAGAGAGGTTCCACCCGGACCCATTCCGAACCCGGCAGTTAAGCTCTCTTACGTCGGCTATTGTACTGAGATATGCGAATTCTCGGGAAGTTGTCAACGCTGCACCCCCCTTATTCTTTTGAAATGTTTAGTGTGTTTTTTGTATTGAGCGTAAGCTTTTTGCGTTTGTAGTATGGTTTTTGTTTTCCGTCATGTTTTATCAGGATACGGTAACGTATCCCGCATACATCAGGACGGAAAGGGAAAAATCTCAGACCTTTATCTTTATCAGTTTTGAATTGCTACATACTTTCATGCCAGACTTTGGAAATCCCTTTGCCGGATTAAAAGAAAACCGGAAACTTACGCATGAAGAACTCGTACGTGCAATCCGTTTTATGATCTCGGCAGAATACGAAGCAATCCAACTTTATCAGCAGCTTGCCGAATCCATCGACAACAAACTTGCGATTGAGGTTCTTGAAGACATTGCGAATGAAGAGAAAGTCCATGCAGGTGAGTTTCTCCGATTACTGCACGAACTCGATCCGAAAGAATCCAGTTATTATCAGGAAGGAGCTGAGGAAGTCGAGGCTGAGATTAAGAAATTCAGGGGATAATTTTCCCCTCCGTCTCTTTTCGTAAACTATTATAACTTCTATCTCCAATAATTAAGAGCACTTTCTGTGCCTCAGTGGCCTAGCCCGGCATAGCGGCTGATTTGTAATCAGCAGGTCGCGAGTTCAAATCTCGCCTGAGGCTTTTTGAAATGAGGTTGGGATACCTCACTTTCGTTTTTACCGCATTTGATATGTTTGAGTATCGATTGCCTAATATCTACCATGTACAGTAAAATAACTTAACTTACTCTAGCATTCCGGTGATTTCATCCATTTTTGAAATCACATTATGTAACCGTTATTTCTCATATTATTTACTGCGCGCAAAAATCTCATCTCATCTTAGTGTGGCAACTTAGATGCTTATATATAAGATAAGTTTAAGAGTAGTTAACAACATTTGGAGATAGCCCCTCTGCTATCTCCTAAGGCTACATGGGGTGGAAATACTTGTTATCTGACATCGAAATTGCACAGCAGTGCAAAATGAAAAAAATCACTGAGATTGCCGCATCTCTCGACATTACGCCGGATGAACTCGAACTCTACGGATCGTACAAAGCAAAACTTGCTGATTCACTGGAAAAACGTCTGGCGGATAAACCAAACGGCAAACTGATCCTGGTGACGGCCATCAACCCGACGCCTGCCGGCGAGGGTAAGACCACGACAACAGTCGGTCTTGGTCAGGCGATGCCCAAGATCGGTAAAAAGGCAGTCATTGCACTTCGCGAACCATCTCTAGGTCCCGTATTCGGTGTTAAAGGCGGAGCTGCCGGCGGGGGATACTCGCAAGTCGTCCCGATGGAAGACATCAATCTCCACTTCACCGGAGATTTCCATGCGATTACCAGCGCAAACAACCTCTTGTGTGCTATGATCGACAATCATATCCAGCAGGGGAATGCGCTCGACATTGATACCCGCCGTATCATCTTCAAGCGCTGTCTGGATATGAACGATCGTGCTCTTCGAAACATCATCATCGGGCTTGGCGGTCAGACCAACGGCGTTCCGCGTGAGGATCACTTTATGATCACGGTCGCAAGCGAGGTAATGGCGATTCTCTGTCTTGCAAATGATATCGACGACCTTAAAGAGCGTTTGGGGAATGTCATTTTTGGCTACAGCAGAAAAGGAACTCCTCTCTATGCCCGTGATCTGAAGGCCGTCGGGGCTATGGCCGCCCTTCTCAAGGATGCCATCAAACCGAATCTTGTCCAGACGCTGGAAAACACCCCCTGTTTTATCCACGGCGGACCGTTTGCCAACATCGCACACGGCTGCAATTCGGTTCGTGCAACAAAACTTTCGCTGAAGATGGCAGATTATGTCATCACGGAGGCGGGTTTCGGTTCTGATCTTGGTGCTGAAAAGTTCTTCGACATCAAATGCCGGTATGCGGGCCTGACGCCGAATACTGTTGTTCTGGTGGCCACCGTTCGGGCACTGAAATACAATGGCGGTGTAAAGAAAGAGGACACCACGATTCCAAACGTTGCTGCGCTCAAAGCAGGAATGGTCAATCTTGAGGCGCACATACAGAACCTCCAGACGTTTGGGGTTCCGGTTGTTGTGGCGATCAACCGGTTCTCTACCGATACGGACGAAGAACTTGCCGTGCTTAAAGAATTCTGCACAGCGCAGGGAGCCGAGTTTGCAATCTCGGAAGTCTTTGCCAAAGGTGGGGAAGGTGGCGTTGAACTGGCGAAAAAAGTCGTTGCCTCCTGCGAGAAGCCGCAGAAGTTCCAGTGTCTCTACGAACTGAATACACCGATAAAAGAGAAGATCAATGCTCTCGCGACCCGGATATACGGAGCTGACGGGGTCGTTTACTCTCCTGCCGCCGATGCTGCAATCAAAGATATCGATGCTCTTGGCAGAAGCAATCTGCCGATCTGTATGGCAAAGACCCAGTACTCGCTCTCCGATGATCCAAATAAACTCGGCAGACCGAAGAACTTTGTTATTAACGCAGCAACGGTCAGGCTCTGTAATGGTGCCGGATTTATCGTTGTCGAGACCGGAGACATCATGACGCTCCCGGGACTGCCGGCTGTACCTGCAGCATGTTCGATCGACGTAAACAATGATGGATATATCTCCGGTCTCTTCTGATTGACTGAAGGTTATACTCATCAGGACAATCCGCCCCAAAATTTCCTTTTTCTCTCCTATTGAAAATATATTTTATCTTGATCTGACCATTTTCCTGAATAATTGATTAAATTTGATGTCTGTTATGACAATGAATATTTTATTATATTATTGAGGATATAAGTTATGCTTTGTGTGTATATTAGTGTGTATTTGTTGTGAGTATTATTTAAAAAAATGTTATCTGTGGGCATTGATGGACTGCACAGAGAACAAGATGACCACTATCTAACCATAAAAAAAGGAGAAACATTACATGAATCTTAATGAAATCAGAAAAGAATGGATTGCACATAACACGAACCCAGCGTCCGAAATTGAATTATGGGATTCACAGGCAGAGGATCCTACCTACCATCAGATGCCCACATTTCAGGACAATAAATTCCTGCAGTTGTTGGAACAGGAACACATGATTGACAGTACCTCTGACGTACTGGATATCGGGTGCGGCGCCGGTGTGTATTCTCTTGCATTGGCTCAGCGTGTACAATCCGTAACAGGCGTTGATTTTTCCCCGAACATGATTCAGAAAGCACAGGAGAAGTTAACGGAACATCAAAAAACGAATGTGGTTTTTACGTGTAAGGATTGGAATGCCGTGGATCTCGAACAGGAAGGATTCAAAGAGCGTTTTGATTTGGTTTTTGCCCATACCTCGCCGGCCATATCTGATGCAGCCACATTTGAAAAAATGAATGCATCCAGCAAACGTTTCTGTGCTGTATCCAATCCGACCAAAATGATTGAACCGGTCATGTCGGAGGTCCATAAAATTGCAGGAGTAAAAGAAGATGAAGCAAGTTGCGGAAACACGCTTATCTACCAGCTGGACATGTTATTCCAGATGGGGTATTTGCCGAAACTTGCATACGAGAATCAGATCTGGAAAATGGATCAGTCATACGAGGATGCCTGTTCCTATTATCTGGGCCGAACAACATATGCAAAACCACTGACGGAAGATGAAAGTAATGCCGTTAAGGAATATCTCTCTTCGATTACAAAGGATGGACGGATTACCGATCAGATAAATGCGACGGTCACTACGCTCTATTGGGAAAAATAAATCCTTTAAAGGAAATGGCGGGGATCTCCCCGTCATTTCATCCAATTAAAGATAATATTTACCAGTACAGATCGCCGGCGTAATCACGATAACTGCTGTCTGCATGACGGCAGTTTCCTGCATCGAAAGACAGGCAAGTTGCGGCGTGTATTTTTTCACGACTGCATCAAGGATTTCCCGTTTCGCCTGCAGATCGTCTACGAGAATGGCTGAACCTTTCACCACCACGCTTTGATATGCAGTGTTCACACTGCAGGGAGATTTAGCTTCGGCACTGTAGAGAAGTTCTCCCATTCTGTACACGGTAAAACAGACCCGTGGATCCCTCTGGATATTCTCGGTCTTCTCGCCTGCGGTCAGGCCGTGAATGTAGATTTTTTTGTCGAGGTACACGAAATGCACGGGCACGCAGTACGGACTACCGTCCGCATCAGACGTTCCCAGAACGCCGCTTGCCGCATTCTCCAGAAGATACGTTATCTCTTCTTCGGATAACTGATGATCCTTCATTCTTTTTTGCATGGTTCCGTCCCTGCAAACTGCTCTTCCGAGACCGGTTCGCCGTATCTGTTGATCTCTCCCCGATAGATTCTCGTGGAAGAGACCACTTTTCCGTCTTTAGCCATAACGCACTGGATCTGGTAGAGGTCCACCATATTTTTACCCATCTCCTTTCTTTTCGCGTTGATAAGATTTCCAACCGGGAACGTCTCCTGACTCACGACCAGAGCATCGAAGTCCTGGGTCAGGGCACTCCCGAACTGGTCGAAGAGGATTTCGATCTCGTAAGTTGCTTCGAAATGTTTTGACTCGATCCATTTGGTCAGCTCTGCGAATCTCACATCATAACTTCTGACCGGATGCAGTTTTCTCGAAGCAAACGAATCCGAGGATAATCCGATCACCACATGTCCTCCCGGTCCTGCGGTCATGAATGCCCGGGTGAGGAGAAGCTGGTGACCGATGTGAAGCGGATCGAATGTCCCGCCAACCATTACCTTCATGCGTCTGCCCCCGTTGGTGCGTTTCCACGGAACCATGAGAACAGGATTCCGATCACGGCAAGGCCTGCACATACCAGCATCGAGATCTGCAGGGCCTGGACGAACTCGGGATACATGTCGGGGCCAAGCATATCCAGACCGCCGACAAAGACGGATATCGCTGCCATACAAACGGCCATCGACAGGATCATGCCAAGCTGCCTCATCACTGCGACGATGCTCGATGCCGAACTGTATTCATTTTGCGGGACCGAGCTCATGATCGCATTGGTGTTCGGCGCCGAGAAGAGAGCTGATCCAAGCCCGATAAACACCTGCGTGATCGCGATGTAGGATACGGCGGCGGTAAGCCCGAGTCCGGCAAGCAGGGTTACGCCTATTGCCGAGAGCGCCATGCCGAAAGTGACGAGGTATCTCGGGTCGAACCGGTCGGAGAGTTTTCCTGCGATCGGGGTCATTATCGCCTGAATGAGAGGCTGGAAGAAGATAATGAATCCTGCCTCGAGCGCACTCAGCGCACCGACCGACTGGAGATACAGACTCACCATATAGACCGCCCCATACGTGCAGCCGTAGTTCAAAAGTGCCGTGTAGGATGAACGTGCGAACCGTTTGTTTTTGAAGAACAGATCCACATGAAGAACCGGTTCTGGAACTTTTCGTTCGTACCACATGAAGATGACAATCAGGCACGCTCCAAGTATTGCGAGATAGAGGGATCCGGTGTCGGTAATGGTGGAAAGACCGTACATCGTGCAGAATATTGCTGCTCCGTATAAGATCGTGCCTTTGAAATCGAAGGATTTACCTGGATTTTTAAACTCCTGTTTGAGAAAGATGATCATAAGGCCTGCAGATATCAGCAGAAGCGGGATCATCAGCAGGAATATGCTGCGCCATCCGGTGTATTCAGTCAAAAATCCGCCGATGATCGGACCCATGGATGCACCGACATAGACCATTGCCGTGTTGATTCCAATCACCATACCGCGTTTATTTGCCGGATACACCCTTGTCAGGATCGCAAGACCGGTTATCATAATAAATGAGGATCCCATCCCGGCAATGATTCGTAAAATGATCAGGGTAGTGTAATCTGGTGCAAACACCGAGAAGAAACAGGTGATTACGACAACGATGCCGCCGATGATGTAGGATTTTTTGTATCCGATACTGTCGACAAGACGGGATGCCGGTACCAAAAGAATGGCAGTTGCCAAGATAAATGCCGTGCTCATCCAACCAAGATCCCGCGCCGAAACCCCAAACTCAAGTCCGATCGCCGGGAGGGCAAGGATCACCATCGTTGCGATCATAGGATTGAGGAAAGCCCCCATGGAGGTTGCGAAGAGGATCATTCTCCGTTCATGTACACTTATTTCCGTCACTCTTCACCACTGTTAATATATGATTGGCAGTTATGCCTGATTATGCATTTCATACAGTCCGGTTTTTTCGCCGTACATACTGCCCTCCCGTGTCGGATAAGAAGGTAGTTGATCTTACTCCACCATTTTTCTGGAAAGAGTTTCATCAGATCCTTTTCGATTTTTTCAGGGTCGGTGTTTTGGGTAAATCCGATCTTCTTTGAAAGCCTTCGAACATGCGTGTCAACAGCGATGCCGCAGGCTTCATGAAAGGCGTGGTTCGTGACGATGTTTGCGGTCTTTCTTCCAACTCCGGGAAGGGTCGTGAGCTCCTCGATCGTTCTTGGAACGACCCCGCCGAAGTTTTCTTCGAGCATCTTTGCCGTACCGATGATGTTTTTTGCTTTCGAGTGGTAAAATCCGGCTGAGTGAATGATCCGTTCAACATCCAAAGGATCTGCTCGCGCCAAGGCTGCAGGATTTGGATATGCGGAAAAAAGTTCGTCGCGCAGACCATTTATGGTAACATCGGTGGTCTGTGCGGAGAGGATCGTCATAATAAGCAGTTCAAAAGGGTTTCTGAATTTGAGGAAGTTCATCTCGTCCTGGTTGCATGGATACTGATGGTCCAGCTCTTCGAGAATGGATTCTGCGGTTATAGCGTTCATAAAAAAAATGGGGTGGCCCAGATTCGAACTGGGGTCAAAGCGTCCCAAACGCTCTAGGATGGACCAGGCTACCCTACCACCCCCCTGTTGCCCAATAATATTAGTGTTCTTCCTTAAAAAGAGATGTGTATGGTGTTCCGCGACTTGCGGATATGAAGCATTTAGACGATCGGGAATCGGATGGCAGAATTCCCGACGATCGTTCCGGCAAATTCGCCTTTGAGGAGGGCTTTTTCAATGAGTGCGGGGTCTCGTCCGTCGATTACTACAAGAGGAATTCCGCTTCGTTCGGTGATCTTTGCAGCAACGAGGTCGATGACCATATTCGATCCGGCGCACATTTTCTCCTTCATGATCAGATCGATAAGTCCCTGCGGGCTCAGGATGTCATGTCGTTTTGCCTTTGCATCTTTTTTCGGGTCGGCGGTATAGATTCCGTCGATCGCGGTCATATTGATCATCATAGAGGCCCCGACCTCTTCTGCAAGGACGGCAGCTACGGCGTCGGTGGTCTGACCTGGCGTAACGCCGCCCATCACCACGATCTTTCCGGACACGGCCGCGGTCTTTGCCTCGCGATAGGATTCGGCAACGACCGGATATGCATATTCTTTGAGGGCGCCGATAAGAAGCGCGGCATTGATCCGGGTGACCTGGATCCCGATCTCGTCGGATGAGGCTTCATCCAGCCCAATATCCCTGCAGGCTTCTATATATCTTCGGGCTTCCCCGCCGCCGCCGACAACGGCAAATATCTGGATGCCGGCATTGGTGAGGTTTATCAGTGCTTCAGCCCATTCTTTCAGGCGGTGTGCGTCAAGTGACGGTACTAGGACCGACCCTCCTACAGAAATAACTACCCTCGTCATAAATTGTCCTAGTTATTTGTTCCTTCCCGACATATATGTAGTGTGTGTTCAATGACCCCTTGGAGTGATACGCTTCTCCCGGGATCAATCCGCTCTTAAAAAATATGCGGAGTGGTTACTCGGCAAGAATCAGAACGCGCCAGGTCTGCCCGCCGAACTCAAGCGTGTCCCAAACAACGGTCTTTTGAACAATTTCATCCGATCCGGTTTTTTTGTAGGTATACTTCGTTGTCCCGGAGGTTTCCCGGCATATTTCCATAGCTGCTGTTTTTACATCGTCCGGATACGACGGATCGGTCAGGATATTTTTGCCTCTCTCGCGCAGATCGTAGTCATACACCTGAAGGCCGTTTGTCTGCAGGACGCAGAGGTGATATCCGTAGTTTTCGAAAAGATACTTTTCCACATCGCCGAAGAGTCTCGAACTGTCGAACGACATGGAGATGTATCCTTTCCATGTTCCGTTGTCGTAGACTGGTGCCGAAAGGACCGAGGCATTTGTCCCGTCGTCGAGATGAAAATATTCGGTAAGGGCGATCGTTTTTCCGCTGTAGTATGCTTCGTTTGTTCCGTAGGAGCTCTGATCTGTTCCAACGGACGAGAGTATGATATCCGGATAAACGGAGACGACGATCATATTTTCGTTCGCGTAGAGGATCGTCTGGGCAAGTGTCGATTTCTGATAGAGATCCGCAAGGACTTGTTTCGAGGAGTCCGCATCGTTTTTGCCGGCCGCGATCTCATCGGCGGCTTGTGTCATCCAGTCTGCGTTTTCACTCAGGCTGATATTTATCATTGAAATTGCTTCGGATGCTGCATTTTCCTTTGATGTGTCCACTGTGTTGACACAGCCGGCAGAGATGACTGCGGTGCATACAAAAAGACCGATGAGCAGCAGATAGGGTAATCGCATAGGGAATTCTAGGTCAATTGCCGGGAAAAGAGTTTCGAAAAACGTGGGGTCGGTGAGATTTGAACTCACGATCGACGGGTCTCTCCGACAAGCGAACATGTTCAAGAGCAGTGATTAGATCAGTGCTCCAGCGGGTCATCATCAAATCAGTAGACCCGATAGTTCATCATACGCTAAGACCGCTGGAGCCCGTCGCCATTCCGGACTAGGCCACGACCCCGCCAGTTTTCTTATACAAATTCAGCGTATAGCAATTTAAGCGTTGTGTTTCCTGATTGAAGCTTCAATATTGGGTGACGAAGATGATGACGAGGAATACCGCCATAAGGATTATGAAGATCAGAAGATAGAGGAGGTCGTGTTTTGTGTCGGCCGCCGGTTTATTTTGAGCCGGCACGCGAATGACTTCTTCCTGAATCTCTTTGTAGGGATGGTCCTTTTCCAGCCGTTCGAACTCGGCACGCTCTTCTTCGGTAAAATCCGGGTCAGGTTCCAGCTTCTGGTTCACGATTATGTATGTGTCTCTCACAAACCTTATTGTATCTGCCGGTACATCTGTTTTTCATGGTTAAACTCGGTGAAGATTTTAAGCCGGCGGCGAAGTATACTTCGTATCTGGCACTTGCGAGCGTCATGGCGGTTATTCTTATCTGGGCCTGCTGTGTCGGCTGGGTCTATTTCGTTGCGTTAGGCGAACCGTTTTTTGTTCTGATCGGAGAGATTTCTCTCGGCGTTCTTGCTGCGATTGTGATCTTCGTTCTGATCTGGTCGCGTCTGTATTACGCCTCGGTCGTGTATCATCTGAATGATACGGAGATGACCTGGAAACGCGGTGTCTGGTTTAGAAAGACCGGCATTGTCCCCTACAACCGTATCACGAACGTGGATATCGTTCAGGGCCCCGTGATGCGGATCTTCGGCATCTCGAATTTAAAAATCGAGACAGCCGGCGGGAACTCCGGGAAGAACTCGGCCGAGATTCAGCTGGAAGGCATCGCCGATCCCGAGCCGCTGCGTGCCATGATCATGGATTTCGTTCGCGGCAATGCCCCAAGCCCTGCGGCGACCGGCGTTGATTTCGGCAGACGTTCTGCTCCGGCAGATATGCAGGCACTTCTTGCCGAGGTCACGGCGATTCGAAAGCTTCTGGAAGCAGAGAGAAAATAAGGTTTTGTGATCCTGTGGGCGGATCATCAAAACTCCCTCCCCTCTTTTTTTTCAAAATTCCCCTGACAGAAACTCTTTTTACTCTTTCTGCCTAAATACAGAGTATGTGTAACGTAAAAGGCACCAAAACCGAAGCAAACCTCGAGTTTGCCTTCGCAGGGGAGTCCAAAGCACGAAACAAGTACAACTATTATGCCTCCCAGGCCAGAAAAGAGGGATACAACCAGATCGCAGATCTCTTCGACGAGACCGCCGGCAATGAAAAAGAACACGCAAAACTCTGGTTCAAGATTCTCCACGGCGGCGAAGTTCCCGACACCATAACAAATCTCCTTGACGCAGCAGCCGGCGAACACGAAGAGTGGACGGAAATGTATGCCGGCTTTGCCGTTGTCGCCAAGGAAGAAGGGTTCGAGAAACTTGCAAAAACCTTCGAAGGGGTTGCCGCAATCGAAAAATTACACGAAGAACGCTACAGAAAACTTCTCGCAAATATCAAAGAAGGAAAAGTATTCGCCCGCCCGGAAAAACAGCAGTGGCACTGTGCAAACTGCGGCCACATCCATATCGGGGACAAAGCTCCGGATGAATGCCCAGTCTGCAAACACCCGCAGGCATACTTCGAGATCAGAAAAACCAACTACTGATTTTTCCAAACTTTTTTTTCTCAGCCCGTCGTTGGACGAAGCTTTCCAAATCACGGGAAAAAAGAATTGATTCTCAGAATCCGAACACGAAAGCGAGAATGATATATGCCAAAAACGAGACCACTGCTGCGCAGGGGATCGTGATAACCCAGGCTGTGACCATCTGACGAACCGTACTCCAGTTCACTGCTCCGACGCCGCGGGTGACCCCTGTTCCCATGATCGTCCCGCTCGCGACATGGGTCGTCGAGACGGGAACACCGAACGACGTCATAAACGAAAGCACGGCTCCGCCGGAAACTGCTGCGGAAAAACCCTGATACGGCAGGATCCTCGTGATTCCCGAACCCATTTTCTTGATCACCCGCCATCCTCCGGAGAGAATGCCGGCGGCGATCGCCAAACTTGCGAGAAGGATCACCCAAAGAGGCAGGTCGTCGGTGGATGCCGCAAGACCTGTCGAGATCAGAATGGCAAGGATGATACCCATTGCATTCTGAGCATCATTCCCACCAAGACTTGCCGCCTGGAAACCGGATGCGAGAACCTGGGCACGCTGGAACCATTTGTTCAAAAGCATCGGATGATTTGAACGCTTTGCCGTGATCCTCGTTAAAAGCGTCGTGAATACATATGATACGATCATTCCAAGAATCGGCGAAACGCAGATGAAAAGCAGGATCGCAAGAAGCCCGGAAAAGGTAAAAATCCCTAAAATCATCGCAATAGGCACGGCCAAAATCGCTCCGGCCCCGGCCCCGAGCAGAAGAAACAGTTTTACCGAGTCCTTGAAGATGAGTGCTACAATCAGCATTACGATCGCGCCGATAACTGCACCGAGAATCAGATAATACACCATCCCAAGAGCCATTTCCGATGTAGGCCAGTTCACGACCGAAAGACCGCCGGCGGCAATTCCCGCTCCCATCAGCCCGCCTACAAGAGAATGCGATGAAGAGACCGGGATTCCTGACCGCGAGCAGAAATTCACCCAGAAAACAGCTCCGCAAAGACCGATCAAAAGAAGAATGGGGGTGAAGATTTCCGGATTTACGATTCCTTTCCCAATAGTTTTAGCAACTGCGGTCGAGAAGATGAACGGACCTGCAAAACAACAGACCGATGCCAAAACGATCGCGTTTCTCGGAGAAAGGGCACGAGTTGCGACCACGGTCGCAACTACATTGGATGCATCGTTTCGTCCATTCGAAAAGTTGAACGCGAGCGCGATGATGATCCCGAGAATAACAACAATAAAAGTAATGGTATCCATGCTTTACTCACGTGTGACGGATCAGAATTGCGGAAAATACATCGGAAACATCTTCGCATTTGTCGGTTGCGATCTCCAGATGTTCATAGATATCTTTGAGTTTGATGATCTCGACAGGATCATTGGATTTGAACAGGTTTCTGATTGCGTTGGAAAGGATCTCGTCGGCGACATTTTCCAGCCGGTTGATCTCGATGCAGCATCCCTTGATCGTTTCCATATCTTTGAGCGTGCGAAGGCCGCTGATGCCGGTTTTGATCTCGTCGGCTGCCTGACGGAGGCATTTTGCGAACTCGATCATGAACTGGTCGGTCTTTTTCACTTCGTAGATAAGAAGCATGCGTGCCCCGTCATCGATGTAGTCAATGACGTCATCCAGCGCGGTAACAAGCCGGGAGATCTCTTCCGGTTCAAAAGGAGTTATAAAAGTGCGGTTCAGTTCATCATATGCTTTGTGAGCGATCGCATCGCCCTGATGCTCGATCTCTTTCATTTTCCGGTATTTTTCTTCGATATTCGTATAGTCGGAAAATATATCGATCAGCAGCTCGGCCGCGGTGCAGACAGTGGCTGCCTGTTCCTCAAACAGTTCAAAAAAAATCTTGTCCTGCGGTACGATTAAACTTTTTAGACCCATCAGTTTCCCCTGATTATACATACATTCGTTTGGCATCTTACATCAAGGTTATCATATATGAAATATAGGAACGCTATATCCTCTATTGGTGGTTGAATGAAGTCTTTATACCCTCCCGGCGCTAACACTACTGCAGAGATTATACCTATGTTCTTAATTGGTGAAGCACTCGTCGGCGATGGAGCGGAACTCGCTCACATCGACCTTATGATCGGAGATAAAAACGGCCCGGTCGGCATGTCATTCGCAAATGGTCTGACCCAGCTTTCCGCCGGCCACACTCCTCTTCTCGGCGTTATCCGCCCCAACCTTCTGCCAAAACCGGCAGTTCTGATCGTCCCCAAAGTAACCCTCAAACACACCGAGCAGGTTACCCAGATCTTTGGTCCCGCACAGGCTGCGGTCTCCAAAGCAATAGCAGATGCATTGGAAGACGGCGTTTTCGCAGGAATGGATGTTGAGGAAAACGTCATTGTTGCAAGTGTTTTCATCGACCCCTCGGCAAAAGACTTCAATAAATTGTACCGTTTCAACTACGGAGCAACGCGCCTTGCCCTCTCACGCGCTCTCGATAAGTTCCCGGACACCACCACCGTTCTGAAAGAGAAGGACAGAGCAGCTCACGGCGTCATGGGCTTCAAGGTCCAGCGTCTGTGGAACCCGCCCTACCTCCAGGTCGCCATGGATCTTGTCGACATGAAGCAGGTCGAGCGTGTTTTAACCGGCGTCCCGCAGAACGACCACGTCATCTTCGAGGCAGGTACCCCGCTGATCAAACAGTTCGGTCTCAGTGTTATCAATGAGATCAGAAAGATCCGCCCGAACTGTTTCATCGTTGCCGACCTGAAGACCCTGGATACGGGTAACCTTGAGGCACGCATGGTCTCGAACGCCGGCGGAGACGCCGCAGTCGTTTCCGGCCTTGCACCGGTAGAAACCATCGCAGCCTTCATCAAAGAAGCAAAGAAGTGCGGCATCTACGCGATCATCGACATGCTCAATGTCGAAGAGCCTGCAAAACTCATCGAGTCCCTCGGTCAGATGGGCGGCGCAGCACTTCTCCCGCAGTATGTCGAGATGCACCGTGCGATCGATAAGGAATCCACCGGCGACTACAGCTGGGGTGACATCAAGAAGATCAAGGAAGTTGCAAAGACATACGATGCAAAGATCCTTGTTGCGACTGCAGGCGGTATCCGTCAGCCGGTCGTCAAGAAAGCAATTGCAGCAGGAGCAGATATCGTTGTTGTCGGCAGAGCGATCACCGCAAGCAAGGACATCAAGAATGCAGCAGAGAGCTTCCTCGAGGAACTCGACTCGGAAGAGATCGACCAGTTCCGTATCATGACCGACTTCTAAAGCGGTCATACCCGCGGCTTTTGCCGCCAGCCTATTTTTTTTGATCGTTCCTGTATCTTCAGCAGATACGCCGGCGTCTGCAGAACTGATCCATTCAAAAACAAACAAAAAAGAAGATGGGAAAATTTAGAATTTTGGTTTTGTTTCGACTGCTTTTGCGAGCAGATGGATCGCCGCTTCGAGATCCTTTAAGTCGATGACCTCGACCGGGGAGTGGATATATCGCGCCGGAACCGACATTGGAACGCTCGGGATGCCGCCGCGTTCAAAGTTGATGGCGGACGCATCCGTGTTGCCGCCGTCTCCAACCTCGATCTGGCAGGGGATGCTGAATTTCTTTCCGGTTTTTACCAGCCAGTCGACGATCCGCGGATCTGCGAGGTGGCCGCGGCCGCTCGCCGACGCCATGCCTATGACCGGCCCTTTGCCCATATACACCGGAGCTTTCCGCCGCTCGACGCCGGGAGAGTCGCCAGGGATCGTCACGTCCGTCGCAATTGCCACGTCAGGGTTCAGCGTGAAAGAACTCGTCTTTGCGCCTTTAAGCCCGACCTCTTCCTGGACGGTGAAAACTGCGTATATAGTGTGCGTGGTCTTCATCTCTTTCAGAGCGCCGATCAGCATAGCACAGCCGGCACGGTTGTCCATGGCTTTTCCCGTAACCGTGGTCCCGGCAAGTCTGGTGTACTGCCTGTCCATCGTGACGGAAGTTCCGACCGTAATGCCAAGAGCCTCGACCTCTTCGGGGGATTTTGCGCCGATATCGATGAACAGATCAGCCATATCGATTGGCTTTTTCTTATCCTCTTCGGTCATGACGTGCGGGGGTTTGTTGCCGAGAACACCGTATACGTCGCCTTTCTCTCCGTGGAGGATCACACGCTGGCCGACCATGACCGGATTATACCAGCCGCCGACCGCGACGAATCTGATAAATCCGTGATCGTCCACGAACTGGACCATCATGCCGATCTCGTCCATGTGGGCGGCAAGCATGATCTTGAAGTCGTCTCCTTTTTTCACCGCGATAAGATTGCCCATCTTATCGGTTTTGATCTCATCCACGTAATCTGCGATCTCGGCACGGATGATCTTTGCAATCTCCGATTCACGGCTGGAAATGCCGTGTGCGTTCGAGAGTTTTTCAAGTAAAGTATTGATATCAGTAAGTTCCATTTACGCCACGACCGTTCGTATTCTGTCAAGAGCGATTTTTATATTTTCCTGAGACGTTGCATAACTCATACGGGCATATCCTACACCCTTCGAGCCGAAAGCGGCTCCCGGCGTGATGATGACGCCCGCCTCTACGATCTTCATTACCGTGTCGAGGTCGAGTTTCGGGAACGCATAGAACGCTCCTTCCGGCATCTCGACCGAGATCCCCATCTCGCGAAGTCCGCCGATAAGGAGATTTCTGCGTGCCTCATACTCCTTTTTCATAACGCCGATGGAAGACTGGTCTCCGGTGTATGCCTCGAGCGCCGCATACTGGGCGATCGATGTCGGGCAGGCAAGCGAGTACTGCTGGATTTTGACCGCCTGGTCGATGATCTCCCGGGAAGCTGCCATAAATCCGATACGCCAGCCGGTCATCGCATAGGTCTTGCTTGCCGCGTTGATCGTGACGACATTCTCGCCGAATCTTGCAGCGCTGACGAACTCGGTGTCTCCGTAGCAGAACTTCTCGTACACTTCGTCGGAAAGAACGGTGACGCCGTAATCCGCGGCGGATTCGACGACCGCCTTGATCGTCTCTTTCGTTTCGACTGCTCCGGTAGGATTTGCCGGGCTGTTTAAGACCATGACTTTGGTGTTCTTGTCGGAGAAGTGTTCTTTAAGTGCCTCGATATCCAGATGGAGATCTGGTTTGAGGGCAACCGGGTCGGGGATGCCGCCGGCAAGCGTCGCAAGAGAGCCGTAGGAGACGAATCCCGGATTGTTGAAGACGACTTTCTGTCCGTTTTCAACGAGTGAAAAGATCGCGGCGTGCAGTGCGCCCGACCCGCCGGCCGTGATCAGGATGTCGGCAGGTTGATACGAGAGTCCGTTTTCCGTCTTGAGTTTTGCAGCTATTGCGGCACGAAGTTCGTCAATTCCCGCATTGTTCGTATATCCGGTTTTGCCCTCGGCAATGGCTTTGAACGCAGCGTTTTTGATATTCTCCGGGGTGTCGAAATCCGGCTGGCCGAGACCCATGTTGATGGATCCGGGAGCCGCCGATTCGAACATCTTTCTGATCCCCGAGATGTCGATGGATGTTACACGTGAAGCAAAATCTGTCATATTATTCGATGTTGGTGTGGCGGCGTTTCAGATCGGCCTCTTCGATCTTTTTCATGTCCATCAGAGTCGAGATGACCGCATCGCCGAACATCAGAGAGGATGTTTCAAAGATGGTGCCAAGCGGAGCAAACGAGCGGTGTTCGCCCAGCATCTGACGGATCTCGTATTCGTGGGCATCGCAGGTGACCGGGTCGCGCTGGGTCTCGATTTCGATGATAAAATCCGCAATATTGCCGATACGCGACTTCGGATTGGAGGAAACAAGGGCAACTTTTGCGCCGAGACCTTTTGCGGTTTCTGCGATATCACCGATGGTTTTCGTGTTCCCCGATCCGGAGAAGGCAATGATGAGATCGGTATCGCCGATTGCCGGGGTGATGGTCTCGCCGACGACGTAGGCGGTAAATCCGGTGTGCATCAGACGCATCGCAAAGGATTTGGCAACCAGTCCTGATCTCCCGGCCCCCATCACATAGATGCGGTCTGCAGCGAGGATCGCGTCAAGAAATGCATCCACCTGGTCTGTTGGGATCTTTTGAGCGATGGCATCGATGCGTGATGCCATAAGGCTCATCATGTTTTGAACGGACACTCCGTAATTCATAATTATCTAGCTATTGGATGTGCAGATAGAAGAGGGTGTTGGAAGTGGGGACCTGATCGGGTAATCCGTCGATGCCGTACAAAAAAAAGAAAATGATTGCCGGGAGCTGCTCTACCAGAAATCGAAATGGGTGTGACCCTCAGGATCCATCCGCTCGGGGTGTGATTCAGGCGGCATCCCTCTGCCGACGGAGAGGATGGCGACCGGCCGGATGTGGGTTGGAAGATCAAGAGCCTCTTTGACTTCGTTCTCGTCGAATGCTCCGATCCAGCAGGTGTGCAGGCGAAGGGCGTGTGCCGCAAGCATCATGTAGGTCGCGGCGATCGTGGCATCCTGAACGGCGAAAAGGATCCCTCTGTCGCCGTATCTGGACATCGACCGGACGTAATTTGCGCAGACGACAAGGGCGGAACCCGCGTCAGGGATCTGGTGCTGGTTTCCTGCAGCATCTCCGAGGATCTCGAGCTGGCTTGGATCGGTCACGACGACGACGTCCCATGCTTCGAGGTTTCCGGCCGAAGGGGCTGATGAAGCGGCCTGAAGAAGATACTCCAGCTCCTCTTCGGTGAGACAGTCGGGTTCGTACTCGCGGACCGAGTAGCGGGTCGCAAGGAAGTTCTGGAATTCAGATAAGTCCATGTTCGTGTAATACCGCAAAGGCGCCTGCGGCAACGGTTGTTATCGGGGTCATTGCTTCGCCTGATTTATCGGAAGCAAGACCGAACTGGTTCGATTCGGCAAGACCGATGACGGCAAGCAAAACGGCGGCCGCCTGATTGAACTCTTCGGCCCCGGTCATTTTTGCGGCGGCTTCGCAGTCGCTTGCAAGAACATCGGTCAGGGCGATCAGAACGGTTTTTGCCCCGGCCTTCTCCTCTTTTTTCAGGGAAGGAATGGTCACGAACTGGTGAGCGATCATCATGATGTCGAGTTTGAGCCGCTCGGCGAGGTGATACTGCAGAAGTGCATCTTTTGGCGTAAGAGTCATGATGTATTTGTTTTCCGTGAGGGGATAAATAGCATCTGATTGTGTGCGTTGCGGCCCAAAATCAGGTGAAAAAGAGAGGCTCGGAAATTGAATGAGCGGGGTTTAGATGCCTTTTTCGTATCCAAGGCCGACGATCCGTTCCGGATGCGAGTAAACGGTGAACCGGGGTGGTCTCGTGAAACAGATGAGCGTGATCCCGGATCGTTCGGCAAGCGCCGCTCCAGTGCTCGTCGTCGCAGCACGGGATACAATGACCGGGATTCCGGCATTTGCCGCTTTGGAAACCATACCGTGCGGCATGCGGCCTGTGCATCCAAGAACACATTTTCCTGCAGGCAGCCGATGTAAGGTCATATATCCGATGACCTTGTCTACGGCATTATGCCTGCCGATGTCGTTGGCGGAATAAACAACTTCTCCCTGATAATACAAAACGGCGCAGTGCAGAGCTCCGGTCTTGTCCCACTCCTCGGTGTTGATCTGTTCGCGGACGGTAAAAATTTCCTCCGGCGAAATCGTAATGCCGCCTTCCACGTTTACTGCGGACTCGCGGGGACAAAAACCTCCGGCCGATTCCATTTTACCGCAGACTTCGGCGACCTCGTCCGCCTCCACGAAAATATCCGCGTCCCGGACTTTCACCGACCGGATTTTCTTGGTGATCCCTGCGGCTATGAAAAATCCGGCGCCGAGTTCTTCGAGAGATTCCAGCGTTGCCGTATTATCCAGATATTTTTCTCCGTTCAGATACAGAGTGACCGTGTCCTCCAAAACGACCACATCGACGGCGGGTTTCACCGATCCTTTGTCGTACTGCCAGCCGGAAAGAAGGAGCTCGCCGTTATTTTCTGTTCCTTTTCCGTTCTCCGGTTCTTCTGCAGGGAACCCGGCGATCCTTTCAGGGTGTGAGTAGACGGTAAACCGGTTCTCCCGGGTAAAGCCGATTAAGGTCACGCCCTCCTCTTTTGCGAGCATCGCCCCGGGGTATGTCACCGCGGTCCTGCCGACGATCACGGGGATCCCGGCATTCACCGCCTTCATGACCATCCCTTTCGGCTGCCTCCCGGTACATCCAAGAACGCACTCTCCCGGGGGGATTCCCTGCAGCGTCATGAATCCAATCAGTTTATCGACGGCGTTGTGTCTTCCGATATCGCTTGACACGGCGATAATTTTGTGATCATGCCACAATGCGGCGCAGTGAAGTCCGCCTGTCTGCCGCCAGACATCCACGTCCATGGCTTTTCGTACGGCAAAGATCTCTTCCGGGGTTATCAGCAGTTCTGAAACTACATGACCTTTTTTCTCTGCCGGGGCAAATCCTTCGCGGGGTCCGGCGCCCGGAAATAGATCCGCCTCCACAAACACGTTTTTGTCGTCTATCCTGACTGAAAGGATTTTTTCGGCGATCCCTGCCGCAGTGAAATACCCGGCGCCAAACTCCAGCAGCATATTTGGACTTGCCACGATGTGCAGATACTCTCTGCCGTTCAGATACAGCACGATCTCCTCTTCCCGTGCGGCAGTGTCGCAGATGTGCGTGACTTCTCCTTCGTTCCAGAGAACTGCCGGAAGTTTTTCGGTCATCCCGCTGGTATCGGTCGTTGTCTCTTGCAGGCTCATGGTCGTTCCTTGTGCCGGATCGGTATTACTTTCTGCAGATTCCTGCATTTATCTTCGTAACAGCGAATAGGTATCCAGTATTTTTGGCGTGCTACCTAATAGGAGTATGGATAATGAAAGAGCGAATGCCGGTGAAAAAAAGATGTTGGGAGAATTATCTGACCATCTCACCGTGCAGCGTGAGGTCAAGACCGATATACTCCTCGTCTTCGGAGACTCTTAGACCGACCGTCTTGTCCACGACCCAGGCAAGGAGATACGTTACGCCGAAGGCAAACACTGCGGTCACGCAGGCATCGAGGATCTGGATCCCTAAGAGATAGGCGTTTCCTTCAATGAGGCCGGAAACTCCGCCGACAGCGGCTGTCGCGAAAATACCGCAGGCGATGGTCCCCCAGAATCCGCCGACACCGTGGATAGACCAGGCATCGAGACTCTCGTCGAATCCTTTCTTGACTCTCCAGATAAGGGCGTAGTAACAAAGGATTCCGGCGACCGTTCCAATTAATAGGGCTGCCCACATGTTGACGAATCCGGCGGCGGGTGTGATCGCCCCGAGACCGGCGATCGTTCCCGAGATAAATCCAAGCGAGCTTGGTTTACCATGTCGCCAGTTTGCGATCATCCAGGAGATCGTTCCGGCAGCTGCGGAAATCAGCGTTACCATGATCGCGTGAATGGCGAGTTCGTTGGCGGCAAGAGCGCTTCCTCCGTTGAATCCCATCCACCCGAAAAGAAGAACGCCGCCGGCGAAGAAGGTGAGAGGAATGTTCTGCGGGTGGAAGTTGTATGATCCGAACCCTGACCGTTTCCCGATATAAATCGCGAGAGCAAGGGCGCCGAATCCTGCACTGATATGCACGACCGTTCCTCCGGCGAAATCCAGAGCGCCGAGCTGCTGAAGCCAGCCTCCGCCCCATAACCAGTGGGCGATCGGGTCATACACAAACGTTGTCCAGAGAACACCGAAAAGAAGGAATGCTCCAAACTTCACGCGTTCGGCAACGCCCGAGACGATGATTGCAAGCGTAAGGCCTGCAAACGTCATCTGGAATGCGGCAAACAGCAGATCGGGGATCTGCAGGCCAAGGGTTGTTCCAAACTCCACGCCGTTTAAACCGAGATGGTTGAGACCGCCGATCACCAGCATGTCGGTTCCAAACACAAGCGAGTAGCCGAGCAGGAACCACTGGAGAATCACGATCATAAGAGATGCGAATACGAGCATCAGAACGGAAATGAAGTTCTTTTTGCGAACCATGCCGCCGTAGAAAAGACCTAGGGCTGGCGTCATTAAAAGTACAAGGGCGGTTGAAGCAAGCACCCAGGCAACGGATCCGGTGTCAATCATATATATGGTGTCTCCATCGGGTCGCCGGGACCAGGTCTGCGATGCAGGACAGACCCTCCTTCGTCCCGGCTCACAGATAATTTACACCGGACTTATTGATTCTGTAAATATATAAATTGTGAGAGTGGTTAGCATGTCACATGTTACCATACATAAATGTTCCCGTCAGGCGGCCTGATCCGGCTGTTCCGAGGCTGTTTCTTTGGTGAGCGGAATAATGTTTTTGAGCAGGTATTTTACCAAAATGGAGACCGACGGATTGCCTGCGGAAAAGATCCCGATCTCCCGTCCGTCCAGTTTACCGATGATCAGCGTGTCCTGCCGGTCTGCATGGATGGTCAGCTGGAACTCTGGTTCCGTCCCGAACCCGTCGGTATTTCGCGCATCCATGAACTCCTTCATCTCGGGCTGAAGTTTGTAGCACCTTATTGGAAACATATCCGGGTCGGTGTCGTCCGGGACGATTAAATAGAGGTCGATCTTTTTCGAGAGATTTTTCAGGTTCAAGATATGTTTTTTCACATAGGCCGTGTCGTGACAGATCATCACGATCTCTTTTTTGCTTCTGTTGAACATCATCCGAAGATGACTGTCGATTGCCCAGGTATTCTGGAGAGTGTGCGAGAGCAGCGGGCGGTTGTGCTGGAAGGTGATTCTTGAATGGAGATACTGTTCGACGTCATTGAGCCGTTCGAGATTCTCCTGTCTTAACCGGTTGAACGTCTTGGTGATGTCGTGGATAAAAAACCGAGAAGGTCCTGCTTCTTCTGCCGTACCGACAAATCCCTTCTCTTCAAGAGCGGCGAGTGCTTCGTAGACTTTGTTTCGCGGCACCTTGCTGATCTCGTGCATCTCCCGGGCGGTCGCTACCTTCAGTTCGAAAAGAACCGCGTAGACTTTTGCCTCGTTTTCGGTCATTCCGATCGATTTCAGTTTTTCAACGAACTCCTGCATGCTTCCCTTCTCCTCTGATTATTATGGGTTTTTCATGATGAATAATTGGTGTGTTGTTACCTTTTATGGTAACACCAATTATATATGCGTTTGTGCCAATTTTGTAATAACCAGTTGAAACATATCTGGGGTTCTGAAAATCGGAGCCGGATATGATGCGGGATTCTGGGCAACAGGATCCCGCCCGGATTTTATCTCCAAAAAAAGTTACCAATTGATCAAAAAAGATGCGGAAATACCAAGGTATTCAGCATTGTGCTGTAACCATTTAAGGTACCGAGCCGATCATGCGTAACGGGAAAGGGATTCATGGAAATACTAGATACAACCATTAGGGACGGGGGATATGCAGTTGATTTCAACTTCTCCTGTTCAGACGTTAGAAACATCTCTTCCAAGCTGGAAGGGATGGGCATAGGATTGATCGAAATCGGACACGGGATGGGACTGAACGCCAGTTCTCCCAAAAACGGCATCGCCGCCCAGACCGACGAGGAATACATGCGTGCGGCCGGAGAGGTGCTGACGAAATCCAAATTCGGAATGTTCTGCATTCCGGGCATCGCACGACTGGAGGATCTGCAGCTCGCCGTCGACTGCGGGGCCTCGTTTATCAGGGTCGGCATCAATGCGGATCAGATCCCGCTGACCGAACCGTACATCCGCGAAGCAAAAGACCTCGGCTTAACGGTGATGACGAACTACATGAAGTCGTATGTTCTCACACCCGACGAGTTTGCGCAAAACGTCATGCTTTCAGAAAAATACGGGGCAGACTGCGTGTATATCGTCGACTCGGCCGGGGGCATGTTCCCGGGCGAAATACAGGAATATTATGATACCATACGCGAATATTCCAGCATCCAGCTCGGATTTCACGGGCACAACAATCTCGGACTCGCCGTTGCAAACAGCGTGTACTGTGCAAAGCTCGGATTCGATTTCATCGACTGCTCGCTGCAGGGGCTTGGACGAAGTTCCGGCAACGCCTGCACGGAAATGTTTCTCGCGATCCTTGAGAAAAACGGATACCGGACCGATGTGGATCTCGTGGAATTATTTTCGGCGGGATACGATCTTCTCCGGCCGATCACGAATAAAGACCTCACCGATCCGCTTGATTACGTCTGCGGATATGCCGGGTTCCACACCAGTTATCTCAATCAGATCAACACCTGCGCAGAAGAGTTCGATGTGAATCCGTTCCGTCTGATCATCGAGTACTCGAAGTACGATCAGGCCAATATGGATTACGATAAACTCTGCAGCATGGCGATGACGATGCAGAAAAACTCCCGTCTGCGGCAGCTCGACCACCCGATCTGTCCAAACTGTGCAAGCTGAGTCTTGCCTGGACCACACCTCACAATTTTGAAAAAATTATTTTTCCTTCTCGATGAGAAGGACCCGCGCCGGTGCTCCGTCGCTGTCTTTGATCTTCATCGGGAGCGCCGCGATCTGATACTCGGCGGTGTAATCGGTTATTTTGGACGCTGCCAGATACTCGACGAGGATCACGCCGTTTTTCAAAAACAGTTTATGGATCACGGAATCGTTTTCTGCATGAAGGGGCGTTTTGCTGTTGTCGGGCGACGGGGTGTCCAGTCCGAGGAGTTTCACGCCCGAATCGACGAGATACTGCGCCGCCTCTTCGCTGAAGTACGGATACTTCGCATAATAATCCCCGGTGGTCCAGTGCTTGTCCCATCCAAAAACGCAGATGACCCGCTCGTGCAGCGGTATCCCGTGAAGCATCTCAATTGTGACCTCTGTATCGTCTGCAAGACTTCGGAGATCGATGAGGGTCACATCGCCAAAAAGCGTTGATAAGGGGATCTCGGGGATCGTTATCCCGTCGGAGATGAAATGCTTCGGTGCATCCATATGGGTGCCGGTGTGACTGCCGAGCGTCAGTTTTTTCGTGTTTCTTCCGACCGATTCAATCGTTCCAAGCGTTTCAGAAGAGAACGCCGTGTGCCAGTCCGCATGGAAGCAGGGCATTCCTTTTTCCATCGCATGGGTTAAGTCAATGATATTCATACAAACGGTCTCCGCTGGTTTAGGTATAATTTGGTAATTCTATCATTTATGTTTGACCCGAGCAGGCTTCTTTGCAGGAATATATATTAATGTAGGACGACGGAGTAAAGGATAGAAGAGTGTTATGGAAAAGGTAGAACATCCCTGGTCATTGGATACCGACGAACTTCGGCGTGCCCTCACCTGCGATACAGAGACAGGGCTTGATGCTGCGGACGCAAAACGACGACTCCAAGAGTCCGGGTCGAACACCATAACCGAGTTTAAAAAAATCTCTTTTTTCAAAATACTGCTCGAAGAACTCAAAGAACCGCTGATCGTGGTCACGATTCTGATAGGCATCCTCTACAGCATATGGGGACAGATCGGCGACACCATCATGATCATTTGCCTCATTCTGCTCGTCACGCTCGTCGAGGTCTACACCGAGTTCAAAGCCAAAAAAAGTATGGAGGCTCTGAAAAAACTGGCGGCGCCGACGACCTGGGTCATAAGAAACGGCAAACCCGACGAGATCCCGGCTGCCGAGGTCGTGCCCGGCGATCTGATGATCTTAAAGAGCGGCGTTCGGGTAAGTGCCGATGTCCGTATCGTGACATCGCAGGGCCTCGAGGTCGACGAGTCGCAGCTCACCGGCGAGTCGATGGGTGTCGGAAAAGACGAAAGGCCGATCCCGCAGGAGACGGGGCTCAACGACCGAACCAACATGATCCACATGGGAAGCGTGATCCTGAAAGGAAACGGGACCGGTATCGCGGTACGTACAGGGATGGATACCGAACTGGGAAGAATCGCCGGCCTTACGCAGGAGGCGAGCGACCCGAAAACGCCGATGCAGAAATCCACCCTGCATTTGACCAAAAATCTGATCGGGCTTGCGGTCATCTTCACCATCGCCATCCCCATCCTCGGATTTTTTCGCGGTCTCCCCCTTCAGGACATGATCCTCACCGGTCTTTCCCTTGCTCTCGCGACGATCCCCGAGGAACTTCCCATCATCATGACGATGCTGCTTGGCTTTGGGGCGATCCAGCTTGCAGGAAAACACGTCCTCATCCGCCGGACGAAGGCCGCCGAGACTCTCGGCAGCGTTACGATAATTGCGACCGACAAGACCGGCACGCTGACGGAAAACAAAATGAGCATCGAGTCATGGACCGCCGAAAACGAAAAGCAGCTTTTCACCATCGGCGTTCTGATGGCGGATGTCTCCGTCGATCACGAGGGGAACTTTCTGGGCGACCCGATGGACAAGACCGTCGTCGAACAGGCCGGCCTGCTTGGGCTCGAACGAACCGCACTGCTGAAAGAGTACACGCTGATGGAGGATGCAGGCTTCGACGGCGCGAAAAAAATCTTTTTGATGCGGTATGACCATGCCGGAACTCCCGTCGATCTCATCAAAGGGGCCCCTGAAAGCGTGTTTGCTTTGTCGAAACCGGATCCTGATCTGGAAACCAGGCTCAATAACTCGATCAAATCGGGATTTCGCACGATCGCCGCCGGATTTAAATCCCCGTCCGAGGAGAAATACACGATCGCCGGTCTGATCAGTTTCGACGATCCGATCCGTGAAGAAGTCAAACCGGCGATCCGGGAGTTTTCCAGTGCCGGCGTTCGGGTCATGATGATCACGGGCGATCATGCGGGAACGGCGGCCCGGGTGGCGGACGAGGCGGGGATCACCGTCGACACCGTTCTGACCGGTGAAGAAATCCGCGGGATGTCCTCCGAAGCACTTTGCGACGCCGTTTCCCGCTGTAATGTTTTTGCGAGGATCACCCCGGAAGAAAAACTCAGGATCGTTACCGCCCTGCACGAAAACGGGGAAGTTGTGGCCGTGACCGGGGACGGGATCAACGACGCTCCGGCTTTGAAAGCCGCCGACATCGGGATATCGTTTGGTATTGCGGGGACCGACGTCGCAAAGGAAGCGTCCGATATGATCCTCGCAAATGACGACTTCACCGCCCTCGTGGACGCCATCAAAGAAGGCAGACGGCTGTACGAGAATATGTTCAAGTGCATCATGTACACGCTCGCAAGCAAAATCGGTCTGGTCTTCATGCTTTTGATCCCGATCCTTCTGGACGTGCCGCTCCCGTTTGCCCCGATCCAGATCATCATCATGGAGCTTTTCATGGATCTTTTCGCGTCCACGTCCTTTGTCGTGGAGCCGGCCGAATCGGATCTCTTAAAGCAGAAACCGCGTGATCCGGGCGAGAAGTTCATGAACAAAAAGATGATCTCCGGTATTTTTACCGGCAGCCTGACGCTGATCGCGGTCGTTTTGTTCGTCTACTTCTTCAGCTGGTTTACGACCGGGGACCTTGGCGCTGCCCAGACGTATGCGTTCGTCGCCTGGCTCTTCTGCCATGTTCTTCTGGCAATGAATATGCGGACCAGCCGCGTGCCGCTGATCCGGGTCGGGTATTTCTCCAGCAAAGCGATGAACATCTGGGTGATCGGCGTGATCGTTTTCCTGCTCCTGGTCCTGAACGTTCCGTTCTTTATCGAATACCTGAAGTTATCCCAGGTAGGTCTGCTGCCGGTCGTCGGCATCGTTCTTCTGTCGTTTGCTGCGACCTACTGGATCGAGATCAGGAAATTACTGCGGGTAAAAAAGGGCGGGGCCGGAGGGTCCGGTTCGCTCGTATAATTATAGAATGATCGTGTCCGCCGGATCATACGTCCGGCGAGATGTCCTGTCCTTTTTCATCGATGAAAAGAACGGCAAGGAGACTTTTCCCCTCCTCTGCATACAGTTTTTCAAACAGCAGGTCGATCTGCTTTACGTCTTCGGATGCGGGCGGGAGATTTTTGTCCTTATTTTTCGTGATCCGTTTGATCGCGTCCGACTCTTCAGCAGACATCTTCGATCCATATGTCTGGGTCACTCGTTCGACCCGCTGACGCCAGGGTCCCTGCCGTGACGTGTTTATGATCTTTTTGAAGTCCAGATCCTTTTTCACGACCGTGATCGCAGGCCGTGCGGCGGGTGCTTTGCTTTCTGCAGGAGGCACGGCCCTGGTTTTCGGCGGGGCGGCGTTCGGTCTTGAAGGCGGCATGATCTTTTCATGGACCGGTTTTCGTAAGGTTGGTTCGGGCCGCTTTCCCGGTTCCTGCTGTTTGTCAAGGATCCGAAATCCGTTCCCGTGTTTGGTCAGGATCTCGTTGTCGATGACCCGGAGTTTCATGTTCGCGAGATCCATTCCCCGTTCGGTTATTTTGAAGATGGTCGTGTCGGTCTGCTCGACCATGCCGGTTTTCAGGAGGTAGAAGAGGGCATCGTTCACTTTGCTGTCGAAAATCCCAACTCCTCTTCCCCCGGTCTGCATGATCTGTTCATCCAGAGTCAGACTAAAAACGGCGACGAGACTGGTTTTGATCTCTTTTCTTTTGCGGGGGGCGCCGTCAGCAAGGAAGTTCATGATCGGTGCATACATCTGGGAGTACTGTTTGGGCAGAGACATGATACTAAGGGGTAGAAAGGGGTGAAGAATATATAAGATTTCCGTCAGGCAGGTTGGGAATCTCTATTTTATCTTCATCCGCCGTTTTTCCTCTTATGACGACCGTGGACGCAGACCTCAAAGGACCGGACCGTGAAACCGGGGAAAACATCGCCCGTTCTCTGTGGATGCATGAATATACGCCGGAGGCACTGCCCCCGGAGATCAGAGCCCGCATCTCGGATCAAAAGAATTTCGGCTCGGCGTTCGGCGAACGCATCCGGGCAAGGATCACCGATCTTCGCGATGCTCCCGAGAGTTTCAATCCGGATTACACAAAACGTTATGCCGAACTTTTCAGGTATGCCGGCGATCTGACGCCGCATCAGGCATATGCGATGAGTAATCTTTTCGGTATGGACAGTGCCCGTGGATATCAGGAACTTCCAACCGACAAAAAATTCACCTTCCCGGAGGATGACCGCCCGCAGTTCGAGTATCAGGTCGGCTGGCACTTTTTCGTCGGAAATGTTTTTGATACGAAGGGCCGCGAGTACGGGGTCCAGCTGATGTTCTGGAGGTATTCTCTTCTCCCTCCGGAAATGGCAAAGGAGGCCGGGTTGACTGATATCGAGAATCAGATCGTCGAGATCCATTTTGCGGTGAGTGCGGCAGGTGAGAGGCATTATCGGATGCGGCCGGTGGTTGTTGCCGGAACGACAGGTCTTATCAACTTCTCGACCGGACCTTACACGTATTCGGTTGGCAAACAGACCCTTCAGTCTCAATCGAAAGACGCTCTTTTTCCCCTGAGACTTCAGGCATGGGGGATCGACAACCACAAGGATGTGCTGGCTGAGATCTCGATCGATATCACGATCAACCAGACTAAAGGCTATGTTCTGAACGGGGACGAAGGGTTGATGCCGAGTGTCGGCGGGGTTGGGACACTGTATTATTCTGTCCCGCGTCTTCTGGTCGATCCGGAAAAAAGCCGGCTTTCGATCGACGGGGAGGAGCTCCAACTTGCATCCGGCACGTTCTGGTACGATCATCAGTGGGGGACCGGTTTTATGCCGGCGGGCAGTCCGCGAAGCGATGTTCTGCGTGCGGCAGGGATCATCGATGACAAGCCGGCCGTCGGCTGGGACTGGATGGAGGTTCAGTTCGATAACGACACCGAGCTTACCCTCGCGTCGATCCATTCTAAAGAGCAGAAGGATTTCATTAATCAGTCCGGGCCAACCCCGCCGGGCGTTATGACGGCTCCTGCCGTTGGGTCGTTTATTAAAGAAAACGGGGAGTATTTCCCGATCAAAGCTATGCTGAAGGTCACCGAATGGGTGAAGAGTTCGGTGACCGACGGCCCGTATCTGACGACCCGCGTCTGGTATCCGAACCGAATGGAGGTCACCGTGGAAACTGCGGAGGTGCCGGATGCATGCAAACAATTCGTGATGATCCCGATCGTTTCGACCGGTCAGCAGGGATTTTTTGCGGCAGGAGCGGAGTATTCGGAAGGGGCGGTCAGCATCGAGTGGCCCAAAGGCAAACGAATTGGCTCGGGCTTTTTGGAAAATGTGAGTTATGCGGATGCCTGCAGACAGAATCTGCGGCTTGCCGGCATCCCTGATACGCCTGAGATGGCCGGGATTTTTGCAAAGCCGGTGATCACGGACGAAATGAAGGCCGCCGCGATGGTTTTTCTGATGAAACCGGAGAATGCCGCAAGACTCGCAGCGGAGCTCGCAAAGGCCAGGGGGCTTTGAGTTCCGGCTTTCTTTTTTTTGTATAATTATTAATCACACAAAATCCGTGAATAATGGGATAGAGGTGGGTGACTTCAAACTATTGTGATGCTATGGGAGAAAGGAGACGAGAGGGTGTGGAAACAAGAGATAGACCAACCGCGAATCGGCGCGAATCCCGCCCTTCGGGCTCCCAGAATCGGATTTGCTTTTCCTCACTTGAACACGGTGGGTCTTATCACCCCACCGGTTCATCCCTCATCGGGAACGTTCGGGCAAATCCTGTCGCCGCCCCAGCGGCTCCTGTGAGGAAATCTTGGGTATGTTATTCATTAATGAGGAGATGATGCAATATTCAAAAAAATGGGAGAGTCTCAAGTAAAATACTTAAAATGATTCAAAACTCCTGATCTCCATTTCTGATCTCTTCTTATCTTGAATATATGACTCCGAAATCTCTCGCATGAGTTCTGCGAATAGAGGATATCCAGCATTATCCAAAGCATCTGCTTTCTCCCTAGAATTTTTGGTTCGTTGTTCTTCCCATTCTCCATCGCAGATATGAACCCCATCCTTATTTCTAATACCAATCCCGAAATGCCGTCTTAATGATTCATTATCATCTTCATTGAGCAGATTCGCAACCGTTCTGTGAATCCAGAGGCCATCTGGATCTTCTGGAGCATATGTCAGTATTCGGCCAATTTCAACGAATGCTACATCTTCAAGACCCTGTTTCTGACAGATATCAATTACTGAATGATACCAATCAAGGAAGGCGCTTTCATCAAATGTACCGTCATCTCTTGTCCCTGGGATAACTCTCCAATGCTGAAGCATGTAATAAATATTATTTCGTACATCTATGCTGATATCATACTTCATATCAGTGGCTTGTTCATTTTTAGATTTGTAAATGAGTTGCAGCATCTCACAGAAAAATTCAGGACTTTCGGCAAGTCTTCTCTCAAAAATCGTTGTGTGAAGGCTTCCATGAACATCCATTCCAGAGAAATAGGCAACTTCTAATATCCATATTTCTTCCTTGTTAATATCTTTTGACTCAGCGAGATATTTCAGAATTTGCGTAATGGCATATGGTTCAATATATGGATGCATGTTCTTATCTGCACGAAGCAATTTAAGAGCACCGATTATGTATTCGCCCTCTACTTTTTGTTTATCAAATAGCAGAGAGGAAATACATTTAATCGCCTGCAGCGGTAAGTTGAACTGAAGAAATTTATCTAATACATATGCCCAATTATTTTCTTCTTTAGGAAGATATGGCCACATGTGTTCCCAATAGATTTTTTCTTCATCTCCCATTAAAGTCGAGACATATGCCCATGTCTTATTCATACGCGGAAGAGAGAGGAAGAAAACGCTCATTTCATTTGGAGTCCACGATGTGATAAGTAAACTATCAACAAACTGCCATGCTGATTTATCGAACCTTCCCCTGCAATATCCAATGATAAATTTATTTTTCCATTCATCAGTTGTGGTCAAATATTTTGGAAGGAGGATTGTATCATCTTCAGTTTCCGCACTCTTGCCAAATAAATAACCGACAGATTCAGGTACAGATGTTGATTCTGCAAACTCCAGTATGTCGGAGATCCCGCCAATAGAGTATATTTCCTTCAATGCATCTATTTGAGGAGTCAGTGATGCGTCAGAATCTAATATGCCGGGATGATAAAGAGCAGAATTATTTATTGGATTAAACAAAGACCTGTGTTTATATTTGGGTTCATCCGGCATTAATTTCAGGCTGATGGCAGATAACCTCTCCACCTCTTCTTGAGAATATATTTTATTATCTGGAAAACGTGAAATCCACATGAGAGCCTTATTAATCTCCAACCAAATTTGATGTTTCTCAAGTTGCTGCGTGGAGTTGAAGTCATTATTTTCCAAAAACTCCACAATATATTTGCGCACGCAACCGTTCTTCTGTACATATTCACTTAGAAGATTTGATGTGAAATCAGTATCATTACCTATCAAATAATGTGTTATATCGCAATATATTGGATATAATGACACAACGTTTGAACATTCTCCAAAGAAATCACCCCTCCATTTGGGTTTAGTGCCACCATCGCAATACTTATTCTGGAGAGATGTCTCCTCACGGATAAGGACACTGCCTATAGCTGGATGATTTTTTAGAAGACTATATATCGCGGCTTTACATTTTTTTGAATCGGCAGATGTATGCGGTCTTGGTAGCCACAATATTGTATTGAGAACACGAAATGCTTGTTTTTCATGATATGGTTCCCCCTCCATTTCAATTATATCACCCAAAATGGCTATCACCTGAGTAAGATTATCTGTACTCCATGCAAGTTTTTCCAGACCCCAGATAAGACCTGGTAAATATGATATTGGACCAAATTGATTCGGTGCTTCCCGAATCAAATCCTTAATAAAAGGCGTTTTCAGATTTTTCCGGAGTCTGTTGAGAAATTCTCTTGGGGATGCTTCTGCCAAGAGTGATATTGAGTGGTCAAGTGTGGCGTAAAGTTTCCAATTGGGTGAGGAAAGAATTTCACGAACCGACATTTGAATTATTGATTGAACATCAACATCCAGTCCGCTGTTTTTTTGACAGAGAGGACTTGCCAGAAATGCTAAGGTATCTGCCACCCCCTCACGCAATGTAGAAGAATATGTGGGACTTTTCGTTAGAATGCTGGCCATGTATCTTTCATTCGGTTCAAGCTCATATTTCGGATCAATCTCTTGTAATACCTGAACTGCCTGTTTGCAGAACTGCTGAATCTGTTCAGCTCTAACTCGTTCCCAGATTAAATCCCAGATTTCCAGTTTTCGTGTTACCTTCCAGACATTATTTTCTTCATAAATCGGAATCTGAGGAGACTGCAGGAGAGCATTGGTTATTTCTCGTATCCAGTCCTCGTATGGTTTTTTTACAAAATCCGAAATAATTTTTCGGTCTCCTTCATAACTTCCGTCCCACTTCCCAAAGAGACATGCAGATAATATTGTATTCACATCGATATTTCCCAAATTCCATGTTGGACTAATTGGATAACCAGAAATGAGAGTTCTAAGATTGCTTGGATTTCCGAAACATTTGTATGCAAAATAGAATGCCTCTAACTTCCCATATCCAAGTTTATCTAATTCTGTGGAGATATATTCTGGTGGAATATCTGGAAGAGTGCTTGTGTAAGAGTTTGTGATTGAATTCTGACTTGGTTTACCAGAGTAAATTACTGAGTGTTCTCTTGAATTTGCTTCACTAATTAATTTTTCTTCGTCAATAACTTCGAATGTGATTACGAATACATGCGATCCAGATTCACTAACCATTTTTTGAAAAGCTGATTGTGTATCAATGACCAATGTTTTAGAATACCAAGTATTCCTGTCATCTCTGCTTTGTAAGACAGCCGCAATGAAATCCGGAATTTGAGCTGGACAATATGTAGTCAGTTTGAGACGGTTTTGATGATTATCAAGGAATTGATTGACACGCTCTTTTGCTTCCGCACGATGTGCAAGAAATATCTCTGGGGATAATGGATGTATTTTTGTAGCCTCTAGAATAGCATCCCAATATTTCTCTAATGGGCGAATATCCTCAACTGGCATCCCCATTTGATCAGCCATCCAAATCCCAACTGTTGGGTAGAGTGAAAGCCAATCACATAAGGAGTCAGCATCAATAATTTTGATATCCCTCCACTCCCCCTTTTTGATCTCATCCTGAATCCACTTGCCACGACCAGTTTTATCTAAATCTTTACCCATTGCAAGACGTGGCGTTACAAATACAAATGTCGAATTTGATTTATTGTACTGATCATTCTGAAATTTTTTTCAGATGACTGCAGATCACTCTTGAATTTAGAAATAGAATCCTTGTTCGTTCCAATTTCCCAACAGGAATATCCTTCTGGAATATAGTGAATAGGCGACTCTTTGACGTTGAGTTCTCCATCAAATCCATGTTCCATAATTACTTTTGAAAATCGACATTCAATTGGATAAGATACGGATGCACGAACCAAACGATCTACCAGTTCAACAATAATCTCCTGGGCTCTTCGTGAATTCTGATCAACCCAACTCTGCAGTTTTTCTTCGGTAATTATACGATAATAGGTCATCTCCATCTCCTATCCAGAACGTATGTCATAATATGCATTCTAAGATGGGCGCTTATTTAAATCTATTACCATATGAGAGATCATATCGCTCCCCCTCCTCAAAATAAGATGAAAATGGTTGCATCTCTTCATCAAAAAAAGATTCTCCACCCCGGCCCCGCACTCCCGAAATATAACAAAAAACATCCAGTTTGTTTCACTGGAGCCGCCGGGGCGGCGACAGGATTTGCCCGAACGCTCCCGATGAGGGATGAGCAAGACAGCGTAGCTGGATTGCGAAAGTGAGGTTAAGCAAATCCGATTCTGGGAGCCCGAAGGGCGGGATTCGCGCCGATTCGCGGTTGGTTTATCTCATGTTTCTGCCCTCTGCCAATCCCTTTCTTTTGAGAATAATTCCTCTCTCCCAGACAACCATCTCTGCCCCGTTTTGTGCATTTCGTTGATTTTCGATAGTTTCGTGTTTTCGTGGTGAATTTCGTGCATTTGGTGTGATGAATAATAATATCCAAAAATCTTGTACACCTGACTAATATTGTCCAATCCAAAAAAAATCTCAACCTCGGAAATTTACGGGTGCCGTTATATTCCGGCACCCCGCCCCCATTCCTCCCCTATCCACAATACTCATAACTTCCGGCATGCAATTATATAACCACTATGGACTTCGGCGGTTCTATCGGAAAAAACACCTATGTCGCACCCAATGCGACCCTCAAAGGCGACGTAACGCTCGGCGATAACGTCACCATCCTTTTCGGGGCGGTCCTTCGTGCAGATATGGAAAAAATATCAATCGGCAACGGCTCTAATGTGCAGGACAATGCCGTCATCCACGAAAGCCACGGATATCCCGTCACCATCGGTGAAAACGTCTCGATCGGTCACGGGGCGATCATCCACGGGGCAACAATAGAAGACGACGCACTCATCGGCATGGGAGCGATCGTTTTGAACGGCGCAAAGATCGGCAAAGGATCCCTCATCGCAGCCGGAGCTCTCGTCTCCGAGCGAAAGGAGATCCCCCCGAACTCGCTCGTCATCGGCGTTCCAGGAAAAGTCGTTCGCGAACTCACCCCCGAAGAGGCCGCCGGCAACCTCAAAAACGCCGCGACCTACGTCTCTGTCGGGCAGAGGTATCTCCATGAATAATGTTGTTGTCATTGGCGGAGGAGTCGCCGGCATCCAGAGTGCCATGGACATCGCCAATCACAACATCCATGTCTATCTGATCGAGCGCGAGCCGTCGATCGGCGGCCACATGGCCATGCTCGACAAAACCTTCCCGACCAACGACTGTTCGATGTGCATCCTCTCGCCGAAGATGGCCGAGATCTCCCGGCATCCGAACGTTACGATCCTCACCCTCGCCGAGGTCGAAAAAATCGTTGGTGAGGTTGGAAATTTCACCGTCACCGTCACCAAATATCCACGCTACATCAATGAAAAGGAGTGCACGGGCTGCGGCGACTGTATCACCATCTGCCCGATCGAAGTCTACAACAAATTCGATGCTGGCATCGGGGTTCGAAAAGCGATCTACAAACCCCACGCCCAGTCGATCCCCAACATCGTTGTAAAAGACAATCTCCACTGTATTGAATGCGGCCTCTGCTACGGGGTCTGCGGCAAAGACGCCGTCCTCAAAGTCACCGAGGCAAAAGTCGAAACCCTCGAGATCAACGCCTCCGCCGTCGTGATCGCGACCGGATACTCGCTCTTCGACCCGCAGAAGAAATCCAGATTCGGCTATCTTCGATACCCGGATGTCATCACCTCCCTCGAATTCGAGCGGATGATCAATGCCGGCGGACCGACCACCGGCAACTTACGCCGGCTCTCGAACGGCGAGACCCCGAAAAGCATCGTCTTTGTCCAGTGCGTAGGATCGCGTGACATGACGATCAACAGAAACATCTGTTCCTGCGTATGCTGCATGTACGCCCTCAAAAACTCCATGCTCATCAAAGAGCATTATCCCGACTGCGAGGTCTCGATCCTCTACTCTGACATCCGGGCCTACGGAAAAGGCTACGAGGAGTATTACCAGCGGGCGATCGACGCCGGCGTCAAAATCATCCGCGGACTGCCGGGCGATGTGCAGGACAACGGAAAGGGCCGGCTGGTTCTCCCGGTCGAAAACACCGAGACCGCCGAATTCCTCAATCTGGAAGCCGATCTCGTTGTCCTTTCGGTCGGCATGATCCCCGAACCGGAAACCGTGCGGCTCGCAAAATCGCTCGGCCTTCCCCTCGACGATCACCAGTTCTTAAGTCCCGCCGATATGAAACTCGACCCGGCGGGAACGATCCGTCCCGGGATCTACATCGCCGGCGCCGCCCTTGCTCCAAAAGACATCCCTGACTCGGTCATGTCCGCCGGTGCCGCCGCCATGAAAGCCTCCATCGACGTCGTCAGGAGCGAACAGTGACCGAGGACAAAACCATCTGGTGGAACGATGAAAACAGTTCCGTGATGCTCATCGACCAGACGCTGCTCCCAACCGAGTATAAGGTCATCGAGATCACCGAGGTTTCCCGGCTCGCGGACGCGATCCGCCGGCTCGAAGTCAGAGGAGCTCCGGCCCTCGGCGTTGCCGGCGCATTCGGGGTCGCTTTATCTGCGGCACGCTGCGTTTCGGACGTCGAGTTCGACGAGACGATCGCGTCCGATGCGGCGCTTCTGAAAAGCACCCGCCCGACCGCCGTGAATCTCGCATGGGGCGTGGACAAAGTCCTCCGCAGCATGGAAAATCTCCCCCCGGAGATGGCACGGGTCATGGCGCTTTTCGCCGCGAAAACCATCGCCGAAAACGACACCAAAGCCTGCATGCTTCTGGGTCACAACGGCGCCTCGCTTCTCCCGCAGATCGGGACCGTGCTTACCCACTGTAATGCAGGGGCACTCGCCTGCTCTTCATGGGGGACGGCGCTCGGGGTCATCCGCTCGGCCAAAAAGATGGGCAAGAAGATCTCGGTCGTCTCCTGCGAGACCCGCCCCCTTCTCCAGGGCTCCAGGCTCACCGCCTGGGAACTCGCCCGTGATGAGATCCCCGTGACAACGATCGTTGACTCAGAAGCCGCATTTTTGATGCGTCAGGGAAAAATCGACGCCGTCATCGTCGGTGCCGACCGGATCACAAAAGACGCCGTCTTCAACAAGATCGGGACTTACATGCACGCCGTCTGTGCCAAATATCACGACATCCCGTTCTACGTCGCGGCTCCCGTCTCGACTTTTGACGCAGCGGCGTCAGAGTCCGATATCACCATCGAACAGCGTGACCGGACCGAAGTTTCCGGCCTCTTTGGGAGAACGACCGTTCCGGAAAACGTCCCGGTCATCAACTACGCCTTCGACGCGACGCCGCTGGATCTAGTTACCGCCATTATAACCGAAAAGGGTGTCCTGTATCCCCCGTATGATTTCCAGGACATGAAATAAATGGCTGCGACCCTCTCCCTCGCATTTTTCGACAGTCCGGTCTGGAACAACCTGGCCCTGATCCTCGGCCAGCTTCTTCTGATCTTCATAGCCTTCTGGCTGATCTTCTCCATTCTGATGGCGATCTTAATCGTCATCTCGATCCACCGGAAACAGATGTACTTCCCGCGGCTTCTCAGACCGTTCTTTACGATCATGGAAGGCACGGTCAAGATCGTCTGTCTCCTCCTCGGCGTCGACGGAAAAGAGCTGATGGAGTTTCTGATCAGAATCGACAACGAGATGAACTACTCCAACTTCGCGAAAACCCCGGTCGAAGACCGTGTCGTCTTCTTTCCCCAGTGTCTCCGTGCTCACGATTGCCCGGCCCGTCTGACCCCCGACGGACTCAAATGCGTTTCCTGCGGGCGCTGCGGGCTTGGACGGGCGGTCCCTGCTCTCAACGAAGCAGGATACAAGACCTTCATCATCCCGGGCTCGACCTTCATTAAAAGGATGGTGAAAAAATATAAGCCGAAGGCAATGATCGGCGTCGGCTGCATGATGGAGGTCAAGGAAGGTCTGCAGATGGGCCGAAAGATCTCCATGACGACGATCGGATTCGTTACCAAGACGGACGGATGCGTGGAAACGACCATGGACTACGAAGAGCTCATGGAAGTTGCCTCCCTCGGGCTTGCCCACCCCGTGGTCATGAAGCCCGAGACCGGCGACAAACTCCCCGGTTCTAAAACATAATAACCCCCTGCCGCAAACATGTACCCCGCATGAAAAACCTGATCGTGAAGGGTGCCAGACAGCACAACCTTCAGAATATCAATATAGAACTCCCGCGTGACAAACTGATCGTCGTCACCGGGGTTTCGGGCTCGGGAAAATCCACACTCGCTTTTGATACGATTTATGCGGAAGGGCACCGCAGATACGTCGAATCTCTCTCCGCCTACGCCCGCCAGTTCCTCGGACTGATGAGCAAACCCGATGTTGATTCCATCGAAGGCCTCTCCCCCGCAATATCCATCGAACAGAAAACCACTTCGAAAAATCCGCGCTCTACCGTAGGTACGGTGACGGAGATCTATGACTACCTGCGGTTATTGTATGCCAGGATCGGGATTCCCTACTGTCCGATCCATCACGTAAAAATCGAGTCGAGGACGCCTGGTCAGATCGCCGATTCGATCCAGAAGGAGTATCCGGAGACGATGGTCACGATCCTCGCCCCGATCATCCGCAAGAAGAAAGGGACGTATGAACAGTTGTTCCGCGATCTGCATGCCGACGGCTTTGCAAGGGTTCGGGTCGACGGCGAGATTTTCCGGACCGACGACGAGATCAAGCTCGGCAGATACATCATGCACAACATCGATGTCGTCATCGACCGGGTGGAAACGTCCGACCGGAGCCGGCTGACCGAGGCGATCGAATCGGCACTGAAGCACGCCGAAGACGGGCTCGTGTATGCGAACGCCGGCGAGACGGACTCCGTCTACTCGGCACGGATGGCATGTCCCGTCTGCGGTCTCTCGTTCGAGGAGCTCCAGCCGAGAATGTTCTCCTTCAACAGTCCGTTCGGGGCCTGTCCGACCTGTAACGGTCTTGGGTTCCAGATGGTCTTCGATCCCGACCTGATCATCCCGGACAAGAGCCTCTCTCTTGCCGACGGCGCCGTCGCCGTGTACAAAAATTTCCTCGACG
The DNA here is from genome assembly GCF_000015765.1 of Methanocorpusculum labreanum Z. NCBI lineage: Archaea > Methanobacteriati > Methanobacteriota > Methanomicrobia > Methanomicrobiales > Methanocorpusculaceae > Methanocorpusculum > Methanocorpusculum labreanum. The sequence goes on along the minus strand of NC_008942.1, from coordinate 973,711 downwards.
GGTTCCGTGTCCAGTATCTGGACGCCGTCGCGAAACATCTCGGCTTCACGCTGATGACGCCGGTGAGCGAGTTCACCAAAGAGCAGTATGACGGGCTGATGTACGGCGTGAACCAGGACATGAAGTTCCGCCACACCTCGAAAAATGCCGAGTGGGCCTATCACGGGACCTGGGAGGGGCTGCTTCCCCAGACCGAACGCCTGTATAAGGAGACGAAGTCTGAGTACCGCAAAGAAGAGCTTGAGAAGTTCATGCGGATCCTTCCCTGTCCGACCTGTCACGGAAAACGGCTGAAGGATCACGTGCTCGCGGTCAAAGTGGGCGGTCAATCCATCGCGGACGTCGCCGATATGTCGATCGATGCGGCCCTCGAGTTCTTCGAGTCTCTGCCGCTTTCTGAAAAGGAAGAGGAGATCGCGAGGCTGATCCTTCGGGAGATCAAGTCCAGACTGAACTTCCTGAAGTCGGTCGGTCTTGGATATCTGACGCTTTCCCGGAGTGCGGGGAGTCTTTCCGGCGGGGAGGCCCAGCGTATCCGGCTCGCCACCCAGATCGGTTCGAACCTGATGGGGGTTTTGTATATTCTGGATGAGCCGTCGATCGGTCTCCACCAGCGGGACAACCAGAAACTTATCCAGACCCTGCAGAAGCTTCGGGATCTTGGAAACACGCTCATCGTGGTCGAACACGACGAGGACACGATCCGGGCGGCCGACTACGTAGTGGATATCGGTCCCGGGGCAGGCGTTCACGGCGGGAAAGTCGTTGCCGAAGGAACGCCGGATATGATCGAAACGTTCCCGGAGTCTTTGACGGGAAAGTATCTTTCGGGCGAGCTTTCTATTCCCGTCCCCGAGAAGAGACGGCCGGCGAAGCGGTTCATCCGGCTCAACGGTTGCACGGAGAACAATCTGAAAAATATCGATGCGGCGATCCCGCTTGGGACGCTGACGGTCGTAACTGGCGTTTCGGGTTCGGGAAAATCCACGCTGATCTACGATACGCTGTATCAGGCCCTGATGAAGGAGTTGTATAAGTCGAAGGTGACGCCGGGGGCATATAAGGAGCTGATCTTCGAGTCGGAGATCGACAAGGTGATCGTGATCGATCAGTCGCCTATCGGGCGGACGCCGCGGTCGAATCCGGCGACCTACACGAAGGTGTTCGACGATATCCGGAAATTGTTTGCCGAGACGAAGGAGGCGAAGCTGCGGGGATACGGCCCGGGGCGGTTTTCGTTCAATATCAAAGGCGGCCGCTGCGAGGCGTGTTCGGGGGACGGCGTGATGAAGATCGAGATGAATTTCCTGCCTGATGTGTATATCGAGTGCGAGGAGTGTAAGGGGACCCGGTATAATGAGGAGACGCTCGAGGTGAAGTATAAGGGGAAGTCGATCGCGGATGTTTTGAATATGAGCGTGGACGAGGCCCTCGAACTGTTCGAGAACGTGCCGTCGATCAGTGCAAAGCTCCAGACGCTTGCCGATGTGGGTCTCGGGTATATCAAGCTCGGGCAGAGTTCGACGACGCTGTCCGGCGGCGAGGCCCAGCGTATCAAACTGACGAGGGAGCTTGCGAAGCGGGCGACGGGGAAGACCGTGTATCTCTTAGATGAGCCGACGACTGGTCTCCATTTCCATGACGTGAAGAAGCTTATCGGGGTTCTGGACAGTCTGGTCGGGAAAGGGAATTCGGTTGTGGTGATCGAGCATAATCTGGATGTTATCAAGTCGGCGGATTATCTGATCGATCTCGGCCCTGAGGGCGGGAATGCCGGCGGCGAGATCATTGCCGAAGGAACGCCGGAGGAGGTAGCGAAGGTGAAGCGGAGTTATACGGGGCAGTTTTTACAGAGGATGCTGTAAGAATTATCTGTTCTTTTTTTGGGGCGGGTTGGACCCGAGCGAAGCGAAGGGGACGACCTCAGCGGAGCAAATCTTTGATTTGCGACTGTGGGCTTCGGTTTCGTGTATGGGATTTTTTTTGATGTGCGCATCTATCACACAAAATTCACGAAAAAAATACGAAAACACGAAATAGAGAAAATCATTTGGATCGTCCCCCCACACAAAATTTTCGAAATTCAGCGAAATCCACGAAAAGGGGGACAGAGGTGGAAGGATAGACAGGCAAGCTCTGAGATGGAAGTAGTTGAGATGAGTGTGGATGTATGAGATGATTTAACCGCGAATCTCCGCGAATTAACGCGAATCGCATTTTTCTTGCGTCGTCGTGCTCTGCTCCGGCTTATCGCCTGCGCAGGAATCGCACGCCGTCTGGAAAAATGCTGGGGAAAAACCGGCGTGCCGGTTTTTCTTTTTGTTTGTTATTCTTTTCTGATTTTGTGGTGCGGGGAAGTGACTGCGGGGTGGACGCTGAAAGCGGCCGACCTCAGCTGAGCAAATCTTTGATTTGCGATTCGGCGCGGAGCGGCCCGCGGTGGAAATATCTTATTTTTATTTTCGGGAGAAGGGATTCTTTTTTTGCGGGAGTAGATATTAATTTCACCAAGAGAATGATGGTAGAGAGATAAAATTAAAAAACCGCGTTCGATAACTTCCGGCTGGCTCTCCAACTCAGACATGTGCCCTCGCTTGAATCAATGTGGATCCTGCTCGTCAAGGGGGTAGTTTTTTGAGTTTTCTATGAATTCAAGGAGATAGGAGAATTATCTAATTTCACTGAAAATCTTATAATCACCACAAAATAGCGTTACAATAACTAACTTTATCGTATAATAGATTGAATAAAAGGTTGTGATGCAACATCTTTTTAAAAGAGTAAATATGGAGTTCAAATGACACACTTATTTGAGATTGGCCATAAAGATATTCTAAGACTGGATGATGAGCAATTAACACAATTATTAAAGAAACTCCTCTCTCTTGAAGTTAAAAGATGGAATTTACAGATACAATCATTTAGGGTTTCTCTAGCTTCAAACCAAAAAGATGGTGGGGAGGATGGGTATATAAAATGGGATCACTCATCAATAAAAAAAACAGATTATTTTCCAAATAAATCAATATTATTCCAATGTAAACAAAGAACTGATGCAAATGGTTTTACCGCAGCTGCATGCAAAAAAGAATTATTGAACACCGATAATAAAACCGTTAAAGAACGCATTAATTCTCACTTTTTAGACCAGGGTACATATATCTTGTTCTGTAATTTTCCATGTAATCGGAGTATGCAAGAAGATAGAATAGAGGGGTTTCGAAAGGGTTTGAGGGCTGCACACGCGCCTTATGCTGAAAGTTGTGCTATTCAGATTTATGATGGGGAAAAAATTGCAGATTGGACAAACCAATTTCCAGCAGCGGCTCTTTATGTGTGTGAATGTATTGGTCGTCCAGTCCCCTGCGGTGCTCTCACGTGGGGAGAATGGGAAAAATATTATTGTAATAGGTTTTTTTCAGACAAATATCTTCAAGATATAATTACAGGAATACGAACGAATATCTCTGGTAAGCAGAAGGTTGTGCGTTTTGTCGGAAATTCTGGATTAGGGAAAACCCGAGTAGCATTAGAGGCCTTTAGACCCCCTGAACTTCTTAGTGATGAGATATCACCTGGTGATATTGTACAGAGTCAGCTAAGTGCCGACGTCGTTTATTTTGACAACGCTCGGGATGTTGAAAACCTTATTTCAGCGATAAGAAATTGGCGTAAGAGTAAGTTGTCTGGAACAATAATTGTTGATGAATGCGATTGTGAAACCCATGATCGCCTTGCAATAGAGATAAAACATTCAGATAGCTGTTTATCCTTATTATCAATTGATTACACAGATACGTGTGGTATAAGAGAAGATCCCGTTTACAAACTCCAACCGGTTAGTAATGACATAATCGAAAAAATTGTATTGGAACAATTTTCTGGATTGCCTGAGCCAGATGTTAAACGAATAGTAGATTTTACTCAGGGATATCCTGAAATGGCTGTTTTGATTGCTAAGAATAGAACAGCCGGCGCTGAATCGATTGGAACAATTACTAAAGAATATCTCATAGATCGATTAATTGGCGGTCGAGAAAAACCAACCGATATTCAGAAAGACGTAATTAAAGCGTGTTCTCTTTTCACGGAATTTGGTGTGAAGGATAATCTGTATATCCATGCAGATTTTATTGCTAAAAATATTTGCAATATATCCTCTGATGATTTCCACCGTATCATCAAACAGATAAAATCTGAACGTGGTATTATCGAAGAAAGAGGACGGTATTTTAGAGTAACTCCCATGCCCCTTGCAATCACTCTTGCAACAGGGTGGTGGAAATATTGTTCTCCAGATCAGGCTGAAAAACTCTTATTCGGAAATGATATTCCAGAGGGTTTGGTCAATTCTCTCTGTAATCAATTTAGATACATAAACATTGATCCAGAAATTGAAGAATTAACTAAAGAACTATGCAATAATCGACGCCGTTTAGGGAAAGCAGAGACACTAAATTCTGAGAGGGGTTCACGGATCTTCCGCTCAATTGCAGAAGTGAATCCCCGCGAGGCTACCGATGCCCTTTACCGATGTTTTGGTGACGCAGATAAAGAATTGATTAAACAAATTATCCCAGGTAGAAGAAACATTGTTTGGGCTCTCGAAAATTTGTGTTTCTGGGAAAACACCTTTACGAAAGCCGCAAATTTATTACTTAAGTTCGCAGTTTCAGAAACTGAACCAGGATTGGGAAATAACTCTACAGAGCAGTTTTATCAGTTGTTTCATTTGGCATTGTCTGGTACGCAAGCACCGCCGAACATGAGATTAAAGGTAATTGATGAGGGATTATCAACAAATGATCCTGAGTTCCAGACGATCTGTATCACAGCTCTGGGTCATGCCCTCCAAACCCATAGTTTCTTAAGGATCGGTGGTGTAGAGCTTCAAGGCAGTCGATATCCCAAAAAAGACTGGATTCCAAAAACAAGGAAAGAAGTTTTTGATTATTGGGATGATGTTCTACGGATATTGAAAAAATATGCCTTAAATGAGGATCCAATTGGAAAGCTTGCTATATCTCAAATAGAAAAATCCATCTGGGGTATGCTAGAGTATAGACGACTTGATATTTTAGATGATGTTATATTCTCTATTTGTAAAGAGAGGGGATATTTCTGGCCGGAAGTATCAGCAGAATTAAACAGGTTTCTCCATTACCATTCAGAGGATATTCCAGAAGATGCAAAGATCCGACTAAATAATTGGATCAATAAATTGGGACCTCAATCGATTATTGATGAAGCATATCTCAAAATAATAAGCCCGAAACAATATACGCCGTATGATGGTTCGAATCATTATGAAAAAGTAAATACTGAGACTATTGAATTTGCAAAATATCTAAGCAGTAAACCAGAAGACTTGCGTGAAGTCTTAGAATTATTATCTAGAACCCCGTCAAGTCAAGGATATCAGTTTGGTTATGCCCTTTGTAATTGCACTGATGACAAAGATAAGATCATCAACACGTTAATTGATTTATTAAAAGGCGTACCTAAAGAGGAAATGGATGATTCTGTTTTAGGGGGCTATCTCTATGCACTCCGATCGGAAAACTCGGCTCTTGTAAGTCAGTATCTTAAAAGGATATCCGAAGATCCACAATTATCCCATTTATTATTAGTTTTGACTGCACGAACTAAACCTGAAAAGACTGATTTGGATTTATTGATCACTCAATTAAAGAATGATAAATTACATATTGAGGATTTTAGGGAATTTCAGTATAGAAACGCTCTTAGGCACTTATATCCTGCTTCAGTACTTGATTTCTTTAATGATTTGTTGTTAAATTCTGAGAATGGGTGTATCATGGTATTTGAATTAGCATTTGACTATGCTTATGATGATGAAATAAAGACGCATATGTTTAGACCATTTTTCAAAAAACTATTCATTGATTACAAATGTTTTTCCACGATGATAAAAGATACTAACTCGCTTCAAGGTACCCTTTATTCAGTTACTAACATTATTTCAGGTTTGTTACAACAATCCGGACCCGATTTAGACATAGCAAAGAACTTAACCGAAGAAATAATCGCATTATGTTCTGGCAACACGGTTATCGTATTAATTTATGAAGATCTTGAAGAAATTATTAAATTACTTCTCTTACCAGAATATATTGAAACAACTTGGCCAATATTTGGAGCTGCTATAACCTCCAGGGAATATCGCGGATCTGATTCTCTTGAGCTTATTCTTGGATCGGAAGCATCAGCTGGAAAATGGGCGCCCAGTCCATTAGAATCTATCCAATTACCACTAATAACTCAGTGGTGTGAAGACGAACCAGATCGTGCTCCCATCTTCCTTGCAAATGCAATATTACCACTTATTAATATTGATCAGAAAATCACTTGGAGTCCATTGGCCAAGTATTTAATTAATCATTATGGTGACAATGAAAAAGTGTTGGCAGGGTTAACTAACAAAATTTCTATTTTTTCGTGGATTGGTTCTAAAAGACCATTTTATGAAACTTGGTTAAATAATTTCGAAGCGCTCCTCACTCACCTTAATCCACGTGTCAAAAGATGGGCTGAAATAAATATTGAATCTTTGAGAGATAACATACGAGCTGCTGAACGTGAAGATGAAGAAAAGGAGTTATACCGCGGTTAAATCCATTAAAAATCATTTTTCATCTGTATTCATGGAAAATAGAATCCTCTCTCTCTGTTTTGGTGGATTTGTTTGTGAATTTAGCGTGATGAGTCATACTCTCCAAAGAATCTCGCCACCTTTGAGGATTCATTGAGCTTCTCGGATCGTTCATTCATCCTAGAACTTAGGATATTTCCACCGCGGGCCGCTCCGCGCCGGAGTCGCGGCCCCGCACCCCGAAATATCAATTATATTAGCACACTCTGGAATGATCATGAAAAAGAAAAACCGGCACGCCGGTTTTTCCTCAGCATTTTTTCCAGACGGCGTGCGATTTCTGCGTAGGCGATAAGCCGGAGCAGAGCACGACGACGCAAGAAAAATGCGATTCGCGAGAATTCGCGGAGATTCGCGGTTGGTTTTATTTCATGTGTCCCCAAGAATCCCTTACACGAAATGAAAGTACACCTCATCTGATTTCCTCACCCGAACCCAAAACATGCAGAGTTCCACACGAAAACCACTATTTCAACTCCAAAATGACCATCCGCCCATCAAAATGACCCCTCTCCCGCTCATCAAAAACCATACCCCAAACATAAAACAAGCCGAATCCTGCCGATTTCCCCGGCAAAACATCAGGACTATATAAATAAAACCCCAGGCGCCTGAAAAAAACGATAACCCCCGACAGACTACCTACCTAGGTAGTGACCTAGAGCGGAAGAAAATCTCTCATCAATCACTTTTTTTTCAGGCGCCTAAACTCTTATTATTATTATTTTATGTACAGTACAGACGAGAGAGAGAGAGAGAGAGAGAGAGAGAAGACCTTGAATAAAAATTACTACTATATAAATTAGTAACGCGGTAGGTAGTGAGTCTTTCCGGGGGTATCGTTTTTTCCAGGCGCCTCCGTTTTTCTTTATATACTATGACCTCGTTGGACGGAAAATACGCCCAATCCTGCCGATTTCATTTTTTCACCACCAAAAATCATCAAAGAAATTTGGCCAAAAATGGTGTTCGGATCATCAAAATGGAATCGAAACACCTATTTGCGAATGGAAACATGGTCATTTTTGGGTGCATGGAAGGTGTTTTCGAGGCGGGTTTTTTTGGGTGTGTGGTCACCCGTTTCGTTCCCACAGGAAAAACACTATCCGGCTGAACGGCGAAGAATTGAGCATGGAAGATCCCGTCTTATGGATAACCGACCATCTCGGCGTCGTCAAAACCGACATAACAACCCTCTCCGTCGACGTAATCGTCAATGCCGCAAACACCACGCTTCTTGGTGGCGGGGGCGTGGACGGGGCGATTCATCATGCGGCCGGTCCCGGACTTCTTGCTGAGTGCCGGACGCTTGGGGGGTGCAGGATCGGGGAAGCGAAAATCACGAAAGGCTATGCTCTCCCCGCGAAATACATCATCCACACGGTTGGCCCCGTCTGGTGGGGCGGGAATGAAGGAGAGCCGGAACAACTGAGGGCCTGTTATTTTCATTCGCTCACGCTTGCCGGGGAACACGGTCTTCGAACCATCGCCTTTCCCGCCGTAAGCACCGGAGTATACGGCTATCCGAAAGACAAAGCCGCCGTCATCGCGGTCGAAACGGTTCTGTCGTTTCTCCGGGACGATCCGGATGCATTCGACCGGGTCATTCTGGTCGCCCACTCCAATGCTGACTTCCAAAATCTCACGGCTGCGGGGAAAATGGTTCGAATCGGTACGACGTGATGTCGTCCCCATCTCAATTATAGTGTATCTTCCTTTTCCTTTTTCCAAGGCAGTTTCTTATGACTGAACATCTCGCCGAACATTGCCCCGCCGAGAATCAGGGCCGCACCGATTACCTGGATAAAACCCAGATGTTCCGATAAAATGACCGCCGAAAATACCAGAGCCGACAGAGGTTCGAGATACCCGACGATCGCCACCGTCTGCACGGAAAGGTTCCCGATCGCCGAGAAGTAGAGATAACACCCGAATCCGGTATTCACGACGCCGAGGAAAAGAAGCGGCAGGATACTTCCAGCCGGGATCTGGAAGGAGAGTCCCTGATAGGCAAGCGTGAAAACCGCGACGGTGATGAAACTGCTCGTCAGCTGGATCATCGGGTTTTCAAGGCCGTTTATATGGACCGCTTTTTTATTGAAGATCAGCATCACGGCATACATCACAGCCGACATGATCCCGCAGAACAACCCAAACGACATGCCGCCCGTGAGAAGATCTCCTCCGTTGACGAAGAGCATCCCGAGAAGCACGGCGGCGAATCCCGCAATAATCGAGAGATGGAGTTTTTCCCGGAAAATGATCGGTGCTGCGATCATGACGAGGACCGGGCCGCAGTAATACGCAAGCGACGCGATGCTCACCCCGACCTGTGCATACGCCTCGTACAAAAACATCCAGCAGATCCCCATCGCGACTCCGGAGATCACGACAAACAGGGTCTCTTTTCGATAAGCCGGGAACTGCGGTTTTTTCCGGATTCCAACAAACAGCAGGATGAGAAACAGGGCGCCGATCATTGTTCGGAAAAACACGATCTCGTAGCTGGTCAACGCGATAAAGCTCGCCACGATGCCGTTCGAACCAAAGATCAGCAGGGCGAGGATATATTTGAAGAAATTGAGATTCATGTTCCGGCTCCCAAAAAATTCACCAAAAAAAAACGTTACTTCAGCTTTTCGAGCAGAGCACACGCCGCACACAATCGGTGACTCGTCGGTTCCCCGCAGAGTTCGCAGCGGCCCATCATGGTGATCTCGCCCTCCCGCGGTCCGAGTTTTGCGAGAAGCTTCTCCTGGCCGGTCACGATATTCATCATCGTCCCGGGAGTTGTGTACTCGAGCTTCCCAAGTCCTTTTCGGACGTCCGCACGCAGAGCATACTTTGTGTAAGGGCACTCCGGCAGATCGGTAAGCAGGCGGTTCACGATCCCGTAGGCAACCGTCTCCCGTTCCGTTGCCCGGCAGAGCGGTTTGATTCTCGGCAGAAACAGCGTATCCGCGTTCGTCCGATACGATCCCGTAACCCGGGTCACATCGCCCCGCAGATAATTCATCAGAACCGACTGTGCCTCGTCGTCCAGACAGTGACCCGTCGCGATTTTGGTTGCCCCGACCTCGCGGGCCGCCTGATTCAAAGCCCGCCGCCGCAACGTCCCGCAGACCGAGCACGCCTGCCGGGGATCATTGGAGAGGAGCTCGTCGAGCGTTTTCCCGCAGATATCCGTAAAAGAGACCAGTCTGTCTGCGAGGCCGAGTTTATCGCAGAGCCGGGTCGCCGCAAGGATCGTATCGTCCCGGTAGCCGCCGATCCCCTCGTCAACCGTGATAGGGATCAGCTCCGCGTCCAGATCCAGTTTTGCAAGTACCGTCAAAAGAACCGTCGAGTCCTTCCCGCCCGAAAGGCCCACCGCGATCCGGTCACCGGGTTCGATCATCCGGTATTTTTCGATCGCGGCAGAAACTCCCGCCTCGAACCATGTCGAAAAATGCTCCCCGCAGAACCGCTGCTTTGTGACCGGATCGACGTACACCGCCTTTTTTCCGCAGCGGCTGCACATGGTCGTCATCTATCCTCCGTGCACGATCGAGGTCGCCCGAAGGACATCGTCCTCACGGACCTCGTCGTCGGCAAGCAAAAGTTCGCCGTCCCTTGTGACAAGGATCTCGTACGGATTCAGATCCAGACGGAGAAGGATCTCCTCAAGCGTTCCGGCATGGGTCGTTAAGACCAGATCGTCGGGGAGATACAGCGTGACCATTATTTTTTCGTATATTCCTTACCCATATACTGGTGTTTGTCCGAGAACCCGCCTTTCGCGACCACGTAGAACCACTGGAACGCCGAGCGGAAGAGACCGAAGTTGATGTACCGCCGCATCGAAAAGCCGATGATCATCTTCATATCGAGGACGACCCGTCCATAGTTTTTCATACGTTTGGGCAGTTCCCAGTCGTCTCCGGCATCGCAGACCTTGTACATCCCGGCCTCGATGAAAAGGTTCTTCCGAAACGCCGTATTTGCTCCAAGCGTCGCGTAGAAGATTCCCGTTCTCCCGCCGATCCGAACGACGATATTATACAGGAACACCTCGAACTTATGCTTGAATCCGGGTTCCAGCGGATAGATCGGGCCGTAGATGATCGATGCGTCAGGATACTTCTCGAAGTCTTTTACGATCGTCTCAAGCCAGGGTCTCGGCAGGAAACAGTCTGCATCGGTCGTCACGATCAGGTCATATTTGCTTGCAAGAACGCCGTCGTTTCTTGCCCCGCCAACCTTTTTGCTCGTCTGGATGAAGACCTTGTCCGCGTATTTTTCGGCGATCTCCCTGGTCTTGTCCTTGGAATTTCCGTCGACCACGATGATCTCATACTGGTCTCTTGGAAGAGTCTGGTCACAGAGACTTTTCAGGAAGGCTTCGATGCCTGCCTCTTCATTGAATGATGGAACTACGACTGAAATCATGCTAATAACTCCGCATACAGATCGGCATGCATCTGTGCTACCTTATAAATGTCATACTGCTCGACCGATGCCCGGGCATGGGACGCGGCGTTTCTGAGAAGAGCGTCGTCTGCGAGCAGGGGGGAGATCTCCTCGTTTTTGGTAAAGAATCCGGCGATCCCGGTGAAAAGTTCCCGGTACTCCGGCAGGTCGCGGGAGATGACCGGAAGGCCGCTCGAAAGTGCTTCCATGATGGAAATCGACATCAGATCCCCGTAGGACGGGAACAAAAAGACGTCGGCTCCGGCATATACGCCGGTGATGTCCGGGACGAATCCCGGGAAGATGACGTTGTCGCCTGCTTTGGCTTTCCGTGCCTCGACCTTTTTCTTATCGTCCGAGATCGGCCCGTAAGGAAATCCCCCGACCCACATAAATTTGTATTCAGGATGTTCATCCGCCAAGTCAAGAAAATCGTAGATGCCTTTTCTCGGGGTCTGCTGAGCGACCTGAAGGATCACTTTGTCGTCATCCGAAAAGCCGTATGTTTCCCGGAAAATCCGGCGTTTTTCTGCGTCCGGCTTGAATTTGTCCATATTTACGCAGCTTGGGATTCTGGTCGTCGGCATGTCTGGGAGCATCTCTTTGATCTCCCGCTCATTGTCTTTCGTGATGGTGATGATGTGATCGTACCTTTTATACATCGGCTTGTAGATCTTATTAATGAGCGAAGCACCGGCGAGGTTGTTGACGTTCAGGCTCGGGGTCGAGTGGGCCGTGATGATCTTGACGTGTTTTGCCCGAAGCATCGACCAGACCGCACCCGGGCCAAGGGTATGACAGTGGGTTATGTCGTGGTCGTGTTTTTTACTATTCAGCTCGACATCGACGCCCGGGGTCTTCTGCAGACCTTCGTAAAGCATCATCGCGACCGTTGCACAGCCGACGTATTTGAATACCGAAAAATTTTCCACCCGGATATTTACTCGCATGTATTTTTCTCCACGAAGTTCATGGCGCTTCGGATGCAGCCGTCCATATTGATGTATTCGAACTCGGAGAATCTGCCGACGAGATCGATGCCGAGAGCTCCTTCGAGATATTCCCTGACGATTTTGATATTTTTCAGGTAATCGAGATCGTACACGACGTAGGCGAATTTGAAGTGGTCGACCGCGGTATGAACGACATCGTCGGCCGACGGGATGATCCCCATTCTGACAAGACCGTCGACGGTGTGGATAATGATCTCCTCGTCGTTCATCTTCGAGATGTCGTCGCCTTCGTTGTAAGTGATTTCGGCAAGGACCGCAGAGCAGCCTTCAGGCGCGACTTTGCTCGAGAAGTTGGACGGGAAGGAGAGACGGTTGAAGGCACCCCACTGTTCTTCCGGCACGTACATCCAGGAGATGTCCGGAAGGGTCCCTTTGAATCCGACGGAGATGCAGGCAATCGAGTTGTACCTGAGGGCATCGCATGCCTCCTTAATTGGGGCAGGGACATTGAGCATCGGAAGAAGGGTCTGGAGCGGCAGGGTCGAGATGATCCGGTCGGCCAAAATAGTCTCTTTTCCATTGGAGACAGCCCATCCGTCGCCCGTATTCACAACCGAGGTGACGGTGTAGTTTGTCTTGATTGAATCAGCGATAGGTTTTGCGATGGCGTGGATCAGGGCTTCGATGCCGCCATCGATCGGATAGGAAAAGACCGCCTGGTGAGTGTATCCCTCAGTTTCGATGCCTATCGCCGATTTGATGATGTCTTCCACCGGCGGGCGGGGAACGCGGCCGTCCATCCAGTGTTTCGACATTTTGTCGGTCGGGTAGTTCCAGATCTTCTCATTGTAGGGAACGAGATAACACTCGGCGATCCCTTTGCCGAAGGTGTAGTAGATCCAGTCCTTGAAGCTTTTCGGCTCCGTTACTTCGCCTTTTTCGACCGCGACCAGATTCTTGACGTATTCGTTTATGCAGAAGAACAGGTCTTCTTTTGGAAGAGCGTACAGTCCGTTTTCGAACGGGTATTTTACATACTGACCTTTATAGAATATTTTGGTGTTTCTGTTTCGAAATTCCTGGTTCTCTGCCAGAGCGTTCTGCATGAATGCGAGAACATCTGTATCGCGGGAGAAGATGATATGCGATCCGCCGCAGTCGAAGGTAAATCCGTTTCGCACTTCGGATTTGCACAGACCGCCGATTTTCGGTTCCTTTTCGAGGACCGTGACTTCATGTCCTTTTTCCTTGAGAAGACGGGCGAGAGTGACCCCTGTCAGACCTCCGCCTAAAATTGCCCATTTCACGAGTATATATTTGGGGCTGAACAATAATAAGATGAGTACGTCCGTCCCCGATCATGGAAAAAGGAGAGTGAACTGACGCCGAAAAGAGGCCGTCAGTGGATGACTTTGTGGATGACTTTTCCGCTCATCGAGCGCTTCATTTCGATCGCGTGATACTGGCACATCTCATGACAACAGTAACAACGAATACAGTTGGTCAGATCGAAGAGCGCCTTGTCGTTTATGATTTCAACGGCTTTCACCGGGCAAATCCGTGCACACTGCCCGCAGCCGATGCATTTTTTGTTGTTGATGACGGGAGAGGGTTCGTATCTTTTGCCGACCCTTTGAAGTTTTCGGTAGATATTTTTTTTGTGCCAGGACTCTTTCTGGCGGCCGCTGTAGGTGGACGGGTGGACGTAGTCCTTGATCGGTATGATCTCGTCTCCTTCGACCTCGACCTCGTCGACGAGTCCGCGGCGAAGGGCGGCCATCGTCGTTCCGATGCATTCCGGCCGCATGTTGACGAGTGTCTGTGCGGAGATGTCCAGCCCGTAGACCGAGTGGGAAGCAAGGATGTAGCCGACTTCACGGGGCTGGCCGCCCATCGGGCCGTTTCCTTCCATACCGACGACCGCATCCATGACGACGAAGTCCGGCTCGATGAGCTCGTTCAAGTCAACAAGCATCTCGGAAAAATCGATCGCGTCAGGGAATCTGGAGTGAAAAACGGGTTTGTCGAGCCCGGGTACGACGCCGAAGGTGTTTTTGACGGCGCCGGAAAAATGCGTGAACATGTGGGTTTTGAGTTTGCAGACCGAGATGATGACGTCCGCCTCGCATGCCTGATTGATGACCGTGAATCGTTTCATGACGTTTCCGGCAGGACAGGAACGTTCCTGATATCCGGTGTCGTAGGAGAGTTTGATGCCGAGTTCGTCGGCGACCTTCTCGATCCCGCATTTGTGGTAGACTCTCTTGAGAACCCTCGGTGAGTAGATGATCCCGGCCCCCGGACTGTCGGCGATCGTTAAGATCCCGCCGGCTTCGATGATCATTTTCCCGACCGCGTAGACGATTTCCGGATGCGTGGTGATCGCACGGTCGATTCCGGCGTCAGAGAGGAGATTTGGCTTGAGCAGAACTTTTCTGCCGTCGACTCGCGGCAGGCCGCCGGAAGCTTTTATCGCTTTTTCCACGGCTTCACGTACCTGTTCTCTTTCATACGTGCTGCATCGTGCCGAGCCGGTTATACTTTTCATATTTTCCTGTGTATATGCCGGCCTATCGGCCGGATATTGATATCTATAATGATTTTACATTCTCAGTAATATACATTCTTAATCTAAGTGTCTAGATATTATGAGTTTTTCGAACGGATACGTCATGCGGTTGTACTTGGTTTTTTATATCCATATTGAATCTTCTGAAAAGTATGAGTCAATCAGTATCATTAATGAAAATGTAGTGATATGGACTGAATCTACAAAATTAAACATTTTTAAGGTTGTATTGGTAATCTGCAGGTATGCTATATTGGAAATCCTTCTTAAAGTGCCTATCCCTCCTCACAAAGAGGTTGGCTATGAAAAAAGGAGGGAATAGATTACTAAATCACTGATTTGATAATCTTTTGATATTAATGTTGATTATTTATTATATAATTAAAACTAATAAATATACTTTATTGAAAACTTGATTATGAAAATTATTTGAAAAACTTTGTAAGGTTGTAATGTAACATGACTCATCCACAAGCACATAATTTTATGAAAGAAAGAGTTACGGATTTAATTACGATCTGTTCTGATGGATTGTATGAACGAGAAGAGATCGTTGCAGTTTCTCTTCTCTCAGCAATTTCTGGGCAGTCAATATTTTTATACGGGTTACCAGGAACGGCAAAAAGTCTCATTGCCCGTCGTTTATCAAAGGCGTTTAAAGATACAACTCATTTTGAATATTTGATGCAAAGATTTAGCACGCCTGAAGACGTTTTTGGACCTGTGAGTATTCAAGAACTGAAAAATGACAATTATATTCGCAAAACAGAGGGATACTTACCTACTGCAGACTTTGCATTTCTTGATGAAATATGGAAAAGCAGTCCCGCTATTCTAAACACCCTGTTGACGATCATAAATGAACGAATTTATCGCAACGGTGGTAAAGATGAAAAGGTCCCGCTTAAAGCATTGATCGCCGCAAGTAATGAGACTCCGCCACCGAATCAAGGATTAGACGCTCTCTATGATCGGTTTATAATGCGTATAATCGTAAATCCTCTGGAAAAGCGAGAAAATTTTGAAAAACTGCTTGATGGAGGTGTTGTTTCAGCTGACATTGAGGTTCCAGCTGAATTGCAGTTTTCTTATGATGAGTGGGAGCAGCTTTCCAGGGAAATCTCAAAAGTAACTATTTCCAAAGAGGTTTTCAACATAATACATTCAATTCGAGTTTTGATTGATGAGTTTAATAAAGATAATCCGGAAATTGCAGTTTATGTTTCCGATCGCAGATGGCAGAAAATTGCGATTATATTGAAAACAGCTGCATATTTGTGTGATCGCACTGAAGTAATACCCGTTGACGCCCTGATATTACGACATTGTTTATGGACACTCGAAGAGAACAGGATATCTATTGATGAAATAATTATAAAGTGCGTGAAAGAGTTTGGCTGTGCTAACAATGCGGAATTACAGAAATGGTTACTCAATCACAAGGACCTTGAGAATGGTGTATCTGATACATTCTTTTACACGGAAGATGTATATGAGACTGAAAAAATTGGAGACAAGCCGTGTTTCCCGGTAACTACACCGAATATACGTAAAAATCGTAGTTACAATTATTATAATGAGGATAAGAATACGATAAAAATCCGATTCTATATTCCGGTTGAATATATGGATACAACGAAATCGTTTTCTCCTCTTGATGAAGAAGGAAAGTCCGTAAATCAGGTCACATGCAATTTTAATGGAAAAAAGTCGTGCGAAGTACAAATATATAATGAGGTATTAAACTATGGATGGGATTCTGGTTATGCAAATAATTTCTTTGTTAAGTGGTTTGACGTAACTCCTCCTATACAGATAAAAAAAGGAGTGCAAAAGCATGTAGATTCCCGGGTGAAAGCTACTTTTATCAATGAATGCCACAAGTCTTTAGAATCTCTCGAGAAGATCATCACCGACACAAGATCTTATGTGAGGACCCAGAAAAAGTTGAATGAAACACCTTTCGTGCCTGCAGAAAAGAGAGATTTAGTGCTTGATGTATTCAATTCTTTCATCAAAGATCTGGAAAACCATAAACTGAATGCCGAGCATTTGTTGAAAAAGGTTGAATCACATGCCGTCTCCAAATAATGAAATACCAAGAACGAAGGAGTTAGCAATTAACCTTTATTTTGATTATTTTTCTGGTTTAAATGATAAGGATTTTGAAAATGAATTAAATAAAAAACTTACTGACTGGGAAAAATCAACGGTTAGTTATTTAGAGAACACCAATCCTCTTGAAACACATAGATTAAACTTGGTTTCTGCAGAGTGGGATTATAGAGCACACGGAGGTTCTAAAAAATCTATCATAAGTGATTTAGATGAATATAAAGTGCTTCAACCGTCTGTAAATGTTAAATTTTGGGAAGAAAAAATAGGTGAAGTTGACAATCAAACTGGAGAAAGGAAAGATGAGTCCATTATAGAAAACCTAAGTCTTATTCGTCGGAATGAGCAGGAAGCATGGAGAAAAGAGTATGAAAAACAGTTACTTGAATGGCAGCTTGAAGAAATACAAAATCGCCGTAAACAATTGCTGCAAAATTTAAAAGAATGGTTTGAAACAATACAGCAGATGAAAGAGGTCTTTGAAGCGTTGGGAGTTGATACCGGAGTTTTTTGGGATTTAAGCGTAGGTAAATTAAGTGCACAAGACATCTCAGTCCTTAAAAAATGGGCAGATTACCTAAAATATGATGAAAAAATCCGTGAACTCTGTGAATTAATGGGGAGATTACATAAAGAACAACAGTCTCATCATACAGAGATTATTAATTCAACAATTCAATATCATGTTAAAAAACCGGATGTCCATTCCAATGAAGAAATTATTGGTATAAAGTTTGGTAGGGATCTGGAAAATATCATTCCGCAGGAACTGGCTCTATTAAGCGACCCTGAGGTTACATTACTCTTTGATCTGAAATATGTTGAAAATAGATTGATGTGTTTTTCTAAACAAGGCTATATAACAGAAATCATTGAAGAGAACATGCAGGAAACTGTGAACGTTGATGATGAGGAAAAAATGGGGCCGATAATCATCTGTGTGGATACGAGTGGGTCAATGTCCGGTGCCCCCGAAAATATAGCTAAAGCATTAACACTTAGTTTAGCATCACGTGCAATTTCTCAAAAGAGAAATTGTTATTTAATTAATTTCAGTACATCAATAAACACCCTTGATTTTACCCCTCCAAAAGGGATTCATGATTTAATTAACTTCCTTAAAATGAGTTTTCATGGAGGCACCGATGTTGCGCCGGCATTATACGAGGGAATACGAATGATGTCGGAATCTGATTATAAAAAAGCAGATTTATTGGTAATTTCTGATTTCGTAATCTATGGTTTGTCTTCTGATATTGTTCCGCTATGCAAAAAACAAAAGCAGGAAGAGAATAGATTTTTTGCGTTGTGTATCGGCAGTTTTGGCACTCAGAGAGTAGAGGACGGTGTTTTTGATCAGAGTTGGACTTATGACCCTCGAAGTGGGAGTATTGCAGAAATTAACAATGTGTTTGAATGGGTTACTCGGAAGTCATAAGATCATGAAAAAGAGCAATAAATATTGACACCTGAATTTATCTACAACTTCCTTATACATGTAGCATTATGATTCTACTTTCCTGGACTGCAACTTTTTCCTATTTCTCTTATGTGGGATCCTAATAATATCATTTCTCCTAGAAATAGCGGGCATTAATTTCAGATTTTTTTGTGAATGACAATATTCCATTACATATGGTTCCCTGCTCATCCATTTGAACCACACCAAAAAAGATATCTCCACCGCGGGACGCTCCGCGCCGGATCGCAAGGCAAAGCCTTGCTCAACTGAGAGCGTCCGCTTACGGCGTCCACCCCGCAGTCACTTCCCTGCACCCCGATTCATAAAATATTCGCAGTCTTCTTATGAAAATAGTAGAAAACAGATTCTTCCGTCCCAGTCTTCTTTTCGTGCATTTCGTTGATTTTTGTGAGTTTTGTGTGGAAGAAAGGAGTGTGCCCAATCTCATCTTATTCTCTTTCGTGTTTTCGTATTTCTTTTGTGTATTTCGTGTGATGCATTGATACACAAACAATCGAAGCACATTCAAAAAAGCCAACGCAAAAAAATAATTACAGAAATCTATCCCGAAATTTACCCGCGGCCACGCCCGAGCGTATACACCCGGGACTTCTCCTTCTCTCCCGAATACACGAAGCCCGCCTTTTCCAAGACCCTTTGCGATGCCGCGTTCCACTCATAGGGCTCGGCGAAGATCTCGTCGATGGGAAATATCTGAAACGCCATATCGCAAATCTCTATCACCATCTTCGTCATAATCCCTTTGCCCCAGTAGGGTTTGCCGAGCCAGTAGCCAAGCTCTGCCTTCCTCTCGCCCCGGCAGAACACCCCGATGCTGCCGACCGCACAATCGTCATCGGTTATCGCGAGGCAGAGATTTTCTGTTGGATCCTGCTGATGACAAAACGCGATGTAGGCTTTCGCATCCTCGAGGCCGTAAGGCGAGGGAAACCCTGCTCGCAGATTCTTTGCTATTAATGGTTCGTTGGCAAAAAAAGCAAGGGAAGGGGCGTCCTGCTCCTCCCAGGGTCGAAGGTCGATATGCAAAGTTCTCACTCTATGATCTGGCTCTCGGCGAACCGGTCTTCCGTTGCCAGCAGGAAATCCGGCGACTGGGAGATCGCTCCCTTCGGGCAGATATCGATGCATTGCCCGCAGAAAATACAGTTTCCGACATAGATCCGGACCCTCTTCTGGGCACGCGGCTTGTCCTCGGCATCCTTTGCAGGCGGGACCGGATACACGACCTGTTCGATCGCATGGGCCGGACAGACCTTCATACACAGGCCGCACCCGTTGCAGAGATTTCTGTCGTAGAGCAGCTTTCCCCGCATCGCGGACGGCGTCTCCACCGGAGGGATCAGGGCGGCTTTTCCTTCGCCGACCTGCCCTAAAAATCCGGTGATGGTTTTTGGGAGGCGTGCTGCCGGGAAGAGATTTGTGACCGGCTTTTTTACCGACTGGGCCAGGATCTCTTTTAACATCGGAAACATCTCAGAGACCTCCCATCAGAAAAGCATCCAGCATCAGGAGAATGATCGCCGCGATCCCAAGTCCGCCGAAGATGAACCAGTAGACCTTCACGACCTGCGTGATACGGAATCTTGCCATCATCGTTCTGATCACCGTCACCGAAAGGATCGAGACGATGACCACTTTCACGAAGAAAAAGACCAGATCGATAGCCGCGGCTCCGGCCCCCGTGAGGCCGAAGACCGGCGAAAGATTCCAGGGTAAGAGGATGATAACGCCGAACGCGATCATCGCGACCGTTTTCACAGCCTGGGCAAGGGAGAAGACGCCGAGGTTTCTCCCCGAATACTCGACCAGAATACCTCCCGCAAGTTCCGTTTCGGCTTCGGGCGTATCGAACGGGATCTTCGAGAGCTCTCCGGGCGTGATCCAGGCAAAGAGGATCAGAAGGATCAGAAGACCGATGATACCGAGGGGTCCGACGACATCCCAGACGGATGTCTGCATCAGCGTCGTAAAGGAGAACGGGTTTGCGACATTCGCGGCCATCAGTCTCCAGGCGATGATGATCACGGATACTGCGAGCGGCAGTTCGTAGGCGATCATCGAGACCATTTCACGCTGGGCACCAACCGTTGCATACGGCGAGCCCGAGGCAAATCCGCCAATTACGAGGGCAAGCGACGGAACGATCAGGAGATAGAGGACGAGGATCATATCGCCCGCATCGCCGAGGATCGGGGCAAGGCTTCCAAACGGCAGGTACAGAAGTACAGCGATCGAGGATGCGAGAGCGACGATCGGCATCAGATTGAAGAGCCAGGGGATCGCGTTCGCCGGCACGATGCTCTGTTTGGCGAACAGTTTTTTCACATCGGTGAAAGGCTGGGAAAGGGGCGGGCCCATGCGTGCCTGCATGTGGGCGACGATCCTCCGGTCGATTCCGGCAAGGAACAGGCCGACGAAGATCGCAATGATCGCGAGGACAATTGTCCCTCCGAAAGCTGAGAGGAGGATGTTCATTGCATCATCCTCCGGGACTTCTCGTAGGACATCTTTGCGAGTTGTTCTTTCGTGAAGATCTTCGTTGATCCGTTATCGGTGACGGCGACCCGGTCCGTGCAGGAAAGACACGGATCGACCGAGGCCACGATGACCGGGATGTCGGCAAGCTGGGCGCCTTTCAGGATGATCGGCCAGACATGCAGATTACTGTATGAGGAGGCTTTGACCTTCCAGGAGATCGGGGCTTCCGCTCCGTCCATGGCGACATAATGGACCGCCTCGCCTCTCGGGGCTTCGTGCCGTCCGACCGCTTCGCCCGATGCCTTCTTGCAGGTCGAGAGGATCTTTGCGACCTTCTCTTCCCAGATGACAGGGCCCGGCGGCATGTTGTCGAGACATGTCTCGATGATCTCGACCGACTGGGCTACCTCGAAGATGCGGACCACGATCCGGTCATAGGTATCTCCGTTCACGTCGCTTCCGTAAATGGTCGGCATGATTGGTTTGATGTCGAGATCTCCGTAGGCACAGTAGGGATAATCCACACGGAGATCGGCAGTCACGCCGGACGCACGCGAGGTCGGACCGACGGCTGAATATGCCATCGCGGTCTCGAAAGAGAGAAGGCCGGTTCCAACACAGCGGGATTTGATCACCGCGTCTTCGAGGAAGAGCTTCTTCAGTTTCGAAAACAGGTCCTTGTAGGTATTGAGACATTTGCGGATCTTGTCGTACTGATCCTCGGTGATGTCCCGGCGGGTGCCGCCGATCTGGATGATGTCGTAGTTCACCCGGTTTCCGGTGATCACTTCTATCGCGTCCATTGCCTCTTCGCGGACTCTCCACGCAAGATAGAACAGCGTGTCGAATCCGAGTTCGTGAGCGGCGACTCCCGCCCAAAGAAGATGAGACTGGATACGCTCGAACTCGGCGATGATCGTTCTGACATAATCGCCCCGTTCGGGAACGGTGATGTCGGCGATCTGTTCGACGGCTCTCGCAAATGCGAGCGAGTGGGTCACGCCGCAGATACCGCAGATCCTGTCCGTGAGATGCACGATCTGGACCGGGTTTCGGGAAAGACCCATCCACTCGATACCGCGGTGGGTCTGTCCGGGCGTGAAATCGGCCGAGATGACCTCTTCGCCGACCACGGTCAGTTCGATGTGGACCGGCTCTTTTAACGCCGGGTGGATCGGACCGACCGGGACGATGTAGGGTGCTTTTCCGGCCATTTACTCATCCTCCAGAGGTGCAGGCGGGCGGTTTTCCGGTCTGCCGCATGCCCAGAGATCCTTGACCATCGAGTCCGGGATCTTCTTCTCGTCTTTTCGCAGCGGATAGATATTTGACGGGAAATCCTGCGGCAGGAAGAATTTGTGTTTTGCTTCCGGCAGGCCGTCGACGATGATGCCGAGATACTCCCGTTTCTCCTGTTCGGTGAAGGCTGCCCCTTCCATCAGATCGGTGATCGTCGGGATATGGGGGTCGGCTTTCGGGATGTCGGTCGAAAAGATGACCATGCATTCAGTGTTTTCGATCCCGCCGTAAAGGGAGAAGATATACTGAACGCGAAGGTTTGGATCTTTTGCTCCTTTGTCGTATCCGGAAATGCAGGACAGGTGAGGATATCTGATCTTCATCAGTTCTTCGACTGCGAAATGAATCGCTTCCTTTTGGATCGTGATCCAGATATTGCTGTTTTCCCGTTTCTTCACGCCTTCGGCTCTGACCCTGATGGAGGATTCCAGCATGGCGTCTCCGAGTGCGGCTTTGAGTTTCTCCACCACTTCTGCGGGGGTATATATTTCATCCATTATTTTCCTCCTTCGAGTCGTTCGAGCTTCGCGATCGCCGTAACCACGCCGTTAATAATTGCCTCGGGTCTCGGGGCACATCCCGGGACATATACGTCCACCGGGATGATCTGATCGACCGGGCCTGCCAGATTGTATGATGTCGAGAACACACCGCCCGACTGGCCGCATGTTCCAACGACCATCACCACTTTGGGTCCTGCCATCTGTGCATAAACCCGGCGGAGTCTGTCGGCCATCTGATTGGTGACGGGGCCCGTTACGAGTAAAACGTCAGCATGGCGGGGAGACCCCACGAGTTTTACGCCGAAACGTTCAGGATCGTATCTGGGGGTCAGGGTCGCCACGATCTCGATATCGCAGCCGTTGCACGAACCCGCATTGAAGTGGAAGACCCAGAGGGATTTGTTTAAGGATGGTGTGAGTTTCATAGGACGATCACCACCACGAAGATCACGATGACTCCTATCAGGAACCATGCGAGGTAGTCGTTCACCACGCCGGAATGGAGCGGAACGAGTTTGTCGTAGTATCCTTTGAGGGTCTGGGTGAATCCCCAGTACATGTTCCCGCCTCTGATGTGGACTGCGCCTTTTTCGGGCTCGTCGTTTCCGGAGAGGTAGGGTTTCGTCTGTTCGGTTCCTTTGTCGTAGTCCGACTCGCCGCAGCGCCAGATAAGCCAGGCGACCAGCAGTCCCGTGGCCATAACGACGATCCAGACGAGCGGATTCCAGAATCCGTATCCAGTTAAGAGATCTCCGATCATAATCCGCCTCCTAAAACGGCGGTGATATACGCGCCTTTATCGATCAAAGCGTTGGCCGCCGGGGCAATGAGGTTGTTCACCACAAGATCCGGCACGAGACCGAATCCGATCACGAAGATCGTGAGAATGACCATTCCGGCGATCATGAGTTTCGGAACTTCCTTCACTTCTGCATACTCGGGGAGCTGTGGTCCCATGAACATCGAGTGGAACACCTTCATGAATGAGGCGAGCGTCAGGATCGAAACGACCATTGCGATGATCGAAAGAGCCGGGTTGAACGCAAAGACCGATTCGTAGATCATCAGCTTCGAGGCAAATCCGTTGAAGGGCGGGATTCCGGCGATTGCCAGTGCTCCGATCAAAAAGAAGATCATCGTCCATTTCATGTTGTGGCCGAGACCTCCCATTTTGTTCAGACTCCACACACCGGTCCGGTAAATCACGGCGCCGACTGCGAGGAACAGGAGACCCTTGTACATCGCATGGTTGATGATATGGAAGAGACCTCCTTCCATGGCCGTCTGACCATAGGAGGCCATTGCGAGCGGATCGCCCAAAACGGCCAAAGCCACGCCCACGCCGAGAAGCATGTATCCTGTCTGTGAAACGGCATGGTATGCCAGCAGACGTTTAACATCCTTCTGGGGTATTGCCATAGTAACACCGATGACCATCGAAAGGACACCAAGGATAATGACTACCCAGCCGATCGTAACGGTGTTGAACGTGTCGCCGTAGAGGGTAAACAGGATCCTGAACATACCATACAGACCAGCCTGGCTTGCCACGATCATTGCCGCGGTGATTCCCGAGGGAGCGACCGAGTATGCGTCGGGGGTTGCGAAGTGGAAGGGCACCGATCCTGCTTTCATGGCAAGAGCCGCGACAAAGAGGACGAGTGCAATGATGTTCAGAGTCGAAAGCGTCATCTGCGATGCGATCACTGCCATGTTCAGCGAGTTGTACTGGGCATACAGCAGACCGATCGCGAACAGGACCATCAGTCCGCCGACGGTGTTGACGATCAGGTATTTAAGTGCTCCTTCGGCGGCGATTCCTCCTCTCCTGTGGTAGGAGACGAGCGCTGCGCCTGCGAGCGAGTTGATCTCAAGGAACACGAAGAAGTTGAACATATCCCCGGTAGAGACCATGCCGAAGACGCCTGCAGTCAGCAGGAGATACAGGGCATAGAACTCGGATTTGCCGCTCCGTTCCTTTTGGGAGGAAATGAGGTAGAGAACGACCGCAAACGAAACGATCGCCGCTGAAAGCAGCATGAATGCGCCGAATCCGTCGATCGTGAAGATGATCCTGAACGGAATTCCCCCCGAATCGATTGGGGCCGCGGGCGTTCCCGCCGCCGCTCCAAAGACGTAGACGATCGTTCCTTTCGTGTAGACCGTTATCGCCGTAATAACGGCGAGAAGACTTGATGCGAACGAGGCGAGAACGATCCAGGCATCCCGGATCTTCGGCACGAATCTTCCGATGAGCGGGACGAGGAATGCGCAGAACAGCGGGACTGCGATCAGCAATGCCGGCAGATTATCGAAGAAAACGTTCATTCCTTGAGCCTCCGCATCTTATCCGAATTAACCGTACCGTATTTTTTATAGATAACCATCACGAGAACAAGCATCAGGGCGGTCGTTGCCACACCGATAACGATGTTTGTGAGCGTGAGCGCCTGGACCGTCGGGAGAACCATATCGGCGCCTTCCGGTGCATTCGTGAAGATCGGGGCGATCCCGTTTTCCCGGTAACCAAGCGTTACCAGGAAGAGATTGACCGCTCCTTCCAGCATCGCAAGTCCCATCACCATTTTTATCATATTCTTCTTGAGAAGAATGGTGGCAAGCGCGATGCCTATAAGTAATGCTACCGCAATAAACGGCAGATTTGCTATCATTTTCTCCCTCCTTTTTTGCCCGTATTCATATGATGGAGCGATGTTTCCGCATCGTCCTCTTCCTTGGTCGTCTCCTTCAGACCGGCAAACATGAACATCAGCACGGCTGAAAGTGCGCCGAACACCTCGATGCCGATCGCGAAGTTCAGCACCGGGATGATTCCGGCGGTGTAGAGATTACCTGGATTTATTCCGTAGACGACTGCGTCACCGAAGAGTCCTCCCGTGGCGTTCAGCCAGTTGAAGAGGAAGCCTGAAGCAACAACAAGTCCGGCGAGGGCCGTACAGATGAAAAGAATAAGACCCGCTGATTCGACGAGTTTGAAGCTCGTCACCGGAATGAAATTCTCCATGCACTCGCGGTAGTAATAACATACGAGGATCAGTGCCACGCCTGTTGCGATCACCGCTCCTCCCTGGAAACCTCCTCCCGGCGTCAGGTGACCATGGGCCACGATGTAGAAACCGAAGATGAAGATAAAGGGAACGATCAGGCGGCCTGCTGTCCTGACAATAAGACCGATCGTCATTTGTGCAGCCTCCTGAAAATCATCGCGACTCCAAGAACCGCGATGAAGAGCACGGTCGCTTCGCCGAGCGTATCGAATCCACGGAAGTCGAAGACGACCGCGGCGACAACGTTGTTCGCTCCGGTCTCCGTCTGCGAGTTGTCGATATAATACTGATCAGTCATCGTGGCTGCCGGATCGCCGAAGGTCAGACCGAATGCCGGCAGAAGGAAGATGATCGTTACAAGAACGATCAGAACGATCGCAAATTTTGGCTGGAAGATTGCGCCTGTGTCTTTCATTCCTCATCACCCTCCTTACGTTTCGTTCCGCGTATGGCGATCATCATGATCGCTGTAGAAATTCCAGCCCCGATACTCGCTTCTGCGATCGCCACATCTGGGGCCTGCAGAAGGAAGAACTCGAGAGCGAGAAGGAAGCTGAATGCTGAAAAGGCGATCGCCGCCGCAATCAGATCCTTCAGGAAAAACACCGTCACTGCGCAGAAGAGGATTGCAGCGAGGAAGAGAAGGTGCAAAACCACATAGCTTTCCGGAAACAGTTCGATCATTTTCTTTCCTCCCGACGTTTCATTTTCGGTTCATCCGCTTTGAGGGCATCGGTTTTTGCGATCGGCATATTTCCAGACCTGTATGCACTACGGGCGATCGCGTGGGTGGCTGTAGTTCCTGTGATAACCACGACGAGTAATGCCAGAACGAGATGCGTGCTGAAGTTGAGCCAGGCTTCATCTCCTGCAAGCAGGAGACCTACGGCGTAAGTAAGGACAGCGGCCCCCATGAAGAGGAAACCGAGACTGCTGACCAGTCCGGCGGCATGGATGCGTGTATAAAAGTCAGGGAACCTGAAAAGGCCGATAACCCCGAGAATACAGAATATGAGCGAGATCACCACACACACGGTTACGATTATATCGATCATCTGAGTTCCCCCATGATGAGTTTTGCGACGTAGAGTGTTCCAACAAAGGAGAGAAGAGCATAGACGATAGCCACATCGATGAACACCGGCTGCTCGAACCACAACGAGAGGGTGATCATGATAGTGACGACGAGAATGTTGATCACTTCAAGTGCGAGCATACGGTCGGCATTCGTCGGGCCGCGCCAGATCCGAACCCCGCAGGCAAAGATCAGAAGTACGAAGATGATCGCCGCGACCATGAATATATCGTTCATTCGGTGATCCTCCTGATCCATTTGGCGAGATTGATCTTTGCAAATATCTTATCTGCAGGCATGACGCCTTTTGCGTCTTCGCCGGCATCGAGACAGTGAACATAGAGCTCCCGGGTCTCATCGTTCACGTCCACCGTGGCCGTTCCCGGCTGGTAGGTGATGGATGCCGAAAGAAGCAGCGCTCCTCCGTCGGTTTTCATACCGGGCGTGAGTTTCACGATCCCGGGTCTGATGTTTCTGCCGGTGATAATCTTGGAAGCCACAGTCAGATTTGCAATAATAAGTTCGATTAGAAACGGAATGATATAGACGATTAAAAGGAGCCAGCGAAGCGGGTTTGCCATTCTATAGCTTTTTCCATTCCAGAGTTTCCGGCATATCAACCCGGTTATAATCGAAAGAATTAGTCCAATGACGAGTTCGGCAGATGACCAGATAAGTATCCCGTCGCCCGGCGTCGCCGAGCCTGCAGAAAGTACCAGATAGATGATGAATGCAGCAACACCTGCGAGTATTGCGGGAAAAACGTTACTCACGCTGCACCCCTGAGGTTGTTCTTATTTCTCATGATAAATTATCACTTTATCTCCACACATGATTTTGTACAGACTCATACGTCGTGGATGATGCCTGCATCTATATTAATAAGTGTATCAGTAATTTATACCCTGCGCCGCGATTTTTTGCCGGAACATAGAGCTTGAGATCATAATCCGTTTAAAATGAGTTGAAATACTGCCGGAATTTCGCTTCTTCTTAGGTCATTTCGGATAAATTTATATTCCAGTATGCGTAATATACGCCTGTCTGAAAATCAATCCTTTTGATTGAACGGCAAGGAGTTACTAATTATGGCTAACGAAAACGGACTGCCGACCACCTCCTACGGGAAAGTTGTCACCGGCGAAAAAAGTATGATTCTGGGAATTGTCCTCTGGTTCTTCCTTGGAGGCATCGGACTTGCATATGCAGGACGCGTAGGACTTGGAATCGCTCTCTTCATCATAGAGCTCATCTGTGCATTTTTAGCATTTCTTATCATCCCCGGTATCATTGCGATCATCGTCTGGATTGTTGCTCTTTATCTGACCTATAAGGCAATCAAAGAGAACAACGAACTCTGGGCCAAGCACCTGACAAGCTAAGAGAATTTTTCCTTTTCTTTTCATAAAGCAGATGGGGTGTTTTCCCCATTCTGCCGGCATCATTTTTTTGCAGTATGTTGTTTTTCGTTTCGACGTCCTGCCTAAGTATTTTCAATGATCTTAATCCAGTTCATTGGCGCGTGAACGGGAGAAACCGGGCATTTTGCTAGGTTTTTACCAGTATCCTTGGATCATACCAAAGCGCGTTTTCTGCATTGTTCGTAAACCTAACCAGTTTCGCAGTGTATTCTCATGTACAATTCCCTCATTTCGGGCTCAATTTACCCTTTCACGTTGAAAAATCCAGGCATATTGTTTAACATTTTAGATACGTTAAGAGTGACTTTATATAGTAGAAAGTTCTTCTATAAACTATCTCAAAAAAGGAGATGGTATTATTATGTCAATTGGAATTGGAGAAAATTTATCCGGATCTTTTGGTTATGCAAAAGATAAACTCTTTGGGAGTATTGGGAACTGGATCCTTCTGATCATCCTGACCATTATCCCGATCGTCAACTTCATCGCAATGGGTACCTATCTGAAGGTATACCGCGGCGAGGACCCGAAAGTAGAAAACATCGGCAAATCGTTTGTTGACGGTCTTCTCATCCTCATCATCGTTTTCCTCTACATGCTCATCCCGACCATCGTCTTACTGATTCTTGGAGGGGGCGCAATCTTTGCAGCCGGTTTAGGCGGACCTCAGGCTCTTATGGCAGGTCTTGGAATCGGCGTTCTTATTCTCTGCATCATCCTCTACATCCTGTTCGGTCTGATTATGACTCCGGCAATCGTCAGCTTTGCCCGCGGTGGATTTGGTGATGCCTTCAAATTCGGTCAGCTCTTTGCAATGATCGGCAAAGCCGGCTGGCTTAAGTACATCTTATCCATCATCATTCTCGGTATTATCTTTGGTATCATCGGTCTTCTTGGCGCGATTCCATTCGTCGGCTGGATCATCATGATCATCATCTATCCGTTCCTTATCGTTTGGGGCAGCAAGTTCTGGGCAAACCTGTTCGAGTAAGATACCAAACATTTTTTTTCTTTTTTTATTAGTGACGTGCTCAGTTCCAGACGCGAATTGTTTTATATCACTGCATCCTTCATGTATCTATCTCATTCATGAGAGGGAATTATTATGTCAATAGGAATTGGAGAAAATTTAACCGCGTCTTTCGGGTTTACAAAGGAAAAACTCGGGGGCAATATCGGGACCTGGCTGATCCTCTCGATCCTGAACATCATCCCGATCGTCAACTGGATCGTCTACGGAGCGTACGTCAAAGTACTGCGTGGCGGTGATCCGGATCTCAACAATATGGGTAAGTCCTTCGTCGACGGACTTCTTGCACTGATCATCGGTCTCATCTACATGATCATTCCGATCATTTTGATCGTTCTAGTCTCAGTCGGCATGTTTACCGTAAGTTCGGTTGCTACAATAACGCCGATGTCGTCAATGTCTCCTATGTCTCAGGTCATGCCAGTAGTTACAACTGGTGCGGGTTTTGCCCTTATGTTCGGTCTGATCATACTCTGCATCATCGTGGCATTCCTGTTCGCTCTGTTTGCAAAACCGGCCGTGGTGAACTTTGCGCGAAACGGATTCGGCGCTGCGTTCAGGTTCGGAGAAATATTCAGAATGATCAGCAAAGCCGGCTGGCTCAAGTACATCCTTTCGCTCATCCTCTTCTGGTTCATCTTTGGTGCGATCATTCTCGTCTGCTTGATGATCCCGATCATCGGCTGGATCCTTCTGATCTTCATCATGCCGTTCCTGTATTGCTGGGGATCGAAGTATCTTGCAAATCTGTTCGAGTAAGAACAGAAAATCTACTTTTTTTAACTGTGTTCCCGGACAAATCCCATTGGAATTAGTTTATCAGTCTATAGTATCCCAAAAGGTATGAACTCTGTAAAGAGTCTAATCCGTTCAGGCCCCGATATCCGAAGGAAAACGGATAATTTCATTTCCGGTTCATTTTTTCATCTCAACGCGCCTTTTTCTCTTGAATCTTCGGGATTCTCTCTGATAGTGGGTACTTCTGCTGATATATGGGTGTGCAAACAAAACAAATATATAGAACTGCAATACAACAAATATGTGCAACAAGCGAAACAGGAAAAGCCATGGACAAACACACCGAGCCTGCGGAGGTCAAAAACGTTGACGCTTCGAAGGCAGAAACCCAAAACCCGGATGAGAATCCCGTTCCTGAAACCACTGTTGTTGACGAACTCACAAAAAAATACGATGAACTCAATGACAAACATCTTCGTCTCGCAGCCGAATTCGAAAATTACAAGAAGCGTGCCAAACGCGATCAGGAAAGTGCTGTCAGATATGCAAACGAGAAGTTTGCGCTTGACATCATCGACGTCCTCGACAACTTCGAACGTGCTCTGAAAAGCGATGACGAAAATCTTCGTGACGGATTAGAGCAGATCCACAAACTGTATCTCTCCATCCTTTCGAGAAACGGCATCGAACCAATGAAAATCACGGGAACAACATTCGACCCCGCATTCCATGAAGCGGTCGCCTGCATCCCCGCAGACGCTCCCGAGGGTGCGATCATCGACGTCGCCGTTCCCGGATACATGATCCGCGACAAGGTGCTTCGTCACGCAAAAGTGGCCGTAGCGAAGAAAAAAGAATAATAAAAGGTACTAAAAATGGCATCAAACAAAGTAATCGGAATTGATCTTGGAACCACCAACTCCTGCCTTGCGATTATGGAAGGCGGAAGCCCGATCGTCATCGCGAACGCAGAAGGATTCAGAACAACCCCGTCTGTCGTCGGCTTCTCCAAAGAAGGCGAAAGACTTGTTGGAAACGTTGCAAAACGTCAGGCGATCATCAACCCCACGAGAACTGTAAGCTCGATCAAACGGTACATGGGTACCGACCACCCGACCGAGATCGACGGTAAGAAATACTCTCCTCAGGAGATCTCTGCAATGATCCTGCAGAAACTCAAGATGGATGCAGAGGCATATCTTGGAGAAAAAGTCGACAAAGCCGTCATCACGGTCCCTGCCTACTTCAACGACGCCCAGCGTCAGGCAACCAAGGATGCAGGAAAGATCGCCGGGCTGGAAGTCCTTCGTATCATCAACGAGCCGACGGCCTCGGCGCTTGCATACGGTCTCGACAAAGAAAACGAAGTCACCGTCCTTGTATACGATCTGGGCGGAGGAACATTCGATGTCTCCATCCTTACCCTTGACGACGGACTCTTCGAAGTTAAATCGACCGCAGGTAACAACCGTCTCGGCGGCGACGACTTCGATGCACGCATCGTCGATTTCCTTGCAGACGAGTTCAAGAAGAAGGAAGGCGTCGACCTGAGAAAGGACCCGGTAGCCCACCAGAGACTGAAGGATGCCGCAGAGAAAGCAAAGATCGAACTTTCCTCCCTCCAGAAGGCAAACATCAACCTCCCGTACATCACCGCGACCTCCGACGGACCCAAACACCTTGATGTCGACCTGACCCGTGCAAAGTTCGAGCAGCTCATCAGCGACCTTGTCCAGAAGACCGTCGAACCCGTCAAACAGGCATTAAAGGATGCAGGCCTCAGCGCCTCCGACATCAACCACGTCCTCCTTGTCGGCGGATCGACCCGTGTTCCGGTCGTCATTGAGACGGTTCGAAACCTCCTCGGTAAAGAGCCTGACAAGACCCTCAACCCGGACGAGTGTGTCGCACTCGGTGCAGCCGTTCAGGGAGCCGTCCTCACCGGCGAAGCAAAGGATGTTGTCCTTCTTGATGTCACCCCGTTAACTCTCGGTATCGAGACACTCGGCGGTATTGCCACCAAACTCATCGAGAGAAACACGACCATCCCAACCAGAAAGAGTCAGATCTTCTCGACCGCTGCAGACAACCAGACCTCTGTAGAGATCCATGTTGTCCAGGGAGAGCGTCAGTTCGCCCGCGACAACTTCAGCCTCGGCAGATTCCAGCTCACCGGCATTCCGTCGGCCCCCCGCGGCATGCCGCAGATCGAAGTCACCTTCGATATCGATGCAAATGGTATCGTTCATGTCTCCGCAAAGGATCTTGGAACCGGTCACGAGCAGTCGATGACCATCACCGGCAGAAAAGACCTCAAGGACGACGAGATCGAAAAGATGGTCAAGGACGCAAAACAGTTCGAGGAAGAGGACAAGAAACGCCGCGAAGAGATCGAACTCCGCAACAACGCCGACAACGCCGTCTACGCTGCAGAAAAACTCGTGAACGACAAAGAGACCGCAGACAAGATCGACGCCGAAGACAAGGAAAAGATCTCCTCCGGCGCAGCTGCTCTCAAAGAAGTCCTTGCAAAAGAGGATGCAGCCTCTGAAGAGATCAAAGAGAAGATGGACGCCCTTCAGGAAGTCGTCTTCGCCGCGACCTCCAAGATGTACCAGAAGATCCAGGAAGAACAGCAGGCGGCAGGCAATGCGGCCGGTTCCGGATGTGAAGGCAACTGTGACTCCTGCAAAACCGACGACAATGTCGTAGACGCAGACTACGAAGTCAAAAAGGACTAAACCTCCTTTTTTTGGGAATGTAGAAAATGGGTTCGGAATCGTACTATGATGTCTTAGGTTTGCCCCGTAATGCTACGGAGACAGACATTAAAAAAGCTTACCGAAACCTCGCCAAGAAGTATCACCCGGATGTCTGCAAGGATCCCGGGGCTGAGGAGAAGTTCAAGTCGATCAACGAGGCCTACGACGTTCTTTCTGATGAGACGAAACGCCGGCAGTATGATCAGCTCGGACATGATAATTTCACGAATGCATCGAAAGGGAACTATTCCGGTGCAGGAGGTGCAGGATTCAATGCGGACTTCTCGGGATTCGGAGACATCTTCGATTTCTTCGGCGGAGGGGGACGCAGACAGAGCGGGCCGCGCGAAGGCGACGATATGCTGATGCGTATCCAGATCACGCTCGAAGAGGCAGTGTTTGGAACGCAAAAAGAGATCGAAGTCATGCATACGGAGAGCTGTCCGGACTGCGATGGTACCGGCAGTGCAACGAAAAAGACCACCACATGCAGCAAATGCGGCGGCACTGGTCAGATCAAACAGGTGAAAAATTCCATCTTTGGTCAGATGGTCACCCAGTCGACCTGTCCGACCTGCGGCGGCAGAGGAAAAATTCCCGAGACGCCGTGTAAGAAATGCAACGGAACGGGACGAACCAAAGTCCGCCGTCAGGTGACGGTGAATGTTCCGGCAGGCATCGACAGCGGCATGCGTCTGCGCATGGAAGGATACGGCGAGGCAGGAGATTACGGAGCGAGAAACGGCGATCTGTACATCGAAGTCTATGTCGTGGCAAATCCGAAGTTCGACCGCGAGGACGACAATCTGATCACGCAGTACGAGATTTCCCCGGCACAGGCGGTTCTCGGATGCGAGGTGGAGATCGAGACGATCGACAGAAAGAAGGTCATGCTCAAGGTCCCGGCAGGAATCGCCTACGGGACCCGTCTCAGGATCGCCGGCGAAGGTGTTCGAAGACGCGGCAACTATGGAAATCTGCTGGTCAGAATCGTGATCGCCACGCCAAAGAAGGTCTCTTCGGCTGAAAGAGAGCTGTATGAAAAGCTTCTCAAGGCCGAAGGAAATGCCGGTTCTTCCTCATCTTCCAAGGATGATGAGAAGGAAGGCCGCAGCAAAAAGCGCGGGATCTTTAAGTAAGCGAGGGTTGAGTGAAGGTCCCCTTCACTCCACCCGAAGCGGGGAGCAAATCTTTGATTTGCGACCAAGTGAGGATGGATCTTCACACAGCCCCGAGAAGGAAAAACCCTCACTCCATCTGAAGCGAGTGTTTCCCCGTACGCTCCCCTCGTGAAGCGGAAATCCTGCCCTCACAATATACATGTAAACACCCCCGGACCGGGGCTCTCTGCAAGGGCCGAATACTCCGAATCGACCCCGGTTCTCTCACTGATTTTTTGATAGGTTTATCACACATTCTTAGGGGGAAGTGCTACCCTTAATTAACCCTCGCGTCCATAGTAATAGATAATGACTCTTGCACTTCTGTCAGTCTGGGACAAGACCGGGATCCTTGATCTCGCCCGTGCCCTGGTTGCAAAAAACATTGGAATCCTAAGTTCAGGCGGAACGGCAAAGGCTCTGCGTGAAGCGGGCATTCCTGCAAAAGACGTTTCAGAATACACGCAGTTTCCCGAGATGATGGACGGGCGTGTAAAGACCCTTCACCCGAAGGTCCACGGCGGTCTTCTTGGTCGCAGAGGCATCGATGACGATGTTATGAAGGCCCACTTCATTGAACCGATCGACATCCTTTGCGTCAATCTGTATCCGTTCGAGGAGATGTCCAAGAAAAATCTCCCGTTAGAGGAGCTCATCGAGTTCATCGATATCGGCGGCCCGGCGATGATCCGTGCGGCATCCAAGAACTACAAGGATGTTGCTGTTTTGACCGATCCTTCCGATTATCCTATGGCGATCGAAGCGATCAAAACCGGCGGCTTCACTTCAGAGCAGAAACTTCGTCTTGCGACCAAGGCATTCACTCGAACAGCCGCATACGATGCTGCGATCTCTAATTATCTCAATGGAATCGACAAGGAGTTCCCGGATGTCTACACCATGCAGTTTGGCAACGGCAGAAAACTCAGATACGGAGAGAACCCTCACCAGAAAGCAGCCGTCTACGGTACATCCGGCATCGCCGGTCAGGTCGCTCTGCAGGGCAAAGAGATGTCCTACAACAACTACCTCGATGTCCACGCCGCGGTCAGTCTCTGCAGAGAACTCCCGGGTTTTGCGACCGTAATCGTAAAACACAACAATCCGTGCGGGGTTGCTCTTGGGAAAAACCAGCTCGAATCATACATCAAGGCGCGGGATGTCGACCCAGTCTCGGCTTACGGTTCCATCGTAGCTATGAGCACGCCTGTCGATACCGATATCGCCAAGGAGATCTGTTCAACCTTCGTCGAGGTCCTGATCGCTCCGTCGTTCAGCGACGAGGCACGCGAGATGATGAAGAAAAAGGAGAACATGCGTCTCTTAATTCTCCCGCCAGCTGAGCCTGCCGATGAGATCCGCACGATCGACGGCGGTATTCTCGTCCAGAGAACCCCTGCCTACACCGAGGACTGGAAGGTCGTTTCCAAGCGTGCTCCAACCCCGGACGAGGTCGAGGCACTCAAACTCGCCTGGAAGGTGGTTGAATACGCAAAGAGTAATGCCATCATCTACGCGAACAAAACCGAGACGGTCGGTATCGGTGTCGGTCAGATGAACCGTGTCGATTCAGCAAAACTGGCCATTCAGAAAGCTGCCGAGTTCGGCAGAACGATGCAGGGAACCGTGATTGCCTCCGATGCCTTCCTGCCGTTTTCAGACACGCTGGAAGTGGCGGCTGCCGCGGGAGCGACGGCACTCATCCAGCCCGGCGGCTCGATCCGTGATGATGAAGTGCTTGCAAAGGCCGATGAACTCGGTATCGCGATGGTGTTCACCGGCGTCCGTCACTTCAGACATTAAATATTGCTTTTTACGGGGATCTTTTCCCCTGCTTTTTTGGTTACTGTAAGTAATTTACTATGGCCGAATCGTGTTGTTTGTTCCTCAATTATTATGCGAGGTCGGGGAAGAAATGTTTCAATTTCGTCTCTATTTCCTATTTTGACAAAGGGATAGTCATATCTGAATATTGCCGGAAAAAAGGGTTAAACAGACCCAAACTTCGGCTGAATCAACTGTTTTGCTATCGAATTATATGGAAAACGGACATTATCATCGGTTGTTTTCCTATCGGAGCAAATTCAACGGTTATATTACTATGAATTTCCCATATCTTCGGATGAAATATTATCGGGAACGAACGTTTCGGTAATAGAATGGAGAATATCATGGAAGAAGGGAAATGCCCTATATGTGGACAACATTGTTATATACATGCAAGAGCCGGGAGTAATGTTCCCACATACAAATGTGATTTCTGTTTTGCCTATGAACTTGCAGATGAGGATATCCCTCTGGCCCAAGAACATAAGGTGGTTCTTGCCGGATATCTGTTTGAAACCCGCAGCAGATCCCATTCGATACGGATCAATGCAGGTACCCTCCCCATTATACTCTCCGATTCCCGTATTCCAAAAACTCCCCTGCAGAAACTGGATAAACTTATTCTGTCGATTTACGATCTGGGATCGGGATTCAAGAACCATATCTCGAAACTGGCCAAATATCCCCCTGCAGTCGGCTATGCAGAAGATGCCGCCGAGTTCAATCTTATGGTCTCCACGCTGAACGATATCGGATATCTCCGGGAACGTCAGGCCCGTTTCGGCGAATACGACTGCGGGTATTTTATCACCATCGAGGGAATGAAATACGCTGAATCTCTTCTTTCGGGCAATACCCGGTCCACTACTGTCTTTGTCGCCATGCAGTGCACCGACGATCTCAAACCGGTGTATGAAAAGGGGGTCAAGGCCGCGTGCGATGTGTTTGGTCTTTCCATCTCTATCGTCGATACAACAGAAAACAAGGAAAACATTGCGGATAAAATCATTGCCGGCATCAAAACCAGCCGTTTTGTTATCGCAGACTTCACCAATAATGCTCTCGGTGTCTATTATGAAGCTGGGTATGCTAAAGGACTCGGGCGCGAAGTAATCAAAACCTGCAGAAAGGCGTGGTTTGAAGAGGAAAAAGACGGGAAACGGGTAAATCGGCTCTACTTCGATATGGAACGCGACAATCTCATTTTATGGCAGGATGAAAAGGATCTGAAGAGGAAGCTCGAGGATCGTATCCGTGCAGTGCTTCTCTAAACGGCGTTCAAAAAAATTATTTTTTTCAAAAAAATTCAGAAAATATTCAGGGCAGTTTGATCGTCCCGACGATCCGGAGTTTACCCCCGTCCAGATAATGGATCACTGCGGTGTCGCCCGGTTTGTAGACAAGCGGTGTCTCCATCTCGAGCGTCAGCTTCGGGGCATGCCAGTCCGATCCGTTCTCGACTTTTGTGATCCGTGCAGATAAGAACTGCATCCAGTGTCCAACGGATACGACCATCTGCTCTTTGATCTCGGACGGCCAGTATTTTACCAGACGTACATCACCGGTGACTGCCGTGGAGTTGGTCACTTTCGGGTCGGTAGTAAGAACGAAGCCTCTGTCAAGTTCCTCGGCATCGATATCTTTCAAGGCACAGCCGACACGGTCGCCGGCATACGCCCAGGCGAAGTCGTCGTCATGCTTCTGGACCGATCTGATCTGAGCGGTTTTGCCCAGCGGCTCGACCCGCATCTTGTCGTGTTTTTTGATCCATCCGTCCGCAACGCATCCAAGGATGACGGTTCCAATACCCCGCACATTGAAGTGGTGATCGATCGGGACCGATCCGACTGCTCCTTCCTTCGGCTCGATATCGGGCTGGTTTGCCGCCCGTTCAAGAAGTTCGGCTGAAAGTCCGATGAAATCCTCTTCCATGATCTTGTAGGATTCAAGCACCGTTCCTTTGGTCAAAGGAGCGATCTGATTGGGCTGGATATAATTTTTGAGAACGATCGTTCCGTTTTTGACACCTGCGCAGTCCAGCATCAGGATCCACTCGGCAAGCATCGGCGTGATCTCCGAGACAACGACGATCGCCTCATGGGCCATTGAAACTACATAGAACAGCGGAGCGAGTCTGTCCGGATATCTGGTAGGCTCCAGGAATGTTACGGTATCGTGACCTTTTTTCAGATTGTAGAAGGTGATATCAGTACTGGTTCCTTTTTTCCCGAGATCGCGGGCATATCCGTTAGGAGCCAGAACGGCGACGGTTAAGTTCGGCATGGTTATACTCATTGGTGTTTTCGCATCATTATATTTATGGGTTTTATCCTCCGCTTTCCCTCCCCACTCAGTACACTCAGCCAAAAAACACCAATTTTCCGATAAAAATCCCACAACATTTATCTCTTCATCATGCACATTATCAGATATGAAAAATGTGAAAACGTCAGTTGATGGAGATATTCTTACAATTACGGTCGATCTTTCCCAGGAAGTCGGACCCTCATCCTCAGGCAAGACCATTATCATTGGATCAAGCATGGGAAACAAACCCATTGACCGCAAGCACCCCGATGTCCGCGTTGGTGTAAACGTTTATAAAAAGATCTAAGACGTTACGATCTATTCTCTTTTCAATGATCCGTCTACGTCTGCGTGTCTGTAAGGTAACTGTATGCGTCCGTATGTGATAATCAACGCAGCCATGAGCGCTGACGGGAAACTCGCCACCCGGGAAAGGAAACAGACCAAAATATCCGGTCATGATGACTTTTTGCGGGTGGACCGTCTTCGTGCCGATTCGGACGCGATAATGGTGGGTATAGGAACCGTCCTCTCCGACGATCCCTCTCTTCGCCTCAAAAGCGAGGAGCATGCCGGCATGCGAAAAGCAAACGGC
The DNA here is from genome assembly GCF_000015765.1 of Methanocorpusculum labreanum Z. Lineage (NCBI taxonomy): Archaea > Methanobacteriati > Methanobacteriota > Methanomicrobia > Methanomicrobiales > Methanocorpusculaceae > Methanocorpusculum > Methanocorpusculum labreanum. Next base: position 935,206 of record NC_008942.1, on the reverse strand, counting down.
AAGGATCCGCATCCGATGCGGGTCGTTATCGACAGCACGGCAAAAATGCCCGCTGACGGCGATATGTTCAAAAAAGGACTTGGCCGCGTGGTGATTTTCGTCTCTGAAAAGGCGCAAAAGGAAAAGTGCGATGCTCTGAGAGAAAAAGCGACCGTGATCTCTGCCGGCCGCGACTCTGTCGATCTGGAAATCGTTTTGGACGAACTCTCAAAACTCGGCGTCGAAAAACTCATGGTCGAGGGGGGGTCGACCCTTCTCTGGTCCTTTATGAGCAGCGGTCTCTTTGATGAAATACGCATATACATCGGAGCGCTGATCATCGGCGGGAAAGATGCTCCGACCTTTGCCGACGGACAGGGCTTCACGGATCCTGACGATTTCACCCGTCTCACGCTCAAAGATATCGAGCGGATCGATGACGGCGTCCTGCTGACCTGGGTAAAAAAGGCGTGAATATTATTTTACCAGCCGCTTTTTCCGAAGCAGCCGGTTATACGTAACAGCAAATCTGTGGGCCTCGTCCCGTATCTCCTGAAGGTACATGTTTGCCTTCGTTTTTTTGCCGAACGGCAGCGGGAAAGGTACTCCCGATACGAATACTTCTTCTTCCGCTTTCGCAAGCGAGATGAGCGGGATGTCGGCATCCAGTTCATCAATGATCCGCTTGGCTGACGAGAGCTGCCCTTTCCCTCCGTCGATCACGATAAGATCGGGCAGAGGTTTTTCCTCTTCGATCAGGCGGCTGTATCTGCGGTGGACGACCTCGGCCATCGAAGCGAAGTCGTCGATCCCGTCGACCGTTTTGATTTTGAACCGCCGGTAGTTTCTCTTATCCGGTCTGCCGGCTCTAAACTGGACCATGGAGGCGACCGTATCGGTCCCTGAAAGGTGCGAGATATCGAAACACTCGATCACGTTCGGCGGGGTCTTGAGATGAAGGGCCGCCTGCAGCTCCATGACCTTTATTTCATCACCGAAGTGTACCGTCTCGATATTTTTTCCCGCAAGTTCGAGCAGTTTCTTCTTGGCTCCCTGTTTCGGGACGGTGATTTTGACAACATGTCCTGCAAGAGTTCCAAGATACGCGGCGAGTGCTTCGTCCAGCTCCTCCTCGACGATTATTTCTTTTGGAGCCGGATTTTCATCGGTGTAATATCTGGCGACGAACTCTTCGAAAAATCCGTCGGAGGCATCGAAAATGAACTCGTCCCTGCCGCCGAGCGTTCCTTTGTAGACATGGAAAACCATCAGATACACCGTTCCGTCAACAACACGGTAGGCGATGACATCCTCGTCATGATCGGTTTTTCTGGCAACATACTGACGCGAAGAGAGATTTTCGACCGCGGTGATCATGTCCCGGCAGAGAAGGGCCGCCTCGAACTCCATGTCCTTTGAATACTCAGCCATCTCCTCTTCGAGTTTGGCAGTGATCTCTTTTGTGCTCCCTTTCAGCACTTCTGCAGCGTATGAACACTGTTTTGCGTATTCATCGACGGAGACGTGTGCCCCGCAGGGCCCTGTGCAGTTTCCTATATGATATCGAAGGCACGGACGGTTCTTCGGCATATTTTTACAGGACCTGAGTCTGAAGGTTTTTTTCACGACCGAAAGCACATAGTCCCGCTCCTTTGCCGAGACGAATGGCCCGAAAAACTGCCCGTTCCCGCGTGTGTTTCTCGCAATGGTGATACGCGGATACGGCTCTTTCGTGAGTTCGATGTACGCGTAGGATTTTGCATCCTTGAGGTCGATGTTGTACTTCGGGAGGTGATGTTTTATGAGCGTATTTTCCAGAAGATATGCCTCTTCATCGGTCGCCGTGATAATATACTCGACCGAACGGATCGCTGCCACCAGTTTTTGGGTCTTTGGATCGTGATCCTTTTTCTGAAAATAGGAAGAGACGCGTTTTCGCAGATCTTTTGCTTTGCCGACGTAGATAATCGTCCCTTCGCTGTTTTTGTATAAATAGCAGCCCGGCGAATGGGGAATGTCGGCAAGATCGAAGGGGGGCATTTTCGGCAGGTTAATGTATGGGGGTGAATGTATCTTTAATCATATGGTTGTTCCTTGTTTAACCTGTCTGCATATGGATTCTCATGAATATACCTACGACAAAGAGCGGGATTTTTACAACTATCGTATCACCTGCAAACTGGGTGTTGTTCTTCCCGATCCCATGCCGAAATCAGGATTCACCTGCGATAAATATGAAAACAAGCTCGCATCGATGCCGAGGATCAGAAGAAGTTCCTGTGCGATCGATGTCGAACCTGCAGAAAAATAATTTTTTTCTTTTTTTCTTTACAGCACGATCATGCAGACGACCATGATCAGCAGAAATGCCGTGGTCAGCAGAAGTGTCGAGAGGGGGAGCAGGTTTGTCACGATGGCGTTTACCGTCGAAGTCAGCTGAACGATCCTTGAGGGACCGAACACTTCTACCTCCTCGCACATGTTGGTGGCGGCGCCTCCCGATGCCGTGGAGAGATCTTCGACCGCCTTTAAGACCGCTTCTGCGACATACGGGATGATTTCGCTTGGTGAAACTGCATCACCGATCGGGTTTCTGCCGGAGACCGAGTTCACCACATGCGAATCGGTGGTCAGGATCTCGACCTCGTCAATCCCGAGTCCCAGGACCGCGTTCTGCAGGATCTCTCTGACGCCCAAGTGAACATTGTTCCCGTCAAACAGGACATACGCCGTTTTTACGCCGCCGACCTCGGTCACCATCGCAATGATTCCCATGTCGGCGAATCCTTCGCCTCGTCCGAAAGGCGGGATGACCTGTGCCGCTCCAACACAGAACGGCAGCATCTCGGCATCCAGCATTTTGTTCATCGCCTCGTCCGCTCCGGAGATGAACTCGTTTCCGGTTTTGGTCGAGGGGTAAATGATGTTGGTGACCGCCGTCATACAGTTGTGGGCATCAACGAATCCGATATTTTCGTATCTTCCTTTACTCTCTCCCATGACGATCCGGCCGATCGAGTAGTCCATATCCTCCGTCATCTCGGGAGATCGTGTCGTGATCATCAGAAGAGAGTCGCCGAATCTCTGCGAAAGGATTGAAACCGTGCCAAAACTCGTTCGCACCGGGCGGCTTGCAAGTCCCGTATACGTGACCGAATCCAGACTTTCGCGGATCGCTTTTGTTATGCTTTTTGTTTCGCGGTTGGAGATCAGGTTCAGATCATGACTTGCGCATCCGTGGGAAACGAGTACGACCGCATCGTCGGCAAAAACATCGTGCAGGATCTTCGGGAAATTACTGCCGCCGATCTCAGCCATCGGACCCGGGTGCAGGTTCGGGATGACGAACCAGACATCCGGTTTGCCGGCACGCTTGAAGAAGAACGTCGTTTCCGGGACCGAGACATACTCGCTGATGTGATGGAAATACTCCTCCATGTCGTTTGATCCGTTCGTCAGATGGGCAAGGAATGCATTGACGAAGTGCATCGCACCGACCCCGCTCGTCCGTTTCATCGGCAGATCGAACAGTAGTAAAAATACGATGACACCTACTGAGAATACCACGATCGAAACGACGACCGGAATGATGAATCCCGGACCGAAGTACCAGACTCCAACGATCGCTCCCGCGAATGTCTGGATGGCGGCCGGCGCATACATCCGCCCGAACCGGTAATCCGCTACGGCGGCGAGAACCACGAGCCTGATCGCGAGGATGAATCCGACGCCGAAGACATAGGCAAAGCCTACGCCAAGGAACAGAGCGGTGATCATCCACAGAAGCATGAATACTTCTGACGCGAGTGCCAAAAGGCCGGACCGGTTCCATGTGAACTCCTGTCGGGCGGTCGCGCTTACGAATGGTTTGGTGAGGATCAGCGCAGCGACGCCGGGGATCGAGAAGGCAAATCCAAACCACCAGATCTTGCCGGTGAAGAGAAACCCTACTCCGTCGGCGATTAGGCCGAGTAGGATTATCAATCCAAGAGACAATCCCCATTTCGGTGCATCGAAGAGATATTTGGTCAATGATTCGGTTTTTACTTCGCGTTTCATGTTACCAGAACCTCTCGATCATGACTTCGCCGCGAAGGCCTTCATAGCTGAACTTCATCTCGGAACAATGTATCGGCTCTGAAAAGCAGGGTGCATTCAGCACGAGCGATTCATACTCCCCGCCCTCTCCGGCGAGATGGATCCGTCTGGATTTATGGACGGCAAGCAGAACATCGATCAGTTTTTCATCGATCTTTTTCCCGAGCACGTTGTCGCCGAGCCCGTCAGCGGCGCAGACGACGATTACAGCATCGAGACGGGACGCCACTTCGTGCATAAGAGTGAGAGGGTCCATTTTCCAGAGCGGAGCAAAAAGCTTCAGACCAAGCCGGTCACAGACCGCGGCGACTCTCGACCGCTGATACTCGGATTCGATAGCCCCGACGATGATTCCCTCGACACCGAGATCCGCAAGACCCTTTTCAAGGTCTTCGACCTCCTGTTCCTTGACGCCTTTCGATCGTATTTCCACATACTCGGCCCCGCAGCGGGCCGCCATTACGGGGACCGCCTTGAGATTTGCCGAGTGGAACATGTACGACTCGGTATTTTCCGGAACGACCGTGACCAGATGTGTGACCTGCATGCCGGCGTCGATCGCTTTTTGTACCGCAAGGATCGAGTCCTTCCCTCCCGAAGTCAGTGCTGCCCAGCTCATTACGGCTCCAGTTTTCCAAACGCGGTTTTGTAGCGTTCTGCCATCCGTTTCCAGTCGGGAAGGTTGGTCTGCGTCCCGATCATTTCCACGACAAACGACGAGGTGACTGCGCCGATCTTTGCGCAGGTGACCGGGTCATATCCCTTTTTCCATGCGGTGAAAAACCCTGCCCGGTATGCATCTCCTGCGCCGGTCGGATCCTTTGCTTCGACAAAAACCGCCGGAATCTGTTCGGTTTTTCCATCGAAGTAGAGACTGCTGCCTGCTTTTCCATGAGTGATGATGGTAAACGGCACCGAATCGAGAATGTCTTTTTCGCTGCAGGAAAGGGTCTCTTTTATGATATCTATCTCATAATTGTTGCAGATGAGCATGTCGATCTCGCCAAGAAGGGTTGTGAGATCGTCGGCAGTATAGTATTTTACGTCCTGGCCCGGATCGAGCGAGGCAAACTCCGCCTGTTTTGCGATATTGATATTGAAGGCGGCGTCTCCGGTGGCCATATGGACAAACTCGCATTTCGGCGGGGTTGCCCGGGCAAAGGCTTCGCCGGCCCCCCATTCGAAGTAGGTCACCTGGTCTCCGGCGGCATTGTTCACCATGAACGCGGTCGAACTGTTTTTTTCACTTTGAAACACCGTCGTTTTCACGCCGAGTTCTTCCAGATATTTTTCATATTCACTGCCCGGGAAGTCACATCCGACCGCACAGATGAGTTCGGCCTGACCCCCGAGTCTTGCGATGCCTGCTGCGATGTTTGCCGCCCCGCCGCCGAAGTATATCCTGCGTTCCGAGACCCTTCTTGATTCGCCGATAGGGGGATACTCATCCACCGTTATGATGTAATCTACGCAGAGATGCCCGGAGACCGAGATCATTTCACTCGGCAATTTCATCACCTTCGATAAGTTCTACGGAATAGGTCGAAAGAGACACGTCACGCAGTGCTCTGCCTATCACCGATTTGGCAATGTGTACTGCGTGCTCCGGGTTTTCGGCTTTGAAGACCTTCATGGAAAGAAGAAGACCAACGAGGCCCGTTCTCGCGATCACCAGAGCGGTATTGATCTCTTTTCCACAGTATGGACAGGGCATGTTCATCACATCCACGTCAACAAATTTTGCTGACGGGTGAAGACGTTTTCCTGCTTCACTCACGGCTATTCCAATGGCATCCTGAACGGACTCAACATCTTTTACCGTCCATCCTGCCTCCAGCGTCACTCGATAATCCGACATTTTCAACTCGTTGTGTTCTGTATTATTTGTTGGTATAAGATAATGGTATTTGCGGGTTGACGACGAAGTAAACGACCTTTGATGATCAGGTTGATCAGATTGAAGGTGTGCGGATCAGAGATGATTGTGTGAACTGCCTTCTGGAAGAAGGGAAAACCTTCGTCGTCCCGAGGGTGGGGTTCGACCGAAAGGGTCACAGGCTGGGATATGGTGCGGGATACTATGACCGCTTTTTTGCGAGCCATCCGGCTATCCCAAGGATTGGGATGGCGTATGCCTGTCAGGAGGTCGACTTGATCCCGATGGAAGCATACGACGCCCGGATGGATTATGTCGTGACCGAGGATGAGGTCATAAACTGCAGGTAAGTTAGGTTTCGTTTTTTGGGTGTACTTCGATTTCGTGTATGGGATTCTTTTTTATGGGCGCATTCTCGCAAGGCATTTGCCTTGCTCAGCTGAGGTCGACCGCTTTCAGCGTCCACCCCGCTCATCACACGAAATGCACGAAAAACACACGAAAACACGAAAAGAAAAATATCCATTGGACGGACTCCATGTAGTACCCTCCCCCGTCCCCCACACCAAATCCACCAACACGCAAACCTTCGGTTTGCTCGGCTGAGGTCGGCCGCTTTCAGCGTCCAACCCGCCAACGAAATTCACGAAAAGGGGGGACAGGGGCGGAGAAAAGAATCTCTTTTCTGATTTTTGGGTGCGGGGACGCGACTTCGGCGCGGAGCGTCCCGCGGTGGAGAGATCCTATTTTTTGGATTAAGAAGATATTTTATCTCATTTTTGTGGAATCACATTTATCGTCTTATGCACAAATGAAATATATGTGACATCTCCCGAAACATTAAACAATATACTATATAATACTGTATATAGGAAACTTAAACAGGCAGTTTACTATAATTCCGACCTCTTCTTAAAAAAGAAACTTGCTTTGTATGAATATGATTCTGCAGAGAAAGACAAGCTCCTTAAAATATTCGAATGTATAACAGCACCTGAAATCTCAATTTCAGATGAATTAAAGAAAGTTATTGATGACTGGATAAATCAAATTTCATTTTATGTTCTTCCCAAATCAGTTTCACCGTATCGTAATAAAGAAGCAATAAAGAATGCTGAGAATACCGAGATTTATGGACTCTCAAATGTAGTTTCTTCTGAAATTTATTACTGGCATGGTCTTAATTATTATATTGACATGCCGATCCCGCTTCATATGCTGGATGTCCTCTGGATTATGAAGGTTGGAGCATACCTTGATGAGGAACTAGGTGATTGTTGTTTTGGAAATCGTGTTCATGAAAATCTTTGTGAAAGAAAAAACAAAGATACGAGCAGTCATCTGATGAAAATTTATGGCAAACAATATGCCTTTTGGCAAAATAAGGCATTAGATTTTGCAAATAAAGCTATAGAAAATAATGAAATAGTAGATATTCTTACCCTTGATTTCAAGCAATTCTATTATCATATTGAAGGTGATTTTGGGGAGATTGAGGCACATATCACCAAAAAATCAGAAGAAGCAACTTTCAAAGGCAATTTACAAACAAACTTGTTTTTAACTAACATCCTGTTACGGATTCATGAGAAATACTTCGAGATAGTTAAGAATTATATCTCAGTTACAAACCGTACTATTAAAGACAGAGAAATAAATAAATTTCTGCCAATAGGTCTATTTTCATCGGGAATTTTAGCTAATTGGCATCTCAAAGAATTTGATAAGGCAGTAATAAAGGATGTCTCTCCAAGATATTACGGGAGATATGTTGATGATTGTATTTTCGTATTTGCCCGAACGCAATATAACACAAAAGATAAAGTAAATGATAATGATTCACCTTCAAAAGAGGAAATAATCAAAAAATATCTTGTAGATAGCGGACTTATATCCGAACCAAAAACGCGAGATGTACAACTTACATTAAATTATAAAATTTCTGAAATTAGCGGTGATAAAGAATACAGATTAAATGATAGCAGATTTACAAATTCACGCATTGCGGTCCAAAATAACAAAGTAATGCTTTATCATGTAGATCCAAACCACTCTACGGCAATATTGAGATTATTTAAGAAAAAAATTAAAGAAAATGTTAGTGTGTTTCAATATTTGCCGGAAGAGTCAATTATTGACACACAAGACACAGGAATGCATCAATTAGTGTTTTCTGATGGTTCAACAAACAAACTGCGTAATCTACAGAAATTAGTGATTGACGATTCGAAACTAGCCATTGTTCTCTCAAAACAGATATCACATATCTCTCTGTGCAGCAAACCGATTGAAAAAATAGGGGCACTCACAAAAAACATGTTCAATGATTTGCGGGGAAATAACTATCTCACCTATATGCGTGTATGGGAAAAGATGTTTAGTATCTTGTTGTTTTCCAAAAAACAAGAGCAGGAGGATGAATTATTTGCCGTGAGTGGTGAACTTTTAGAGCACATTGCCCATCTTAAACCATCAAGTGATTTCAATCCTGTGAATAAGGACGGAAAGGAGGAAATAAATAAAAGTGAAAAAATGATCTTGGATGAATTGTCCAATAACATTCAGGATACTTTACAAAAATATCTTCTATACTCTATGTTTCAACCTCTCGCCCTCTTTGACGGGGATAGTCGGGATAAATTTGCGAAGAAAATATCTTCAATTCTGAAAAAATATCTCCAATCAACTCATAACGAATTCTCCGAAGCTCTCATTATAAAATATATCATTGATTCATTTCGTGCCACGAATCTTTTTCCGCAACATTATGTGATATATCCACTACTCAACTATCTGGAAAATTATGATGGAGATTTATTTGATGTTGATGTATTCAATACGGATTCTTTAAACTTTTTAGAATTGGATAATCAAAAGCTGGATACAACTCCACGATTTATTCATCTTTACGAATATCAACTATTTTTTGCTTTGAAAAATCTCAAGAGTGAAAACCATCTTACTGAGTGTTCAAAGAGCACGTGTTCTACTAGTGATAGTCCATTATGTTGTTATTTGCAGAAAGCAAATTCTATTTTTGGCAAAAGGACGTATAATAATTGGGGCTCACAATATGATTCTCATGTTACGGTAACCCCATATCTCTGTATGGAATATGGGGAAAACCCCAATCCAGTCCATCCAACAAAAATAACGATATATTCTGATGACAAACCTCTGAAAAAAATTCGGGTTGGTCTTGTAAATCTTCGGATTACTGAGAAAAACTTGAGACAAAGTTTTGAACCATTGGAAATGCCCCCAAACATTTCTCTAGAGCGCTGGTTGTTAATCTCTCAGGCATTAAATTCGGCGGTCAAAGACAAATGTGATCTGGTGATATTCCCAGAATGTTCCATTCCAAATCGTTGGTTACCAAAATTGACGCATTGGTCAAAACAACATCAAATTGGGCTAGTATTTGGTCTTGAATATATCTATAATACAAAAAGCCCGGATACTTCACCATCGAACAATACCGGCAGTGAAAAATGTATCGCTTTCAATCTGACAACCGCTCTCCTTCCATTCCAGATAAATGATAAATATAAATCCTGTTGCGTATCCCTTAGAATCAAAAATCATTACGGTCCACAGGAAGAAAAAGAACTCAATATGTGTGGTTATTCTCTTCCGGATTTGGGAACCTCTACATATCATCTTTACAATTGGAGAGGGAATCAGTTTACAATCTATAATTGCTTTGAGCTTGCAGACATTCAGCACCGAGCTATATTTCGCTCCGAGTTAGACTTCCTGATTGCTTGTTCTGTGAATCGTGACGTGAATTATTTTATGGATATTCTTGAATCCGTTGTACGGGATATCCATTGTTATGTGATTTATTCAAACACGTCTGAATACGGATGTTCTAGGATCATTCAACCAAAGAAACACGAAGAAAGAAATATTGGTCAAATCGGAGGTGGTACAAACTGTACGCTTCTTGCAGGTGATTTGGATATTGATGCATTACGTAAATTCCAGTCCCATCAATATGATGAGACAGATAATAGCTTCAAACCTTTACCCCCCGGTTTCGATATTAAGAAGGTCATTGAACGTAGTGTTGAGTGAGAGTGAAAATCATACTCTCTCAATTTTGGAAATGTCTTGATTATATTTCTTAATTAGATCCGGGAGTTTACCCTCTGGATTGCCAGTTATCTCCTGTCCCCAATATTGTAATCCGGGAATTTTATATGCAAATAATTCTGATTTACCATAGACTCCGATAAGATTGATATATTCATCTAAATCATTTTGTTCCTGACACATCGCATCAAAAACGGCACATAATGCAACTACATCATCAATTGCCCTATGACTATTTTTCACTCCATCAAGACCATAATATGAAATTGCATCAGAGAGTCTGTGTGGTTGTGGTTTTCTATCCCTAAATACAGTTAAAGTATCAATGACACCCCACCCATTTGGAAATACATAACGGTGTCGAGATAGCATCTCCTGAATAAAACGGAGATCAAACTGAGCATTATGTGTCACTAAAAGGACACGCCCGGGACTTTTCAGCATCATAGCAAACATCCATGCAATTTCTTCTTCGGGATGTCCCTTCAGTTCTAATATCTCTGGTGTGATCCCAGTCATTTCTTGGACATTTTCAGGATAACAAATGTCATTCGGAAGCGAGATGTATTCATCCATCACTGATTTATTACCGTATTTATCGAATTTGATTGCTGCTAATTCAGTTATCCGATCTATTTTTGGATTTAAACCGGTAGTTTCCGTGTCCACTATAAGCATATGAGAATATGTTTTAAAAATATTCGAGATAATTGAGAATAATTGATTGGATTGCATGAATTATACTTAGATTCAAATACAACGTTGTTGGATTTAAGGTTGGTTATGTTTTGTGTTGATATGCATAGGTCTTCCCAATAAAATCTTTGAAAAATGAATCATCTTATTCGAATCAAAAAAGAAGATTCCCCGCCGCGTCGGGCTCCACGCCGGAGTCGCTCTCCCGCACCCCCAGAAATAAGTAAAAAGAGATGCTGTTTTTTTCTTTAATCGATGTGAATTTCATGAATATATTTTTGGGTGCGGAGCCGCGACTCCGGCTCGGAGCGGCTCGCGGTGTGACATCCTATTTTCGCGCCGATTCGCGGTTGGTTTATCTCATGTATCCACACTCATTTCATACATGAATTTGACACACGTTCCCGCAAAAAAAAGAATCCCCGCCGTGAGCCGCTTCACGCCCGGATCAAAAATCCTTCAACTTGTTCAGCTGAGTCCGTCCACTTTCAGCGTCAACCTCGCCCATAACAGGCAAAACCTCATTACATGCGAAGGACAAATACTCAGATATTAATCAATGTCAGAATATGTAAGCATCAAAAACCGCGTTCTTACACAACTGTCCGCATCTCTTTCAACTCTCCAGACAGCGTATGGCATTGAGTTCCTCGCTCTCTTCGGTTCAGTCGCACGCGGGGAAGATACACCTTACAGTGACATTGACCTCCTGTATACATTCAAACCGGAATTCGACACATTCGACAATTATCTTGCTCTCGCTGAGTATCTTGAATCGATCCTGGAACGCAAAGTCGACCTTGTCTCCTTTGAATATCTCAAACCGCGTATTCGCTCCAACATACAAAAAGACGTCATCTTCTGCGGTACAGGAAAAGCTGCCGTATGAAAACACCGGATATTCTCACATATTTAGATGACATCTGCGAACAATCTGAAAACATCATGGCTGCTGTCAATCGCATGAGTTAAGCGGCAAAACACATCCCTGAAGAGATCCGCACACAATATCCCGATATCCCCTGGAGAAAAATGGCAGGTATGAGAGACCGTCTGATCCATGCCTATGCAAATGTCAATCTCAAATACGTCTGGGACCTCGCAGTACATGATAGCCCTCCTCTTTACACACAAAGATGTGCCCTTCGTACGGCACTTGACTAACAGTAATGTTCCATTTTTTGATGTTGATCTTTTTGCGTATTTTGGTGTTTGGTCGGCCCGCCACTCGCAAATCATAGATTTGCTCGCCGACTCGTTTCACTCGCTTAATCGCAAGTCTCTCGACTTGGTCGCAAATCAAAGATTTGCTCAGCTAAGGATGAGCCTATTGGCTCCTCCCGCCCCAGCTAAGGTCGCCGGCAATGCCGTCGACCTGCCACCTCCAACCGCTTATTTATTCATCAGCACAACTATCTAACTATAATGAGGATTCGTGTGGATAATGCATGTATTAATTCGATATTAATGCTGTTGCTTCATGTCTAAGCTAAGAAACTGTGAGATGTGATTAATGAAAAATCTGGTAAATTTGTATTAAATGACCGAATATCAATATACAATTCACTTAAGTTATGTAAATAATGAATATTGGGAGGCCTACAGTCCTCAATTTCCAGTATATGTTGTAGGTGATATTGATAAAAAGATGGCCTGTAGTATATTGATAGAAGTTCTGATTTCCGTTGTAACTCAGTATCTATGGAATGATCAAGAATTACCATTGGGATATAATCATAATATTCCCTATCTCAAATCTTTAAAAGGTAAAAGGGGCATTAACATACTGCCTATTCTTGTTGATGAAGAGAAAGAGTTAGGTCACGCAGGACTGTTACCATCTCAATATGGTTTTCTAGGATATTATCTCCCCAAAGAGTATTTATTTAGTAAAAAGGGATGGAATAATAGAGTAATACAAAACGCCACTTTAAATGATCATTCACCACCAATTATATCCGAGAGAGATGTTTTTTTCCCAAAACCATCCCTAAATATATCGTCTCTCCCCAACTTGCTACCAATTCATATTGGAATAATGAAGGAAGAAATGCTCTCTTTAATTCAGGAATATAATCCAGAACTAAAGATAGGGGCTTCTCTTAATGGTTTAGAAAATGTGAATAAATTCGTTAAATGGGCTACTGATGCAACATATCAGCGACTACACAATCTCATAGCACAATATCCTATACGAGATATATTGGCATGGACTGTATCTCAACATGAACTCATTGCTTATCTTTTCACTCGGGAATACTATGAGATGGAGGATTTTGATTATACCAAATCCTCAATATTATCAATATTTACTGAACACTACACTCAAAGAGATCAATTGAAAACAGAATTGGAACATTCCATTCAGCATCTAATTGAGATATCTATCGCTGAAAATCCAACAGGTAATCACCCAATATCCTCTGATGATTATTGTAGATTATTGGCAAATGCAGTGTTATTCACCTCAATTCGAAATATTATGTCTCAAATAAATTTTCTATCTCATAATGATTTATCAAAAAATATTGGGATAAAATTTACCATACGTGGAATTGTTGCATCATCTTATCCTCTTTCAACAGAATGGACGGATTTTCGTATGGGACATACAAAAGATGTTTTAACAATGCGAAATAGAAAATATAAAGCTTATTCTCCAAAGTTATCAATTTCTGAAAAAGAAAAAAATGAGTTTGAAACTGCTTTTTATGATGAATTTGGACTCACATTTAATGAATTTAATCAGTTCAATTCCTGTCTTTTATCGTTACCTATTAGGCCACCATTTTGTTTTTGCATTTGCTTTGAATCTCAATTGTGCCAGAAACTGATTGCTGATTATGGATGGACAAAAGAAAAAGGGCTTGATGCATTGAATCTCTTCAGTCTGCAACCGAGAGGAGCATGGGATCAAATTGATAGTAATAAAATAGAAGATTTTATTAAAATTGAAGATCATTACCACAAATATTCTTATTACTCACATCCTATTCTAAGAATCCCAGGTGAGAATGGCGAGAACGAACTTGTCATTGGAATAAGGAGTTGGAATGTGTTTGTTACAGATTTCCTTCTTTATATTCAACATGGAGGTTATGATGCTAAGTCTGATAGAATGAATAAATGGATATCAAGATTTAGAAATCTGGAAGGTAAAGCTTTTGAGATGGCTGTAGAAAACTGGTTTAAGAAGAACACAACATTTGTGGTTCGAAGGGCACTTAAGCCAAAGGAGATAATAAAAGGTCGGGCAGATATTGGGGATATTGATATAGGGTTAGCTGATTTAAATAATTCCATTTTCTATTCAATAGAATGTAAAAATTATTTATCTCCTCATGAAATGAAAAAAATTGAAGATTTGAATTATAAATTTTCACGAAAAGAGATCAATAAGACACCCGCATATAAACATCAAAGACGTCATAAATGGCTTTGTTCACATCAAAAAGAAGTAAAGGAATACTTTGGATACACTTCCCCTCCTCAAATCATATCTCTGTTCATCGTATCTCACGATGGCTCCCCGTCTCACTTTGATGGCATGATATTCCCAGTAATACCTTTTTCTGATTTAATGAATACTGGTCAAAAATGTTTGGAACACATTGCTATGAAAAAGTAAACCTGGAGTAATTTTTGGCTATGGGGTGGGGGGTATATTGTTTAAGTATCTGTGAGATTAATATGTACACCAGGTTCGAACATGTACCTCAAGATACACAATATCCCTGGTCAGGGAAGCATCCTCGCCGCATGCGATGCTGAACTCATGGGAAAAACATTGACCAGTCCTTTATGCGACGTTGAAATAGACCCCTCCTTCTACGGCGATACGAGAGCGACCGAAGAGGAACTTCTGGCAGCTCTCGCCGACGTATGCAGCGCAAATCTGATGGGCAAACGCGTCTGCGATATAGCGATCAAAGCAGGCCTTCTCGAAATAGAATCCTGTCTGCTGATCGAAGGCGTACCCCACGCCCAGATCTACGGAGTATAATGAGCCTCACACAAGGATTCTGTCCCAAATGCGGTGCTCCGTCGGAAAACGGCGAACTCTGCGGCAAATGCCGGGTCAAAGACACCGTCTGGGTAACCATCGCTCCCCGTGCAGAATGCATCATCTGCCCTACCTGCGAGTCCATAAAAACCGCTGGAATGTGGTCCGACAGTGCGGTCGACAAAGAGGAACTTGGTCAAAATCTCGTCAACAGCGTCATCGTGTTCCACAAAGACGTCGAAGACATCCAAAAAGAGATCAGCATCATCGACACGAGCAGCAACCGGTCCCTTGCAACCGTCCATGTTTCAGGAAACCTCTACGGCATCCCTCTCGAAGAGACCACAAAAGTCAAGATCGTCTGGGCCCGCGAACAGTGCGACCGGTGTTGCAGGATCGCCGGAAGCTACTACGAAGGCGTCATCCAGGTCAGAGCCTCGGGAAGAAAACCGACCCAGTTCGAACTGCGCCGTGCAGCCGAGATCGCCTATCAGGTCGAAGACCAGCTCCAGACTGCCGGCGACCGGCTCTCCTTCGTCTCGGATATCGACGAGACCAAAGACGGGATCGACATCGTCTTCAGCTCGCAGACGATCGGAGCGGCCATCTCCCACGACATCTGCGGAGCGCTCGGCGGTTCCTTTACCACCCACCCGAAACTCGTCGGCCAAAAAGCCGGCATCAACATCTACCGGGTGACCTACTCGCTTCGTCTGCCGAGATTCTCCCGCGGGGACATCATCAAACACGGCAGAGAATACTTCCAGATCCTTCGCCAGGCAAAAGACACCCTCTTCGTCCGTGATCTCGCGACCGGTCAGTCCCGTGCCTTCAGAGAGGATGAAAACGATCCGCTTCTTGGAAACATCCACGAACCCGAGACGGGCGTCGTCATCTACAAGGACGCAGGGCTTTTAGGTTTTCTCAACCTCAAAACCGAAACGACCGAAGAGATCGCCGAACGTTCCTGGCTCGATACAAGGGAAGGCGACACGATCCTGTTTGTCCGTGACGGAGAAACGCTTGTGTTAGTTGGAAGAGATGAAGATCAGGAAGATTTCGAAGCGATCGCTCCCGAATGCAGCGAGTGAACCCTGGGTTGATGCGACCCGCCGCGTCTACTGCGAAGGTGAGTATGCCTTCGTTCCGGTGAAGGAAGGCTATCCCTTCGACGGCGAGATCCCCGACCGACGTCCATACTCAGGTCCCGGATATCAGCGGATGGGAGACACCCTTCTTCTGCACGGCGATGCTCCGACAGCCGACGAGCTCGCCGCTCTCATCGCATGGGAAAAACCCTCCTGCGTGATTCACGCCGCGACCCACGAAGGGGTCATGCGTACGCCGAAGGCTTCCGTTCTCTTTGGTCAGCCCCACGACGTGACGTTTCGGGAAGCGGGCATCACCTACACGCTCGACCCTTCAAAGGTCATGTTTTCGCAAGGAAACCGGGGCGAAAAACTCCGGCTCCGTTCTCTCGTAAAGCCCGGCGAGCGGATCGCCGACATGTTTGCCGGCATCGGCTATTTTACCCTCTCGGCGGCGCTTGCCGGCGGCAATGTACATGCGGTTGAAATCAATCCGGTCTCTTTTGCCTATCTCGAGAAAAATATCGAAGCGAACGACCTCGCGGGCAGGGTCACCCCAGAGCTCGGTGACTGCCGTGAGAGACTTTTCGGGATCTACGACCGGATCCTCATGGGACATTTCGAAGCTCCCGACTTTTTAAAAACCGCTTTGGATCACGCGGAGCCGGGCACCGTTCTGCATGTTCACGGGGTCGGGGACCGGAAAAACGACATAACCGAGACTCTCGAAGGGGCAGGTTTTACGTATATTATCAGCGAACATAAAGTAAAGAAGTATGCGGGGCGCCTCTGGCACTCGGTTTGGGATGTGAACCTCATATGAAAAGACTCAACAATATCCGCATCGTTCTCGGCGTATGCGGCAGTATCGCCGCTGTCGAGACGATCAAACTCGCCCACGAGCTCAGACGCCGGGGAGCGAGAGTGACCGGCATCATCAGCCCCGCGGGGTGCGGGATCATCCATCCCGATGCGCTGACCTATGCGTGCCAGAATCCGGCGCTGACAGAGATCACCGGCATGGTCGAGCATGTCAAATACTGCGGCGAAGGAGGCGAGGCGGATCTTCTTTTGATAGCTCCCGCCACCGCGAACACCGTTGGAAAGATCGCCTGCGGGATCGACGACACCATCATCACGACCTTTGCGACCACCGCGATCGGCCGCGGTCTACCGGTCGTCGTCGTTCCGGCGATGCATGAATCGATGTACCGCCACCCGGCAGTCAGGAAAAATCTGGAGACCCTCAAAGAGTTCGGGATCGATGTTGTTCCCCCGCGAATGGAAGAGGAGAAGGCGAAGATCGCGGGAATCGACGAGATTTGTCTGTATGCCGAGCGGGCAGTCTCGTCAAAGAAGCTCGCAGGCAAACGCGTCCTGATCTCCGGCGGGTCCTGCCGCGAAGAACTGGACGATGTCAGGATCCTGACGACGCGATCCAGCGGGACGATGGCAAAGGAGCTCGCGCTTGAAGCCTTCCGGCTCGGCGCCGAGGTGACCCTCGTGATGAATCCGATGCACGGCATCGTTCCCTGTGTGAAGAATGTCCCGGTGATCACCGCGGCCGATATGCACGAAGCGGTCCTTCGCGAGGCAGATGGAGCCGATTATTATCTCTCGGCCGCCGCGATCTCCGACTTTGCCCCGAAAAGGGTGGACGGCAAGATCAAAAGCGGCTCGGCTGTATCCGTGACGCTTGAACCGCTTGAAAAACTGATAACTAGGATCGCCGCAAAAGGCGTGAAAACCGTCGGCTTCAAGCTCGGCAGGGACGCAGAAGAAGAGGGGCTCCATCTTCTCGAATACGATAATATCGTCCTTGTTCTTGCAAACAAACCCGAGACTATGGGCTCTCCCTTCGGCGAGTATGTCTTTTTACGAAAAGACGGGAAAGAAACGGTGTGTGGAACAAAAGACGAGATCGCGGGGAAAGTATGGGACGTTCTTGCATAACTTTTGCTCCGGGTCATATCTCAGGCTACTTTAAGCGGATCGACGGTATCTCTGCCCAGACGACCGGGAGTCTCGGCGCCGGGATCGTGATCGACAAAGGCGTCACCGTCGAGATGCGTGAAGCATCTGAGATCCGAATCGAGATCAGCGACGGCAGTATGGATGACTGGCTGATCAGGGAGGTGCTGTCATCTCTCGATGTGACTGCCGAGGTGCGGGTCATGGTTGACCTCCCGATAGGGGCTGGATTCGGGATGAGTGCTGCGGGGCTTCTTGCGGCATATTCTGCTGCAAACTGCGTATTTCAGCTTGGGATGACGCCGGCAGATATCGCCGCCGCGGCCCACGAGGTCGAGGTATCTCACGGAACTGGCCTCGGCGATGTGGCCGCGGCGACCGGCGGGGGTCTCGTCGTCAGAACGCATCCGGGCATTTCGGGCGTGACGAGCCGTTTCTATCCTGATGAAGTGTTCTGGACGATCTCGTTTGGCGGCATCTCCACGCACGACGTCATCACCTCGCATGAAAAAATGCAGCAGGTCACCGCCGCATTTCCGGAACGCGAGCCAGCGTCCCTTGCAGAATTTATGGAAAATTCACTCTCCTTCACGGAAAAAAGCGGGCTTCTGCCGCCCGACCTCCTGCCCGTCCTTGCCGCCTGCAAAGCGGCAGGCGTTCCCGCATCCATGACGATGCTTGGAAACGGCGTCTTTGCCGTCGGTCCCGCGGCTGAAAATGTTTTGAAACAGTTCGGCGAACCGATTCTACTGCATGTCAGCAGATCAGGTCCTGTCATTCTCGAGGAAAATTATGTCTGATATTCCAGCATCCCATCCAAGATACAAATCGCTTATCACGAGAGAACAGCTTGCCGGTTACGCAAAAAGCGGCGTCGTTTCCATGGAAGGTCTGACCTCCCACGGACGCGGTGAAGCCTTCGATTATCTGTTCGGCGAAAAAACATCCGCCTCGGCCCTTGAAGCCGAAAAACTTGGCGCACGCGTTCTGCTTGCCGCAAAACACCCGGTCCTTTCCATCAACGGAAACACGGCCGCCCTCGCAGCAAAAGAGATTGCCCAGCTGCAGAAGGCAAGCGGCGCCGAGGTCGAGGTGAACCTCTTCCACCGGACCGATGAGAGGATGACGCTTGTCACAAACCTTCTCGAAGAGGCTGGATGCATCGTCTCCAAAGGCCCTGTCGAGCGGTGCGTCCCTCTACCCCATGCCCGCGGTCTCTGCCGTCCCGACGGGATCGGTTCGGCCGACGTCGTTTTAGTCCCTCTTGAAGACGGCGACCGGTGCGAAGCCCTCGTTTCGATGGGCAAACTGGTTATCACCGTCGATCTGAACCCGATCGACCGCACCTCCAAAACAGCCACCCTGCCGATCATCGACGAGGTCACCCGTGCCCTGCCCAACATCGCTCTGGAATGCGACCGGCTCAAGGCATCGGGCGAGACCGTTACGATGCCCGAAATCGACGCAAGATATTTCCTCAGCCAGGCTGTAAAGGATATTCAGGAATTCCTTTCCCATGCTCTGGATTGAAAAATACCGCCCGACCTCGTTTGAAGAGGTGATCGGACAAAACAGTCCGGTAAAGCAGCTCTCTGCCTACGCAGCTCTCGGCAACCTCCCGCACCTGCTGGTGATCGGGCGAAGCGGCTGCGGGAAGTCCTCCGCTCTTGAGGTCTTCTCCCGCAGGTTCTACACGGAATCTGCCGCAGAAAACACGACCGTTCTGCCCGTGAGCGTGATGTTCTCGCAAGGGCACACCTATTTTGCCGAGAACGACCGGTTCGCCCATCTGTATCAGAAGAACAAATCCGTTCTCGCCAACTTCAAGTATATCGTCAGATGGCACGCCTCCTTGAAACCGCTCTCGGCTCCGTTTCGTCTGATCATCTTTGATGGAGCCGGCGATCTGACTAAAGATGCCCAGGCTGCCCTTCGCCGGATCATGGAGCAGTACAGTCAGACCTGCCGGTTTATCTTTGTCACCAGCTCTCTTGCCTCGATCATCGATCCGATCCGATCAAGGTGCGTGCCGCTCTACTTTTTGCCGATCGATGAAGCAACGATGCGGGACTATCTGAAGCATGTCCTCGAGCAGGAAGGATGCGTTGGTTCGATCTCCGAAGAGAATCTGGATATGCTGATCCTCGGGTCTGCAGGCGATCTCAGAAAAGCTCTCGTCTGGCTGGAACTCATGGCTCTCCATGATGTCAGTGACCTTTCAGAGCTCATGACGACCGAGACCGGAGAGCTGTCGGCCGCAGCGGTCCTTGCGGCCGGAAGAGGCGATTCTGCAGCTGCACAGCAGATCGTTGAAAATCTCCAGATCGAGTACGGCATGAATGCCGGCGATGTTCTTCGTTCGCTTCGCAGATGCCTTATTGGAAATATTACGCCGGACCTTGCTTTGCTCTTTTCCAAAGCAGAGATCACGCTTGTCGAAGGACAGAACGAATATCTCCAGATGAACGCGTTCACTGCCGAGCTGACCGAGCTCCTTAGCGGTTCTTCCGTCTAAGGAAGGGCAGGATGAACAACTTAAATCCTCTCGAAGCACAACCATATAGTATGAAGATTCTCTTCGTCATTGCATCAGACCGTTTCATAGATATGGGATATACCGTTCCCAAAAGAATACTCGAAGAACAGGGTGTTGAATGTTTGACCGCATCGACCATCCACGGGACCTGTTACGGCATGCACGGAGAGATCGTTGAGTCGGACTTCTCTTTCAGCGAAGTAAACCCCGCGGACTTTGACGGAATCGTCATCGACGGCGGGATCGGCTGTCAGGACGAGCTCTGGAGAAATGAAAAACTCATCGATATAACCAATAAAATCGGCGTCTCCGGCAAACTCGCCGCCGCTATCTGTCTTGCTCCCGTGATCCTGGCCGAAGCCGGCCTCCTTGCCGGGAAAAAAGCGACCTGCCTTCAGACGCCGGCAACACTTCGTGTCCTCACGCTTGACAAAGCAGAGATCGTGCAGGATAAAGTCGTCGCTGACGGCAGCATTGTCACTGCCCAAACCCCCTTCGATGCCGAGGAGTTCGGACGCGCCATCCTCTCGGTAATACGCTGAAAAAACATGACCGACGATCCTGTTGCAACCGCGAAAAACCTCTCAGTCGGCATGGAACTTTTCAATGCCGGAAAATATTCGGAGGTCATCTCCTTTTCATCCGGCACGAGCGACCCCGCTCTCCTTCTTTTAGCTGCCAGAAGCTACATGGAAACAGGTCTCTACGACACCGCCGGATCCCTTTTGAAAGATCTCATCCGGCTCATGCCGGCTTCTTCGTATCTGCACAGTTATCTCGGTCTCGTTCTTGAACATTCGGATACGATCAAAGCCGCCGAAGAGTATGCGACCGCCCTGATCCTCGACCCGGAGAACAAAACCGCTCTTCGAAGATATTCGTCTCTTCTTCTCGCAAACGAGGATCTGCGTGGCGCCATTCCCTCGCTTCGTGCTCTGGTCAGGCTGGAAAACCGCCCCGAAGACATCAGAACACTTATGCAGACGCTTACCCGCGTCGGCGAGCCGAGCGAAGCGATTGCTCTCCATATCCAGAACTTCGGCGGCGAGACATTCAGTCACGAGTACATCGATGCACTGTATACGGAAAAGGAGTATCAGAAGGCGATGCAGCTTTCCCTTCGGGCATGGAACGCCGTCAAAGACACGGTCTATCTCAGGCAGAGTCTCGAGGCGCTTGCCGCACTCGATCCGGCCGGGGCCGAGCGGGCATACCGCTCGGCGCTCGACAGTCTCGAAGAGGCAGGCGTCGAAGACGAAACCGTTTCGCAGATCCGGTTCTCCTACATCCTTCTCGAAAAACTTCTCGGGAACTATACCTCTGCGAGGTATGAGCTGGGTGAACTTCTCAAAACCGCAAACGATCCGGTATACCGCCTGCTTTTCGCCGAACTCGAGTCACGTCTTGAAAACGACGATGCGGCGAACAGCGTGTACCGGGGTTTGATCACCCAGCTCTGCAGTGCCGACGACGCCGATCCACTTCTTCAGGAACTGGTCATCTCCAAATTCACCGCATTTCTCTCGACCGTACGCACGAAAGAAGAGGTGGCTGGAATCATCAGCGTCATCCTCTCGCCGTATCCGACCCCGGTATGTCTTGCCTGGATCGGCAAAGCATACGAAGACGCCGGCTCCCTTTCGCAGGCACGCGACTGGTACTACCGTGCCTACCGTGCGGACTTCATCAAAGGCGGCATCTCCTATGCCGGTTTTCTCAAACGGAGCGGGGACGAACGTGAGTGCGAGACGACGATCCGGTATATGGTCGCGAATACCGTTAAAGTCCGCGACATCGAGACGATCGCCGATGCCGTCTTCAACGGCGGGGAAGAGATCTATAAAATTGCCAAAGCCAAGGATATGATCATCAAAAAGCTCGGCAGCGTCACGGATCGGCTCTCTTCGAACGGCCGCGAGATGCTTTCGGCAGGATATCTGTATTCTGCAGTCGATTCTTTGGAGCGGCAGGATTACGAGACCTGCAAATGGTGCTGTCTTGCAGGAATCGACGTCCTTCCCTGCTATCCTGAAAAGATCCGCGTCGAGGATTTCATGGATGTCCTTTCGCGTCTGAAAGGCCGGGTGCTCGCCGAGCGTCCGGTCATCGTTGAAACACAGGAAGAAGAGGAGGAGCCGGATGTCCAAAACAGCGATCTTTCGTTTCTCGATGAACGCGAGTCGACTGTCTTCATTTTCTTAAAAGAGCACCGCGAAGCAACGGAAATGGATCTTCGCGCCGTTCTCGAGACCCGGCGGGTCACCGGGATCGTAAACTCGATGCTGGCGAAACTTGCCGAACACGGGATCTCTTTAATAGAGAAACGCGGTGTGGGCGAACGCGGCGAGGTATACGGCTATGTCGGAACATAACGGACACATTGACCGAAAACTGGAAAGTATCGGGATAATCAATGCTCTTCGCCGGGGAACGGTGCCTCAGGCGGGACTTGCCCGTCTCGCGGTCGGTCTTTCGACCGAAGAGAAGGTAATTAGATCTCAGCTTGAATACGTGGCATCCGGGCATGCGGACTGTAAATTCGTTCGCGGCGAGTATGGTTCGGGAAAAACGTTTCTGATCTCCCGTGCGGTCGAGATTGGACAGAAGCAGCGTTTCGTCACCTCGCATGTCGTTATCTCGCCGGACACGCCGCTGCATAAACTGCAGGCGATCTATGCAAGGATCTGTTCGGGGCTGACCACGGGGACTGAGGATCATGCCCTCAAAAGCATCATCGACACCTGGATCTACGGGATCGAGGACCGTCTGATCAGCACGGGGATCGGCGAGGACGATCCGCGTCTCGTCGAGCTGACGGAAAAGGAGATCGAGTCGGTCCTCGAACGGGTGAGCGGGATGAACTCCGGTCTCGCCTCGGCCCTTCGGACTTATTATCAGGCAAACAACAAAGGGGATTTTGCAACCGCCCAGGCGGCGATCGGCTGGGTGTCGGGCGAACCGACGGTCGGGAGAAGTTTCAAAGCTCAGGCGGGTCTGAAAGGCGGGGTCACCGAAGGCGACGCCCTTCAGTTCCTGAAAGGTCTCGTATATGTGATGACCCAGGCGGGGTATGCCGGTCTTTTGGTCAGCTTCGACGAAGCAGAAACGGCTCAGGCGTTTGCCCGTCCCCAGCGCGAAAAAGGCTACATCAATCTCCGGCAGATCGTCGATATGATCGATAAAAACGACCTGCCGAACTGTTTCTTCCTGTTTGCCGGGACGCCGGCATTCTTCGACAGCTCAAAGGGCATCCGTTCTCTCCCGCCGCTCTTTGATCGGATCGGGATCATCGCCGACGACGGGTTTTCAAATCCGATGCAGACCCAGATCGTTTTGTCCAAGTTCGATGCGGCAAAACTCGGCGAGGCAGCCGGCAAGGTCATGGATATCTATGCCGAGGCATATCAGGAAGTGGATAAATCAAGGGTCTCGCCGAAGTTCATAAAAACGATGATCGACAAGGTGACCAGCCGGTTCGGCGGCCGGGTCGATGTGGTGCCGAGGCTTTACCTGCGCGAGTTCGTGGATGTGCTGGATAAATGCGCCCTGTATCCAAATTATCAGCCGATGGAAAAGTATGTGTTCGAGCCGGTGAAGGATGCGGCAGGGCTGAAAGAAGAAGAAAAGGCCGTAATGGAAGTGTCATGGTGATGCGAAGCAGCGCCAGGTCCGAGCAAATCTTTGATTTGTGATTTCTGGTGACATGCAATGTCACCAAGGCTGAGCAAGAAGTCAATGTAAGGATTGCATGCCCCTCGTCTGCTCTTATCATAAAAAGTGTGATGTGTTCCAGATGAGATAGAGCGGGATTTCCAGAAGGGTTCCCATATCATCGGTTTGCTTGGAGATATTTTTTAGACTTGTTTTGATTGCGAGCCGCGGGTGATGAGTCTGTACCTGAGGAATACACCTTTTATGTCAGTATAATGTGTTATGTGTACACCTTTTTCCCACTTAACTATATATGGGAGTCGCTCATCTGATGGTTACTGGGAGGCGTATGTCAAATCAGTATCTCCATTTCAGGTAGGAGTTACGCGGTGTTATTCTCAACTCAATTCGGGAAGGGTATTACTGGGTGTGGATAAAAGTGATTATTTAACCGCGAATCTCCGCGAATTAACGCGAATCGCATTTTTCTTGCGCCGGCGTGCTCTGCTCCGGCTTATCGCCTACGCAGGAATCGCACGCCGTCTGGAAAAATGCTGAGGAAAAACCGGCGTGCCGGTTTTTCTCTCTGTTAACTTCTCTTTTTGTGTAATCGAAAAAATAATGAAACAACAGAAAAACCCGCATGCGGGTTTTTCCAATAGCATTTTTCAAGAGAGGGCGCGATTCCTGCGTAGGCGATAAGCCGGAGCAGAGCACCCGAACGTAAGGAAAATGCGATTCGCGTTAATTCGCGGAGATTCGCGGTTGGTTTTTCTCTTGCGTCTACACTAATGCCGTACACGAAATCGAGGTGCATCTCATAAGTACGTCAGTCTTTCTCGGTCAATATCACAACACTGCGCAAGTTCTATTCAGGTAAACTTAATCGTACTGAGTTTGAGCAGGCTTGAACTGCCGTCGGTAAAAATCCCGCGGACTCCAACTTTTCTGACACCCGTTACGCCCATGCAGGTATTAGAAAAACAGACCTCCCCCGTTCCCATCTGCGGCGCAGGCATCATCGACATCGACGTCGGGAGCGATACGCCTTCGATTTCAAGGACGAGCATGCGCAGTTCATCGACCCTCCGCCCATCGTAGACGGTCACAATCATATCCCCTCCGGAAACCGCCATATGGAGAACAACGTCAGGATCCTCGAGAGACTTCTGAACCACATAATTCGATCCGAAAAATCCAGCAACAACGGCAACAAAAAGCGCAATAAGAACAATAATAACGAAAAATGCAATCACCAGATTGCGTTTGCTCTTGGGATTGTCTCTCTTGTATCTATACGCCATGATATTTCAATCCAATTACTTTGTCAGGTCAATCCAGAGGAATCCATCTGCGGATCTGATGCAAAGGGAAATCCACCCCTGCACAAGGTCATCAAAAAGACCTTATTCAGGGTCATCATTATGTTTTGGAATTTGGAACAAACTCCAAACATTGTATTAATCTATTTTGATTGAATATTACCACTTATCTAATATAAGTCTATCACATATGTCATTTATTGTCTTTATTCCTTTTTTCACCCAGATCCATTGTAACAATAAATCAGTACAAAATCTCCATGATTGAAACTGTCTATGATATCCCTACACAATGATTCCCGTCGCCGGATACCTCGCAGTTTCGGAACATCTATCATATCTTCGACGCTGTAAAACAGAATCATGATTAGGCAAAACGACACACCCATACTATCAACTGTACTTCTAAACGGTGAAAATGCGAGGATAAACATGGAAAAAACCCAATTCGTAGAAAATATTGTTGAATCGACCCCGGTCGACTCACTCTTCCTGATCAAGCGTGCCGACCTTCGAAGCAAACGCGGCGAGCAGTTCGCCCATCTCACCCTTGCCGATAAAACCGGCCTCATCGAAGCGAAGTTTTACGGAGAAAAAGCCGTGGAAATCCCCAGGATCGTCCAGACCGGCCGCGTCTATAAAATATCCGGTAAAGGCAGAGTGAATCAGAACGGCGAAATCCATATCTTCTCCGACTCGCCCGAAACCATTAATGATATCGCTGCCGGACCGATCGACCTTCTGCCCAGTCAGGAAAGTGCGTTCGTCTACACGCCTGCCGATCTCAACGCCAATGCGCTGGAAATTCAGAAGATCGTCGGGACCATCAGAAACACGGACCTCAAACTCTTCGTTGCCTGCTGTCTCGATGCGCGGTTCTACGGATGTCCGGCCGCGATCCGCCGTCACCACGAATACACCGGAGGTCTCTGCGAACACTCTCTTGAAACCGTCAAGATCGCGCTTTCGCTTGTCGAGATCATGCCAAGGACCGATATAAACCGGGATATGGTCATTGCAGGTGCAGTTCTCCATGACATCGGAAAAATTTTCTGTTTCGACAAAGTCGGCTACGGCTATGTTCCAAACGACACCTACAACCTCATCGAACATATCACGATGGGGATCATGTACATCGACGAGTACAAAAACCTCATCACAGACGAGCAGCTTCTTCAACTTCGACACATCATCCAGTCCCACCACGGTTCCTACGGCGATGTCATCCCCCTCACTGTCGAGGCCTGGCTCGTCCACGAGGCCGATTCCGGAAGCTCGCTTCTTCGAAGCATCGTCGATGATCTTTCCGAAACACCCGCCGGGCAGAAGAAAAAAGGTCTCCGGTCCGAGAAATTCTTGTGGCATGCCGTATAATCACGGAGCCATAACCAACAATTAATACCGGAGTCCAACAATAGTAATTACGTAAGGAAGGCACCCATGGAACACGCAGACATTATATCTGGAGCTTATACCTATACCAAAGAGGCATTTTTCGCCCTGAAACAGCTTCCACGCTGGATCGTGCTTTTTCTCTATGTCGCATTACCCATCCTTGTGTGTCTTGCAATCTCCTCGCTTATCCTCCAGATGGCGGTTCTCCCGGTACTTGTGAACGTGTTTGTCAACGACAACTACGGATTCACGGCAGCGAGCCTGTCGGGACTCCTGCAGTATTTCGCCGTTATTCTGAGCCTGTGTTGCGTCTTCTTCGTGCCGCTGATCCAGGGATACTGTTATCGGATCGCAAAAAGCGATAGTTCCGAGATGCCCGACCATACGAATCTCTGGGGACTGTTTTTCAGCGGCTGGCGGATCAACTTCGTCATTCTCTATTACGCGATTCCGATCATCGTCATCTCGCTCATTTATGCGATGATCTTTTACTATCTGTTTCCCGAGGCAGGATTTTATACGACGATCGATGTTCTGGCGCTGGAAAGTCTGTTTACCGTTCTGATCACTCTCTCATATGTGGCCGTTGAGTTCATCACGATCATTCTGGTCTCGCTGTTTGCGTTTGTCGGACTCGTCCATCTGACACGCTCCGGCTCGCTTGCAGAAGCGACCCATATACGCGGGATCGCAGATATCATTAAAAAGATCGGATGGTACGACTACATTCTTTCGCTTGTGATCATGAGCATCCTCTTCCTTTTAGTCACGTTCATCCTGATCCTGCTTGCCCAGATATTTGCCTACAACGGCGTCGCGATCGTGATTCTGATCGGCGTGTATCTCTTTGTAATGATCCCGATCATGGTCTTTTTCATCAGATACCTCTCCGAGGTCTACGACACGGCATTCCGGGTCCCCGAAGAGGACGACGTAGACTTCGATGATTTCTGAAAATGCCTGATCAGTTCTCGCTTCAATCCACCTATTCGCCGAAAGGATCCCAGCCGGAAGCGATCGAAGAACTGACCGAAGGCCTTCTCGATGGTGAGCAGTTTCAGACGCTTCTCGGGGTCACCGGTTCGGGGAAGACGTTTACGATCGCAAACGTCATCCAGAACGTTCAGCGCCCGACTCTCGTTCTGGCCCATAACAAGACTCTCGCCGCCCAGCTCTACAACGAGTTCAAGGATTTTTTTCCGAACAATCACGTCGAGTACTTCATCTCCTACTATGACTACTATCAGCCGGAGAGTTACATCGCGAAAAAGGATCAGTATATAGAAAAGGACGCCTCCATCAATCCGAAAATTGAGATGATGCGTCTTGCCGCGACCGCGTCGATCCTCTCGCACCGGGATACGATCGTGGTCGCGTCGGTTTCCTGTATTTACGGTCTCGGCAACCCGGAAAACTTCCAGAATCTCGGGTTCGAGGTCCGCAGGGGACAAAAAATCACCCGCCGCGAACTTCTCGAACGGCTGCTCTCGATCCTTTTCGAGAGAAACGACATCGAGTTGATGCCCGGTCGGTTCCGGGTCAAAGGCGACACGGTGGATCTGATCCCGGGTTATTTCAATAATATCATCAGGATCGAACTGTTCGGCGACACGATCGACAGGATCAGTGAGATCGATAAAACCACGGGAAAGGAGAAGGAGCGGATGGAGTATTTCTTCATCTATCCGGCCCGCCATTTCGTCACGCCCGAGTCGGAAAAGCAGGCAGCTATTGATTCGATCCGGGGAGAGCTGGAAGAGGTGCTCGCCGAGAACCGTCTGGACGATCTTGCGGCGCACCGGCTGCGTCAGAGGACCCAGTATGATCTGGAGATGATCGAGGAGACCGGTTCCTGTAAAGGGATCGAGAATTATTCCCGGCACTTCGACCGGCGTGCCGCGGGAGAGAAGCCGTACTGTCTGCTGGATTATTTCCCGGATGATTTTCTGATGGTGATCGACGAGAGCCATCAGTCTCTCCCGCAGGTCCGGGGGATGTACAACGGCGATCATTCCCGCAAGCAGTCCCTTGTGGAATACGGGTTCCGTCTGCCGAGTGCGTTCGACAACCGGCCGCTGAAGTTCGTTGAGTTCGAGAAGTATCTCAAACAGGTGATCTTCGTTTCGGCAACGCCGGGAGATTACGAGCGGAAGTATTCGTCACAGATCATCGAGCAGATCATCCGCCCGACTGGTCTCGTTGATCCGGTGGTTGAGGTCCGGCCGATCACGGGCCAGACGGATGATCTGCTGAGAGAGATCAGCGCCGTCATCGGGCGGGGCGACCGTGCTCTTGTGACGACGCTCACAAAAAAACTCGCCGAAGAGCTGACCGAGTATCTTGCGGGGCAGGGGATCAAGACCCGGTATCTGCATTCGGAGATCCAGACACTGGAGCGGACCGAGCTTATCCGTCAGCTCAGGCTTGGGATGTTCGATGTTCTGGTCGGCATCAATCTGTTAAGGGAGGGGCTGGATATCCCGGAGATCGGGTTCATCGGTATTCTGGATGCAGATAAGGAGGGGTTCCTGCGGGATGCCAGGAGTCTTATCCAGATCATCGGCCGGGCGGCCAGGAACTCGGACTCGCATGTCGTGCTGTATGCCGATAAGATGACGGATTCGATGCGTGAGGCTCTTGCCGAGACGGCACGCCGCCGCGAGATGCAGATGGCGTTCAATACAGAGCACGGGATCACGCCGGTGACGATCAAGAAACCGGTGCGGGAGAAGGAGGTCGATATCAAGGATATCCGGCACCTGCCGAAGTCGGAGATCCCGAACCTGATCATCGAACTGGAGGCCGAGATGAATGCGGCGGCGGCGGCGCTGGATTTCGAGCGGGCGATCCAGCTGAGGGATCGGGTGAAGGAGTTGAGAGGCGGGTCATGAGGGGAGATTAGCGAAAAGTAATACCTTTCATGTATTTTGGGGTGCGGGGACGCGACTACGGGGTGGACGCTGGAAACGAACGCCCTCAGTTGAGCAAATCTTTGATTTGCGATCCGGCGCAGAGCGTCCCGCGGTGGAATATCCTAATAAAATCTCATGGGCTAAAATATGTATTATAGCGATTATAAATCGAATATCCCTTAATTCGAGTGTTCAGGAATGTTCAGCTACAAAAGAATTGAGGTGAGTGTGTGCCTCAAAAAAATAGGATACTTCACCGCGTCGGGCTCCACGCCGAAGTCGCCCTCCCGCACCCCAAGAATATATGAGAGATATACTGCTTATTTGAATCAATAGGACCCAAACACACAAAATCAGCGCATGTGGTTTGATATGTGTGTCCTGTTCTCCGGTCTATTTTTCAAAGAAGATCTCTGAAGTATTCCACCGTCTCTTTGATTCCGTCTTCGATCGAGTATTTCGGTGCGTATCCCAGTTCCGGTTTCGCTTTCGATATGTCGGCGACCGAGTATCTGATGTCGCCCGGTCTTGGCGCTTCATAGATTATATCGCAGCTGATGCCGGCTGCCCGCATGATCATTCCTGCAAGGTCGTTTAAGGAGGTTTGGATGCCGGTCCCGATGTTGAATGTCCCGCATGTATGGGAGTTCATCGCGAGCATGTTTGCGAGAACGACGTCTTTGACGAAGACGAAGTCGCGGGTCTGGTTCCCGTCACCGAAGATGACCGGCTTTTTGTCATGGACAATTCGTTCAGTGAACTTCGGGATGACTGCCGCATACTCGGCGTTTGGGTCCTGACGCGGACCGAAGACGTTGAAGTATCGAAGAGCTGTGGTCTCGACGCCGAAGAGGTCGGCAAAGTTTCTGCAGTACATCTCTGCTGTGATCTTCGAGACCGCATAAGGCGAGAGAGGCTCGGGAAGCATGTCCTCTCTTTTTGGGAACACCGGGTTGTCGCCGTATGCCGCGGCCGATGCAGAAAGGACGACCTTTCGAATGCCGTGTTCTTTTGCGGCGTTGAGGATATTGAGTGTCCCTGTCGCGTTGACCTCGTGGACGAGGAGCGGATCCTCGATCGATTTCTGCACGCTTGCTACCGCTGCAAGATGAAAGATCCCTTCGAAGCTGTGGGTTTTGCAGATTTCAGCGAGGAGGGGGCGGTCGGTGACCGATCCTTTGATGAACTCGGCGTCGGGCTGGATATTTTTCGTGCTGCCTGCAGACATGTCGTCGAGGAGTGTGACGTCATGATTTTTCCGGATGAGTTCTTCTGCGATGTGGGATGCGATGAAGCCGGCGCCGCCGGTGATGAGGTACTGCATGGGATAATGTCTCCGTATGGTGTTTTATGGCGGGAAGACGATATCAGGATTCCTATTTGGGGTGCGGGTTGGACGCTGAAAGCGGACGACCTTAGCCGAGGCGGGCTGCCCGCAGTGCGCCCCTAGCCGAGCAAGGCTTTGCCTTGCAAGCGGGCGTGTCTGTGTACTAATATCCCGATTCGTAAGAGTATATCATCCCAATTTGGGTATGTCTGTCAGATGATTTTTTCAGGTCTGGAAACATAAATTATATTTGAAGTGTGAATATTTTGCATTTGAGCAATAATCACATATGATATTTTCGCAGGAAAGGCGACTGAGTATTTCCGTTGATAACTCTCTTTCACTCATTCGTTCCGCGGGTAATACCCGCCGTTTTTTGCAGCACCCCGGAACTCGATCATGCCGTTGGTTTTGAGAACACGGATGTACCTTTCAACACTGGATCTGCTTTTACCTGTCAGTTCAGACAAATCTCTGGTATTGAGACCCGGCTGCCATGTTATGAGTTTCAATACTGCATTTACTCCTTCATTTTCCAGGCTGACCTTCGGATTTGCACCTTCATTTATCTGCTTTGCACCTTCATGCATCGATGTTGACTCTCCAAATAATCTCAGGATGTCCTTTTCCGTTTCGACGATCCGTTCTGCAATGAATTCGATGAAAGGTTTTGTATCTTTATGTGCGAGTTCGAGGGATTCGACGTATTCATGCCGGAGTATTGGCGGAATGATGCAGATCTGATATCCTGCACGTAATAATACCAGGTTCATGATGAGTCTTGCAACCCGTCCGTTGCCGTCGATGAAGGGGTGGATGAAGACGAATTTCTGGTGTGACAATGCTGCAAATTTGACCGGATCAGTAGTTTTTTCATGGGCATTGAACCAATCGATATATTTTTTCATTTTATCCGGAATCTGATCCGGTTTTGGCAAGGGGTAATGACTTCCAGTGACAACAACACGCTCTGTCCGGTAGATGCCTGCGTTGCCTTTGTCTATCTGGTCATAGAATAACCGGTGGAGTGTTTTGATATGGTCTTCGGTTATTGTTTGGGCTGAAAGGATGTCGTATATGTATCCGTATGCTTTGGCATGACCGAGTGTTTCATAGATATCACGCAGAGGCTTGCCGCTGACGGTGAGTCCGTCTTCAATGAGGACCTTTGTTTCCGATTCGGTAAGACTGTTCCCTTCTATTGCATTGCTGGTGTAGGTGAGACCTATACGGAAGTATTCCTTTAATGAAGAGAGTGTTTCCGGAGGAAATGGACGTAATGCGTCTATCCGTTTTTTATAATATCTGCATTTTTCAAAGGTATCAGTCATGATGATCACAGAAAAAGATCCGGCAGCATGCAGGTATTCAGGTGCTGCTTTCGTTCTATAATATATTGGTTTTATACCCTCAAATAGCTATTTCCAAGGTCATGGGTAGTATCCGGCGAGGGAATTTGACTCCGGATGAAAAAAAAGTGCCGGGAAAATCCCGGCGGTGTTTGGATGCTTTACTTTTGCGTCGATCCCAGTTCCCCGGTCAGTTTCCCAAAAAGCATGATGAGAAACCCAAGGAACATCAGGATGAGCCGCCGAAGGCGTCCGGAGATATGCATGCCTCGCTGCCCCCTTTAGTTGAGGGCCGGCTTGGTGTCTGCCCAAGCATCGACCGCTGCAAGGGTCGCATCATCGGCATAACCGGAGACGGTCATCGAATCCCGGTTCAGGCTGATCTGGAACGAATCCGTGCCGAGAACGCAGGAGATCCGGACGTTCCATGTCGCTTCGGTACCGATCTCCGAAGTCTCTGCCGTGCCGCCGTTCCCAAATGCCGTCTTAAGATCCGCACTGCCGGTAAGAGCGGTGATCGCGGCAGCGTATTCGGCCCGCGTGTAGGCCGTGACCTGGACCTTGCCGTTCATTTCGGAGGTGTTCGGGTCGAAGTAGCCGACATATGTCTTGTAGGTCTGCTTCCCGAGCTCGACTTTGGCAAGGCCGAGGGGGTTATCCACGCCGGTAATTTCTGCGATGATCGCATCAAACGCGGCGGCGTTCGTAAACTCTGCAGTGAAAGTCCTCTTTGCGGACTTCGAGATTGCTGTCTGCACAAAATCTGCTGTCATGTTTTTCAGTCCCGAGATCGGTTGGGGCCCCGTCCAACCTCTGATTATATTCTTGGATGAGTGTAGGGATAGCGGTAAAGTTTTTGCGAATTTTTCACAAAAAAGGTGGGTTTATATGGGGAATATTATGGATTTGACAGCCAGCAAATTTTTGAAGTGAAAAAAAAGTTGACAAGGCGTGAATAGATGAGATAAAACCAACCGCTGATCGGCGCGGTTGTTTATCTCTTGTGTTCAGAGACAACCATACATGTTCCATATCGTATCTCTAGTAAGATTACAATGACGAGATGTCCGCGGTATGGGCATAATAAAAAGGTGAAATCAACGTTATTAAATGGAGAATGATCCCCCAAATGGGAAATTGCACCTGTTTCCATGAATAAAACTCTTTTCAAGCTAAAAATTATTTAAGACAAATCTGACGACGCAAAGAAAAATGCCCCCTATAAAAACAAACCAACAGAAAATTTCAATGATACCTAAATCAATTTTGGCCAGATAAGTGAGTATAATCACAATTGTACAAAAGACCCAGATCGTTGCTTCAATTGAGATCCGGACATTCGTGTTTTGTTCGATGATTTTTTTCATATTATTCGATATAATGCAACGTAATATTAATATGCTGGTCAAATTATTGTGGGTATTTTTTGGTTATTGTACATTATATTCACTCCCAAATCTCACGCGCGCGTGATACATATTGTGATAATCGCGCATCTCTCTTTGTGAATTAAATGATACGTAAAAACCCACCTCGTATCTTCCCATTGCAGCTCATTCACAACCCTTCTGTTTGCTTGAGTGAACTTATCGACTTCTTTGATAATCCCAAAAAATAGGATAATTAGAGCTTCAGCTTTTGCCGAAGCTCCTCGGATATAATGATCACCGGCTTTTTCAGCGTATGCCGCAGTTCTGCTGTACGCACCGCCGACACGGGACACCCAACCACCTCTGCGATCTCCTGACGCGTCATTCCTTTGCGAAACATCCAAAGAAGCGTCTCCTTATCCCTTAATTCAGGAATATCATACCAGTGCTTCATCGGGGGTAAACCCCCTCTTCATCCCTGGTCTGCAGTCGCAAGGAAAAACCTTGCTTAACTAAGAGTGAACCATTTGGTTCACTCCGTCGTCGCAAATCAAAGATTTGATCGCAAACCATCGGTTTGCTCAGCTGAGGTCGTCTGCTTCGCATTCGACCCGCCCCCACTAAGAGCGAGCCTATCGGCTCACCCCGTTGAAACCACATCATTCTGCGGTCCGCACGACCCTTATCAGACTCTCGTGCGGGACTGACGTCACGTACCTTGCGGCTTCGTCAGCCGGCAGGGCCTTTTTCAGATCCAGCAGATTCACCCGCTCGACTTTTGCCACCCGATCACGGCCTGCCGTCTCGACCGAAAGATCATACAGAGCCTTCAGTCCGATAAACCGCTTTGCATCAGACGGCTGGATGAAAACCAGCTCATCATAGATGTCGGGCAGCTCGTCTTTTAGCATATCCGTGTTCACGACATTGTCCGTCGGGATCTCGAGGACGAACGCATCCGAGACGAGGCCCTCAAGTTGGATCAGGGCAATCAGCTCCTTACGGCGTTCTTCGAAGAGCAGCCTGAGCTCTTTGAAGCAGTAGAGAAACTCCTGATACCGGTATGCCGCGGCGAACGCCTCGTCCGGGACCGGCCGCCACTCCAGAAGCAGGGCTTCGAGAGAGGCCGGCGTCAGATCTTCCGTCATGGCGCCCTCCTGAGAGGGATATGCCCTTCGCATCTGCCGATCCAGAACGCGACTTGGGCCACCCGGTCTTTTTTGACCGTGAACCGGTGTCCGTGGACATAGGTTCTGAGAGATGGCCCGCTCCTTTCCGAACGGAACACGAGCGGTTTGCCCGTATTCATGCTGATGACATCGCCCGTGACGATGTTGTAGACCCAAGAGCCGGTGATGAGTTTGTGCCAGGCGGCAAAGTCTCCCGGTGCATCGCCGATCAGCTCGCTCATTCTTCATCTCCTGCAAGGGCGGCTGCAAACTGTCTGCTTCGATACTCCAGCAGCTCGGCTCTGTGGAGGTTCTTGAAGAGCCGGAACCAGTCGTGGATCTCGGTATCTTCTGGAACCATCCCGCAGCGTTCGTAGATGAGGGCTTTGATGTCGCCGCCGAACGCGTGTTCAGCGGTGGCGATGCCTTTCATGGCGATCACGGGAAGCGCCGTCTCCCGGACGATCTCCATGAAGCTCTGCTGCATGCAGACGATCTTTTCGCTGTGCGTGTGAAGTCTTGCAAGCTGATCGGCGGTGTATTCGTCCGGCGAGCTTCTCCCATCTGCCGTTTTTCCGTAAAGAAGGAGATGGGCACACGAGGTAAATAGATCGGTCCGGCTGACATAACCGAGATCGCCTGCGATGCGGTCGAGGATCTTGAACTCCTCGTTCGATATGTTGAGATAGATGCTTTGTCTCATTGATGTGATTTTTTGGGTGCCGTCATCCATCACTGATCATCCATCAGTGATGTTCGATGGTTAGGACGGGTGACCCCTGATTTTTTATTTTTTCAGACTTGACAGTAACTATATATACTTTTAGAAAAAGAAAAATAACACAAGAGTGTTTCGGCAGTCTGCCTCTTCAAAGGAGAGTGCGGCTCGATCTTTTAGTGCAGTTCTTTTTCCGGTTTGTATGTGATGGATGATTGATGACGGATGACGTCATCCCAATAGATACTGTTCGATGTTTGGAGATGATGCAGTACTTTTGATTATCTCCAGGCTCCAATAGTTGAGTGTCTGTTCCTGTTCTTTCGCTTCGATGTTGGAATCGGGCAGACACGTATCCCTGTTTTGTTTTTTGTTGTCCCTCCTAAGGCTGTATCCTCATACTGTTATTGGGTGTTTTTGTGGATTATACTGTGTTTTTTAGTGGTGCATTGGGAATATTCTGCGTGAATTTGTTGTGTTTTGCCGCTTATCTGCATATGTCAGGGGGATGAAGCGGGAAATTGAGACGGGTGGTTTGAAAGTGCAGCGGTATGCAACGTAAGTTGTGCGGTGTGAGCATAACAGAAATACTGAGGTCCTTATGAGATGTATTTCGATTTCGTGTACGGAATCCGTTTTGACACCTGAGATTGAACCAACCGCGAATCAGCGCGAATCCCGCAAGCCATTGGCTTGCTCTCAGAATCGGATTTGCTTATCCTCACTCTCGCAATCCAGCTTCACTGTCTTGCTCGTCCCTTCATCGGGATCGTTCGGGCAAATCCTGTCGGCGCCCCGGCGCCTCCCAACGGTAATTTCCCTCATAGTGAGATTATATTAAATAGGAGTTACGCGGTGTTATTCCCAATCCAATTTGAGAGGGGTATTATTGGGCGTGGACACAAGAGAATATTTAACCGCGAATCTCCGCGAATTAACGCGAATCGCATTTTCCTTACGTTCGGCTGCTCTGCTTCGGCTGATCGCCTACGCAGAATCGCACCCTCTCTGGAAAAATGCTGAGGAAAAACCCGCGTGCGGATTTTTCTTATCTTACATGTTTTTTCTGCAAAATATAGATGAACAATCCCTTTTCTTGATCTGGGGTGCGGGGCCGCGACTCCGGCGCGGAGCGGCCCGCGGTGGGATATCCTATTTGCTGCGGCTCCGATACGTTTCCACGTAGTTCATCTGGAGTGAAGGATTCATATAGGAAATATGTGATGATTGTGAGGATACAATTCGGGAAGTATATGGTTGGGTGTGGAAGCATGAGAAAGCCCACCGCGTAAGTCCGATTATAAAAATCTTTTTTGAAGAAGGATAGCACTCTGATTTTTCCTCGCAGAAGGCGCTGGGGCGCCGACAGGATTTGCCCGAACGATCCCGATGAAGGGACGAGCTGTCGTGTCTTAGCCGAGCAAATCTTTGATTTGCGAGGGACACGACGAGCGAGAGTGAGGTATAGCAAATCCGATTATCTCGCCCGAAGGGCGGATTCGCGCCGATTCGCGGTTGGTTCTTTCTCTTGTTTCAAAACGAATCCCGTACGCGAAATCGAAGTGCATGTCATAATTACGTCAGTTTTTTTTTTGGTTTACACCAACACCGCGTAATTCCTATTGGAAAAAAGGTATGATCAGGACACTTCTGCACCCGGTTTTTGCACGGCTCTTGGTTATGTGCGTTCGAACGGGCGGGAGGAGCCGGGTTCCCGGCTTTCATCCTCTGTTCTGGTCTCATCCTCCTGATCTGTGTCTTTCCAGTTTTTCATCTCCCTGCTCACGATCCTGCGGTGGAGTTCGGAGGGTTTGATACCTTCCTTTTTTGCACGGCGGTAGAGGCGTGCTTTTTCCGTTTTGGGGATCCTTGTCGTGATCTGGGCATCGTATTCGACGGGCGTTTCAAGGATGACCTGTTTCATTTTGAGACAGATCCTAGTTGGTACTTCTTCATTAGCCATTGTATCGTTATGTGTTTCTTTTAAAACACGGCCTGCATGCAGCAGGTTATCTACGTCGATACATGCCGATTGACCCAGCGGCATGCCTTTTTTGTTGTCGAAAGAGGGATAGAGTATCCTCTCGGTGGTTTCCTTTGACCGGCACGATTCCCGCGCCGGTATGTTCATTCGGGGAATGAAAAAAGGCTTCAGGGTTCACCCGTGGCAGAGGGGACATTAGTGTTATTTTGGCGAAATCCCATGCTCTTAGCAGCTTGCCGTCCCGCAGGACTCGTACTCCGGGCTACTTCCTGTCTTTTTTCATCAATCGAATGTTGATTATATTTAGTTTGTTTTTGTGGTATTTAATGGCTATTTTTTGCGTATTACGTTTATTTTTGCTGATTTGTCTGTTTTGTTGTTGTGTTTTGTATTGTGAAGATATAAAGCCCCGACCGTGCGGTGCGATAGTGCCTCTTCATGTTTTGGAGAGCGTTTTGTTAGTGAGTGGGAAGGGGGTTAAGCATTGTTGCGAAGCGGGGGGTGGTATTTATGTGCTCCGATATGTGGTAAGGTTGGATGCTGCATCGCGGCTATGGTGTCGAAAATAGGTGAGAGAGAAAGGGCGCGGACAGGGTGGAGGGGTGGGTGCATGAGACAGTCAATTGAGGATATATCCAAATGGCCTGTATTCATTTGTGCGAAAAGCGATTTGGAAAAAGGCATGATCGGGGGTGCGGGGACGCGACTTCGGCGCGGAGCGTCCCGCGGTGGAAATATCCTATTTTTATGGCTTATATGAGTAATTAAAGAGGTTCATCTATAAGTGAATGTTGTAAATATTGTTTTTGGAGGTTATGCTTCTCTCGTGCATCTGCATCCCCTATCACACCAATAATATGACGTCAAAACTGATGCATCATTATGGATGAACCGACTCATCATCATTCAAACATATGTTCATCACAGATCAGCACCCTGATAGAACCATCGCCTCAGAGGGAGCCAAACAGAGCCTGACGACCGTGAAATATAACTCTGATTGGAGCACAAATACCTATGTATTTCTATAGTCATAGATACACAATGGTGGTAGTGTGGCCAACAACAATACAACAACTTCACATTTTTCAATACCCGAACAAGAGCCGCTCTCAGATAAGCCGTCTGTGATGGTTGCAATGCCGGCATACAACGAACAGGAGCGTGTGGGCGCCACTGTTGCTGCTGTCAAGCCGTTTGCCGACGTGGTCGTGGTGGTGGATGACGGATCGAAGGACAATACAATCACAGCAGCCGAAGATGCTGGTGCGGTTGTTATTCGTCACCGGATCAATCAGGGCTACGGCGGGGCTCTTCGGACGATATTCCTCACTGCACAAAAGTACAAGCCGGATATCCTGATCATCATCGACGCCGACGGTCAGCACGACCCAAAGGACGTCCCCAGATTCGTTGAAAAGATCATGGAGGGGTATGATGTTGTCATCGGTTCACGGTTCCTGGAGAAGACAAGTGCGGATATGGTTCCCGGTTACCGGAAGTTTGGGATGAAAGTTCTCGACCGTGCGACGATGATTGCAGCCGGGAACATCCGTGTGAGCGATTCGCAGTGCGGCTACCGGGCATATGCGAAGAGTGCGTATATGGTGATCCATCCTTCGGGAAAAGGAATGTCTGCCGGCTCCGAGATCCTTGTGCAGATGAGCGATCACCGTCTGAAGGTCGGCGAGATTCCAATTAAAGTGCGGTATGATATCGACGGCACGAGTTCCCAGAATCCGTTTAGGCATGGGCTCACGGTTCTGATGAATGTGGTCCGTTTTGTCACGATTCGACGACCGGTGGCGGCGTTCGGGATACCTGGAGTGATAATTTTGGGGATTGGTGTTTTCCTAGCGTTTCAGGCTCTGGATATCTCTGCAAAGACTGGGTTTTGGTCCCCAACGATTACGCTTGTCTCGATGATGCTCTTGATGATGGGGATGCTGCTGATTACAACAGCGCTGATATTGTATGCGGTGGCGCAGATGATACAGATGGTGGGGAGGGAATGAATCTATATGTTCACTCTCGAAGCAGTAACCAATACGAAGGAAAGGAACTAAAATGGCAAAACAGTGTGATGTTTTGATTCTTGGTGCGGGCCCAGCGGGGCTTACTGCGGGCTATAAATTGGCTGAGGCTGGTGTATCTATTTGCATTGTAGATAAACAGGAGCATGTTGGTGGACTTGCCAAAACTCTGCGGCACGGTGACTGTTTATTGGATATTGGGCCTCATATTCTCTGTAGTAGGGAATATGTCTATGATTTCAATCCTGAGATGTATACATTTATCAAGGCTCTATTACAGGAGGATATTTATGAGTATGAGTCTGAACACCGAAAATATCTCGAATCTATGCAGGTGGGTCAAGTCCGCTATAAATATCCGGTAAGCATAATGAACGCTCTCATAAACGCTGGGCTTGGAAAATCCATGCATATAGGCTGGGACTATTTGCGTGCCAAATCTTCTAAAAAGTCAAATAGTAATGATTATGAAACCAGCCTTGTTTCATCTCTTGGACAATCATTAGCAGAGTTATTTTTATTGAATATTGGGGAGAAAACGTGGGGGGTGCCCTGTGGTGCTATGTCACAGGATGTTGCATGGAGAGTTGGTGAATTCTCGATGCTGGACGTTTTCAAAAAACAGTTCAGCACTATGATCGCCTCCCTCCAGAAGAAAGGGGATCCTGTTAACTATCCAAAACACGGTATTGGGGAGATATGTGACAGACTCAAGCAGGAGATCGATGCTAAAAATATTTGTGACTGGTTCCTCTCTGCGACTCCAAGTAATATCTTGGTGGAGAATGGTTCGGTTGTATCGGTTGATGTTGTCTGTAGTGATGGTAATGTAGAGACAATATATCCCAAACATCTCATCTCCTCAATACCTATGCCTTATTTATTAAGTGCTATGCGTCCTTTCCCGCCAGAGGATGTACAGGCTGCCGGTCAGAGTCTTCGATGCCGATGTCATATTTGTGTATATCTTGTGTTCTCTGTCGATAGTATTCTCAAAGAGCATTGTATCTATTTTGCTGATCCAAAAATTCCCTTTTCCAGAATGATGGAGCAAAAACACTATTCTGATATGATGATTTCTGATGGTAAGACGGTTCTTGCCATAGAATATTTTAGCTGGATTGAGGGTGGCATTTGGAGCATGAAGGATCAGGAGCTTTATGATTTAACTGTTGAATGGCTGAAGCGTTTGTCGATAATACAGAATCAGGATATAATTGATTACTTTATTAACAGGGAGACTGATGCATATCCTGCTTATGAGTTGGGATACCGGCAGCATCTGGAGAAGGTCATGAGTTATCTGGATGGTATCACTAATCTTGATGTTATTGGGAGGACCGGGTCATTCACATATATTGGACAGTATAAGGCGATGCAGATGGGATGGGATGTTGTTAAAAATATAAAAATCAAATGTGGAGTATTGTAATATGAAGATACTAAGAGTTTCAAGCGATCTATATCCGGCATTTGTGGGGGGCATTGCTCTTCATGTCCATGAACTTTCAGTTATGCAATCAAAGATGGGGCATGATGTGACTGTATATACCTCCATTTGGACAAATGAACCATTATATGAGGATAGAGGTGACTATGATGTAATACGTTTTAAAGGTTTTACTATCTTCCGGAATTCTATCACACTTAAGTTATTATCAGCTCTAATTTCAAACGCTAAAAATTATGATGTTGTTCATGCTCACTCACAGTTATATTGCTCTACTTTATTTTGTGTGATTGGAAAAAGGATAAAAAAATTTCCATTAATTATTACAAATCATGGTTTAGTATCCCAAACAGTTCCATTATGGATTCAAAAGATCTACATGATGACTATTGGGAGTTTTGTCTTAAAATCTGCTGATTATATCATAACATACACAATTGATGAAAAAAAATTATTGGTTGATTATGGTGTCGACCCTTCTAAAATCATTATAATACATAATGGAATTAATGTCGAAAAGTTTTTAATACCATTAAATGTGGATAAAAAGAAACAAATATTGTGGATAGGAAAATATGTACCTGGTAAAGGTGTTGAATATTTGGTAGAAGGATTTGCAGACTTTTCCCATAATTATCCCGATTATTCTTTGCTAATGATTGGCCGTGGGCCTGGAAAAGATATGATCTGTAATAAAATAGATCAATTATCCCTTAATCAAAAGATTAAAATGGTGGATTTCATACCAAACGATGAATTACAGATAATATATGAGGAATCCATGATTTTTATATCACCAAGCTTGGCTGAAGGCGTTCCCAAAACTATGCTGGAAGCAATGGTTTGTGGATTGCCGGTGATATCAACCGATCTCCCTCAACTTGTGGATATTGTCGAGGGGTGTGGTATAATTATACCCTGTCGTGACCCATCTGCTATCTGTCACGCTTTGGAGCAGATGACAACAGATCCACAATTTATGGCTCAATGTGGTGAAAATGGTCGTACCAAAGTTCTTTCGAACTATGATTGGCGTGATACTGTAGAAAAAACGAATGAGCTTTTTACAAAACTCATCTCCTCTTGATTATATTTCATCAATTACTTCATTTTTCTGTGCAGTCAATAGATTTGTGATAATGTACATAACCCCTAAGAATTGAAATGTCAACTCTTGGAACTATCCCCATTGATATACCATAATGTGATTTGAATGGGGGGTGGATCCCTCATGCAAACAGAGGGGTCATATATAATTTGACCCATTTCATCTCTCTATCTGAATCTATAATAATCAACAAGGAATGATGTGTTTTTCGCTCAATCCCTGAAGTATAGATCCCGCGTATACACCTTCTCCATCATACCCTCAAGCTCCGGATCATACCGATTTGCCACGATCACCGCAGCCTCCTTGTTGAACATATCAAGAGAATGCACCACACGCCAGGAACCAAACATATCATCTGTCAGCGTCGGCTCATAGACGATGATTTCGGCTCCCAGTGCCTGCAGACGCTGCATGACACCCTGGATGCTCGATGCACGGAAGTTATCCGATCCGGACTTCATGGTGAGCCTGTACACGCCGACCGTGCACGGAAGGCCGCCTGCTTTTTCCAGAACACGGTCCGCGATAACATCCATCCTGGTTTCGTTGGACTCAACGATTGCACGTACAACCTTGTTTGGGACACCCTGAAAATTTGCCAGCAGCTGTTTCGTATCCTTCGGGAGACAGTAACCCCCGTAGCCAAAGGACGGGTTGTTATAATGACCGCCGATACGCGGGTCAAGACAGACCCCGTCGATGATCTGCTTTGTGTTCATACCTTTTGCTTCAGCATAGGTGTCCAGCTCGTTGAAGAAGCTGACACGAAGCGCGAGGTAGGTGTTTGCAAAGAGTTTGATGGCTTCTGCTTCTGTCGGGTCCGTGATGAGAACAGGAACGTCTTTTTTGACAGCTCCCTGCAGGAGTAAATCCGCGAAGGTCTGCGCTGCAGAAACGAGTTTTGCGTTATCTTTCGGCGCACCTACGATGATCCGGCTCGGATACAGATTATCATACAGAGCTTTTCCCTCGCGCAAAAATTCCGGGGAGAAGATGATAGTATTCAGCCCGTATTTTTCACTGACCGCTTTAGTATAGCCGACGGGAACGGTTGATTTGATGACAAGCACTGCATTTGGGTTCAAGCGTTTGGCGATTTCGATGACATCCTCGACAGCGGAGGTATCAAAGTGATGTGTAGCTGTTTCATAATTCGTCGGGGTGGCGATAACAATGAACTCAGCATCTCGGTATGCTGCTTCTTTATCGGTCGTGACGGTAAGATCCAGCGGTTTTTCTGCGAGATACTCTTCGATTTCGCAATCTGCAATCGGAGATTTTTTTGCATTAATCATGTCGGCTTTCTTCTGTGTTGTGGTCACTGCGGTGACACTATGATTCTGTGCAAGAAGCACAGCTAGGGAAAGACCGACATATCCTACTCCTGCGACAGTAATTTTCATGCCTATACTATTTCAGTTACAGAGTTATAGACTCTGGGATTTTTGTCGGATCAGCCGTTGCTCCTTCAGAGTGGTTAAAGAAAGGATGAGTACGGACACAAGAGAAAAAGAGAGATGGATGTATTGAACAGAATCCGCGATTAGTCAGACCTGGGGCTGAGATCGTATCATTATTGATTCAGTTCTTTTTCCAGCGCATCTCGGATCATATCGCCGTAGAGCGGATGTTTCAAGAGAAGCTGGAGATTTGAAACCATCCACCCGGGAATATCACCAATATCATATCTCGTATTTTTAGCAACATATCCAAGTGATGCATCATAATGCCTCAGTGCATCGGTCAGCTGGATCTCGCCTTTTCTGCCAGGCTTTGTATCCTCAAGAATCGCAAAGATCTCCGGGGTGAGCAGATATCTGCCCATTGCTCCGACATTGGATGGAGCCTCTTCGGGAGTTGGTTTTTCTATGATGTCTTTGATCTGATAGAGCCTTTCTTCAAGAAGTATACCATCAATGATGCCATAATCTTTGATCTTATGTTCAGGAACGGTTTCCACGCCGATGACCGGGAGTTTGTAT
Source organism: Methanocorpusculum labreanum Z (assembly GCF_000015765.1). NCBI lineage: Archaea > Methanobacteriati > Methanobacteriota > Methanomicrobia > Methanomicrobiales > Methanocorpusculaceae > Methanocorpusculum > Methanocorpusculum labreanum. Next base: position 891,091 of record NC_008942.1, on the reverse strand, counting down.
CTTTTGTAGATATCGATTAACTGTGCCGTGCATGGCTTTGCCTCAGCATCGGGTATGCAGATCGTGTCCCCAAGAAGAACAGTAAACGGTTCATCACCCACATGCTGCTTAGCACAGAGAATAGCATCTCCAAGACCCTTCTGCTCTTTTTGTCTGATGAAGTGGATGTCGGCAAGATCTGCAAGTTTTTCACTTTCGGCAAGTAGCTTTAGATCCCCGCTGTTTCTCAGATGTTCGTTAAGCTCCTGGGAATTGTCAAAGTGATCCTCTATAGCGCGTTTGTTTTTGCCGGTGATGATCAGGATGTCATCGCACCCGGATGCAACCGCTTCTTCGACAACATATTGGATGACCGGTTTGTCAACGACCGGCACCATCTCCTTTGGCATCGCTTTTGTGATCGGGAAGAAGCGCGTCCCCCATCCTGCGGCAGGGATGACTGCCTTTCGAACCTGTTTCATGAATTGATTCTCTCCTGATGAAAAATAGTTAAAATATGTCTCTCTTCGATTATTATACGTTTTTTTCATAGCATCATACCCAGTATTCAATTGTGCATACTCAGACTATTCGATCATCTCAGACAAACGCCTGCATTGTGCAATGCTGTTTTTGCGTCCTTTGTATAAGTCAGTTGTGTGAAGAGTGTTTTCATATTATTCAAAGCCATCAGATCAAATTTTACTCATTGTATTTTGCAAGAATATATGCTGATGATGTTTGAAAGTCATCATCCGATAATCTAGTAAATTTACCTCTGAGCTTTTTTCTAGAGATACTTGAGCTGCCAAATCCTTCATTATTTTGAATACATTTTATTATTTTGAATCCATTTTTTGAAAATAATTTCAGATGCGTTGAAAGTGGCTCACGATTAATGAAATAGGGTCTGGTACCTCGAATTGTTTGCCATAGTGAGTCACTATATGACCATTGTCCATTCCAGTATTTGGAACATCCATGAGATTTGAAATCTATGTCATGTGACATATAGGTTTCTTTCACTGATATTGATGCCATTACAGAGTATGCATTTTCTAAATTGTCTATGTGTTCAAGTACTGCTTGTGAGAAAATCAACTCTGGATTAATTTCCGGGAGTATCGTATTTTCCCATGGAGCAAGATATGATATCATATTATTAATGATTATATTGTGATCGTTAGATAGATTATTAAGAGATTCTTTAATTGCGTCTAGCCTTTCATCAGAAAGATTCTTATCGATTACTTCTGGTGAAATAATGTGATCTGGAAATTTATAAGATTCTAACTTTGGTTTGATTTTAGGATATTCTCTATCATCTGGAACATCTGTATGATTTTTGAAAAGAGTTATCATCTGGTCATATATATTCATTACATTTTCCATACCAGAATATTTCATGAAATCAAGGGCATAATACTGATCGCACCCACTTAACAATGCAGCGATACCAGTACCTATACTGTCCCCAGGACCAAATTCAACCACTATACTTGGTATCTTTCCCGATTCATTGTAATAGTTTATCAGATGGCGCATCCACACAGAATAACAATATCTGGCATCACAACTCCCACCAGTTGACATCTCGTCAGATTTTATTAGTTTAGTATAATATTTTCCAAAAAAGCAATTGATTATCACATCTCCATAAGGAAGGCGAAATGATATATCTCTAGTTATTTCCATTATACGTCTTTTTATCATAGAACAAAGTATATATTTCTTATCAGGGATAATCTTTATCCAAAGAATAATGGGTATATAACCTGAATGTATATGATGTAATGTCATTAGATACGATACTCATTACCGGGGCTGCCGGGTTTATTGGCTTTCATTTATCCAAAAAACTCCTGGAACAGGGAATCCAGGTTATCGGCTACGATAATATCAACTCCTATTATGATGTCAACTTAAAATATGCACGTCTCGCTATCCTAAAGGACTATCCTGATTTTATTTTTGTAAAGGGCGATTTGGCTGATAAATCAGAGGTAGAGAATGTATTTACTAAATATAAACCAGATATTGTTGTGAATCTGGCTGCACAGGCAGGTGTTCGCTACTCTATCGACAATCCTCAGGTGTATATCGATAGTAACATAATTGGATTTTTCAATATTCTGGAAGCTTGCCGTCACCACCCGGCTGAGCATCTGATATATGCATCCAGCTCTTCTGTGTATGGAAATCAGGAGAAGACTCCATTTTCAACGGATGATGATGTAAGCAGGCCAATCAGTCTGTATGCGGCAACCAAAAAAAGCAATGAACTGATGGCATATACATATAGTCATCTTTATGGTATCCCGACAACCGGTCTTCGTTTCTTTACTGTATATGGTCCTTATGGGCGTCCGGATATGGCATACTTTAGCTTTACCAGGAAGATTCTTGCCGGTGAGACCATTCAGATCTTCAATAATGGAGATATGTACCGGGACTTTACGTATATAGATGATATCGTTCAGGGAATAGAAAATATGCTTGAGCACCCACCCGCAGCAGATGAAAATGGTGATCGCTACAAGTTGTATAATATTGGTAATAATCACCCGGAAAAGCTGATGTACTTCATCGAGGTGCTGGAAAAGTGCATCGGGAGAGAAGCGAAGAAAGAGTTCTTGCCGATGCAGCCGGGTGATGTGTATCAGACATATGCTGATGTGGATGATTTGGTGTGGGATTTTGGATTTAAGCCGGAGACGAGTGTCGAGGTGGGGCTGGGGAAATTTGTGGAGTGGTATAAGAAATACTTTATACCTCAAGTCTGCCCAATCGTCTATTCTGCGAAATAAACCTCTCCATTTTTTCATATGTAGACTAATTTTTCTGAGGGTGGCGTGTTATTATTTCAAGATGAATCCAAAGGTATTTTCAAAAATAGGTTCATTCAACGGGATAAGTTCATCAGCTGTTTCATCTCCAAGCTCGATATTTGTAACATTGAAAGAAAAATAGAACATACACTAGGTTCTGCATAAATAAACGTTGCGTCCTCTGGAATTTTATTGACATCGGAGAGGTAATCACCAAGATTATTCATAAAGCTCGTGATATGCTCGATTTAGACTGAAGCTACTGGAAGTCTCCATACATAGTATTCAACGTACAGGAAGAAAGTACTTCCTGTTAAAAATGGCTCGTTAGAATTTTTCATAAATATTATAACGTTTCAATTATTGACGTTAGCGCAATTGCAGAATGGATTTCAGAAGTTCACGAACTTTAGTTCGTGAGACGTCTCATGAACAAATAGTGCTCAAGGATAATATACAATTTGCAAATTAGTGTTAAATCTCAAAGAAGTTTGATTTGACATATCTCCGCTGGATCCCTTCTCAAAAGTGAGATGAGTTGATTTATGTTATTTCAAGAAGATTTAGTCATTATGAAAAACCTCTGTCCAACGAGTTGACATATCGATTGGACAAACTTGATAATAACAAAGCACAATCTTCTTTTGGCTATAAGTCAGAATAACTAGTACACAAAAAATTAGGGGGGGGGAAATCTCATGGTTCAAAAATCAGGCGAAAATATTACTGTCTATGTTGTTGGTGTTAGATATATGCGCTTTTCATTTACAGAGGCATTATTTCAACATGGTAATAGTATTGGATACGATGTTGATTAGTTGGAGATTTCACCGATGAAGACACGGATTACCTCTATTGATATTATTACAATTCCATTTCATCTTGCTGATGTAGATATGATCTTGATGGTGTAGTATGACTGACCTATTAATTCTTTTAGGATCGATAGAGGGGGGAGGGGCTGAAAGAGTTGCTGTAAGTTTGGCAAATTCTCTTCCTACCTCTATATCTAACGAGTTAGTGATCATACATGAGTCTAAAATAAAATATAATGTAAATTCTCCTTATATTCTTTTATCTGGAAAACAGATTTCAGGACTTGCTAGATTATGCAAATTTCCACTTGTTATTCTACGTTATATACTTTTACTGAGAAAATATAATCCAAAGGTATCTCTATCTATTTTACCAGAGGATAATGTAGTTAATATAATTTCATCCCTGATTACTGGTGTACATCCCATAATTTCCTTTCATGGTATGCCTTCAAACAAAAATTGCCATATTTTTACACAAATATTAAAGAAGATTTCGATTTTTTTACTAAAAATAACTAATACATCTGCAATTGCTGTTTCAAATGGGGTGAAAAATGAGTTGGTGATATTATACGGTGTGAATTATCAGAAGATTCATGTAATACATAATCCAATTGATGTTATTCAAATCAATAAATTATCATTAGAGGAGGTTAAAACAGAAATCTTCAACCACAAAGTTAAAACAATTATCACTGTTGGCAGACTGTCTTCTGTCAAAGGCCAGTGGCATATTCTTCGTGTTTTTGCTGAACTTAGAAGAACGATTCAGTGTAGACTAGTTCTTTGTGGAGAGGGGCCTGAATTAGAGTATCTTATGAATCTCACCATAGATTTGGGTGTTAAAGAGGACGTTGTATTTCTTGGGTGGTCTAAAAACCCATATAAATATGTTGCAAGGGCGGATTTGTTTGTTCTGTCATCATTATCTGAAGCCCTTCCAAACGTCCTTGTAGAGGCTATGGCAGTTGGATGCCCGGTTGTAGCGGCGAACTGCTCAGAGGGAATTGAAGAAATATTAGGCTTTGATAACTCGTGTGGATTCGTTACAAATAAAATGACCGGAATTTATCATGTTGCAGATGAACCATTGGATGAAGGTGAACTAAGTATGCTCTATTTTATACAAAAAATTCTGTATAATCCCGATTTGCGCGAATCTATGTCACGAAGATGCAAGGAGCGGGCTCAGATGTTTGATTTGAATAGAGGAATTCAAAAATATACCGATATGATTGATAAAATCAATAATTTAAATAGAAACTTTAAGAAAAATTGAGTGTTTATGTCTGGAGAAATAATATGATGATGAAATTGAGTCATAATCAGCAATTCAAAATAGGTATAATATTATATCTATTTCTAGTTGTATACTCCTTCCTCTACACCTATGGGAATTCTGATGCTTTTCTTCCACAAAATATTGTTAGTTTTCTAGACTTTGTATATTATGGTAATGGATTTCTTTCAACTGTGATTGGTTATCATTCTTTTGGAGCAATGATTTGTCTGATTCTTGGGATTTCCCCTGATTCTCTATTAACTCTACCCATATCTATCATCCCATTATCAGCAATTGTGTGTCTTATATTGTATAGGATATCCAAAAATATTATTTTAGCAACAATATTAATGGGATGTTTATTTTGCTCTATTTCAACTTCAGATTATAACGTGTATTGGATCCATACCATTGGTATGATTCTCTACTTCCTTATAATTTATCTTATATTTATGGACTTAGAGAATAAAATAGGGGAAAATTCATATAAAAATTCAATATTCATCTGTTTAATAATTGTTCTTCTCTCATTAAATTATATCTCATACAATTATATGGCAATGGTATTTTCTCTTATATTTTGTTTTACAGCGGTAGTGCTAATTCAGTTCATCCGTGTGAAATTCTATAATTTGGATATTCGCTATATTATTCCAAAATCACATATACTCCTCCTCATGATCATTTCAGGCCTTATGATATTCGAGTTAAATACGTATTATTATATATTTTATAATGCTATCGGCACTATGAATGAATTCGGTATTTCAAGTATTGATAAATTTCTAATCTATGCTTATCAATTTCTTGGAGTTAGCGAGTCCGCTTCTATTTCTCCATTAGCACCATATTACTTCACATCAACATATGAAATCGCTATTCTTCAGATTTTACGTTTTACTACCTGTGCTTTAGTCATTATTATTTATGGTCATTGGCTGTTAAAAATATATTTAAGTAAAAATAAGACAATAGACTCAATTGATATTATTCTTATAACAATATTGCTGGGAATCATTATATTTATTTTGACACGAATAATTCTAGTTGTAAACTTAGGTGCTTTGTTGATGCTAATCACCCCTTCTGTCCTCATCTTTGCAAGGGTGTGCACATTAAAACAAGATGTAAAGCTCAAAAAAATTGGGCAGGTGCTTGCGACGATATTTATTATTTTGACTGTTGTGTTGATAGCATTTACATTTGTAACTAACCTAGATGAACCAAGTAAATTTGAATCATACCCGCAAATATCTGAAATCGGATTGTGGTCTTATGTATATTCAACACAACCTATTTCTTCAGATGTGTATACGACAGGTGCAATTGGTTTGGCAATTATAACTAAAAATAATCCAATCCGTATTGGATTAATACGAGATAGTTACAGTGTTTTCACGGATGATTGTGATATTCTTCCTTTGCTAAAGGGAAATTTAACGCCTGTAAATAAGGATATGGTTGTTAATTGGGGATTGCCACAGTTATCTGTTTCAAATAAGGATTGGGTTACTTTAATTCCTTGGAGAGTATATAAGCAAGAAATTATCTATAATTCTAACTATAATATTGTGTGTTCAAGTGGAGTAATTGATTATTTGGTCCCATCATAGGTTGTGTTTTGCCCACCTAATTCATTGAAATATTGAAAATATGAAACGTTTAGCATGTCCGAGAAAACACTTGATATCCAATTTCAAAAGCAATTACCAAAAAATCTGCTTTCAAATTTAGCATATTTGACCATCAATCTGGTCATAGGTCTTGCCTTAGTTCCATTTTTTCTTGAGACTCTTGGTGAATCAGCCTATGGATTGATTCCTCTTGCCACATCTTTTACCAGTTTTATCACTCTATTTATAGATGTAGTTAATGAAGCAATATCACGCTATCTCACCATTGACCTCCAGCGCGGAGATCGAAAAAAAGCAGTAATTACTTTTAACACCTCCCTCATTGGAACACTGGTGATTCTTCTCATAGTAACCCCCATTGGACTAATCTTTGCACTTTTATCTCCAACAATATTTAATATTGGAGATACAGTTGCAACTGATGTAATCTGGTTATTCGCTCTTGTGATAATATCTGTCCTTATCAGGGCTTGGAGCAGCAATTTCAGTGTGATATTATTCGCATATAATCGTATCGACCTCAAAAACCATGTGAACAATACCAACCTTATCGCACAAATTATATCTGTGGTTCTCCTATTCACCTTACTCGAACCAACACTTCCCTTTGTTGGATTATCATATCTAATAGCTGCATGCATGGCATTATTTCTCTCCATTGTATTTTCCAGAAAAATATGTCCTTTCCTTAATATCTCTATCACAGCATTTTCTCTATTCCATCTGAAAGAAATACTAAGCACTGCATTTTGGTTAGCAATATTACGAATGGGTGTTGTCCTGAGAAATCAAGCGGCATTAATAATTACTAACATAGTACTTGGATCCATCGTCGCTACTGAATTTTCTCTGGTTCTCACATGGAATACACTCATAGTTGGTCTTCTTGGTTTGATAACTACCTGCTTTTCGCCGATGATATTCTCATACCGTGCTAAAGATAACAAAGAGAGTATGGTAACATTTACAGCCTTCTCTGTAAAAATAGTAACCCTGTTAACCGCACTTCTTGTAGGGCTTGTCTGTGTATTTTCGTCCCAGTTAATGACAATATGGGTTGGTCAAAACTACGCAGACCTCTCCTTGCTTGTATGGATTACTGTAATTGCCTCTATATTTATGGTCCAGTTTTCATGTTGTGGGTCAATTACAGCTGCCTACATTCGTGTTCGCACTCCAGGCCTCATATATCTTGTGGCAGGTGGGTTTAATGTCATACTAGCTCTTACTTTATCGCTTGTATTTAATATGGGGATTTACGGTATAGCTCTTGCCACTACTATAACAACTCTCATAACAGACGGATTATTTGGTCCTATATACGCAGCTCACATTCTCAAAGCCCCTCTCATCACATTTGTCAAGCCCGCATTCCCCGGTTACGTTGCACTCCTCATCCTGTTGGTGCTTGGATTCTTATTCATGCAGGTTGTTTCCATTAGCGGAATTGTACCAACGTTCCTCGCCGGAGGCTCGATTGCTACAGTTTACTGCGTCATTTTATGGTGTGCGGTATTAAATAAAGGAGAGCGAAAAAATATACTCAGGATATTTCCTCCCAGCCTGGATAGAAAATTGCTGTGGAATAATAAGAGAGAATAGAATAGTAAAAAATGGAAGTTATTCAAATGAAACTACTCCTATTTGAATACTGTACCCTGAGTCATAATATGGATTTGTGTTTTAGATTTGTTTTATGTAACTGGTTTATGCGTGTGTAATATTTAGCCCATCTGATGTGTGGTTATTCATACAATAATTCGTGGAGATTCAAGAAAGGGTCATAGATCCGAAGTGGAGAGCAAATTCCTGATTTGCTCGGCTGAGGTCACCCCTGCGGGGCAGAGCCCGCCTCGGCTAAGGTCGTCAGCTGCGTCACCCCCCTCACCCCAAAAACGGATCCTGCTACCCATGAATATTCTGCAGAAGATGAACTACCTGGAAACGTGTATGTGCCTCGAAAATAGGATATCTCCACCGCGGGTCGCTCCGCGCCGGATCGCAAGTCTATCGACTTGGTCGCAAATCAAAGATTTGCTCCGCTGAGACCGGCCCTATGGACCGATCCGCCTCGGCTAAGGTCGTCCACTTCGTGTCCAACCCGCCTCAGCTAAGGGCGAGCCTGTTCGCAAACCTTCGGTTTGCTCTCCGACTCGGGTCTACGACCCTCGCTTGTCGGCTCACCCCGCACGCGCTCTTCCCTATCCGCACAAAAATCGTGCCCACACATGCATCCATACACCCCCTCCCTCCTCCTTCAGACAGCTCTAACCGTTTTCCATCCTGATCTCTCCTATCCGGGCAGACAAACCTCCCTGATCAAAAAACAGACCAACAATATTCCATAAGCTTCCAGCCGGTTTTTCTGCATTTTTCGTAACCCATCTCTCTCACTGAGCACCCAATTTTTCCTCCTTCCCGGGGCATTATCGCACCGCGCGGTCTGGGGTTTATAACATCTTAGAACGAATCTCAACACTAAAACAGACAAATACCCGTAAAATTATCGTAATACGCAAAAAATAACCATTAAATATCTAAAAAACCAACTAAGTATTAACAACATCAGGTAAATGAAAAAAGGCAGGGGCTAGCCCGGAGCACGAGTCCTGCGGGACGGCAAGCTGCTAGGAGCATGGAGTCAGGTATCACACATACTACTCCCTCTGCCACGGGTGAACCCTGAAGCCTTTTTTCATTCTCTGAATGAACATGCCGGCGCGGGAATCGTGCCGGTCAACGGAAAACACGAAGAGGGTACTCTGTCCCTCTCTCGACAAAAAAGGCGTGCCGCTGGGTCAACCGGCATGAATCGACATTGAATAACCTGCCTTACGCAGGCATTGTTCCAAAGAGAACACAACAAGGAGAAAGAATGATTCAAGACGAATCTACTACCCGGATCTGTCTCAAAATGAGCCAGGTCATCATGGAAACGCCCGTCGAATACAACGGCCGGATCTCAACCAGGATCCCGATGAAAAACAAGGAATGGTTCTACCGCCGTGCAAAAAAGGAAGGCATCAAGCCGTCCGAACTCCAGCGCCGCATCGTCATTAAGGAAATGAACAAATGGCATGAAGAGGAACTTGAGGAAGAGCGCCGGAAACGGGAAAGAAAGTGAAGGCCGGGAAACCGGCCCCCCTCCACTTTGGGTTTGTGCTCCGGTGACCTGAAAGTGGAGGTATCGAATATCTATTACCCATCTCATGTGTCCATTCTAAGCTAAACCCCTCTAAACCCACCAAACCAACTCTTTTTTTTTTAATCTCCCATTCTCACTCCCTGCTCGGTCTTCATTCTCATGGCAATCACTCATTTCAGATATGGTATGTTCTGCTGCAGATGAAGATGAACTACCTGGAATCGTGTAGGGGTCTCGAAAATAGAGATACTCTACCGCGTCGGGCTCGCAAATCAGAGATTTGGTCGCAAACATTCTGTTTGCTCGGCTGAGGGACCTAAAGGTCCCCGCCTCCGCTAAGATCACCGGCTGCGCCGTCGATCCGCCTCCGCTGAGGCCGCCCCTTCGGGTCAGCCCGCAGTCGCAAATCAGAGATTTGCTTGGCTAAGGGCGAGCCTATCGGCTCACCCCGCCACCGCGCGGTCAGGTATTTATATTGCGTTAAATCATAGATTGATTACACGTTCGGAGATACCCGGACAGGAGGTCAGATATGATGAATGATATTCCCAAAACACTTCTGGAACAACCAAAGCCGCTCTTTTTCAAAAAAAATGTATATTCAGGCAGGCTCTATACAAATGGGAAAGAAAATCGGAAAAACCAGCTTGAGCTGATGAAGGAAGGTGAGATAATAGAAGAGAGGCTCCTGCGCTCCTGGAGCCTGCTCGATGAAGTGACCTATCTGAAAGCGTTGGTCAGGGTTCTTGAGGGAGATCTCGCAAAAACAGAGAAGAGACCGGCAGGTTTTCTTTCGAAGCTTGGGGTGGATGTATGAGCGGAAAGGGTCTCACCCCTGTCGAGGAGCTATCTGAGTTTCTGCTGTATAATACGGACGGGGGGAATACGCGTGTTCAGGTTCGACTGTATGAGGGGTCGGTGTGGCTATCTCAGCGTTTGATTGCTGATTTGTATGATAGGTCGCCAAAGACGGTGAGTGAACATATCGCGAATATTTTCGAGGAGGGTGAGCTTGAGCCGGAGAGAGTCACCCGGGTTTTTGATGTGGAGCAGGATGAGGGCGGTCGGTCGGTCGTCCGTTCGATCGTCTGCTATAATCTGGAGATGATTTTGGCGGTAGGATATCGTGCGAGGTCTGCCCGCGGGACGCAGTTTAGGAAGTGGGCAACGAAGCTTTTGCAGGAGTATGTGGTGAAAGGGTTTGTTCTTGATGATGAGCGTTTAAAGGAGCCCGCAGGGTTTGGTCAGGATTATTTCGATGAGCTGCTTGAGCGGATTCGTGCGATTCGTGCGTCAGAGAAGCGGTTGTATCTGAAGGTTCGGGATATTTACGCGCTGAGTGTGGATTATGATAAGAATCATCCTGCTGCGAAGAAGTTTTTTGCAGCGGTGCAGAATAAGATCCATTTTGCGGTTCACGGTCATACGGCGGCGGAGATCATGGTTTTGCGGGCGAATGCCGATCTGCCGCATATGGGGCTTTCGACATGGAAGGAGAGTCCAAACGGGAAGATTCGTCTGGCTGATGTTTTGACGGCGAAGAATTATCTTTCGAGTGAGGAGATCACGACGATGAATTCGCTGGTGAATCAGTTTCTGGAGTATGCGGAGCAGCAGGCACGTTCCAGAAAGGTTATGACGATGCATGACTGGGAGGTGAAGCTGGAAGCGATTCTCCGGCTGAATGATATGAGTATTCTTACGAGTGCCGGGAAGGTTTCGATGGAGCGGGCGAAGAGTAAGGCATCCCGGGAGTTCGAGGTGTTCGAGGCACGGGAGCTGGAGCGGGAAACTGCGCAGGATGAAGATGAGTTGGAAGATGTGCTAAAAAAGCTAGTATATATCCCTAAATCTGATTCCAGCAAAGATAGTGAGTGTAATGAAAATAGATAATCTTTTAAATGAAATCCCAACTGTCCGGTTTAACCGGATAGTTCGAAGTCAGATATTTGGCATGGATGCGGAATTTTTGGCCGGGCGGGAATACAGCGAAAATTTCGTTTGAATCAGTAAAATGGAGAGTATCACATCAGTTTGTTGACGTCAACAATATGATGCCCGCGGACAAAATGCCCGAGTCGGAGAGCAAAGCGAAGCATAATGATTCGCGGCGGAATTCTCATGCGTCCGCACGTATGCCGTACAAGAAACCAAAGTACATCCAAAGAATCCCGCTTAAACAAATTCGATCCGGTTCGCCGGGAAGGGGGGTTCGCAAGTCTGTCGACTTGCTCTCCGACTCGGGTCTTCGATCCTCGCTTGTTCGCAAATCAAAGATTTGCTCGCAAGGCAAAGCCTTGGTCGCAAGTTTCCTTCGAAAACTTGCTCCGCTAAGATTGCCGGCTGCACCGTCAATCCGCCTCGGCCGAGGCCGCCCCTGCGGGGCAGCCCGCCTTAATCGCAAACCTACGGTTTGCTTCGCTGAGGGCGAGCCTAACGGCTCACCCCGCCTTCGCTTGTCATATTTAAGATCTGGTCTTCATCAATTGTTGAATCTCTTCCTGAAGTGCCCCTAACTTTTCAAGAATTTCCTCAAAATCCAAAACATCCCCGTACATCATACTCTGCATACGGGAATAATCAGACTTTAGAGCCGCCATATGAACATCCGAAGGCAGCAGCCGGATCTCACCAGCGAAAACCTGCTCATAGTTTGCCCATGAAAGAGGATAAAATTTCATTTTGAATTTAGTTACCATCTCTAATAGATCCAGATCGGCAAATGCCTTGGCTTTTACCTTCGAATCTCCCATTTTCACGACATCATAATAATGACGTGAATATCGTAAGGGAACCGGCTTTCCTTTTGGAAGATTTGCCACGCTATGAAGGATAAGGATCTTTTCCCAGAACGTCCGTTCCGGATGCACGGTTAGAACATCGGTTGACTTTTGCCCAAAGAGATTCGGATATTTTTCGGCAGAATACGGCTGGATCGTCTCCCAGCCGGATGGAGTGCATGCAGCAAGAGGCCCTATCTCCAGACGGATCTCCTGAAGGATAGATGCATCGGAAAAACCATGTGGATACCTGAAGGTTATTGTCTGTTTATCGTCAGCCAGGATCCCCATATCGACAGAAATGCCAAGTTCCTCCGATAGATCATTTGTGATCTGCGGGAGAAATATATCCTTGAGAAACTCTTCGGCACGGTGATTTGCCTCTTTGTTAAAGTGATCCTGCTGATTCTTTGTCCGATCCTTCCAGGGTTCGTCTTTATCATAATCCAGAATACACCAGTCAAGGATCAGATCAATATCTTCAGAAAAACGATCGATCAGCCCGTATGCTTTTGATAAGCTCGTGCCTCCTTTGAATGTCAGAGTATTTTTCCAGGGGCAGTCGTGAAAAAGATAATCCAGCATCCAGCAGACCCAGAAGTCTTTCTCAATAATCGCCTCATTGATCCCCATCTTGTCAGCAGTGTTCCTGAATAATGCTTCACGGTCTTCTGCCGGACGTTTTCCAATATTTTTCATGGTTCTTTATGCACATATCTGTCTGATCGTTCCGGAGATCCAGGCAGATGAGCGTTTTGTATCCTCCAATAAGGATTCTTTTTCATTCAGCGTGAGCATATCGGAGAATTGTTTGATGAATGTATCATTCATGTTATCCCTGCCGATCGCTTTCAATGCCTGAATGATCAGTGCGGATTTTGCTGAAAGATTCGTGATGTCTTTATTTGAGGTATGCTTGAATTGTATCGTGACATTTCCATATGCGTATTTTTTGTAGGGGCCGTCAGAAGCATACGTCCATGAAGCAGGGACTTGGGTAGAGATCCCGAGCATATTCAGGGCAGCATCTTCATAGGGGACAATGGTCCAGCCAAAATTGCGTGCAAGCGCTTTTGCTATCCCATGAGGTGAGGGAGCGACGTATTCATCAAGGAATGCATTGTAGATGGGATATTCGTATATTCCCCGCATGATCCGGCGAATCGTTTTGTCTTGAACTAGCCGTGATAATACTTTTTTTATCGTGGGGGTCGGGGAGATGTCGGCAAAATCAGAGATGACGAATATTGTGCCTCTCTTTGATGTGGTTATTCTCTCCCGGATTTTTTCATGATAGGTATCATTATACATATTATAGTATGTATCATTATGTCACTAAAAGTATATAGTATTGGTGACAAAATCAGGTTCATCATCTGGGGTGGGAGAGGGAGAAGGGGGGGCGCAAATCAAAGATTTGCTCTCCGCTTCGGGCTTCAAGCCCTCGCTTGTTCACAAGACAAAGCCGGTATACTCGTTCACCCAATCAGCACGGCAAATATTTGAGCTGCGTAAAAACCGTTAGACAACCCGTAACTGTATAGATGATCTTACCGCCAGATAGCAGACTGGCTGCTATTTACGGTGACATTTACCGTGACATTTACCGTGACATGTATTGGTGTTTTTGCCCCGGCATATTGATAAGAATCTCCCAATGACCGGATTTAGCAGAACCAATACGCTGAATAGCACCCTTTTCCTTCAACTCCGCCAATAACCTCTTTGCATGACGTAAAGACACATCAAGATTTTCGGCTATCCTTTCTCCCGTAATGGCAGGATTAACCGCAATAAGTTCCAACACTTTCTCTTCCGAAGGAGATAACATAACACGGGGCTGGATAAAGGAAGATACGGCAGTATCCTGCACAGAATAATTCTTATTTGGCAGCGTAACACGGAAATAGGAAGATTCAGAATAGAATGCCGGTTTAACCTCAAAATCATTGTATCCATCAATTATTCTGCTAAGACCGCTGCCGCGCCTCTCCATTATACGCAGTCGGCCAAACACATCAGAGATGATCATATTTCTCCTCATCGACGGGATCGTGGAAACATCAAGTGCCTGAATTTTGGAACCATCCGGCATTCCTCCCGGAGAAGTAATCTCAACCCGGTCCGGATACATATCAATATGTATTTCTGAACCGATGATCTGATAGTCCCGATGTATAATGGCGTTGATCAGAGCTTCGCGAACTGAAGAATGAGGATAATCTTCATGCTCATCACGCTGCATTTCACTAACGCCCCATGATTTTTTAGAATTATTCTTAATGAACACTTCTGCATTTTCAAGAAGAGAGAGAAGATTCCCCTCATACTCTTTGTCATCCAAAGCATCTTCCCCAACGGTTCCTTTTGTGAGATGTTTCCACCGGGTGCAGAATATGCGTGACTGGCTGACAATATACTGGTCGCAAAGCAATGCTCCGGCATACGTCAGCCGCCCGTCAGATAAAATGAGACCAAATGAAGCCAGGTCACGATCTGTTATTTCAGGTTCATTCAGCCTGTTTTTGAATGTGGCTTTAAGATAGGTGAAACTTACATCAGAGAGTTTCTATGGACTTGGCAGTGCGTCAAAGGTCATATTCTGACCTTTCAATATGAGAGAATTCAAAATATGCTGAGGGGCAGCGATGGATTCATCACCTGAACAGATACTCCCGCCGCGGGCCGACTCGTAAGGCAAAGCCTTGGTCGCAAATCAGAGATTTGCTCCGCTAAGCCCGGTCCTATGGACCGGCCCGCCTCAGCTAAGATCGCCGGCTGCGCCGTCGATCTGCCTCAGCTAAGGGATCTAAGGCCCCGCCTCGTCAGTTCTATCTGTTCAGAGTCTCCGTGAAAAAAATGCTGCTCTACGGATAATGGTCCCGGATAAAAAGATTGGAGATCTCCTCATTTAAGACTAAACAGAATCTCGACTTTTCTTCCAGAGGCTCGACAAGATTCCGGCGGACCCATGAAAACAGCGCCGCATCCATTTTATCTCTGTTCAAAACCATATATTCGCCCCCGATCTTTCCAAAGATCAATCCAGGAGGAGATTTATGATAAGAATTGTCATAGACCAATGCTTCATCCGCCAGATCAAGCATATCCGGCAGCAGCTTCACCGACCGTTCATACCTGCTGCGTATCTTCTCTTCGGGAACACCGTGTCCTCCCTGTGCAGCACGCATCAGTACACGTTCCACATTTATGGCCGGATCGATCGTTGTCACATACACCAGTATAACGAAATACCCCAGTTCCTTTGCTTCTCTAATAACATCCATTCTTCCCGGATGAGAAAAAACCGTCTCCCATTTAATGTTGTGATGCCTGTCCCTCAATGCCTTCGTGCGCCATGCATTTGTCCCGTGCCATGCAGCCAGATCCTTCTCTCTGCCTTCCGGCATAGCTTTAACGACAGGATCCAATTTGGCATAATAGTCCGCATTGATATATAATGCATCATTCGAATCATAAAAGCTGAATGGAGATGCTGCAAAATTCCCGATCACAGTGGATTTGCCCGACCCGTTCGGTCCTGCAAAAATGAAAAAATAGTTCATGAATTGTTCAAATTAAGCACATCAGCAGTTTTTTGCGTCATCTTCATTAAAACTGCATCTATTGTATGATAATCTGTGCTGAAGGTCATATTCTCCTGAGATATCGCTGCACAGATTCCCAAAGACGCTCTGGATAGCTGCGGCTTTGTGATACATATCACCCGCGCTGCGTGTGTATCCGCCAAACCTGCAGATCCGCCTGTATCACCGGTGCCCCGCTTTGGGACTGCATCATGTACTGTCATTTTGAGATTTTTATCCGTGATTTCATATATTCTGCGGGATGCTTTACCTCTTCGTATCATATGCTGCACCTCCTGTTCTATATGTATTCATTAAGATTCAAACTCACATATATCTTTTGCCTGAATTCTGCAGGAGATGCACGTAAAAAAATCGTAGTATCTTTCATCTTTGATCAAACACGTTTGTACATAGTTTATTATTTCCATTAAAAGTATGCCATGCCTGAGGCAGGCAAAACCTCATTACCATCCACCGACAAAGTACCATATACCTGTATCATGTCCGAATACGCAAGCATCAAAAAGGAGGTACTCACGAAATTAGAGGCAAACCTTCCGGAGATACGCGAGCGTTTCGGCATTGAAACGATCGGAATCTTCGGCTCCGTGAGTCGGGAAGAAGACACGCCCGACTCAGATGTAGATGTATTGTATGCATTCAAAACAGGCGGGGTCCCTCTTCGGGAATTTTTCGCCTTCAAACAGTATCTGGAAGATCTGTTTGGAAGAACGGTCGATTTAGTTCCCGTACGATGGCTGGCACCGTCACTTCGCCCCTACATAGAACGCGATATGATACTGTTTGAAGCAAATAAGGCAGAGGCATGAAATCCGAGTATATCTATCTGGACCACATGCTTCAGCGCTGTGAAAAAATACGAAAAATTACCAGTTCGGTCAAAAAAGAGGCATTCTTTCTGGATGAAGACAAATTGGATCTTGTTGTCCATTCTCTGGAGATCATCGGAGAGGCAACCACCCATATTTCCAAGGAGTTCAAAAAAGAACATGATGAAATACCCTGGCAGGAGATCAAGGATTTTCGAAACGTTATGTTCCATCAGTATTTTCGCATAGATCCTGAGGTAGTTTGGACCGTCGCAAATACAGATATTGAAGATCTCTATGTATTCCTGATCAGGATCCTGAATAAAGACGAGATATAAGCTGCCTATGGGCTAATACACTGTCATTTTCGCGAACATCACTGTTGAATAACCAAAAAAACGCATCCTCGCAGTATTGCTTATTATCTCATCTGTCTGGTTTTGACAGCACGATCAAGCTGCATATGCTGGTGAATACGGCTAATGAGATAGTCGGTTATGATGAAGGACTTCTGCTAAGAGCAAAAATACGCAGTATGGAATTTTATGACCTCATACCAAAAATGATATCAATATTTGGTATGATCCTGATTTTGCAAAATTCACCACAGGATTTCTGGAGGATGAAACGATTCTCTTCAGATTACAAAGACACCCCTGACGCGAAGGCTTCGCCCCACTCGTAAGACAAAGCCGGCATGCCCGTTCACCAAATCCGCACGGCAAATATTTGAGCTGCGTAAAAACCGTTAGACAACCCGTACCCGTATAGATGATCTTACCACCAGATAGCAGATTGGCCAATATTTACCGTGACATTTACGGTGACATGTATTATTGTTTTATTGTTTTTGCTCTGGCATATTGGAAACAAATAGCGACCCCGGCAAAAGAGGACATCTCCACCGCGGGCCGACTCGCAACGCAAAGCCTTGGTCGCAAATCAGAGATTTGCTCGCAAGTCTATCGACTTGCTCGGCTGAGGTCGTCTGCTTCGCTTCGCTCGCATCCAACCCGCCCGCTCGCAAACATTCTGTTTGCTCAGCTAAGATCGCCGGCTGCGCCGTCGATCCGCCTCGGCTAAGGGACCTAAAGGTCCCCGCCCCCTAAACAGAGAAACGACCGTATTGACGATTCCATGACAGCAAAACCTATTATCTTCCCCTTCCCATTATCAGATACGATCATGCAGGCGATAGATGGAGACAAAAAACGGACACAGATGCCCGTTTACCCCAAAACAAAACAGCGCATCCTCTCTCGTAAACGTGAACATCAGACCTACGACGATGTGCTTAATATTCTCCTGGATACCGTAGAGATTGGAGACAAAGGAGAAGAGTATGGCGTTATATTTCTCCAATCCGTATTCATTGGCGAAGAGATGAAAAAGCTGAAAAAACCCTTGCCGTTAACATTGAATATTGCAGAAAACGGCTATATCCAACTGGCAAATACAGAATACTCGATCCTTGTTTCATCTCCAAACGTCAAAGAGGCTATTGAAGAAGCGCAACTACAGTTTTCAGATGGATTCGGGTTTTTCAACAACCCTGCTCTAAACCTCTCCCCAGCTGCAAAGGCCCGCGGCGAACGCTTTAAAGATGCCGTGTGGATGTGATCTCATGGCGGTATTGAAGGCAGAGACAGTAAAGAAAGCTATGAAGAAAAAGGGTTTTATCGTGGAAGCCGGCAGGCAGAAGCATCCGCGATATTACTTTGAGGATAATGGGGAAATTGCCGCTGTAAAAACCCACATGAGTCATAATGATCAGGAACTCACTGATTTCCTTCAGGCACAGATGGCAGCTCAGCTTCACATCTCCAAAGCGGATTTCCTTGAGATGATTTCATGGAAAATTGAGCATGAGGGGATTGCAAATATCTACCGCGAAAAGGGATTGCTTTAATCCCTTAACACATAGCGCACATCTGAATCATCATGCGCATCGCATCTCCGGTCCGCGTTCGCAAACCTACGGTTTGCTCAGCTAAGCTCGACGACTGCGTCGTCGACCCGCAGTCGCAAATCAAAGATTTGGTCGCAAGTTTCCTTCGGAAAATTGCTCCGCTAAGATTGCCGGCTGCGCCGTCAATCCGCAGTCGCAAATCAAAGATTTGGTCGCAAGTTTCCTTCGGAAAATTGCTCCGCTAAGATTGCCGGCTGCGCCGTCAATCCGCAGTCGCAAATCAAAGATTTGGTCGCAAGTTTCCTTCGGAAAATTGCTCCGCTAAGATTGCCGGCTGCGCCGTCAATCCGCCTCCGCTGAGGCCGCCCTGTGGGCCGCCCGCCTCAGCTAAGGTCGTCCGCTTCGTGTCCGACCCGCACTCGCAAGTTTTCTTCGAAAACTTGCTCAGCTGAGCTCATCGACGCAGTCGATGAGCCGCAAACCAAAATCTATTACCCTAAATACACCAAATCAATACATTATCTATGGCTCCCGCGAAAACCCAGACCGCAGCACTCATCCTGACAGCATGGATGGGCACAGTAGCCGCGATCATGATCCTCGCACGAACCATCAATATCGAGATCTTTTTTGTACTCTGGCTCATCGGCTTTTTGATAATCACCGAGTTCTTCGTTGTCACCACCCTTCGGCCGAAAAGTGCACGCTGGCAGCGCCTGATTGGGATCGCCGGCGTCGGCATCTTTGCCGTCATCATCATCATGAAAATCGTGGAGATCATCGCAAAATGAGGCAAAACCTCGCTGCAGCTGCCGCAATACTTGCCGTCATCGCTGTAGTAATGCTTGCAGCACTGCTTGCCGGAAGCGGCACGCTTCTCTACGCTGCCGAAGGAAACACCAGCACATCCGATCACACCGACCCCTCGTCGATAGCCGTCATGACCACGGAAGAGGCCGAGACCATTCTGCCGTTGATGGAAGATATCATCGGCCTTTCCTACGACTCGGTTTATCAAATAAGTATTGATGATCCGGAATATGCTGCTCGCTATCTTGCCGCGTATGAAAACTCGGTCAGCCGCCTTGGCACTAACATCGTAAAAATAAGTCTGACCAAAACCGACATCAACACGTACAAAAAGGAAGCTTCATCTCTCGACACCTCCATCCAGATCATCCTGAATGATGTAGTGCGTCTCGAAGAGATCGACGAGTTAAAAAAACAATACGCTGCCGAAGGAAATATTCTCGGATCATTCAGTCTTGAAGCAGAATCACTCCTCATCCGAAACGAACTCGCCCTGACGGCAATGAACTACGCCGATTCTGCTGACATCATGGCACAGATCGCCGCATATTATGGATTAGACGTGAGTCAGCTGCAGGATTCAGTATTACTGATAAATCAGATCATTACTGATGCCACCTCGGGGAAAATCACCATAACAACGGATTCATCGGGTAAACTCATCATCAAAGATACGTCCGGTTCAAGTATCAATACTGACACATCAGGCTTGATCACCCTTACAGTCTACCCGGTCAAAGGATACTACGGGGATAAAATCCTCGTCTCAGGTATCGCGAGTAACACAGGTTCAATATTATCAATTTATTGGGATACGAATCTCTGGGGTACTGTAGCAAAAGATACTGAAGGGGTCTTTGCAAAGAGCATGACGATCGGCCGGATATCCGAAGGAATCCATGCAGTCACCGTCCAGTCCGAAGGCATCACTTCAAAGCCGGTTTACATCACTATCCTTTCGAAGCCTTCGGTCGTTACGATTCTCAAAGATGAACAGGAAAACGGAGAGCTCCACCGAAAACTGACTCTCTACGGTTCTCTACGGACCGAAGACGATATCCCGGTCGTCGGAGCGCCTGTTACCGTCTACTCTGAGGATCACATCAACATCGGTACAGGTATCACCAATGCAAACGGTATTTGGAACGTTTCTGCTGAACTCATTGATGGGGGTTATGCTTTCTACGCGGTCTTCGATGATCCCTCGTTTCCGCTCGAAGGAAACACGAGCGAGCTGTATCCTGTCACGATCCTTAATCCAACCATTTACTACATTATTTTGGCTATTATCGGCGGCGTGCTGATCATCCTGATAGTTCGCTTTGCCGTAAGAAGAAAACCATCTCAAAAGCAAACCGGTAAGGCAGGAATTATCCCGCAGCAAATCATCGCATCTGAGCCTGCGATTATCAAAGTGATCAAAGAAATATTCAAAAATGAAAAAGATGCAGACGATCTGGACGAACTCCGCCGGATCTATACAACAACTGTTGTTTTTCTCGCATCAGTCGAACGTATCCAAAACATCGCTGTTCTGACCCCGAGGGAAATTCTGAAGGGCATAACCGTATCCACAGAATATATACGGGACTTTATGTCTACATATGAGTATCTGCATTACGCAAATGTGATTGTGACACGTGAACAAATGAAGAGAATGGAAACTCTTTCCAAACTGATAATTGAGGGTTATAATGAAACATAATATTCTGACACTTCTTCTGGTGATCTTCCTCATAGCCGGAGGATCCTGCGGTTTTGCGGCTGCTGATGAGACGTATGACAACATCACATATCCTGCTGCCGATGAGGTGCTCGTGGAAGGTAATACCTCAGGTACCTATGCCGGGATCATAGCAGGACTTTCAGCAGTTTCGGTATCTTTGAATAATTCGGCATCATCATTGATTGCGACCCCGGTGGATACGGGCAATATCAGTTTAGATCTTCAGATGCAGATTACGGAACTGCAGGTACTGCTTACGGAGATGAATGCCACATCTGTACCTTTAGAGAACCAAAATGAACTTGAAACAATCATTCTTAACGTAGAAAATGCGTCAGAATCATTGTCTAGAGATTCACCGGATTTTATCCAGATCTCTGCCGACTTACAGAACGCCTCATCTGCAATTGACGGAGTAAGTGCGCAGATCGCAGCTCTTCAGACGGAGCAAAGTGTCACACCCACTGAATCACTGCAGGTAGAACCAACCGACACGCCGATGCAAAATGGATCCGTACCAGAAAGTCCTGATTATGATCTGGTAACTATATCATGGATTTCTGCAGGAGTTGCCATACTGCTTATCGTTGTCGGCCTCGTTATATGGATAAAAAAACGGGCAAAGCGTGGTAAAATGGAGAATACCACTAAGATTCCAACGAGTGATGAAGCACCATTATTCACTACGGCAGATGATGGACCAGAACAAAATGAATCTTGGGAAACTCATGATATAGAAGATAATATGAGAGAATCCAACGGAGAAACAGATACAGAAAAAGACCTGGAAAATACTCCGGTCAACCTGAGCCACGCCGAACAATTTAAACTCATAGCAGCATCGATCGCAGAAAGTCATGGGATTATGAAAAGTGATGCGCTCACCCCGCGTGATCTCTTGAAAATCACAGAAGGAACACCGCTCGTGAAAGAGTATGTGGAACTCTACGAACGTGTCAGATACTCAAAACATGCCAGTGTTTCCGATATCATCAGACTCAAAGAACTTGCTAAAATACTTCTGGAACAAAACGCATGAGAAAACGAGTCATCATAGCCATCCTCCTAATCATCATCGTCGGACTAATAGCGACCGCACAGTTTGCCACGACCGATGAGGAATACAGCCGGTACAACATCAACTGGAACGGCACCTCCGATTTTTTCGGAATGGCAGCCGATAAACAGTGTGTTTACAGCTATGATGATCTCCGCTCCGCGGAGTCGGGCAGCACACTCCTGATCATCGCACCCGGAACCGAGTTTACGGGCCTTGCCGACTACCTGTATCAGGGCAACACGGTCATAATCGCCGACCAGAGCGGGAATGCAAACATATTTCTTGAAGAGGTTGGCAGTTCTATTCGTGTCCATAATGAACCGGTCAGATCCACCAGCATGGAGTATAAGGACATGGGCATATTCCGAGGGACGGTCGAGGGAGATCTTTTCGGATCCAATGTCACGACCCTCACGTTCAACTACCCGGGGTATGTCACTGGGGGCGATGTCATCGCTTCCACCTCCTATCTCTCATGGATAGACACAAACGGAAACAATATCCCGGACAGCAATGAAACACTGAAAGTTTATTCACTTATCGCATCAGAAAATATAGGTAATGGGCGTGTAGTCGTCATTGCCGACCCTTCGGTTTTTATCAACAGTATGCTTGTGCGTACTCATACCGAAAATATGCAGGTCATCGATGCTCTCATAAATGAAGACATAATAATTGACCAAACCAACTCAGCGACGACTGATGGTGGTGGACTATGTCCTCTCCTTCAGATAATGCACAGATATCCCTCCATCGGCACTGCCCTGCTTACCATCATTTTAATTCTTGCAGCCATAATCGGCATACGGAGAATCCGCCAATGACAGAACAGCAAAACATCGATAAAGTACATATATTTCACGAACAACTGAAAGAACAACTGCATAAATTCATCGTTGGCTATGATAATCTTCTGGATCTCCTGTCCATTACATTGTTGACGGACGGCGCACTACTCATGGAAGGGATTCCGGGGACCGCAAAGACCACAATATGTAAAATATTTGCGCAGAATATCGGAGGAAAATTCGGCCGTCTGCAGGGGGCTGTGGATGTCCTTCCGATGGATGTCATAGGGGTTCAGAAATATCTTCAAAGCCAGGGTGATTTCAGCTTTGAAAAAGGTCCGATCTTCTCCAATGTGTTTCTCGTGGACGAGATCAACCGAATGACACCAAAGGCGCAGGGTGCGTTGCTCGAAGCACTAGCCGAGCGTCAGGTCACTGTCGATAATCTCACCTTCCCTCTCCCCTACCCGTTCGTGGTCATTGCGACGCAGAACCCGTACGAAATGGAAGGGACGTTCAATCTTATCGAATCGCAGAAGGACCGCTTTACTCTCAGCTATCAGATCCAGTATCTTAATGTAGGCGATGAAGTCTCCATTCTCCGAAAAGGCATCGACCGCGGGTTGTATATGGATACCTTAGAGCAGAGCTGTGAAGCAATAACGACTCTGACAGATATTCTTACCATGCAGGAAACGGTTAAAAACGTTTATGCAAGCGACGATATCCTTGCCTATATCGGTGATTTGATTATGGCAACCAGGCTCCATAACGACGTGAAACTTGGTATCAGCACCCGTGGTTCCCTTAGTCTTCTGCGAAGCGCAATGGCATATGCGGCGATTCACGGTCGTGATTATGTGATACCCGATGATGTTAAATTTCTGGCAATCTATTGCTTCAATCACCGTCTGATCCTCAAACGCGAAGCGGTTCTTGGCGGCATCACAATTCAGCGGGTTATCTCAGATATTCTGGAAAGTGTTCCGGTGAGATAATCCATGCATCCGACCCCGCTGACCAGTACTCTATTACTGTTTACTCTTTTTTGTTTTGGGTATGCCTGGCTGATGAATTCATCGGAAGCAGTAGGTGCGGGTCTTGGAATTCTGGTCGTTCTGGTAATTCAGGCAGGCATTTTCCACGCAAAACTGCGTACCCTTGTTCTCTCTCTTAATGTAACCCGTGATGTCGACAAGCAGATTCTTCATCAGAATTCGATTGTTAACATAACATCGTCGATTACTGTTGTAATTAAACAATTGACGGCTTCATTCGAAGACGTTCCCCCGACAGGTTCTGTTCTGATTTCAGGCTCGACAAAGTTCATCGAAGGAAGAGCGACATATGCAGTGAGAATACCGGTCATCGGTGATTCGTATTTTAGAGGGATACAGATTACATGCAGCGACATGTTTTTCGCCCGTACACTTCTGTTTGCCCGAAACGCCGGGCTTCCTAAGTTCACTATGTACCCAACCGGGATCTCGCAAACATACACGATCATTGGGCATGGGGCAGGATGGGGAGCTAAAGAATATGACAGACACGCACTTCTCCAGGGTTTTGATATTAGATCTCTGCGCCCCTACTCGGATGGGGATAACATCAGAGATATCGACTGGAAGCTCTCAAGTAAGCACAGAGATCTCTATGTTCGCCTGAAATCGGATGCATCCGGCGGTCTGCCTGCATTAATTGCAGATATTCCCCCGCTCGGTGCCTCAAAAGAAACATGTATTCATTTTGCCGAGACGGTCATCGGTGCTTTGGAGGGAATTAAAATCGGAGATGATTTTCCGGTTATTTTCTTCTCCGGCGCCATGTATTTGGGAATAACCCGCTCAGGTCTCACCCATGAAATCAATGCCATGCTCAAACGTGCCGGCAGTATCCGTCCTACGGACTATGTATTTCGACTCAGTCATCCGTATGCATTGATGGAAACAGATAAACCTGGTAAGATCATGACTGATTTTGAACAACGCATTTCCGATTTGGAGCAGCAGTATGCCGGACGTTATCCTACTGATTTTGAAAATGTCGTGAAAAACATCGTGATGGATATGGAAAATGAGACACACGTCACTTTTGTCACCACAGCGCACGGAGATCTGAGTCATCTGACATATTTTATTTCGGAAACAAAGATGAAAAATCGTCATGTAACGGTGTTTGTTGTAGGGGTTGCCGGAACTTCTCGCGAAGAAGAAGTGCGTAATGCCCTAACCCGTGCCGGGGCAAATGATCTGGAGATGGTCTGAATGAATAAAATAGTATTCTCGATACTAATGGCGATCGTTGCAGTTATTGGTGCTGCAAATGATCAGAGGATCATCGCCGTGATCCTGGCAGCGGCGTTCCTCATCTGCACGCTGATCAAAATATCTCCCGAACGAAAGATCCTGTTTATGACGGCGACGGGCTTCCCGCTCGTGCTCACATCCGGGTATGTACTGGTGACAGGTCTTCTGATCTTTTTCCTGATTCTGGCAATTACTGCATGCACTGAAACACCGATGAGGCTGAACATAATCCTCATAAGTCTTCTTGCGGGTGCTGCCGGATGCATATTCGCTCTGCAGATATCGGTAGTTCTCCCGGTGCTCGCGTCAGGAATCTTCGTTATTGTTGTCATCTATATCCTGTTTATCAGAGAATACCGTCTGAAAAAAGAAGTCAAGGGAGCTAACAAATGAAACTCAAATCAACACTTATAACCTCGGCATACTTCGCACCGATTGTATTGTTTCTTGCTGCAATACTGACCTTTACCGCATATATCTTCACGAACCGCGGCGACATGACCAGCGCGCTTCTGCTTCTCGCCGGATTCATGCTTCTCATCACCGGCGTCCTTATGCTGACCCTCGCCGACCGCCGCCCTCTCCCGGTAAAACTCACCGAGATGCTGCCGGTCACGCCAACACTCAACCTTGCAACGATCCTCGCAGATCTCGGGGTCACAAGCAACAGTGTCTACCGGACCCTCCCATCAGGCGAGCATGTTCAAGTCAACCCCGTTACCGGAGGGACGATCCCGGAAATGCCGAAGGATATGACGTTCGTCTCGGTAAATGACTGGTATGGTATCCAGTATCGGGCAACGGGCGAAGCCCTGCTCAGCCAGTTAAAATGCGAGGATAAACTTGTTGTCCCGACCGGAAGTATTTCCCAGCTTGGAACCTGCATCTCGGAGGTTCTAAACGATACCCTCTCGCTTGCCGATAAGGTCACCACAGCAACGACCGACAAATCAGTGATAATAACTCTTGAAGAATTTACGATGAAGAAGACCTGTCTTTCTTTGCAGTCAGCCTCCCCGAAATGCTGCACCATGGTTGGCTGCCCTGTCTGTTCCCTTATGGGTGCGATCCTGGCAGAAGGATCAAACCGCGACGTGGAAAGCACGAGCGCAGTCCTTGAAGGCTCCACCCTTACTGTCTCCTTTGCACTGCTCCCGGCAAAGTGAGCAGAGCAAACGAAAATATTTATACTTTTTTTAGCGTTTTCCAGAATCTAAATGAAATCCGTCGGCAAAAGCTGACGAGTCATTGTAACAGATAAAAAACAAAAAAATGGACGCTGCCGATCTCAAACAGATCGGCTGATACGTCCCGGCGGGGACTTGAACCCCGGTCAAAAGCTCCGCAGGCTTCTAGGATATCCTCTACCCTACCGGGACCTGTGCTTTACACACTAAGTGCTCTACTACATAGCCTTTCGAACGATATAAAGCCACCGTTTTCATCGGCTGGAAACCACGCCTTTCAAAGAGTTTTCCTGCCGTTGTGTGCCTGAGATGCCTGCCATACCTGCAAATACTCTCTGCAGACGGCGGGGAGCGCAGATGCCGGACATATCCTAAAATCAGTGCGACCAACGCTTTCACAAAAAATCCCGTTCTTTTCATATGGAAGAAGGAACATATGAGTATCCATGACACAGGAAAATACAACGGTCAACCACCCAAGACTCATCTGCACGGCAGTGGGTCTTGCAATGGGAATTGCGGTGCTCGTCTTGTCTCTCATGCACAAAATCCAGCCTGAATCCGCGATCATTATGCTCTCCATCGGGGTCACCATGTATGGTGCAGCGCTCCTCCTCTTCAATAAATAGATCATGAAACCGCTCATTCCGGCTCTTGCCGGCACAATCGTCTTCCTGCTCCTCATATACTACCTCCTGCCTCCTCTGTTTCTTCAGACAGACGGCCCGGTCTGGTTTCTGCTCCTCGTCATAAACCCGCTTGCCTGTCTCATTTCAGGCATCGTGTTCGGTCTTGTCTGCGGCATCCAGAAGACCGCTATCCTTCACCCCCTCATATCGGCTTTAGCCTTCGTCCCGACCCTGTTTATTTATTATAATGACTCGGCGCTGGTTTACCTGGCCTTCTACATCATAACCTCGGTTATGGGTGTTGCACTCGGCTGGATCGTCTATCTGAAAAGATAGTCCGGTTCACTCTTTTTTTGGAAACCTGCGTGCAGTAAATTTTTTCCAGCCGAAATAAATCAGAGCACCGCAGGCGATCACTCCAGCTACCGCTCCGATTGCATACAGCGGGTGAACGAACCAGAGATTAATGATCGCAGATGCGCCAAATGCCATCGTCAGGGTCGCAAGGATGCTTCCAACAAGCACGATCGGCAGGATGATCTTTGGATGGATCGAAAGCAGTCTTCCGATGATCGAGGTGTCGATCGCACTCGACCCCATGAAAGGAACATACATGAAAATAAGCAGACCTCCAACGGAAAGACCTTTGATCCATGGTTTTCTCTGCAGGAGATTATTTGTTTTTCCGGTAAAAAACATCAGAACCTGACCAAGGATCGGTATCTTCAGCAACAGATCGAAGTTAAACGAGATCAACACCGCAAGCGTCATGTCGATTATGACGATACCTGCAAGCACCACCCACCAGGGAAAACCAAATCCCATCATCACCGGGACGACACTTTCTTTTCCTGCTCCCGGTGCCATGTAGAGTGCAAACAAGGAGACGCCGAGAATGAACTGATCGGTCGGCAGATACGCAAAAAGCCAGATGATGAAAACAGCAAGAAGCCCGAACATCCCAAAGGTCATCGCCAGCCGTATCTTCAGCGAAGGGGTGTAATATGGAGGGATCTCTTCGTTCATACCCCCTCCGAGCGATAAAACCTCTTCGTGAATCTGCTCCAGAAGTATGCAATCACCAAAATCGCCGCTAAAATGGCGAGTGCGGCGGCAACACCCAGAAGCGGGTTAATGTACCATAACTGGATCACCGAGGATGCCCCAATTGCGACCGTCAGCGTGGAAAGAATACTCCCGATAACGACCAGCCCCAGACTTACTGCCGGTTTGTAACCAAGCAGCCGGCCAAGAACCGAACAGGTGATCGAGCCGGATCCCTGCAGCGGGATATACATGAAGAGCAACAGGCCGGCGCTTGAAAGCTGTTCAATCCATGGTTTGGAAACCCGCACCTTGTCGGCAGTCCGCATGACCCACCGGATCCATCTGCCGATAAGCGGGACTTTGAGCAGCAGGTCGAAGTTTAATGAGACGAAGGTTGCCGTAACGATGTCCATCCCGACAACGCCAAGGAAGATGACCCATATCGGATAGCCAAGCCCGAGTGCCAGAGGGACGATCGTTTCTTTCCCAAACGGCGGGACAAGATACGCCCCCATGAGACCGACAAGGGCGAGATACTCGGTGCTTGGCGGCAGAGTAAATACGCCCGTCGGCGGGGGATAGACGAACCAGAAAACAACGAGCAGAACAAGATAGACCAGAATAGGGACGACCAGATAGAAGATGCGCTTCAGGATACGGTATAGTAGCGCCGTTCCGGTTTCCCCATCTGGATTCATGCCTATGTGTTTGTGCGGGAATGATAAAGAGTTGGCGGGTGCCCTTGTGGAGAGGAAGGCAGTCGCCGGTAAAAACCAGCAGGAATCACCGATCGTTTGTAACAGAATGCGGTGGGCAGGAGATAATTTTGTTGATTCAACCTGAATTTAACAGTAAGTGGAAATACCACATAACGAGTACCCCTGAGCATTTTTCAAAGGCCTTGATAAACGCTCTCGTTTCTAATTATGGGGTGCGGGAGGGAACTGCGAGATGGACACTGAAAGCGGCCGATCTTAGCAGAGCAAGTCGATAGACTTGCGACACGGCGTGGAGCCCGACGCGGTGGTGATATCCTATCTGCTATGGCCCTATATGTGAGCCCTGAACATACGATATTTACACCGCGTCGGGCTCCACGCCGGATCGCAAATCAGAGATTTGCTCAGCTAAGGCCGCCCATGCGGGGCAGCCCGCTGTCACTTCCCCGCACCCCATTATCAGATAAACGAAGTGAGATGTGGGAGAAGTATATTTGCCAACTGTCAAATTCAGGATTCAATCATTCGCACAAGCGCCGAAGAATATACGGTGCGAATCATTTTTTGCCAGCACCGGCAATAAGTAATCATATGGATTATTCAATCTCGACGCACTGCCTTCACTCGGACCCTCTGGCCAATGTGCTTGACACTCTTGCTCCCTACACGGATTATGTCGAGATCATGGACGACGGCCCCCATCTGCTCACGGACGCCGAACTCCTTCACTCATACACCTATACGTACAGCATCCATGCTCCATCCCGGGGTGTGAATCTTGCCTCGGTCCTGGAACCCATTCGCCGGGCCGCAGTCGAGGTCATCCGGGACACGTTTTCGATTGCGGCCGAGGTCGACGCTCCGGTCGTGATCCACCCGGGATACATCGCATGGGAATATGAGCGAGAGCTTGCCGGTAAAAACCTGCGAGCGTCCCTTGCACAGATCCGGTCGGATGCGACCGATTACGGGGTGACCTACTTTATTGAAAACATGGGGAACTGGGGCTACTTCTATCTCAAGACCCCGGACGACATCGACCTGCTGGACGGCGCTCTTTTCTGTCTGGATGTGGGGCATGCCAACGAGTGCAGTGTCCTGCCCGAGTTTCTGGAGGTGCCGTTCTCCCACATTCACCTCCATGACAACGACGGTAAACACGACAGCCACTCGGCTATTGGAACCGGCAACATCGATTTCGATGCCGTGATGACGAAGGTGCGGGAAAACAGGGTATGCCACCCGGTCATCGAAGTGGAGACGCTGGAAGGAGCGCTTGAAAGCATTTCCGCTCTGGAAGAGAGGGGATACGTATGAAAAAGTTCTCGTGGGAGGCACGCCTCGCCTGTATGCTGATCGCGATCTCGATCTGTGTGTATGCGATTAAATTCCTGTTCTTTGGTGACAACGGGGAAAGCAACACCATGTCGTACATCTTCAACAGCCTGGGTTTTCTCCCGATCAACATTCTGATCGTAACGCTGATCATCAACCGTCTGCTGACCATGCGGGCGAAACGTGAGCAGCGGGAAAAAACCCGGATGGTCATCGGCCTCTTTTTCACTGAGATGGGCGATACCCTGCTTCGCAAGATGGTTCAGTGGGACACAGCGCCAGAAACGCTTCGCGAGACGATGCTGGTCACAAATACCTGGACCAAAGAGCAGTACAAAGCGGCAAAGGAACAAGCCGCAAAATTATGCACCCGCACGATCCCGAGCGCCGACGATCTGACCGAGGTCAGAGATCTCTTTATGAAAAATCACGACTTTCTGCTGCGGCTGATCGAAAACCCGGTGCTTCTCGAGCATAACACCGTCTCGAAACTCATGCAGGATCTTTTCCATCTGGGAGAAGAACTTGCCAGCAGAAAGGATATCCACTCTCTGCCGGCGTCCGATCTCGCTCACCTTTCAGGCGACGTGAATCGTGTTTACTGTCAGCTCACGACCGCATGGCTGGAACACATGGAGTATTTGAGCAGGAACTACCCGTATCTGCTCTCTCTTTCTTTACGTAAAAGTCCGTTCCTGCTGGAAGACCGGGTCGTCGTTACCGAATAAAAAAACTTATTTTTTAAAGAACCCGCGGCGTGAGGGTTTTGAAGCTGCGGCTTCCTTTTGGAGGTTGAGCAGATGGTGCATCACCCGGACCTCTTTTTTCAGTTCATCGATGTTTCGAACCAGCATATCGATGTTTTTCTGCATGCGTGCCGTCTCTTTAAAACTTCGTTCCCGCGGCGGCGACACGATCCCTGCCTGCTCGGCCTGCATGAGACCCCCTTCGATCAGACGCAGAAGGGCCTCGTTTCGCTCCAGCTCCTGTTTCCTTGCAAATATATCGACCCGTTCCGCCAGTTCGGGATCCAAAGTAAAAGAAAGATGAAGTGCCATACTCGTATTACTCCATTGGTATTCAGACTTATTGTAACTTATGGATGTTCACGTGCCAGACCCCATACACGGAATCGCTGGACGACACCGTCGGGAATCGGCACGCCGTCTGGGACGCGGGCCGAACTGCCGTCTTCCATGATTATGACGCTGAAGGAAATATTCCAGCCGTCGATTAACGCGGCCGATCGGGTTTCATACACCTCTCGTGCCAGATCGCGGGTGAGGTACACGGCATGCTCCGTGTCCTCGAAGAGCACCTCGGTCATATACCGCATGATGTACCAGCGAAGTTCGCTTGCCAGAGCGAGTCCGCTGGAAACGGTCGCAACCTCAAGAACTACACCCCAGGGTGTCTCTTTCGGGTGATAAAACCGGAGGATGTGCCGGCTCGTCTCGGAGTCCGAGAGGGTCCGGTAGAGATCCACACCTGCTTTTCCAATACAGACCAGACGCATTAGATATACATTATGTCCCGGCGCTCTTCATCCTTGTCCTGGTGCTTGACCTTGCGGATCGCCTGGACGAAGTTCATGCCGGTGATAAGATCTTCGTTGTTTCTGATGGCAAGCATTCCCGCCTCGCGGCAGATCGCTTCGATCTCGGCGCCGGTCAGACCTTCGGTCATACGCACCAGTTCGTCGTAATCGATGCCGGAAAGGGAGCCGGCTGCTTCCATCTTCTTCATGTGGACCTTAAAGATCTGCATCCGTGCAGCATTGTCGGGGGCCGGGATCTTGATCAGCCGGTCGAATCTTCCCGGACGGAGGAGGGCTGCATCCAGCATATCAGGGCGGTTTGTCGCCGCCATGATCCGGATATTGCCGCGGTTGTTGAACCCGTCCATCTCGGCGAGAAGCTGCATTAAGGTTCTCTGAACCTCAGCAGAACCGGACGTTCCGTCGTTGGTCCGCATACTGCCGACCGCGTCGATCTCGTCGATGAAGACAACGACCCCGTTGTTTTTCTCGGCAAGATCACGGGCCATCTCGAAGAGATCGCGAACCAGCTGGGCGCCTTCACCGATGTATTTGTGGACAAGCTCGGAACCTGCCATTCTCAGGAACGGAACGCCGGCATTATTGGCGACCGCTTTTGCGATCAGCGTCTTGCCGGTTCCGGGCGGGCCGTAGAGGAGGACGCCTTTGGGCGGGACGACACCAAACTTCTCGAAGGACTCGGGACGGGTAAGCGGATATTCGACCGCCTCACGCACCTCGATGATCTCGTTTTTCAGACCGCCGATGTCGGCGAAGGTGATCGCGGGCTTCTCTTCAAGCTCCATCACGCGGACCCGCTCGTCGATGGTGTTTCCAAGGATCTTCACGACCGAGAGAGTGTTGTTGACGGCAACTTTGGTCCCTGCCTTGACCTCTGCGTAGATCAGCGGGTTCGCCTGGGTCACATACTCCTGATTGTTGCCGAGCTGGCGCAGATAAAGCTCATTCTCGCCGAGCTTCTCCAAAACAACCGCGACAAACAGCGGCAGGCGTTTGAGCTGCGCATTCTCCTTCTTGAGCTGCGCATTGTCCATCCGGATCTTGTTGTTCTCCAGCCTGAGGGACTCGTTTTCGGTTTTTGTCGTTTTGATTATTTTATGGAGAGAGTCGTTCTCTTTTTTCAGGAAAAGAGCTTCGTCCCGTAACTTGGCGTATTGGTCGTTGAGGTCCCCGAAGTCGAGGGCGTTGGGGGAGATGTTCGATTCGCGTGAGCGACCGGTATTGGGTGATGGTATTTCTTCTTCCATGTAGTGTAGATATGTTTAGATTTTGTGATTTAAAGTCTATCGCATATGAGCACACAGCCTTCTGCCGGGCTGTTTTTGCCATCGGACGAAATATGAAAAAAACCGGTTCGATACTTAAAAAACCCAGTCTCCTTAAGTACCAAAAGAACCCATATTAATATATTATGAATGATGCGGAGGTCCTGATGAACCCAAACGACTTAGTGCAGTTTTTGAAAAAAAATCCTGAGTATTTTACAAAAGATGACATCCTCCGTTTTTGCGAAGAAAACCATGTTGAGATGGTTAACTTCCGCTATGCCGGCGGCGACGGGAAACTCAAAACCCTGAACTTCGCCGTATCGTCAAAAGAGCAGCTTGATACGATCCTCTCCGAAGGCGAACGGGTCGACGGCAGCAAACTTTTCTCTTTTATCGAGGCAGACAGTTCCGATCTCTACGTTATCCCAAGATACGGGACGGCGTTCATGGATCCTTTTGCAGAGGCCAAAACCCTGAACATCCTCTGTTCCTATTACGACGGGAACGGGCATCCGCTTGCCTCCTCGCCGGAACACATCCTTCGCCAGGCAGAAGCATCATTCAAAAAACACACCGGGATGGAGTTCAAATGCCTCGGCGAACTTGAATACTATATCATCTCCAAAGAGGAGACCTTCTATCACCGAAGCAACAGGATCGGGTATCACGAATCGGGCCCCTTCTGCAGATTCTGCGAGATGCGGACCGAAGCCATGCTTATGATCGCCCGTGCCGGCGGGAAGATCAAATACGGCCATGCCGAAGCGGGTTCTTTTACAAAAGACGGCTATTATTACGAGCAGCACGAGATCGAGTTCCTGCTGACAAGCCCGATCCTCGCCGTCGAACAGATCCTCATTGCAAAATGGATTCTCAGAAGACTCAGCGTTAAGTACGAGGTCGAGGTCTCGTTTGCGCCGAAGATCGCCATAGACAGATCGGGTTCCGGTCTGCATATCCACCTCCTTGCTGAGAAAAACGGCACGAACGTACTGATCAAAGAGGGAAAACTTTCCGACACGGCAAAGCGGATGATCGTCGGGATTCTGGACATCAGCGATGCGGCTACCGGATTTGGGAACACCGTTCCTACTTCATATCTGAGACTTGTGCCGAACCAAAACGCACCGACCTACATCTGCTGGGGAGAACAGAACCGATCGGTCGTGGTCCGCGTCCCGCTTGGCTGGGTCGACGGAGTCGATATGGCGGCTGATGCAAACTTCGGCCTTAAGAGAAGATCCGAAAAAGCTACCAGACAGACCCTGGAATTCAGGGTCGCCGACGGTTCGGCCTGCATCTACGAAATGATCGCCTGTTTGATCTGCGGGGCGATCCACGGTCTCGGCATGAACGGTGCCCTCACCAAAGCAGACGAACTCTATGCATCGAGAAATATCTTCAATGAGGAGTGCACGTCGTTCCTTAAAACTCTGCGCCGGCTGCCGATCAGCTGCACAGAATCGGCCGATGCGCTGATTTCCAAACGAAAACTGCTCGAAAGAGACGACATCTTCCCGCCGGGAGTCATCGACGACCAGGCGGCAAAACTGAGAGCGTATAATGACAGTTGTCTTTCTGAAAGACTTCGCAGGGACGAGACCCTCTTCACGGAATGTGCGGAGCAGTATCTCCACATCAACTGATCTGACATGGGATTTTTAGGCAATATCGAACGGGCACTCGGTGTGTGGTATCCGGACAAAGACACGGAACCCGATGACGGCAACCCTCTGGTAGCTCTGGCGTTTCGCGATTACGTGATCAAACGGCTTGGAAGCACATGGTCGGCGACCGGCCGCGAGGAGAGAAGCCCGGGCGAACCGGATCTTCTCGCCCTTAGAAATGCCGACGAGAAACGCTATGATCTGGTCACCTGCTACCGGAGCCGTATGTTTGTCGGGGAAGACGGCGAGGCCTACCTGCCCTGGACAACCCAGGAGATCTACGAAAAATATCTCGCGTATGCAGCAGCCGAAGGAAATCCCTTTTACGTCATCTTCGGTCTGCACGGATTTGCCGATGCGCCGAAGTTCTTGTTCGCCGTCCCTCTTGATAAGGCGGTCATCGATCTGAAGAAAAGCGTTCTTCAGCAGTATGAAGTCCCTGAAAGCCGGGAACTTCTGTAACGTTCTTTTTTTGCGCGGTCATGCGCCTGTTTCGTGAGCCGGTTTCAAAAGCCGTGGAATAAAGCGTTTTTGGCGGCTTTTTTCACTCTCTCCCAGAAGGCAAGCCGCAATAGAACCGATCGTGTTATATGTCAACACGTAGCACGCTTATGGGTATGATACTAGGATTACCCGATATCACGGTTTTCACTGTTGGCGGAGCCATCATTTTATGTATCATTCTCCTATTAATTTGGGGCATCACATTCCCTAAGGAGAATGACGACTAAAGATGGCACTGGCTGAAGGAAGCACATTTATTACGATCGCGCTCATCGCTGTTTACTTTGTAGTTTTACTCGGTATCGGCGTATGGGCATCGAAGAAGATCAAAAATTCAGAAGACTATATGCTGGCCGGCAGAAGTCTCGGGTTCTGGCTGTTTACCCTGTTGATCGTCTGTTCGATCTGCAGCGGTATGACGCTTGTTGGAACCAGCGGGTTTGGGTTTGCGTCAGGCTGGCCGGGCATTTGGGAACAGATTTTCGTTCCATTGTCGGCGGCGTTTTGTATCATCTTCTTTGGTTCAAAACTCAATAAGATCGGCAGAAAAAGCGGGTGCATGACCATTGTGGATTATTTTGCACTCAGATATGAAAATACGCGGGAGCTTCGCACTCTTTCTGCAATCGCAAGCATTGCAGTTTCACTGGTATATCTCGTCGGGCAGTACACCGCCATCAGTATCGTTTTGATCTGGGCGTTCGGGCTGGAACACTGGCAGGCCCTGCTGATCGCAGGGGTCATCATCACCGCATATACCGTTATCGGCGGCCTGTATGCCGTCTCCTGGACGGGACTCGTTCAGGGTCTGATTCTTATCTTCGGCGTGATTCTCGTAGCACCGTTCATCCTGACCTATGCAGGAGGTCTCGAGCATATTAACACGGTTCTCGCAACGATCGATCCGAATCTGGTCATGCCCTGGTTCCCGTCGGGAAGCACGGAAGCATACGCCTATTGTACACCTGAATATCTGTTCTCGTTTGGCGTGCTGCTGATTGTAGGTCTCGCCTGTGCACCGCACGTTCTCTCGAACGTGTTTGCTGCGAGAAAAACGTCCTACTTCAAGTGGGCGCCGCTTGTGGCATTCTCGATCTACCTCGTGATCATGCTTTTGATCAAGATCTGCGGTATGGCGGTCAGATCCATGCAGGCGGACGGCCTCCTTTCCGGGATTGTGCCGGAAGGCGGACGGGTCGCGGACTTTGCACTGATGTATGGTATTCAGGCGGCAAGTCCAAGCATCCTGATCACGGGTCTGTTTGCGGTGATCGTTCTCTCGGCAGTTATGTCGACGACCGACCGGCTTATGCTGACGGTTGGAACGACCTTCTCCTGGGATATCTTCAAGACGATGCTCAAACCGATGGCAAGCGAACGTCAGGTGGTTCTCGTGAGTCAGATCTGCGTTCTTCTGGCGGCAGTCATCTCGCTGATTCTGGCAATCAACCCGCCGGAGATGCTCGCCTTCCTGATCTGGCTCGGTATCGGCCTGATGCTTTCAGCATTCGCCGTGCCAATGATCGCCGGTCTCTACTGGAGACGGGCGACCGCAGCGGGCGCGATTGCGAGTATGCTCGTTGGTCTTATCACCTGTCTCGCGTTCGGCGCGTACTACAACTTCATCGACAAGCTGCCGATGCACTTCTCAATCTATTCACTGCTCTGTTCAATCGCCGCGATGGTTATCGTCAGTCTGCTTACGAAGAAGAATTCCGAGAAGGCACTTGATCTGACCTACACAGGCATGTATCTTCATCCAAAGGATGAACCACACTCTTCGACTGAACAGTCAAAAGAGTAATTTCTTTTTTTTTACGCGAACGTTTGAAGCAGTGTGAAAAGCACGCGAAAGGAACGATTTTTTTGAAGAGAAGTTACGCGGCGTTATCCTCAATCCAATTCGAGAAGGGTATTACTGGGTGTGGAGACAAGAGATAATTTAACCGCGAATCTCCGCGAATTAACGCGAATCGCATTTTTCTTGCGCCGTCGTGCTCTGCTCCGGCTGATCGCCTGCGCAGAATCGCACGCCGTCTGGTAAAATGCTGACGGAAAAACCCGCGTGCGGGTTTTTCTCACCTTAATCATCGCTTTTTGTGTAATCGAGAAAATAACGAAACAACAGAAAAACCGGCACGCCGGTTTTTCCTGTAGCATTTTTCAAGAGAGGGTGCGATTCTGCGCAGGCGATCAGCCGGAGCAGAGCACCCGAACGTAAGGAAAATGCGATTCGCGTTAATTCGCGGAGATTCGCGGTTGGTTCTTTCTCATGGATATACACCATCTCTTACACGAAATCAAAAAAAATGATTGGGGGTTGAGAGATTCATACCACAAAAAATGGATATAAAAAAATGAGAGGCAGACCAGATCGTGCAGATCAGCGATCTGCAGTCCAGCTCAGGTGTCCGAGGGCACGGTAGGTAAACTCCAGCTCCTCGAAGACCAGGATATTGTTCTTCTTCAAGAGATCGACACCCGGCTTTAAGCAGTCTCCACCGACGAAGGTTCCAACCAGCAGATTGTCCGTGCGTTTCGAGTTGTCGATCAGGATCTGGGCGACCCGGTCGGGTGCCAGAACCTTGTTCGGGAAGTTGACGAGGATCGCCATATCCCAGAGATCCTCGTTCTTGCACAGAACATCGAAGACGCCTCTGAAACGTGCCTCGGTGGCATCGCCTAAGAGATCGATCGGGTTGTTCTTGTTCCAGAACGGCGGGAGGAAGGTGTTCAGCTCATCGATGATGTGCTTGGGCAGATCGATGATCTCGATGCCCCAGGTCTCGGCGTAGTCATTGGAAAGAACGGCAAATCCACCGGCATTGGTGATTACGACAGCACGACGGCCGGTCAGCGGCTTTTTCAGATCGCCAAGGGCCTTTGCGACCTGGAATGCGCCCGGAAGGGTCTTGACCGGAACAACACCGCACTTTCTGAAGGCCTCCATGTAGACGTCGAACGAACCGGAAAGGGAACCGGTGTGGGAAGCGGCTGCGGCCTGACCTCTCTTTGAAGATCCGGCTTTGATCGCGACGATCGGTTTTGTCTGGGTGATCTCTTTTGCCATCTCCATGAATGCTACACCGTTTTTGATCTCTTCGACGTAGAGGATGATCGATTTGGTGTGCGGGTCGCGGGCTGCATAACTCATGTAGTCCAGGAAGTCCAGATCACACTGGTTACCGACCGAAACGACCTCGGAGTACCCCATCTCGGAGCCTTCTGAAAGGGATATTCCTACGACTGCGTTGACGATAGCTCCGGACTGGGAAATGAACGCGATGTCTCCCGGCAGAGGCGAAGTGGAAACATACGTTGTATCGAGTTTGAAGGGCGGAAGGATCAGACCAAGACAGTTTGGACCGACGATACGAATGCCGTAGTTTTTGGCGATCTCGACCATACGGGTCTCAAGCGCACGACCATCCTCGTCCATCTCCTTGAATCCTGCGGTGATCACGACCGCCATCTTCACGCCTTTGAGACCGCACTCGCTCATGATCGCCGGAACGAGCTGAGCAGGAACGGTGATAACGACCATATCCACGTGGCCGGGGATATCGGAGAGAGTCGGGTAGCATTTGACACCCTGGATCTCGTCGCGTTTATTGTTCACCGGATAGACTTTGCCCGGGAACTGGAGAATATTGCGGAACACCGCGTATCCCATTTTGGTCGGGTCATCGGATGCACCGATCACAGCGACGCTTCTCGGCTTATAGTAGTCAAGCGGTACGATCTTTGCAGGATCGTAGTGCGCCGGAAGTTCGACCGGTTCGTCCTGAACAATGACGCGTGCATCAACTGCGCAGCCGCCCTTCTCGTAGAGTCTGAGGGGGTTGATATCGAACTCGACGACATTCACGTTTTTCTCAAAGAAGTCGCAGGCGTTCTTTAATGTCTGGAAGAGGAACTCCTCATCCAGCGGGGCCTGACCGCGGTATCCTCTGATGAGCGTATATGCTTTGATCTGGTGGATCAGACTTCTGATATCTTCATCGTCGCAGGGCAGCAGACGGATCCCGACATCTTTATAGAACTCGACCAGGGTGCCGCCGAGACCGAAGGTAAGAACGCGTCCGAATGCCGGATCGATTTTACCGCCGA
Source organism: Methanocorpusculum labreanum Z (assembly GCF_000015765.1). Lineage (NCBI taxonomy): Archaea > Methanobacteriati > Methanobacteriota > Methanomicrobia > Methanomicrobiales > Methanocorpusculaceae > Methanocorpusculum > Methanocorpusculum labreanum. The sequence continues at coordinate 851,582 of NC_008942.1, read as the reverse complement.
TGATCAGCTCGAGGCCGGATTTTGCCATCTCTTCAACGATGACGCCTTTGATCTCTGCCGAAGCATCATAGGCTTTTGCAGAGGTTACGATTTTATTGAATGCTTCTTTTGCTTCAGCATCCGTTTTGATCCCGACAATCACTCCGCCCGCATCGCTTTTGTGGATGATCTGGGGGGAGACGATTTTCATTACTACGGGATAACCGATTTTTGTTGCGGCTTTTGCAGCATCGTCCGGAGTTTGGACGATCTCAAAGGCCGGAGCAGGTACATTAAACTGACGCAGAAGGTCATATCCGTCTGCTTCAGAGAGCATTGTGGTAGCTTTGACTGTCATGTCGGTACTCCAGTAGGTATCTCGTTTGCGAGGCTTACCCCGCAAATCCGAATTATACATTATTTATCATGTAGATTTGATATATACTCTGTGGTTTGAGGTATTTGTTCTGCGATCGTCTACAGAGGAATTCAACGTTTGTCGAAGTTGCGCGCATGTTCTGACGACAAAATTTCAAAACCACATGAAAATATCTGCCCGATCCGGCCCCCGGCGTAACCCGGATGAGCGTTTCGGTTGTTTTGCGGAACTCTGCACGGCGAAAAAAAGTGAGATTTTTGTGAACTCAGTATTCCTGAGTTTCGGATTCGCTTTCCGGCAGGGTGTCTTCGGCCGAAAGCTCCGGGATCTCTTCGGAAACGGCGGACTCTTCGTGGAATCTGCTTCGGTAGGCTGCAAGAGCGTCGGCATACTCGTTGGATTCATGGAAGCCTTTGAGGAAACTGTCTCTGGTTTCGCAGATCGTTTCACCGACTCCCTGTTCGGCCGACTCCTCAAGCATGCCTTCAAGAGCTGCCTGTTCGGCAAAGTAGTTGCTCATGGACCGGCAGTAGTTAAGGAGACTTTCGGCCGCCTGCTTCTCTTTCTTGAGCTGCTTTAATGTCTTCTTTGCCGTCTTCGTTTTCTTCACGAGTTTCTTGGAAGCTTCCTTACTCGCCTTTTTGTCGTTTTTTGATTTACCCGAGGCCATGATTGAAACAACTCCGTTAACCATGCATTAGGAGTTCTTCTATTAATAGTGTTTGGATGGAGTACCCAAAGATACCGTATTTTCCCGGAAAACACTTTGGATTCTTCTGGTTTCGTCCCGATTCCTGACCATAACTGAAAAAAAGCCGGATCATTCGTTTCTTCTGCCCGGATACGATCCTTTTTATCTCAGACGTCCAACCAGTATCCAAGATCATGAAAAAGGGAAATCTGCGCAGTAATATTCATCCGGGAGATGCGGTGGCAATAATCCTGAAAAAAGATCAGCCGACGGGTGCGCTTACGTTCGGGCGGGTCGCAGAGATCCTGACAAACTCACAAACCCACCCCCACGGGATAAAAGTCAGGCTCACCGACGGATCGGTCGGCCGGGTGCAGGAGATCTACTGACGTCTCAAAACAGCGATCATATCGCCTTTTTTTGCCCCAATATCCCTGCCGACCGCGTCGCATTTCACCATCATCAGGTAGGCAACCGGCGGCCGGACCTCATACTCAGTCAGGCTCTCGTAGTTTGCAAGACCTTTTGAAATGATCAGTGTCGCGGAATCGACCGCGTCACGGACCTTGGGCGGGAAATACGGAGGATGCGTCCCAATCTGCGCCCCGCCGCCCGCGTGAAGAAGAACGTCAGCCGCATCCCCGAGCCGGATATCCACCGCTTCTTCTACCGCCACGTCGTTTAACATCGGTTTTTCCTTCACGACGATCGTCACGTGCGACCCGTTCTTTCGCAGTTCTTTGCAGAACAGTTTGTCGAAGATGACCTCGTCGCAGTTGTCGGTGAAGTAGACCACCCGTCCGGCCAGTTTAAAAAACTCCTCCGAGTCATCGAGCGCCAGGCCTTTTGCCAGCATTTTTTCGAAAAATGCCGCCAGATCGGTCGAGATCTCATGCCCGGTCACGCCGTAATCGATGGTATTGCCGATGATCGCAGCCGTCATGTAGTCATGCAGGGTGTGAAGTTTCGGAAGGACAGAGGCCGCAACCTTTTCCGCCGCCGCATTGTCCTGGCGTTTCATCTCCGTATACGGATCGTTTGATCCGATCAGCCGATAACAGGTACGGTGGACCTCGCCTGCAGCGACGGCCGCCCGCGGATCATTTTCAAGATAGCGATCGTATACCTCCGTGCATTCGGCGGTGACTCTCGCTAAAACCTCCTCGTCATTTGTAACGAGTTCTGACTGCGAACGGACTTTTGTCAGAAGACAGGTCCTGCATTCCGGTGCCAACTTCATAAAAACTCTCCAAAACAGGTATGGGGCCGCCGCGATTTGAACGCGAGTCAGAAGACCCCCAGTCTCCTAGGATTCCAGGCTACCCTACGGCCCCTTGCTCCACTTATATTGGCTCTCCTCTCTTTATTAAGTTGCGGTTTTGCCGGCCGAAAAAATCCCGGATTTTTCTCAATAGGAGTTCTGCAGTGTTAGTGTTAATCCAATTCGGGAGGGGGTAAGGTTAGGTGCGCACAGATGAGATAAAAACCAACCGCGAATCACCACGAATTCCCGCGAATCGCATTTTCCTTACGTTCGGGTGCTCTGCTCCGGCTCATCGCCTACGCAGGAATCGCACCCTCACTTGAAAAATGCTGTCGAAAAAACCGGCGTGCCGGTTTTTTTTTCATTGAATTTATCTCCCTCATTCATCTGATGGCAAGTCTCCAAATATAATCATTTCATGAAAAGGTGATTTGGGCTGGTTGATGAACAAGTCACCCCGCTCAACAAATGTAAGTTTGAATGTAAATGAGGGCTTGTATTGTTTTGAGTACGTAGAGATTTATATAAACAACTCTGTTTAGAATTTGGGCAATGAAGGTGCATCTGGGATTTTATAGTGTATCTTTGATGCACCTTATGATAGCATAACCGAAAAATCATATTTTTTGTAATAAGGGGAATTATTATCAAATTTTGATTCATAGCAAGTAGTTTTATCATATTTCCCAACCAAAATAGAAAATACAACTTCTCGCATTCAAGTTTTGACCAGTAAAAGATGATGATTAATAGTAATAATCTAAATATAAAGCAAGAAGCAGAAGAAACAATCGAAGATTACATACGAAATACCGTGGGTGATAATAAATTTGACAACCTCTCCATTCCAGTATTTCTCAGTTCCACGAAAGATGATCTTCAAAGTGAAAGATTTGCAATAACTCTTCTCATTCAGCAGATGGGATTAATCCCAATTGCAATGGAAGAATTCGGAGCCAGACCTGAATCACCCTTGGATACATGTCTTGGAGAATTAGATGAAGCAAAAATATTTGTTTTAGTCATTGGGATGCGATATGGTTCGCCATATATCAGTGATAACGGAAATAATGGTGAACTCAATGGAAAATCATATACAGAAATCGAATATGATAATGCATTAAAAAACGAAAAAATTCGTATTCTTGCTTATTGCATTGATGAAGAAAAGGCAGTGATACATCCAATATATGTTGATAAAGATGTTAATGCTAAAAAACTCATCAAATTCAAAGCTAAAATCAAAAAGAATCATCATATTAAAAAATATGCCAATACACAGGAATTGGTTTCTGCAGTATTCCATGACATATCATATCAGATTAAATTATTAACAAGAGATAGTAGCACTCCAATTTCATCACAGCAAACAGAAATATTAAAGCAACTAACGATAGCTGGGAACACTGATAATCTCTATACTCATGAGACGCTTCAGATAAATGGAACGTCAACTTATTTAGATAGTGATTCTGTTTACTTGTATCTCACGAAAAACGGGAGCACTAATACACCATTGACTCAAAATGAGTTTCTCCCTATTGGTAAGCATGGGGAAAAATTCCTTCAGATACCAGTTCTTAATGATTTTTCATGGGCGACCCTTTGGAATCCACGAGATACATTCACTGATCGTGATGTGAGAAATAGATTGGTGCATGAAGGAGGGATATTAAAATTCATCGTTTCTCCTTATCCGATTAACACACAACCATTTCATGATTATAAAACGTTCTTAATAACGCTAAAAACACCATTCCTTACCGCAACAAGCAATACATCACCTCTAATTCCAGGGGTTCAAACATATGTTCGGGGAAATGCACTAACAAAGCAGCCATCATTACTCGCTTGGTTATGTACAAAAGATAAATTAATAGATTATTTTCCAATTTCCATCCAAAATGATGATTATATTTATACCTTCCCATATGAACTCTTAAAATCTCTTGAAGTAGGAATGACGTATTTATTAATTCTTCAGATGCCAAGTACATCTAAGTATGGAGATGTAAGACAATTCTACTACTCACCGACTCAACATGGCATTGGGAAAGTAAGTACGGATAATTTGGACAAAATAGAATCTGAATCAATGATACTGCTTGATGCAAACAATTCAACACCCGGAATTGTGGACAAAATATGCAATCTTATTGACTCTACAGAAAATGATATTTATGTGAGATTAGCCTTTGTTCGTCAGGATCCTGAAATAAATAATTTTATAATAAAGCAGAAAGCTGGTAAACTAGAAATCTCGGGTCAAACAAATTTACCAATAGATACGCAACTTTCTGTAGAAATAACTACAAAGGAAATTCCACAAAGAGCAATATTTGCATTTAATCAACTTCGTAACCCACGTATATTTTCCACAATGAAAGTAATTAGATCGGGGGGAAGGAATGGTTTTTCCGTTATTATTGCTACGCCAAGAATACTAGTAGGTGAATACACGGTAGTGTTAACTCTCTTAACAACTGGTAAAAAGGTATTTGAAAAGTCAATTAATTTATGAAGTGATTCTATAATCTTATTTTATAATGGATACGAGTGTGTCCAATATTCCTCGAATGCTTTCGTTGAATATGCTATGAATAGTTATTCCATTTCCCAATAACATTCATCATCAATGATAATTCCAGATTGGTTAATTGAATCATCTGATTTGAAAACATATCATCAGTCTTATGAGCAAAAATTATAATGATCAAAGAAAAACCCGCACGCGGGTTTTTCCGTCAGCATTTTTCCAGACGGCGTGCGATTCCTGCGCAGGCGATCAGACGGAGCAGAGCACGACGGCGCAAGAATAATGCGATTCGCGTTAATTCGCGGAGATTCGCGGTTCAGTATTTCATGTGTCCATATCCAACCTTACCCTTCCAGTATTGAATCCACCTCAACAACGCGTAAGTGCTTGTTCTATTTGGCCCGCGGCGGATCTTTTACGACGGCCGAGAGGATCAGCGCCGCGGCGGCGACGAAAAAACCGACCGCGTTTGTGATATGGAATCCGTACATAAACGTCGCGTAATCCAGATCGGCAAATGAAACGATCCCGCCGGCAGTTGACGTTGCCGCGGTGAATACCGCAGCATATAGCGCGATCCCGACAACGCAGCCGAAGTACATCGTCGTCATCATCAGCGAAGAGCCGGTCCCTTCTTCCCCTTTCGGCATCTGTTCAACGACCCGGCTGGACGCAGGTCCGCCGCCGATACCCCAGACAAGACCCATGAGAACAAGACTTCCCGCAAGCGGGATCAGACCCCATGCGGGAACGATGAACGCGTAGATCAAACTGGTCACGGCGAGAACACCGAACGCGGCGACCGCGAAGATGCGCCGTTCGGTAACATCCGACCAGTGACCGAGCGGGATACTCAGCGCTGCGGTGATCGCAGGCGGGATAAAAAGCACCAGCCCGCTTGTTGCCGAATCAAAGTTCATCCCTGCCGAAAGATAGAACGGCAGCAGATAGAAAAAGCCGGCACTGGTGATCTGGCTGACGAGAAACGCCGTCACGACAAACGTCAGCGGCCGCTTTTTGAACACGCGGATGTTCAGGACCGGGTGACTGCTTCTCAGCTCGGCTGCACAGAAAATGATCAGCGAAACAACGCATACGCAGACCGACGCGATGATCAGCGGATCGGAGATGCCCAGATGGGGAAAACGCTCCAGCGCGAAAACGCCTGCGACCATCAGACAGAAGAGAGCGGCCGCTCCGGCGAAATCGAAGGAGGAACGCTCCGGGACACGGGCACGCGGGATGATTTTCACCGCAAACAAAACGGCGAAGATCCCGATCGGAATATTGATGAAAAAGATCCAGTGCCAGGAAAGGAACTGGGTGATCACGCCGCCGATCGCCGGACCAACCGCAAACCCGATGGAACTCGCCGCGGTCAAAACCCCCATCGAGACGCCGAGCATATTTGCCGGGAGATACTTCACGCAGATCATCGGCGTGGACGCGGCGATCATCGCGGCGCCTACCCCCTGGAAGATCCGGGCGACTATCAGAAACGAAAGATCGGGTGATAAGCCGCAGACGATCGAGCAGAGCGTAAAGAGAACAAAGCCTGCGATGAAGAGGATTTTTACATATCCGCGGTCGGCAAGTTTGCCGAAGATCAGGATGAGACCCGCAAGCGTCAGAAGGTACGCCAGACTCACCCAGGAGATCGTTCCGGTGTCCGCCCCGAATTCCGCCGCGATCACCGGAAGAGCGATATTTACGACCGAGCCGTCGAGAGCGTCCACGAAAACCGCAATGCCGACAGCTAATAAAAGCAATTTCTGGCGCAGCGGATCGGTGATGACCTCGGTCATAGAGCAGTACTAGGTTGATCTGCGGGGATATAAAGCCCACCAAAGCTCACGGATCCTGCGCAAAATTTCGGTTTTCGGCCCGATTTGCCGTAATTTTTCAGGGCGGAAAAAAGGCTCCAAAACTCCTTCGGCGCTCCGATATACGTCCCGAAGAAGAGAGTAATTTGTATGCAAACTGAATCAGTACGGTTATGTGATATTCCGAAAGGAAAATCCGCATCGATCCTTGGATTTATCGATGGAACAAACCTCGGCTTCCAGAGCAGACTTCTCGAACTCGGACTTACCCGCGGCTGCTGCGTGCGGGTCACCGGCGTCGCCCCGCTTGGAGACCCGATGATGATCTCAGTCAGAGGATGTCAGCTCGCCATACGAAAAGATGATGCCGCAGACATCTGCGTGGCCGCCGTATGAAAAAAATCACCGTTGCATTAGCCGGCAACCCGAACTGCGGGAAGACGACCCTTTTCAATAACCTCACCGGGATGCGTCACCATGTGGGAAACTGGCCGGGTAAGACCGTCACGATCGAAAAGAAAGAGGGACGGATCGTTTACGACGATACGACACTCGAGATCGTGGATCTGCCTGGAACCTACAGTCTGAGCGGACGATCGCTCGAAGAAGAGATCGCGGTCGGTTATCTCTTACACGAAAAACCCGACGTCGTCGTCAACATCGCTGACGCCGCACATCTGGAGAGGAATCTGTACGTCACGCTCCAGCTGATCGAACTCGGCGTCCCGATGATCCTTGTTTTGAACATGAACCGGTATGCGGACGCGGAAGGCGTCGTCATCAATACAGGTCTTCTCAGCGAAATGCTCGGCATCCCGGTCATACGGATCGAAGCGATCGATGAAACCGGAAAAGACGAGCTCATCAAAGCGATCCTTGCACGCCCCGCTCCCCCTGAAAAGACCATCCGGTACGACCACGAGCTTGAGGAACATATCGGCGAAGCAACCAAAATCACCGGATCGCGCTGGTCTGCGATCCAGGCTCTTATCCACGGCTCGGCAGAACCCAAAATCGAATCGATCAGGACCCACCTTGCAGGCATCTACGGGACGAAGCCCGGAGAGATCTTTGCGGATCAGCGGTATGGATTCATCGCCGGTCTTCTGCACGAGAGCGTGGATCATATGGATGCCGGCGGCAAAAACCAGTCGGAGAGGATCGACAGGCTCGTGACCAGCAGATGGCTCGGGTTCCCGATTTTTCTCGCCGTGATGTATCTGATCTTCCAGATCGTGTTCGCGGTCGGCGCTCCGGTCATGGATCTGATCGACGAAGGGTTCGGGCTGCTTGGAGAGGCGGCATCGGCGGGTCTTGCCGATATCGCCGCTCCCGACTGGGTCACGTCTCTGGTTTGCGACGGGATCATCGGCGGCGTTGGGTCGGTCGTGATCTTTCTGCCGAATATCTTCCTGTTGTTCCTGCTTCTCGCGATTTTAGAGGATTCGGGATATCTGGCACGGGTTGCCGTTATCATGGACCGGGTCATGCACAAACTTGGTCTGCATGGAAAATCCTTCATCCCGATGATCCTCGGATTCGGGTGCAGCGTGCCGGCAATTATGGCGACCCGGACGCTGGAGACAAAACGCGAACGGTTCTTAACGATCCTGATCACGCCGTTTATGTCCTGCGGGGCACGGCTGCCCGTGTATCTTCTGCTTGTTGGGATCTTCTTCGCGGCTGAAATCCAGGGGCTCGTGATGTTTTCCCTGTATCTGCTGGGCATTTTCGTGGCGCTGATCACCGGGCTTCTGCTTCGAAAGACGCTCTTTAAGGGCGAGTCTTCGGCTTTCGTTCTGGAGATGCCGCCTTACCGGCTTCCGACAATCAAAGGTGTTTTGATCCATGCCGGAGAGAAGTCCTGGGAGTTTCTGCGCAAAGCCGGGGTGATCATTTTCCCGGCGGTGCTGCTGATGTGGCTGCTTGCTTCTCTGCCGTTCGGCGTCGAGTATGCTTCGGCTGATTCGCTGATAGGTATGGCGGGGTCAACGATCGCCCCGATCTTTGCACCGCTCGGGTTCGGATTCGCCGAGGCGGGAGTCGCGATCCTGATGGGTCTTCTTGCAAAAGAAGTGGTTGTCGGAGCATTTGGGACGCTTTACGGCGTGGGCGAAGAAGGGCTAGGCGATGTGCTGATGAACGTCTTTACGCCGCTTTCGGCCTACTCGTTCATGGTGTTCATCCTGCTCTATATGCCCTGTCTTGCGGCGATGTTTACGATCCGGCAGGAGACCCGCTCGTGGAAGATGACGGGGCTTGCGGCAGTAGGCATGTGCGTGATCGCGTGGATCGTTTCCTTCATCGTGTATCAGGGGGGTGTCCTTCTTGGTTTTGCCTGAAGGATTCTGGACGATCCTTTTTATTTTTATCGCGGCAGGAATCGTTCTTTTGTTTCTGTGGGCGGTGAAGAAGAATCTGCGGGGGGAAGCATGCGGCTGCAGAGCAAAATCATGCAAAAACTGCAGCATGTGTAAGATGAATCAGAAATAAGGGGATTTAATCGGGGTTGGTGTGGATACATGAGATTATTTAACCGCGAATCTCCGCGAATTCCCGCGAATCGCATTTTTCTTGCGTCGTCGTGCTCTGCTCCGGCTTATGCGTGCAAATCGAAGATTTGCGTGCCGCCTCAAACAGGCTTTGCCTGTTTGGGCTTCGCCTGCGCAGGAATCGCACGCCGTCTGGAAAAATGCTAGGGAAAAACCCGCGTGCGGGTTTTTCTTTTACTCGCTTGGAATATTAGCATTATTCAGATATCGTTCATCGGAATATATGACTCGACGCCATTCGAGTTTCCGTTTTTTTCCAAAATTTATGAGAATCCCAAGTTTGATTCCGGTCGCTTTCAGATAATTGATGAGCTGTGCCTCGTCCTCTTTGACTAACTCCGTCTCAGTTTTCAGCTCAAGGATGATCTTATTATAACAGACAACATCCGCCTGATAATAACTCGGAAGTTTCACGCCTTTATAGAAAATATTCAGATGTTTTTTGTGTTCAAAGGGAATTTCCTGCAATTCCAGTTCTACTTCCAGGGCGTCCTGATAGACGGATTCCAAAAATCCGCGTCCCAAGGTATTATAGACGGTCATGGCACAGCCGATTATTTTGTGAACTTCATCTGGATAGAGAATCTCGGGGTTTTCCACAATATGATCCATGATTCTTTTTATTTTCTTTCAAAAATATATGATTTTCCCTAAAGAAAAACCGGCACGCCGGTTTTTCCCATAGCATTTTTCCAGGCGGCGTGCGATTCCTGCGTAGGCGAAGCCCAAACAGGCAAAGCCTGTTTGAGGCGGCACGCAAATCTTCGATTTGCACGCATAAGCCGGAGCAGAGCACGACGACGCAAGAAAAATGCGATTCGCGGGAATTCGCGGAGATTCGCGGTTGAATTATTTCATGGGTCCGCAAAAATCAATAATCCTTCACCATGATTGAGGATACAAAATCATTTCGTTTAAGTTCGGTCGAGATCGTGCCGTGTAAGGAATAGGATAAAAGAATTAGTTTCGTTTTTTTGCGGCGACGAACTCACGGATCTTCTGGATCGTTACGGTGCTGAGTTCATGTTCCATAAAACAGGCGTCTTTGTTGGCGATGTCGCAGGGAACCCCGACCATTTCCAGAAACTCGACTAAGACGTCGTGGCGGAATTTGACCTGTTCGGCGATGATCCTGCCGGATTCGGTGAGGGTAACGCCTTCGTATTTTCGATACACGACAAGGCCTTTTTTATCGAGTTTTGCAAACATTTCCCCAACGGACGAGGGTCCGACGTCAAGTTCGGCGGCTACGTCGCGGCTTTTGGCGTATCCTTTGGTGAGGGAGACGTTGAGGATCGCTTCGAGGTAGTCCTCCTCTTTCATGGTGAGGCGGTGATTGTATGATGCCTGAGGTATCGGATCCATGGTAGTATATTGGGAGGATTGGGTAATCAGGTTTTGTTTATGGGGGGGACATACGTTTACCACGGGATAGGCAGGCGTCCCTCATCATATGTCGGGGTGCGGGAGGTGACTGCGGGCTGCCCCACAGGGGCGGCCTCAGCTGAGCAAGTTGATAGACTTGCGATCCGGCGCGGAGGCGGATCGACGGCATAGTCGGCGATCTTAGCTGAGCAAGTCGTTAGACTTGCGAGTCGGCCCGCGGTGGAGATATCCTCTATGCTTGATTCTGTAGAAAAGAGTTGCATTGACATTTTGGGATGTTCATCGATTTCGTGTAAGGTTTGAGTTGAGATACAGTATGTAAAAATGATTGGAGTGCCCACGAGGGGCACAACGCGGCGAATGCATCGATACTGCGCCCATCATTATTTCAATCCACGTGCCCACAGGGGGCACGACGGACTCCAAGGATATCTCCCTCGTTGATGTTGAGATTTCAATCCACGTGCCCACAAGGGGCACGACGATACCGCTTTACCCGCGGCATGAACTCAGATTCATTTCAATCCACGTGCCCGCGGGGGGCACGACTATATTTCGGCTATATCTATACGCGAGTCTTGATTTCAATCCACGTGCCCACGGGGGGCACGACGTCTAAACTTAACGGTATATCAGGCGTCGAAGATTTCAATCCACGTGCCCACGGGGGGCACGACTGGAGATTAGAATGACACAGAACAAAGAAGACATATTTCAATCCACGTGCCCACGGGGGGCACGACTTGAATACTATTATTACTATACAAGAAAGGAGATATTTCAATCCACGTGCCCACGGGGGGCACGACTCAGATGTGGCACCAGTCCCACCGAAGGAAACAGATTTCAATCCACGTGCCCACGGGGGGCACGACCGGGATCGGTTGTCATTTTGTCCTCTTTGTCTTGATTTCAATCCACGTGCCCACGGGGGGCACGACTGATGGTTTTGATGATTCCAACACCATATATATATTTCAATCCACGTGCCCACGGGGGGCACGACATAAAAAAGGTATGTCTTATAATCAGATCGCAAATTTCAATCCACGTGCCCACGGGGGGCACGACGCGGGGCGGTTGTGTCCGGATACGGCGCCCAGTATATTTCAATCCACGTGCCCACGGGGGCACGACTACAGTTCAAGGATATTCAGGTACATACACTGTATTTCAATCCACGTGCCCACGGGGGCACGACTACCACTGTTTAGCGACGTATGTATTACCGGTAATTTCAATCCACGTGCCCACGGGGGCACGACTTGATCGTCGTGGCTTTGGATTCAATCGTATCATTTCAATCCACGTGCCCACGGGGGCACGACTTTTGCCACGCGAAGAGGTCGTCAGAGACAACAATTTCAATCCACGTGCCCACGGGGGCACGACAAGATGATAGATTAGTTAATGCGATAATTTTGAAAACAACAATTTCAATCCACGTGCCCACGGGGGCACGACAGGTCGGATCACCCAGTTCATGCCTTTGAATTTGGATTTCAATCCACGTGCCCACGGGGGCACGACTCTGATCCAGCGCGAACAGAATATCCTCGCAGCATTTCAATCCACGTGCCCACGGGGGCACGACTCTAAATCTAATATACTATAACTCCACGCATATAATCCTCTCCCTTCCCCCTCTGAAGAAGATTCCACACGCAAACGTGGATTTTCATATGGAAATAAATCAGAAATAACTCACACCAAAAAACAAACCAAAAACTGCAGACACCGCGAACCCCCCGGAAAAATCATGGGCACAACACCTTCGCGAAAAAAAGATTCAAAAAATCAGCGCATCATCCACATTCAAACCCGGCTTTGCGCCCACATGCTCAACATGATCCCTGCCCTGCTTTCCGAGATTATAATATCTAACACTATCCGTCTCAGAATTAATAACCTCTCCTATCTTGAACTTCAACTCCATCAGCTGCACTGAATCCACTACACACTCAAACACCGAATTCTGCACCCTGACCCCGTAATTTTTACAGATCCGTGCCACCTGGCGAAGCCGGCGTCTTCCCTCCGGCGTCTCCGTATTCACATCATACGTAACCAAAACAAACATCTCTCACCTCACCACAAACGGCGGATACCCGTCGATATCTCCCCGGAGAAAACGGGCGAGAAGCATCGCCTGGGCATAGGGCAAAAGACCCACAGGCATCTTCTCCTCCAGATACCCATGCATGACCTCCTCCTTCTTTCGCTTCTGCCATGCCTGCAGGACCGTCTTTCGGGCATCATCCGTCAGCAAAACCGCTCCGTTCTCCTTCACCGCGAAATCATCGGCTTTCACCACCCGATTATTGATGAGACTCAGCACAAACCTATCGCCAAGATACGGGCGAAACTCCTCCATCAGATCGAGAGCCAGACTTGGTCTTCCAGGCCGGACCCGGTGCAAAAAACCGACCTGCGGATCGAGACCCACCGACTCCAGAGCAGACGCACAATCAGCCGCGATCAGCGTATAGGAAAATGAAAGCAATGCATTCACCCGATCCAGAGGAGGACGCCTTGACCTGTTTTCAAACGAGAACTCCGGTTCCGTTGACAGGATCAGATCATTGAAACTGTGAAAATAATACTTAGACAGGATCCCCTCAAAGCCTCTCAGCTCATTCAGCGAACCACAGGTCCCAGCTCGGATTTGGAGGATCCCCTCAGACAGCCGTTTGAAATTCTGCTCGAACTCCCTCGACACCATATCCGGATAATCGCGGGAAAACCGCTGAAGGACCGTCCGGCAGTTCATCAGTTTCCCGAGAATGCAGTATGCCGCGATCTTTTTCGATGCTTCCTCATCATCCGAAACGGCGTACTGACGTTTCCGGAGCAGCACATTTCCCGAAACATTTCCACCGATCCGTGCCATAAATTTTCCATAAGGCGAAACAAAACACATGCCCACATCATTTTCCGTGCAGAGCGCCATCATCCCCGGACTTGCCCCCATATACCCGAAACAAACGACCCCCTCCAGATTACGGATCGGGACTCTGGCAAGTTCCTGGTTTTCAACGGATACAACGATACTTTCCCCGTCCCGCGAAAGATAGGACTTGGGATTTGTCACATACAAAACATTACGTAGTTTTCTCATGAGAATACCCCTGTAGTACCGAATCAAGATACCGGTCGACTGATTTTTTTCGTGAAGATATAGTTGGAACGCAAAGATCCCGGATCGAACAACTGTCACACTGCTTTTTCAGCTCGGCAGCGGGCGTGATCCCGTTTTCGTAGAGTGCATACATTTCCCGAATAAGAGACACGACACGTTCCCGTAATTCTTCGTCAAAGATCACCTCCGTTCGATGCCGGGTTTTTCCGTAATACAGATATCCGGCAGGAATTTCCGTTTCGTACATCTCTTCGAGGCAGATCGCCTGACAGCAGAGCTGGACCTCGTCACAGTCATCCGCTTTTTTCTTTCCGCGTTTGTATTCAATGGGGACGACCTCCCAAAATCCGTCTCTGTTTGCAATACGTACCCCGGATGGCGAGCGGTGAAACTCGACGACGTCGGCGATCCCATAGATTTTCAGATTGTGGGATACGAGTGGAATGCTGCGGGAAACGAGGGTATCGCCCCGCGCCTCCACGAAAAAGGGATCGTCGGCATTGTCGTGCATCAGTTTTCCCGAGAAAGTAAGTGAGTTTTCCGCCCAGAGTTGTTCTACGTGGATCAGTGCCCACTGACGCGGACAGAAGGCGTAATGCTGGATCCCGCTTAACATGAGGTAGTCGTCCGGGTTCATAATGGATAATACAGAGTGAGAATACTTCAAAGTATCCCGGGAAGTACTATAGAATTTTATCTCGTTTCGAATTTCAGTAAGTTTTTGCAAAACTACTTCGTTTATGCAGGATAAAGTGATACTACTTGGAAAAATTATGTACCTTGCCCATATTAATCATGAAACAAAGCTGGAACAAACATTAGCTGAACACAGCACAACGGTCTCCGATCTCTGTAAAGGATATGGAGAAGGAATCGGCTGTCCAAATCTCGCAGCGTTATGTGGTTTACTTCATGATACGGGAAAGGCAAAACAGGAGTTTCAGGAATATCTGAAAATCAATGATCCGGAGATCAGAAAACGCTATCGGGGAAAAATAAATCACTCAACCGCCGGGGCAAAATATATTTTTGAAAAATATGATAAATCAACCGATAATTTTGAAAGATTCACTGCACAACTCATAGCACTGGGTATTTGTTCCCACCATGGCGGCTTGATCGATTGCATTGATCTGGAAGGACAGGATCTATTTTTCAAGAGGATTAACCCTGAAAAAGAAATCTATTTTGAAGAAAGCATACACAACTTTGAAAATGACTGCGTATCCCAAGATGAGTTGGAAACCCTGTTTCTCAAAGCGGTAGATGAAGTCAAAACCTTCAATGAAAAAAACAGATCCAGATTAGGGATATCCGGAGATGAAATCACATTTACCAGGGGAATGCTGGCCCGGTATCTTCTAAGCTGCGTCATAGATGCAGACCGTTTCGATTCATTTTGTTTTGAAGATAACATCGTCACTAAAGATACACCGAAAATCGCTGTGGAGAAATGGGAAAAACTTGCAGAAAATCTGGATGAATTCCTGGATCAAAAACCCATAATATACGATATTGATGAATTAAGAAAAGAAATCTCGCTTTCCTGTAAGGCATTCGGGAAAAAAACCAGCGGTATCTACCGACTGAATGTACCAACCGGGGGAGGAAAAACTCTCTCCAGTCTGCGTTATGCTTTGGCTCATGCCGCAGAATGGAACAAAGAAAGGATATTCTACGTAATTCCCTTTACTACGATCATTGATCAGAATGCTAAGGTTATCCGCGAAGCTCTCCGTGAAGATGATTTGATTCTGGAACATCATTCGAATCTGGTCTATGAAGATCCTCTTGATGAAAACGATGAAAGTATAACCGGCGCTGATGAAGGACGAAACTATCGTCTGCTTACCGAGAGATGGGATTCCCCAATCATTCTTACAACAACGGTCCAGATGCTCAATACCTTGTTTCTCGGAAAAGCTGGTTCAATCAGGAGGATGCACAATCTCGCAAACAGTATTATAATTTTTGATGAAGTCCAGATGATTCCGGTAAAATGTCTTCGCATGTTTAATACAGCTCTGAATTTCCTCTCAGAAATATGCGGAACTACGATCATTCTCTGCACCGCAACACAGCCGAAACTCGATAAAGTCAATCCCCCGATACGCCTGTCGGCTCCTGCCGATATGGTATCAGTCGATTTCGGCAAGTTTCGGAGAACCAATGTCTGCGATGAACGTTTGCAGAATGGATACTCTGCCCCTGAACTTGCGGAATTTGTGGAAGATAAGCTAGAGAATAATGAGAAGATTCTGGTCATTCTCAATACGAAAACTGCAGTGAAAAATCTCTATGCACATTTATCTGCGAAAAAACTGACTGATTTCACTACCTACAAAGATCTCTCTCTCTATTATTTAAGCACTAATTTATGCCCGGCACATCGTCGGAACCGCCTGGAGAGGATAAAAGACGATCTTAAGATAAAGAATCACCGGATGATCTGCGTAAGCACTCAGTTGATAGAAGCCGGAGTGGACATCTCCTTTGATTGCGTCATCCGTTCCGCTGCCGGAATCGATAGTATTGCCCAGGCGGCAGGAAGATGCAATCGTAATGGCGATGTCCAATGTCGGGATGTATTCATCGTAAACAGTTCTGATGAAAAACTCTCAGGACTCAAAGACATTGACCTCGGGAAAAAAAGCGCAGAGCATGTTCTGAGTGATTTTGCCAAAAATCCTGCGGGATTCGATAATGATATCCTATCCCAGAAGATGATCGATACCTATTATCAAAAGTATTTTACCTCGCGGGATGGGGAAATGGGATATCCAATTACCAAAGAGATGATAAGCAAAAAACAAATGGATCTTCCGCTTGGTCGATCAATATTTGAACTTCTATCAGTAAACGAGAAAAGCATTCAGGCATACAATACAGATCAGCACCTGCAGACCCGTCAGTCCCCCTATTATCTTTGTCAGGCTTTTTCTACTGCCGGAAAATTTTTTGAGGTGATTGATCAGAACACAACAACCGTAATTGTGCCCTATGATGAAGGTAGCGATATCATCAGGGAACTTGGGAGTAAAGCATCATATACGGAAAAACTCCGACTTTTAAAGAAAGCTCAGCAATATTCAGTAAACCTTTATGGTGATTTGGAGCAATTACTCACTAAGGAAGATATATCGCCTATTGGGGATACCGGATCCTACACTCTCAACACATCGTCGATTTCCTATGATGAAGAGTACGGCGTGATCTCCTCAAGTGATGCAGAATTAATTTTTTAAGCTTACTCTAAGGAGGAGAGAAGGAAACGTGATATTTAGAAACACCGTCGAGTTTCAGGTTTACGGCAAGCTGGCCCTATTTTCAGATCCGCTCACACGTGTTGGCGGGGAGAAATTCACCTATCAGATCCCGACCTATCAGGCATTGAAAGGGATTTTAGAAAGCGTGTACTGGAAACCCACCTTTGTGTGGTATATTGACTCGGTACGTGTGATGAATCAGATCCAGACCCAGTCAAAAGGGATACGCCCGATCAAATACACATCCAGTGAAAATGAACTTGCGATCTACACGTATCTTACTGATGTAAGATATCAGGTTAGGGCACACTTTGACTGGAATTACGACCGACCTGAACTTGAAAAAGACAGAGATGAAAACAAACATCATTCTATTGCAAAAAGAATGATTGAAAAAGGCGGCAGACGTGATATTTTTCTTGGAACACGGGAATGTCAGGGGTATGTTGAACCATGCACATTCGGCGGGGATCCGGGGGCATATGATGATTGTTCCGAACTCGCTTTTGGCACAATGTTTCACGGCTTCACCTATCCCGATGAAGGCGGGAATGGGAAACTTATTGCCAGATTCTGGAATCCGGTTATGAAGAGGGGTGTCATCGATTTCATTCCACCAGGTGAATGCACATTTACCCGGGAAATTAAAAACTACAGCCTGAAGAGGTTTACGATCGGAGATAATCTTCAGTCGGTCCAGGAGTTGGCAGAGGAAATATGACCTGGATAACCAAACTCTACGAGACATATGAGAACTGTGGAAATACCGTCGGTATCGACAATGCAGATGGCAACGCGCCGCTTTTGCCAATTGGACATACCGCGCAAAAAACTCAGATCGAGATAACGATCGATGAGGATGGTACTTTTCAGTCTGTATCGATAGACCCGCCGAAAGAGACAAAGACTATCATTATTCCCTGTACTATGGAGTCGGAAGCACGCAGTAGTGGGAATACCCCTCATCCGTTATTTGATAATCTTAAGTATCTTGCTCCAGATTTCCAAGATACAAAGAAGAATGATGGAAATTTTTTTGAGAAATATCTGATTCAGCTTGAAGACTGGTGTGAATCGGAATATTCCCACCCCAAAGCTCAGGCAATTTTAAGGTATGTGAAAAAAGGGACGATCATTTCTGACCTCAGGAATGCACACTTACTCAACGAAAAAATGGAGAGTAGTCCTCAGAATTTCTATGTGAGATTTAATATCTATGAAGGCGATGTCCAGGAAGGATGGAAAGATGTCTCCCTTCGTAACAGATATATTGCGTATTATCTGAATTCGGTGATTGGCAAAGGCCCTCAGTCCCTCTGTTATGCATCGGGAAAATCTCTCCCTGTGTCCCGTCTAAGTCCACGTTCCGTTCGCAGACCAGGTGATGGAGCATATCTTATCTCTGGAACTGATGAATCGAATTTTACTTTCCGCGGACGGTTCGCCACAAGAGATGAAGCATTATGTCTCAGTTACGATGTCTCGCAAAAGGCACATAAAGCTTTGAAATGGCTGATAGACAAACAGGGGTATAAAAATGGAGATCAGGTATTTGTTGTATGGGGAACCAAAGATCAGCCCATTCCCGCAATCTGGGATCCGGATGATGTTTATGCAAATATCCCGGCAGATGAGCAACTCCCGGATACTGCCGAAGGATTTGCTCGACGTATGATCACAGCTCTTTCCGGTTATTCGCAGTCACTTACTCCTGACTCGAGTGTCGTGGTCATAGGTCTTGATTCCACGAACGGAGCAAAGGGTCGTCTTTCCATTACCTATTATCAGGAGTTGGCGGGTTCAGAATTTCTGAAACGTATTTGTCACTGGTATCAGACAACAAAATGGTATCCAATCTATTATGTAAAGAAAAATAATGGAGAGAAAGAGGGGAAAAGTATAGCAATTACCGGGGTTCCGACGCCGAATGATATTTTCTTTGCAGCATACGGCAGAGAAACCGAATCAACCAAAAAAATAAAGAAGGCAACTGTTTCGAGGATTATGCCCTGCATCATTGAGGGAAAACCGATCCCTTATGATTTAGTTCATTCCTCCGCCAATCGTGCGGCAAGACTGATCCTTGCAGGAAAATCGGACAAACAGTGGGAAACGAATAAAACGCTGAACATTGCGTGTGCATTGATCAGAAAGTATTACAATGACCAAAAAAATGAAAGAAATGATTTCGAACATTACAATGAGGTATGGAAAATGGATTTAGACATAATGCAAACCGACCGAAATTATCTGTTTGGCAGGTTACTCGCGTATGCACGAACGATCGAAGAATTTTCGATAAAAAGCAGCGGAAATGGTTATCGGCAAACAAATGCCGAGCGGATGATTCCAAGATTCCGCCAGCATCCAGCTGAAACATGGGAAAAGCTCTATGAAAAACTTCTACCTTATATGGCTAAGTTTCGAACTACAAGCCCGAATTCGCTCGGGAACAGACTTGAAGCAGACATGAATGCGATACTTGACCTGTTTAAAATCCAGCCGGACGGCTTTTCGGATGAGGCGCTCACTCCCATCTATCTGCTTGGCTACCAGAGCCAGCTGACTCAGTTCGATAAGGAGAGAAAAGAAGCGATAGCAAAGAAAACGGCCAGACTTGAGGCGGAACAGATAACTGACGATGATTCTACAAATGGAGGTAATTAACATGACAGCACTTAACAACAAAATTGATTTTGCAGTAGTTATTTCGGCAAAGAATGCGAATCCGAACGGAGATCCTTTGAATGGCAACTGTCCGCGTACAAACTTCGCCGGGATCGGCGAAATGTCCGACGTCTGCATTAAGCGGAAGCTGAGAAACCGGTTACAGGATATGGGGCAACCCGTTTTTGTTCAGTCTCTGGACCGCAGAACAGATTCTTTCCTGAGTTTAAAGGACCGTGCGGATGGTTGTGAGGCCTTCAAAACGGCATTAGCTGATAACAAAAAGGATGACGCTGAAAAAATTGCCTGCAAAGAATGGATAGATGTCCGAAGTTTTGGTCAGGTATTTGCCTACAAGGGAAAGAAACAGAATAAAAAAAATAAGAATGAGCAGAAGAATGATTCCGAATCCGAAGATGGGGAGGAGGGATGCGTCTCAATCGGGATCCGCGGCCCAGTTTCAGTTCACCCGGCATTCAGCGTAGATGCAGTGGAAATTACCTCTCAGCAGATCGTCAAAAGTGTGAATGGTGAAACTGACAAAAAGAATCCATATAAGCGTGGTTCTGATACGATGGGTCTGAAACACCGTGTCGATTTTGGTTTATATGTGTTTTACGGCAGTATCAATTGTCAGCTTGCCGAAAAAACAGGGTTCTCTGATGAGGATGCCGAGTCTATCAAAGAGGCTTTAATGACATTGTTTGAGAATGATGCCTCATCCGCCCGCCCGGAAGGAAGTATGGAAGTCGTTCAAGTAGCATGGTGGAAACATAACTCAAAGAGTGGACAGTATTCTTCAGCAAAGGTCCACAGAACATTACACGTAGAAAAGAGGAAAGAAACCCCGATGTCCGTTGATGATTATGCTATTAAAATTGATGATCTTGAGGGACTGAAACCTGAAATTTTCGAGGGAAGATAATAATAGAGAAAGAACAGGTTCAAATCTTTTTTCCGATTCTGAAAATAAGAATAAATTTTTTGTCCATGTTGGATACATAGGCAAAAATATATGAGTCGTGTCCAAGATGGCACGTGGATTGAAATTACGGAACCGTATCGAAATTACGCGAATCTACTATCGTGCCCCCCGTGGGCACGTGGATTGAAATGACAAGAGCATTGACAAGGCCGTCCTGGACCGGGTCGTGCCCCTCGCGGGCACTCAAATCATTTTTAGATTGTATATCGCAAACACGAATTCAATGAATATTCCAAAATGTCAATGTCTGCCTCTTCTCCTGAATCCAACATAGAGGATATTTCCACCGCGTCGGGCTCCGCGCCGGAGTCGCGGCCCCGCACCCCGATAATATATTCTGGCAAATTCACACCGATTAAAGAAAAAAGAGATTCTTCTTTGGTTATTTGTGGGGTGCGGGCGGGCGACTTCGGCGTGGAGCCCGACGCGGTGGAAATATCCTAATTTAATCCGGGGGTCTCATCTCTACTCTGCGAGGAACTCGCAATCGCAAATCAGATATTCGCTCCGGTGAGATCGCCCCCTATGGATCAGTCCGCTTATAATAGTCTCTTCAGCACCCGTTCCTTCTTCGCCCGTGCCGCGTCCGCCGCCCGGTCGATACCCTTCTTCATCTCCTCGAAGTCCCTGCCCGGCCGGTCCACCACCTTCTTCACCGGCGTATACGGAGCCTCACGGAACTTCGGCAGGAACTCTCCCTCCACACCGTCCTTGATCAGGCGGGAAACACCCGGACCCTCACGCACGAACCCGATCCGCTCCATCGGAACGTCCGCCGTTCCGACGACCCGGATGACCTCATCCGCATACTCCGGCGGCACGATCACGAGAAGGGCATCCAGACTCACGCCCAGATAATCGATGCCCAGCTTATCCAGCAAAGCAAGCACCTTCGGCGCGATAAGACCCCGAAGCGGCGCATCCTCGACAACGACCGTCGCTTTCGCCGTTTCCGCGATCTCGAACACATCGCCCCGGAGACCCCCGTTCGTAATATCCGTCATCGCGTGGATATGCGGGAACACATCCGACCGGATCAACGCATCGCAGGCTTTCAGGAAATGCAGATTGATCGTCTCCTCGACCACGTCCGCGTTCCCGGAATACAACGCCGCCGTCGCGATCGTTCCGCCGCCTGCTCCCCGCGTCATCAAAAGAACATCCCCCGGAACCGAAGACCTGCGGGCCGTCACGTGATTTGCCACGCCCACAACGCCCACGCATCCCGTCATCCGGTCGCCGAGAACCATGTCCCCGCCGATCCGAAGCGTCGAGCCTGCAACAAGCGGCACGCCCAAAGCGTCCGAAACCGTCGTGATACCTGCCGTATAGTCGAACAATTTCGCCACGTCACCGTCGTCAGCGATGTGCACGTCCGAGATCAGCCCCACCGGGCGGGCACCCATCACATACACATCGCGAAGCGTCGCCCGGGTCGCATGGAATCCCGCAAGGAACGGGAAATCCGACAGGCGCGAGTGCATCCCGTCCACCGTCGTAATAATATACTGGCCATTCGCCTCGACGACCCCGCCGTCATCCATCTGATCGACGCCGACCTGTGCGGAGGTCTGCCCGATCACGTGGGCGATCTTTCGGTGGGCGTAAAAGTCTCCCGAGCCGCGGGAGCCCACACCGAACTCGCCCATCGAAACGCCGGCGTGTTCGTATTCGAACAGATCGCCTTTCAGCCCGCTCGTCACCTTCACCTCTTCGATGACGGCCCGTGCGAAATCCCGTGCAAACCCGTCATCAATATTCTTTATATCCAGAATGCGTTCCTGAAGAAGTTTCTCGATCTCCCCTTCAGGGATATCCTTATGCATGCTCCGCCGAACGAAGCCTTCCACGTCCATACAAAATAGATGTGAAGGGACAGACCATAAAGACATGAGGTTAAACTCCCGAAGAACTATTTTTTCAAAGGAGCACACTAATATATCTGATATGAATTCCCGCGAAAATACGATGGCCTTCGCCGCCACGATCGCAGGCTCCGACCCCTCCGCCGGCGCAGGGATCCAGGTCGACCTGAAAACCATGGCAGCCTGCGGCGTCTGGGGGATGACCGTGATCGCGGCCCTGACCGCCCAGAACGCCACGCACGTTCTCGATTCATCGAGCGTTCCCGCCGCCTTCATCAAAAAGCAGATCGACGCCCTCGAAGAGGATTTCCCTATCGGCTGCTACAAAACGGGCATGCTCAAAAATGCGGAGACGGTGAATATCGTTGCCGCCTCCATTCCCGAAGGGCGAAACCTCGTCGTCGACCCGGTGCTTCTCGCGACAAAAGAATACCGGCTTCTCGACGAGGCGGGCCAGGAGCGGCTCGTTGCCGAACTTCTGCCGCGGACCACCGTGATAACTCCGAACATCCCCGAAGCCGCGGCCCTTTCGGGAATCACCATCACCGGGTCTGAGTCGATGGAAGAGGCGGCATACTGGTTCATAGATCACGGGGCAAAGGCCGCGGTGATCAAAGGCGGCCACGCACATTTCCGGCTCGGGACCGACGTCTTTGCCGACAAAGACGGCATCATGCTGGTCGAAGGGGAAGTCGCGCCTTTCACGGACGTTCACGGATCGGGTTGCTGCTATGCGTCCGCGATCGCGGCCCACATCGCTCTCGGCTATCCGGTCAGGGATGCCGTATTAGAGGCAAAAAAGTTCGTTACCGGCGCAATAAAATACTCATGGGAATATGCTCCGGGCCGCAGGACCATGAATCCCGGCTGGCAGCAGCACAAAACCTATTATACAAAATTCTGACATTCTTTTTTCCGTCGTGAAAAAACCCACCTCTATCTTTATGATAAAATAAAGCAAACTATAACCCCATGACCGAAACGGCACGCAAAGCCGGGCGCAGTAATCGTCCGGCCGAACGCGAGCATAAATCCGAGGGATTTGTGCCCCACAACATGATGGACTACGAGGAAACCTATTCCACGTTCTCTATTGCGGTGCCTGAGTATTACAACTTCGGCTTCGACGTTGTAGATGCATGGGCGAAAAAAGATCGAAATAAACTCGCCATGATCTGGACAAACCAGGAAGGAAAGGAAAAATACTACACCTTCCGGCAGATGATGAATCTGTCCAACCAGATCGCGAATATGATGTTCAAACAGCATATCGGCAAAGGCGACAGAGTCATGCTGCTCCTGCCGCGTGTCCCCGAGTGGTGGACCTTTGCTCTTGCTGCAATCAAAATCGGCGCAGTGATTTGCCCGTCCCCGGTCATTCTAACTCCTCATGACCTCAAATACCGAATAAACCAGGGCAGATTCAAGATGATCGTCACGAACACCGAGAATGCCTGGAAGATCGAGGAGATCGCAAACGACTGCCCGTCCCTGCATGTCAAATTCTTAACGGACGGCGATGCGCCCGGATGGATAAACTATCAGAAGGAACTGATTCACCCGGCACGTGCCTCGACCAAGCTCAGTTCGATCGTCCGGAGCGTTCGCACCAAAGCGACGGACCCTATGCTCATCTTCTTCTCGTCGGGAACGACCGCGGACCCGAAGATGGTGCTGCACAATCATGCCTATCCGCTCGGCCACATCGTGACCGGCAGGTTCTGGTATGATCTGACGGAAAACGATCTCCACTTCACGGTCGCCGATATGGGCTGGGGTAAATCCTCGTGGGGTAAGTTCTATGGTCCGTGG
Source organism: Methanocorpusculum labreanum Z (assembly GCF_000015765.1). Classification (NCBI taxonomy): domain Archaea; kingdom Methanobacteriati; phylum Methanobacteriota; class Methanomicrobia; order Methanomicrobiales; family Methanocorpusculaceae; genus Methanocorpusculum; species Methanocorpusculum labreanum. The sequence goes on along the minus strand of NC_008942.1, from coordinate 827,238 downwards.
ATGGAAGGCGCCTGCGTCTTCGTCTACGACTACCGCGGGAAGTTCAACGCGACGGAGCTTCTGCCGCTGATCGAGAAATACGAGATCACGACGTTTTGTGCCCCGCCGACGATCTACCGTATGCTGATCCTTGCGGATCTGGAGACCTTCGACTTTTCCGAGCTGCGTCACTGCCTCTCTGCAGGCGAGACGCTGAACCCGGAGGTCAACCGGGTTTGGGAAGAAGGCACCGGCAAGAAGATCTACGAGGCATACGGTCAGACGGAAACGGTGACCGTGATCGGCACGTTCCCGTGCATGGAAGTCAGACCCGGTTCGATCGGCAAACCGGCTCCGGGCTGGAAGATCGAACTGCACGACGATATGGGCAACAAGGTCCCGCCGGGAGTCGAGGGCAGGATCGCGATCAAGACGAGCGACCCCTCACCGGTCGGTCTGTTTACGGAATATCTGGATGACCCGAAGGCAACCGCGAAGGTGTTTATCAACGGCTGGTATTACACGGGAGACAAGGCGACGGTCGATGAAGACGGCTACTTCTGGTTCATGGGCCGCGACGATGATATGATCAAGTCGTCCGGATACCGTGTTTCTCCGGCAGAAGTCGAGTCGGCGCTGATCGAGCACCCGGCAGTCAAAGAGTCGGCAGTTGTCGGCAGCCCCGACCCGATCCGCGGCGTGATCATCAAGGCGTTTGTCGTCTTAAAAGACGGATATAAGGGATCCGATGTTCTGATCAAAGAGATGCAGAACCATGTCAAGACGACGACCGCCCCGTATAAGTATCCGCGTGCGATCGAGTTCGTGGAGGAGCTTCCAAAGACGATCTCCGGAAAGGTTCGGAGAGTTGAGCTCCGCAATCTCGAGATGAAGAGATATCAGGAAGCACACCACGAAGAAGTCCCTGAAAAGAAGGACTAATTTTTTTTCTTTTTTTTACATTTTTTTAGATGGGATATACGCTACGTGATCTCAACCGAAAAAACTGACATACGTTGAGATGTACTTCGATTTCGTGTACGGCATTAGTGCGGACACAAGAGATAAAAACCAACCGCGAATCGGCGCGAATCCCGCAAGCCTTTGGCTTGCTCCCAGAATCGGATTTGCTTTTCCTCACTTGAACTCGGCGGTCCTTATCGTCCCGCCGGTTCATCCCTCATCGGGAACGTTCGGGCAAATCCTGTCGCCGCCCCAGCGGCTCCTGTGAGGAGGAGTGAAAGATAGTAGAAAAATAGACAGATGGATGGCTGATTTTGGATATTAAAAGTGTTAAATGGTGAGAGGATTAACTCCAGAAACTATGCTTTTGAGCAGTCTTTCTCATAGGTTGCGTTGAAAACCAGACTCTCCAACTCCTTCCTGAAAGATAGATTATCGACATATAATCTGTAAAGTTCCAAATTATCTTCAATCATAGAATCAATTACTTTCTTCAGTGCTCTCTCACTTTCCAGACGTGCATTTTCTCTGTCAGAGTTTTTGATTGCATTCTGATAGGCTTCATCTTTTGCAACACGTCCCGGAATTTCTTTGATGTCTCTGATAATTCTGTCTTTATCATTCCATTTGATGTTACCCCAGAGATTCTGGAACTCTTCTAATATGTGTGATAAGCGATCCATTTCAGGCTCAACTATTCCTTTAGGGTCTTTTGTCGGGATCGGATTTATTTCAGCGTCTTCATCTTCGAGGATTATATTTATTGTTGTCAAAGCTTCAGCACGATAACTTTCCAGATCAACCGCACTCAGAATGCCTTTTGCGAGATCATCATCATCAGGTGACTTTAATTTTGGCAGCAGATAATTCAGGAAGATTGATAGTTTTTCCCACTCTGGATTTCCAATAGGGAGAATCGAAGCAAGGAATCCATATGTCCTCAGATATGATTTTACTGAGCTCTTGAATTTAATCTGACCGTCCAGATCAAGATAATTTTCATAGTTTGCAGCGCAGGAGTCAAGTGTTGGATCAAATCTGTTTCTTTCTACTCCGCTGAGATAATCAGTGACAACTTTATTCACGTCATTGGTTGTGAATACTTCAGCATCTTCCATCTCTCTAATTAAATCATAGAGTTTGTTTACATCTGTTTCATCAGAGAGTATGGTGGTCTTATAATATCTGTCAAAGGCTTGTTTGATTATATCGCTGTCATTGAAAAAGTCAAGGACGAATGTATCATATTTGCCAGGGTATGCCCGGTTGAGTCTGGATAACGTCTGGACTGCTTTTATATCAGAGAGAGGTTTGTCAACGTACATCGTATGAAGAAGAGGTTCGTCGTATCCGGTCTGAAATTTGTTTGCAACTACTAAGAAACGATAAGGTTCTTCTTTGAATTTCTTTTCGATTTGACTGCTTGGGAATTTGTTTATTGATGATTCGGTGAATGTTTCTCCGGCGATCTCTTTTTCGCCGGAAAATGCTATTATTGCTTTGTACTGACTTTTTCTGTTTTCAAGGGCTTTGCTTATTGTGTTGTAGTATTTTATAGCTGCGTCGATGTCCCTGCAGACAACCATACACCGGGCTTTTCCATGAATTTTCCCGGGTGAAATCACCTGTGTGTGGAAGTGTTCAACGATGATCTCTGCTTTCTGAGAGATTGGATAAATGTCTCTTTCCACGAGTGCCTTTAATTTTTTCAGGGCTTTTCTTTTGTCAAACTCAGGATCATTTTCAACTTTCTTTATAAGTTTGAAGTAGCTTTTTACAGGTGTGTAATTCTGAAGAACGTCAAGGATGAATCCTTCCTGAATTGCCTGTTTCATGGTGTATTCGTGGAAAGGTCTGTGTTTGATTTTTCCTTCGTCTTCGTAGGGAACACCGAATGTTTCGAGTGTTTTGTTTTTGGGTGTGGCGGTAAATGCAAAATAGCTTGCATTTTTGAGCATTTTCCGTTTTTCAACTATGTTGTTGATTATGTCTTCAATGGATTCTGTTTCGTTTTCGTATTCAGGGGCGCTGTTCAGAACCACGTTCATTGATCCAGCCATCCTTCCGCTCTGGCTTGAATGTGCTTCGTCTATTATGATCGCGAAGTTCTGTCCTTTGTGTTCGTCTTTAATGCTGTCTAATATGTAGGGGAATTTGTGAATTGTTGAGATAATGATGTTTTTTCCGTTGGTCAGGAGTTTTCTTAGATCTTCGGCGCTCTCTGCATGACCAATGGTATTCGACATCTGGGTGAAGCCTTTGATGGTTCCTTTTATCTGGTTGTCGAGGTTGACTCTATCGGTAATTACGATGACAGAATCGAAGAGTGCTTTCCCATTTTTTTCAAGTGATACGATTTGAAGAGCAAGCCAGGCTATGGAGTTGGATTTTCCGCTTCCTGCGGAGTGCTGAATGAGGTATCTTTTCCCGACTCCGTTTTCTTTTGCGTCGGCGAGTAAGGCTCTGACGACTGACAGCTGATGGTATCTGGGGAATATTTGTTTTCGTTTTGTTTTTCCTGTGTCAGGATCTTTTTCTTCAAGTATCTGAGCATAGTTTTCTATGATGTCGGATAGTTCATTTTTTGTGAGTGTATGGGTCCAGAGGTAGTCTGTTTTGAGTCCTGCGGGATTTGGGGGGTTGCCGGCTCCGTCTTTGTATCCTTTGTTGAAGGGTAAGAACCAGGAGTTTTGGCCTTCCAGTTTTGTACACATGTGAATTTCACTGTCATCAATTGCGAAGTGAACTATGCATCTTCCAAAGTGAAACAGTAATTCACGGGGATTTCTATCTTTTTTGTATTGTTCGATCGCGTTTTCGTAATTCTGATGGGTGAACTGGTTTTTGAGTTCAGCGGTTATTACCGGGAGTCCGTTGATGAATATGCAGAAGTCGAGAGCTTCATTTGAGCCGCTCTGGGCATACATCAGTTGTCTTGTTACACTGAAGATATTTTTTTCAAAGTTTGCTTTGGCAGCCGGATTTTTTTCTGAGGGCTGGAAGTAGTAGAGGTCGATGTTTCCAGCGGGATAGAAGTTAACACCATTTCTGAGTACATCGATCGTTCCGCGTTTTTCAATTTCCCCTTGTATTCTTGTTGCAAGTTGTTCTCTTTTTTTCTCGCTTTCGAGTATTCCGTATTGTGAGAGTTTGGTTCCCTGGGTCGTTTCAAGGAATCTAAACAGCCTTCCTTCATCAAAGGCCGAAGACCGGATATATTCACTTGCGATCCCCAGTTCGTATCCGTTCTGACTTGTGAGATGTTGTACGATCAAGTCTTCGAGTCCGATTTCTTTTGTGTTGGTTGGCATTGTTATTTTCTTTAAAAGTTATCAGTAATTCATAATATGTTGTTGTGAGAGATTATTGTTTGGGGTGATTTTATTCAGTATTCTCTTCTTCGGATGTTTCATCATCGAACTCGGCAACAATTTCTTCGTCCATTTCCTCAATCAATTCAGCTTCCGGAACTTCTTCAACGTGTATCCCGCGAACGTCGACTTTTCCTGTGACGCACTCGTAGATGAGGCTCTGATTATACGCGGTCAGCTTTTCGATAGCAAGCTCCCGTTTCTGGATCGTCGCGTCGATAGCAGAGCATTTTGCGTCGAGATACGAAACAATCTGTTGTTGTTCACCTATTTGACCAAATACAACTGGGAACTCTAATAACATTGGAAGTCTGACTGAGTCTACGGTAGACTTTGCACTTGCCTCCTCAATTTTTCTCCAGAAATTCTCTTTTAAATAATAATATATGTATTTTCCACATACATCCTTGAAATAATGGAGATTGTAGACTCTTTGATGATAGTCAAATTTGCCACTAACGTAATGGAATACTTTTCCAGCCCCAACCCCGTCTCCTGCCATTAACACTGCTTCTCCATCAAATGAATATGTGTCAATATGCTCAATTTTTGGAGAACGTACATAGAATGGATATAACCCATCATCATTTCGATTAATTGTGTCTTTGTCCCCAGTATTAATTGAGCATAAATACTTCAATTTTCTTTCTTCCCACCCCTCCGGTATCTCCCCGATCCACTCGACCCCGCTCTCCTTCATGGGAACGCCCGCACAGATCCCTTTCGTAACCGCCCTTGTAATTATTGCCTGCTTATACTCCTTCAGCAGCGCGATCTCTTTTTTCTTTGCAGAAATAAGGCGGTTGATTTTTGCGACTTTTGCATTGAGATAGCGGACGATTTGGTTTTGTTCGTCGGATGTTGGCAGATATATTTTCAGATTTTTCAAATCATTATATCGTAAATCCCATTGACCAACTCTTACACCATATGAAATACGATTGTAAAATATCTTGAAGTGAGATGACCGAAGAAGATAATGGAGGTATTTTCCAATTATATCTTGATCCACTTTACATACAATATATGCAGGACTGACTATGCCCTCATATTGTGAAATCCCAAGAGAACCTTGCCACATTTTCATTTTGTTCATTACAAGATAACCTGAATTGACATACTTGTAATTAGACAAATCTTGACTTTCAACATTATGATTATCGTCACGGGATGATTTTTTGATTACTCCAAACTCCCTGTAAACAGACAAAAGCTCCAAATCTTTTCTCTTTCCATTTCGTTCGTTAGACAGAGTTGTAATTGAATGAATTGGTCTTTGCTCCCATGTTTTTGGAACCTGAGGAATCCAATCATATCCAGTATCCATATACTCCTCATAACCTTTCAGCATCTTTTTAATCCCTCAGGATGTCTTCAAGCATACCATCAGATTCCTTTTCAAGAGCACGAATATCGGCAACTATCTCATCAAGAGAACGAAGTTCGACCGGCTTATAGAAATACTTTGTAAAACTCAGTTCGCATCCAGTTTCTGTCTTCTTATCGTCGACCCATGCATCCGGAGAATACGGCAGCACTTCATTTTTCATAAATGCCTCAATGCCTCCTTCATACACGTAAGGAACCATTTCAACGTCACGCAGATCTGCATCCGCCTTCGGGCTACCTTTCTTATCCTTCACCACATTTCCTGCTTCATCTACTTTCGGTCTTTCAACAGTGATGCTCCAGTAAAGGAACTCCTCGTTCCTGAAAATTTTTGAAAATTCGTTCTCTTTGAAGTCGATTAACAGTTTAACGATCTCGTTCTTCTGTTCAAATGAAACTTCGCAGTTTTTCTTACCAAGGTTCTTTCTAAGCGGGGTCTTGAATGATGTTGCATCGATCAGCTGAACTTTTCCACGGCGTGATTCAGATTTTTTATTCGAGAGGACCCAGATATATGTTGCAATACCTGTGTTGTAAAAGATGTTTTCAGGCAAAGCAATAATGGCTTCAACCAAGTCATTCTCAATAATATAACGCCTGAAATTACTCTCACCAGAACCGGCGTCCCCTGTAAACAAAGACGAACCATTATGGACCTCTGCAATACGGCTTCCAAGCTTCGTCTTACTCTTCATCTTGCTCACATTATTTGCAAGGAAAAGCATCTGACCATCGCTCACCCTAGGAATCAGAGAAAGCTCTTCGTTTTTGTGCAGAACAACAAAACGCGGGTCTGAAATATCTTTTTTACCGCCCATCTTTTCAGCGTCGGTCTTCCACGACTTACCATACGGGGGATTTGAGATCATAAAATCAAACTCGTGCCCTGCAAATCCATCGTTTGACAACGTCGAACCATAGAAAATATGTTCAGCCTGTTCGCCCTTACCCTTCAACAGCATATCTGACTTGCAGATCGCATACGTCTCAGGAACTGTTTCCTGACCAAACAAATGCACAGAGAACTTTTTATTGTATTTTATTGCCAGTTCATTCAGACGCTGCTCTCCAACCGTCAGCATACCGCCGGTACCACACGCATCATCATAAAGAAGATACGTGCCGTCCTCGATTTTATCAGCAATCGGCATGAACACCAAATCCGCCATCAGCTCAACAACATCACGCGGTGTAAAATGCTCTCCGGCCTCCTCGTTATTTTCTTCATTGAACTTTCTCAAAAGCTCCTCAAAAAGAGTCCCCATCATATGATTATCGAGACCCGGCATTCTCACTCCCCCCTGCTTATCCAGAATATCATTCATGCTCAGGTTGATTTCTGAACTCACAAACTTCTCAATGACAGCCCCTAAAATACCGGCTTCGATCATTGTATCGATCTGATTTCTGAATTTGAACTTATTCAGGATCTCCTGAATATTTGGAGAATATCCATCCAGATATGCAATAAAATCAGCCTTAAGCTGCTGAGGCTTTGCACGAGATGTCAGATCCTTCAAACAAAATGGTGAACTATTGTAAAATGCCTGACCCGAAGCAAGACAAAGAGCGTCAGATTGTGCCTTTATATTGGCTTTATCCAGCATCTTCTTCTGTGCTATAACCTTCTCCTTAGTTGGTTCAAGGACTGCATCTATGCGGCGGATGACCGTCATTGGAAGAATTACATCCCGGTATTTTCCGCGGGAGTAAACATCTCTTAGACAATCATCTGCAATATTCCAGATAAAACTCGCGATCTTTGAGACCTGTGCAGCATGTATTTGATTCATTTTTGGCTATCCCTAAATTATTCAATAGAAATCTCTGTAGTATTAATTGGGGTGTGGCAACTTATAAAAACCGCGAGGATTACTTTTTGTATCGCGAAGTATTGATATATTATACATTTTTACAGCAATCAATAAAAGGAGCCGCTGGGGCGGCGACAGGATTTGCCCGAACGGTCCCGATGAAGGGACGAGCAAGTCGAGGGCGGGCTGACCCGCAGGGGAGGCCTCAGCCGAGCAAGGCTTTGCCTTGCGAGAGACTTGCGAGAGTGAGGAGAAGCAAATCCGATTATCTCGCCCGAAGGGCGGATTTGCGCCGATTCGCGGTTGGTTTTTCTCTTGTGTCCACAACCAGCCATACCCTTCCCGAATTAAACTCGCCCCAACACCGCCCAAACCCTTTCAGAGAAACCCGCACGGGATATCCACGGCGCATTTCCCGCAGTCATTCGCCCCGTATCGCATCTCATTTTCCTGACACAGCGAAAAGCAGACCCACCGGTCAAACTTGTCCTCGGTCAATGCTCCCGTCGGGCAGTTTTTCACGCACTTCAAACACTTGCCGGTCAGCTTATACAAACACCGTTCTTCCGTTTCCGGCACATCCGGCGTGATAGGCAGATCCGTAACAAGCGAACCGAACCGGCCGCACGAACCGACCCGGGTGATCAGAAGATTGTTCAGACCGAATTTCCCGAGACCCGCGATCTCCGCGACGTGCCGCTGGGACCAGCAGCTCATCAGGGTCTGGTCGTCCAGATGTATAGCATTCTCCGAATATGCTGCCCGAAATCCGCGATCCTTCAGATAATCGATCAAAGCGGCATTCAGGTAAGCGATCAGCCGGTTCGTCTCGACATAACACTCGGTCCAACGCTTCGAGGCGTATCTCCCGGAAACATTCGAAAGGGCAACCTCCTTTTGAAACGGCAAAAAATAGGAAATGACGACCGTCGGATCGGAAAGGATCTCGGCCGGCATAAGATGTCCCGGCATCACGACGTTTTTCAGGGCCGGAAACATCGGGGAAGCGCAGTCGGCAAAACCGACCAGCGGTTTTCGTAAGTAGGAAGCGTCCTTCACATACGCTTCGATGAAGGCTGTGACCTCTTCCCGCATCCGCCTACTCCTTGAACACCATATCCAGGAGATCGACCGCCTGGATCAGTCCGTAGGAACCCTTCGCCTGCACCTCTTTTTCGGTGTAGACAGAGACTTCGTCCGGCTCGCCGAGTCCGCGGATCGCGAACGGGACCGGGTCGTTCGTGTGGGTCTTTTTCGCGATCGGGGTCGGGTGGTCGGGCATCAGCATAATGCAGCCGTCGAAGTTGTCGAGGATATACCCGATCGCCTTGTCCAGATTCTCGATCGCTTTGATCTTCTCTTCCAAGCTTCCGAGGTGTCCTGCCTCGTCGGTTGCCTCGACATGCATGTACACGAAGTCCGCATCGCCGTTCGCGGTCTCGACTGCCGCCTGTGCTTTTCCAAGGAAGTTCGTATCGAGATACCCGGTTGCTCCGGGGACCGTGACGACTTCCATGCCGGCGCATTTTGCAAGACCGAACAGCAGATCGACCGCAGAGATGACCGCTCCCTTCTTGTGATATTTTTCAGAGAAGGGCGGCATCGCGGGCTTCGACCCTCCGCTCCACGGCCAGATCGTCGTCGCCGGGTTTTTCCCTGCGGCGATACGCTGCTTATTTACCGGGTGGTTCTCGAAGGCATCGGAGGCCCGAACGATGAAGTTCATCAGACGCTCGGCATCCTCACCTTTCGGGAGATACTCATTGATGACCTCGCCGACGATGTCGTGGGGTGCGGTCGTATCTGATCCTTTGCCGTTTGGAAGCATCATGACATTTCGGTAGGAGACGCCGGAGTACCAGCCTGCTTCTGGAATCTTCTCTTTGAGCGTCTCGAAAAGCTGTGCTCCCTCAATACTTGTGATATGGCCGGCGGCGAAATCCTTCATCTTCCCATTCTCGACCGTGACCAGATTGCACCGGTAGGCAAGGTCGCCCTCTTTAAAGGGAATCCCCATGCTGAGCGCTTCGATCGCTCCGCGGCCTGTATAGTATTTCATCGGATCATAGCCGAGGATCGACATATTGGCGACATCGGATCCCGGGGACAGCGAGTCGTCCACCGTTTTCAGCATGCCGCATCTTCCTTCGCGGGCGATCCTGTCCATATTGGGTTTATTTGCCGCTTCGAGCGGGGTCTTGCCCCCAAGCTCTGCAAGAGGCTCGTCTGCTGCACCGTCAGCCAGAATTAGAATATATTTCATGGGAATCTCTCTTATATATCTGGGCGTTCGCGGAATAAATTACTTGGTTGCGACACAGAAAGAACGAACGATAATTATGGAAGGCACGTCCAATACATATGATAAGTATGGATATCATCAGAGGAGCGTGCATGGCGGTCGCCGACAGCGTGCCGGGAGTTTCCGGCGGGACGATCGCATTTTTACTTGGATTTTATGATAAATTCATCTCCTCGGTGGATGATCTGCTGACCGGGACGATGGCGGAAAAAAAGGCGGCGCTTCCTTTCCTGCTGAAACTTGCCGTCGGCTGGGCCGCTGCGTTTCTCATTTGCGCCGTGATCCTCGCAAATCTTTTCGATACGTATGTGTATGAAATAAGTTCGCTTTTCATCGGTCTGACCGTCTGCGCCGTTCCAATCGTGGTGATGGAGGAAAAAGAGGTCCTGAAGAAACACTATCTGCACAGTATCTTTGCGGTGATCGGCGTGGCGGCGGTTCCTCTTCTGATGTACTTCAATCCGGTGACCCGGGAAAGTTCGGTCGATCTGACCCAGATTTCTCCCCAGCTCGGTCTGTTTCTTTTCATTGCCGCGGTGCTTTCGATCTCGGTGATGGTTCTTCCAGGGATCTCAGGCTCGACGATGCTTCTGATCATGGGGCTGTATGTCCCGTTGATCTCGGCAGTGAGCGCAGTCGTTCATCTCCAGTTCCAGTATGTGCCGATGCTGATCGTTTTCGGTCTTGGGATGATCACGGGGCTCGTTTTTATCGCGAAACTTCTGCGGCACTGTCTGGAAAAATACCGGTCTCAGACGATCTATCTGAGTATCGGGCTTCTGATCGGCTCGCTGTATGCGATCGTTCTGGGCGCGACCACGCTGGATGTGCCAAGACCTGCAATGAGTTTTGAAACGTTCAGCATTCTGTTCTTCTTACTTGGAGCGGCGATCCTTGCCGGACTGCAGTTTATGAAGAAGAGAGCAGAGAAGAAATCGGCGTAAAAACCGACACTGACTTTTTTGGTCAAAATACTTTTTTGATAATGAGGAATCACACGTTGTAATCTATCTCTCTTTTTCGGGGTGCGGGGACGCGACTTCGGCGCGGAGCGTCCCGCGGTGGATATATCCTTGGGCTTTGTATTCGGAAAAGGTATTTTTTTGTTAGAGTATATGACAAATTTCGCTTGAAATAAATTAGATAATGAATAGTTGGAAAGTATATTCAAAAATAGGATGGATTGAATAGAATTTTCTGAGTATTTTTATTCTTCACTCAGCAATCGTGGCCCGGATCGCACGCCGGACGCTCTCTTCGGAAGTGATCTCCGGGTCCCAGCCGAGCGACTTCATTTTGTCGACGCCGAGTCTCATCAGGGGAACATCTCCGACCCACCCTCTGTCGCCGCCGGTGAAGTTGAACTTCACATTTTCCAATCCCATCTCCTCGACGATCAGTTCTGCGATCCTTTTCACGTTCACCCAGTCTTCCGATCCGATATTGAAGAAGTTGAAGGTGTCGTTCGAGACCTCGGGTGCGAAGATCATCGCCTTCACGCAGTTTTCAACGGCAAGATAGGATTTGCTCTGCCGCCCGTCGCCGAGGATCTCCAGCTCCTTAGGGTTCGCTCTGAGTTTCTGGACGAAGTCATAGATGATCCCGTGCGTACTGCGGGCGCCGACGATGTTTGCAAACCGGTAGACCCAGGCCTTCCAGCCGTAGGTCGCAGCATACGAAGAGATCATCGCTTCGCAGGCAAGTTTGCTTGCCCCGTAGATCGAGATCGGGATCATGGGAGAGTAGGTCTCGGGCGTCGGGATCACCGAAGCTTCGCCGTACACGGTGGAAGTCGACGTGAAAACGATCTCTTTCACGCCGTGCTCCTTCATCGCTTCGAGGACCCGGATAGTTGCCGTCACGTTGTTCTCATACACCTCAAAGGATTTGCGTGCGGAGCCGCGGACATCCGGATCGGCCGCGATGTGATATACTCTGTCGGCGCCGGCGAAATGCTTCTGCCAGCCGTCTTCAAGCAAGTCGGCCTGAACGAAGGTTATCTCTGCAAGATTCTTTTCGATATTGGCCATTCTTCCGGCAACCATCGAGTCGATCACAATGACCTGATGATGGTTTTCAACAAGGAGATCCACCAAATGCGAGCCGATGAATCCCGCTCCTCCGGTGACAATACAAATCATGCGTTCCTATTGGTTTTTTTGCATGATAAGGGAAGCGGAATACCCATTCGTACCTGATATTTCGCGGAATCGAAAGTGTCTGTAAGAGAATGTTTATAGTTAATTAACTCCAATTCCGTGACAGTGGCAACGTTCCTTGATGTCTTTTGGGACTATTTTTCCGGAAAGACCCTTCCTGCTCCGACACTGATAGGTTTTGCTTTAGGTTTGGCCATCGCGATTCTTTTGACCATCATCGTAAGTATGTTCATCCTCAATACCTACAGCGGCGGCGCATATATCATAAAAATCGTAGGACTGACCGCAAGCTCCGATGATCAGCAGATCGAACTCGAGCTCGTAAGCGGCAAGGATATGGCAGGTCTTGTACTGCTGGACGTTTATATCAACGGAATTAAGGCCGAACCGGTCAATCTGCCGGAAACCTACAGTCCGGGAATCAGAATCACCTATAAAATTCCTCCAAATATAGGCGATACGATATACTCGGTGATAGTTGTCGGGACGTTTAAAGACGGCGTCGTCGCCGACCTGTATAACTCCACAACGGCAGGGTAAGGGGTTCCACCCTCATCTCAAATTTCCAGGATCACTTCTCTTTTATTTTGCGAAACGTCCCGTCAGCGGCATACTCTGCGAGGGATCCGTCCTCCATCTGATACACCTGGCCGACGATGAATACGGGCTGTCCCTCCTCGGAGGGAGCGGATTCGTTTTCCTTTCGTGGCACCTCAGGAGCGGGCTGCTTGTTAGAAGCAGGTTTTTTGGCGAATCTCTGTTCCAGTTTTGTAAACACGATGACGAGGATGAGACAGATAAGGATGAAGCCGATTATACCTGCGAGGCCGGTCAGTTCAAATCCGGATATATCAGTCATTTCTTATTGATATTGGACCGGGCCAACTTATAGCTTATCCGGGACGAGTTTTTGAATCAGTTCCCGGCATCCTTTGCATCCTTCCGATTTTGCGATTTTTGCTAACGCCGAGGAGATGCCGCTTCCATACTGCATGGCTTTTTTTGGTCTCCAGGCGATCTCTTCCGGGAGATGTTTGGCGGCAACACTTCGAATGGCGATCTTTCGAAGGTCGCCCTTTACCAGTTCTTCGGGGCTGAACGTCCGGGATGCACGAACGACCCGCTCGTCCATAAAGGGCAGGGAATACCAGACGCCGAAATGCGAGGCAACCGCCGCGTCCCTTTCCCTTTGCTGGACAAGGCCGGCAAAGTCGGCTTCAAGATCGGCACGAAGATCGGAGGATCTGCCGTATCGTGCGTATCCGCCGAAGAGTTCATCGGCTGCCTGACCGGTAAGTATCCTTTTTGCCCCGGTCTCTTTTGCGAGAGCGGCGATGAAGTATCCGGTGATCCCGATCTCGACGTCGAGCGGTGTGACCCGCGGGATGATTTCAAGAACGTCGTCGAGTGCCGCCCGAATATCGTCGATACCAATCTCTTTTACGGTGATCGGGAGGTCGAGGATCTCGGCAGTCTGTTGTGCGGCGATAAGATCATGCGAACCGGAAAGCCCTACCGCGATGCAGGGGAGTCCGGCAAGGGCAGCGACGAGGGATGAGTCCACGCCGCCTGAAAGCGTGGTCACGGCGTCATCGGATGCCCGGAGCGAAACGGCCGTTTGGATCGCTTCATCGAGGGACATGCCGGAAACTATTGGTTCGGCGGTGATGACCGGCTTCCCTTTTGGGTTCCCGGGCATGATGTGGTATTTGTCGCGGATGAAGCAATCATCCGTCTCCAGAAGAAACTCGCCGCCGCATGCCGAGAGTCTGGATACAGAAAAGATTTCGATCTCGGCACGGTCGAGCAGCCGGCCGTTCTCTTCCATCCAGCCGGTAAGCTGCATTCAGTACCCCCTCTGGAGGTTTTCAAACTCTTCGGCGATGCAGTCTCTCATCATCTTCTCGAGAGCTTTCATATCGATCTGCGGCGTGCTTTTTTCCTCAATGAGTTTCTGCATCATCCGGATCCCTTCGCTGATGTCTTTGGCATATCTGCCGGTGATCTCGATTGCATCCTCTGAGACGCGTACGACTTTCGTTGCCATGCTGTATCTAATATTCGAAGCCTGATGATTTATATGTAACATTTTGTAACCATCTGTTCGCAAGTATGTTACAAAATGTAATTGTGGTGAAAAATAGCGTTACGATTTGTAACATTATAAATAAACAGCATTCAGAAAAGAGAAAATGATACGTAACGTGGAGATTGGGTGTTACCCTCCCCCCAATGGGCTGGCTCACCCGCAAATGTTTCTATCCATCCGTTATAAGTTTTGAATTTATCGCCTTCTTTTCAGGCGCGGTTATCGCAATCAAACAACAAATGAAGGGGCATCATTGCTTTTTGATCGCCGCGGGATTTCTCCGGGCGTAAACCTTAATGGCATAACTCAAGAGCACATGCCAAACATTTTATCTCCAATTGACTAATAGACCCGCATCTACATAATACTATTTGTTGTGAACAAAATTCAAAATTATTCTCAAACAATATAAGACATACCGCGAAAATAAAGAAAAATAATATCGAATTATCTTCTAACTATCAAATATCGAAATAGACGCCGTATATCCGTTTCGGCACCGAGCCGTGAACACGCCACATATCCTCGGGATTTACTGCGCCTTCCTGAAGAAGTTTCTGCATCCTGCGAGGGACCGACCGAGGTCCGTTCACCGCACCCGGCCTTGATAGATCATCCATATAATCACTCTCGAGCGTGAACTCCCGTTTTTCCGCAAACCACTGATTCAAAAACGGCTCTCTGACCGTGATCGATGGATGAAGCGGCGTCTCGCAGGTCGCAAAATGCTTCACGACCCGGGACGGATCCATCCCGCAGGATTTTGCGAGATCCGGCACGTCCTCGCACGGGCCGGACTCGGCATGGATCTGCAGAGAACAGCCAAGCTCGCCCGACAGCGTAAGGGCTCTTTCAAGAACACGGTTTGACGCTTCCCAGACATCGGGCGTCACCGGATAATGCGGCCGGCCGGACTTCAGCCCGATACATTTGCCCTCGCGGACATACTCGGCGGCGACATCCAGCGCCCCGCACATCAGCTCCTCGGCAGCCGAAAGTCCGAGCCTCTCTGAAAGCCGCCCGATCTCGGCCGGGTGGACGCCCGCGACCGGATAACAGACGCATCCGAGTTCGTTCACCATCGCCGAAACCGTCAGCAGCTCGTCGAAGACCTCACGGTAGTCATCGGGCGTGACCGGCGTAACACCGCACGACCAGGAGGGGAGCGAAACGAGCACTATGTGCGTCCCGCCGGAACGCATGAACTCTTTCACGACCGACGGGCCGACGCCCGTTCTCCGGTTGATATGAAAATGATCGTCGAGGATCGGAAATTTTTCCATTACTCGATGATCTTCATCAGCGGATAGCCGTTCTCGAACTTCAGGCTTGCACGGCAGACCGCGTCGCCGTACTTCGTTTCGATAACGGCATCGTACATCGCCCCGGTAAGTTCCGAGTAGCCGAACGGATTTTCATTCATTAAGGATTTGTCCAGCCGGACCGTGATCTTCGTCACATACGGCTGAAGAGAGACCGCACTTTCGATTGCGGCCTCAACGATCTCTGCGGTCGAACGTGAGATGGGCGTTCCCACGAACTGATGGTAGAGCGCCCCGAGTTTGATTGCCGCTTCGAACACGGCGTTTTCTCTGTCTGTTGCCATTTATATTACCTCATGGGTGCGGTGAATTTGATCAGGCCGTTCCTCGGCTGGAACACTTCCCCGTCCATCCTCATTCTTTCGAGAATGTGTTCCACCTCATCCCTCTTATAATGATACTTGTTCTCCATCGTCTCCATGATCTGATCGACCTTCGCGACCCGGTCGTCGCTTGCCT
Organism: Methanocorpusculum labreanum Z; assembly: GCF_000015765.1. Taxonomy (NCBI): domain Archaea; kingdom Methanobacteriati; phylum Methanobacteriota; class Methanomicrobia; order Methanomicrobiales; family Methanocorpusculaceae; genus Methanocorpusculum; species Methanocorpusculum labreanum. The sequence goes on along the minus strand of NC_008942.1, from coordinate 811,391 downwards.
GGATCAGCGTCTCGATCGTCTCTTTGAGTTCGCGGCGGATCGCACGGCCCGATCTGGATGTTCCGGTGGTGATCTTGTCGATATCAAGAGAGCCGGTCTTCGCATCGTAAGCCACCTGTCTCAGACAGGCATCCACGATCTTGACCACGCGTTCCGCATCCTCCTGCTCCACCTCGTCGGCCAGCCGGACCCGGGCGCTCGCTTCTGCGAGACGGACGAGTGCCTCCAGCTGACGGGCGGTGATCGGGACCGGTTTGTCGGAGTTTTCGTAGGCGACGCTTCGAAGGCTCTGATAATACTGGACGAGAACTTCCTTCGCCTCGTCTTTTAAAAGCGGGAAGCAGTTTCGTTTTGCGTAGGCCAGATATTTTCGAAGCATCGCGGCGTCGATCTCCGGCGTGACCGGAGCAAGTTCGCGCTGGAAGTACTCGTCGTCCGCTCCCGGGATCGGGTACTTCTTGTGCCGCATGATCTTCTCACCGGCCGAGTGGGCCTTTAAGATGTGCCGGGCGATGTTGAGATCCCTTGTAGCGTCCGGTTGATCCTTCATGATGAAGATCAGATCGAAACGGGAGAGAAGGGACGGCGGCATGTTGATCTGTTCGGAGATGTTGGCATACTCGTCGAATCTGCCGAGCTTTGGGTTGGCCGCGCCGAGCAGGGAACAGCGGGTCCTTAGCGTAGCATTGATGCCGGCCTTCGCGATCGAAACGGACTGCTGCTCCATTGCTTCGTGCAGAGAGGAGCGGTCGTCTTTCTGCATTTTGTCCATTTCGTCCACCGCGGCGATACCTTTGTCCGCGAGAACGAGTGCTCCGGCTTCAAGCGTCCAGCGGCCGTCTCCAAGATCATCTTTCACGGCGGCTGCCGTCAGACCTGCCGAGGATGCGGATTTTCCGGAGGTGTAGATCCCACGCGGAGCGAGTTTGATGACGTAGCGAAGCAGCTGGGATTTTGCAATACCCGGGTCACCAACGAGGAGGATATGGATATCGCCTCGAAGACTGGATCCGTCCGGCATTTCCTTTGGGATCCCGCCGAACATCTGGAGAGCGATGGCTTCCTTGACCTCGTCGTTTCCGTAGATGGTCGGGGCGATCGATCTGGCGATCTTCCCGTATACGCCGGGGTCGGCGGCCATATCTTTGATCGTGACCTCATCCTCTTCGGAGATGTTGACCTCTTCGAACTCTTTTATGGAGATCTCGATCGAGTTGCATTCGATGTAGAGGTCGAAGACGGTGCTTTTCTGACCGCCGACGACTCTTTGCACGCTTCGAAGGATTCCGTTCACGATAACGCGGTCGCCCGGCGAGACTTTGCCGCAGAGATCGTCGATCGTGTCGATGTCGATGTTCTGGGGCTGCTCGCCGCCGCGAAGTCCTTCGGGCGTCTCCTGGACACGGAGTTTCTGCGAGTCGATGAAGGTCGATTTGCTCTGCACGAGTTCGAGCTTTTTCAGCGTACACTCGGCATGCCCACACATGTCCGGCTCGGAGTAGGAGCCGTACTCCTGTTTTTTGTAGGTGATGTGCCCGTTCACGCACCGGAACGCTCCGGTGACGAGCCGGGGGCGGACCTCGGTGACCCGGCGCACGATCCCGTCGATGCTGATGAATTTATTGATGTCGTCTGCCCGGATGTCCCTGATCTGGGTCTTTCGCGGGAGGCGGACGAACCGTATATTGACTTTCCCGATTATGGTGTCGGAGATGTCGTTTCCTTCGACATCTTTGCCGGTGATGAGGCGCGACGTCCTAATCGCGTCTTTGACGTCCTCGAGGGTTTTTCCCGGGTGTTCGAGGAGTTCGTCGGCGAGAACGACACCGATCTTTCCGTATTTTTCCAGAACGCCGTAGTCTATTTCCAGGGAACGTTCGCTTGGGTATTCACGGGATATTTTATTGAGTTCGCTTTTGTATTTCTTTTTCAGAAACCCGGTCCACTCTTCGACCCGGTCTACGACTTCCAGTTCAACAGCCATGCTCCTCCATAATCGTTATACTTTGGCGTGAGGTGATATGAATCTGTCATTTTTTCTAGGAAGGAGGGATAGGGCCACGTGGTGATGGATGAGAAAGAACCAACCGCGAATAAGGGCTGAGATTCGGAAAGGGTAAGGTTGGGTGGGGAGACAAGAGATTATTTTACCGCAAATCTCCGCGAATCCTCGCGAATCGCATTTTCCTTACGTTCGGGTGCTATGCTCCGGCTTATCGCCTGCGCAGGAATCGCACCCTCACTTGAAAAATGCTATCGGAAAAACCCGCGTGCGGGTTTTTCTGTTGAGGTATCATTCATTTTATTTTGATTTGGGGTGCGGGGACGCGACTCCGGCGCGGAGCGTCCCGCGGTGGAGATATCCTATTTCTGCGTCCCAAAACCATTTCAGGTAGTTCGTCAGCACTGCGTGACCAGATACGAGGCCGTGGTTTTTGAAAGGAGATCGCCTTCGACGCTGCCGCGTCTGACTTCCGCTTCGGCAAAGACGATCCGTCTTCCTTTCTGGATGATTTTTGCGACGGCGAAGATCTCGTCATCTTTCGTGCCGCGGATAAATTCCGTCGTTTCGGAGATGGTCGTGGTGCCGGATCCGGGATCGAGCTCTGCTAATACGGCCAAAGCGATCGCCTCGTCGGCGAGGATGACGTAAAACCCTCCCTGCAGGAATCCAACACCGTTGTGCATTTTATCCGAGGCTTTCATCTTGAGAACTGCCTGCCCGTTCCCCCATGAGACCGGGGTGATCCCAAGGGTCATGAACGTCGGGTTGGCAGCGGCACCTATCGATGCGATCTTTTCAGCGTATTCGTGCATGTGAATAGATTCTCTTTCCGCGAAAAAGAGATTTCCGATTTTCTGCTTCGACGGACAGGTCTAAATAGGCTACGGAATAATACTCCAGCATGCAATCATCTCTCGACGTGAGAAATCCTGCCACGAATGAAGTCATCGGCACAATACCAAACGCCGCGCCCGATGATGTGGACAATTTTGTGAATGCGGCCGCCGATATCCTGCCGACCTGGGAGAAGACGGCAGCATCAAAGCGTGCCGTGATGTTTGTGAACGCCGCGTCTTTGATGCGGGCACGGGTGGAGGAACTTGCCGTTCTGCTGACGACCGAACAGGGAAAACCGCTTCGGGAAGCACGTGACGAGATCCTCGGGTCCGCCCATGTATTCGAGTATTATGCCTCGGTCTCGGGGAGTATCCCGGGTGATGCCCGTAATCTTCCGGGATACGGCTATCTGAACGTTGTTCGAAAACCGCTCGGGGTCTGCGCCGCGATCATTCCCTGGAACATGCCGGTGATGATCTTTGCGTGGAAAGCAGGAGCCGCACTTGCCTGCGGGAACGCGGTTCTTGCAAAGCCGTCGAAGACTGCGTCTCTGACGATCTTAAAGATCGCCGAGGCCCTGTACGAAGGAGGCTTTCCCAAAGAAGCCCTGCAGATCGTGACGGGATCCGGCGGAGAGGCCGGCGCCGCGCTCGTCTCGCACCCGGATGTCCGTCACATCTCGTTTACCGGATCGGTCGTTTCTGGAAAGGCGGTTTCGCTTCTGGCCGCCCCGCATCTGAAAAAACTGACGCTGGAGCTTGGCGGGAACGACAGTTTCATCGTGACGAAGACGGCCGACATCGACGCCGCGGTGAAAGCGGCGGTCAGAAACCGGTTCTACAACTGCGGCCAGGTCTGCACGTCTGCCAAGCGGATCTTGGTCGACGCATCGCTTGCCGATGAGTTCGTGCACAAAGCCGAGGTTATGCTTTCGGGCTACGTTGTTGGAAACGGTCTTGAAAAAGTGAATATGGGACCGGTGAACAATCCCGATCAGCTGGCCCAGATAGAAGCGTCGGTGGAAAACATCCTCGCTAATGGCGACGCTCAGCTGGTTTACGGCGGGAAGAGACTGGAGATACCCGGCAACTTCTACGCGCCGACCCTGCTGAAAAACGTGAGTCCGCTCGCGGTCTCGGAGGAGATCTTCGGACCGGTGATGTCGGTGATCCCGTTCAATACTCCCGACGAGGCGCTCGATATCGCAAACTCCACCCAGTATGGCCTGGGGTCTTCGGTCTGGACCACCGATATAGGAACGGCCCGTACGTTTGCCGAGTCGCTGAAGTGCGGGGTCGTCTGGGTGAACAAGCATCTGACGCTTCCACCGGAGATGCCGTTTGGCGGGGTGGGGAACTCAGGATTCGGACGGGAAAACGGACGGGACTTCGTGTATGAGTACACGGAGCCGAAGAGTATTCTGTTTGGGTGAAGCGGGGTGAGCCGATAGGCTCGCCCTCAGCTGAGCAAGTTTTCGAAGGAAACTTGCGACTGCGGGTTGGCGACGAAGTCGACGACCTCAGCTGAGGCGGGGATCTTTAGATCCCTTAGCCGAGCAAGGCTTTGCCTTGCGATTCGGCGCGGAGCGTCCCACGTCGGGATGTCTTTTTATTTGATTCGGAAGAGGTTTTTTCTCTTTTTTGCGGAAGTGCACGTTGGTTTCATGTACGGGATTGTTGTGGGTGCATGAGAAAAACCAACCGCGAATCGGCGCGAATCTGAGCCCTACGGGCTCCCAGAATCGGATTTGCTGTTCCTCACTCTCGCAAGCCTGCTTTGCAGTCTTGCTCCTCCCTCATCGGGAACGTTCGGGCAAATCCTGTCGCCGCCCCGGCGGCTCCCATAAGAATCAGTTAGCATCCTTACCAAACAATATGATGATTTTTATATTTTTTTATCATTATATTTCAGAATATAGTCTAATTTATCTCTAGCCTTACTTTTCCAATTTTGATCCCAGTATATCTTTTCAGATAATACATCATACTCACCTATAACCACATCACCTCGAGAATGCTTCTTTTTTAATTTATTGTAATTGGCAACTTCCGTCTCAGATAATTCATCAAAAAAGAAGAAATGTCCCATTTTATTACCAACGTTAGGTTGCCAATTTTTCATTTTATTAACCAGATTTTTCATCTCTCCATCAAGATCAGTTGTCTTCGCTGAAACCTTGCATTCCCCAAAGATTACGGTATCATCATTACGCACATAGGTTACATCAATTTCATGTTTATTTTGAGCAATATTCCAATCTAAGTTCTTTGAAGTGTCGGGATTGCGAGATAAATCATAATATGTCAGCAATTCCATTATCAATCCCCTTGCAGAATGAAGTACATCTTGTGTTCTTTGAAGCTTGTTTTGGATTTCACGTACTTTCTGATTTGCTCGCTCTATTTCTTTATCTTGGCGTTTAATGACCGTAACCGAATGTCCATTTTGGGTTGCAGCATCAATTCCCATAACATAATCTTCAAATTTCTCTTTTTTAACCTCAAATGAAACAACATTAAGATATTCCTTATATCGTTGAATATCGTTATCAATCAACTGATGATAATGACCACTTGTTCCCGAATAATCAGTATCAGTATCAAAAAATACAATCCAACCAGAATAATCCATTGCGAAGCCATACCCTTCCATCAGAATTGCATAACTATAATTATAACCCGCAAAACATTGATGTTTGAAAATGCGAATCTGAATTGGTTCTGAAATTTCCCTTTCCTTTTGTTTAGTAACTGCTCCTGTCAACAATGTCCTGAGAGCGATCATTCCAGAGAAAGGGCCAGCTGAAGCATCAAGAAAACCCACCTCATACCAAAGAAAAATTTGGTCTAGTTGTTCTTTTAATGATTTTTTAGGTAGTTTTATTGATTTGTCAAATATAGTTGAAAGTGACTTTTTTGAAAGTTTCTTATCATTTTTGAATGAAGAAATATACCAGATATTTTCATGGATTTTATCAAGATTGATAAATATTTGTTTATATAAATAGTCAAAAATATGATTGATTTCATTCCAATTATCAATATTATGTAAATAGTTCAAAGATTCTGTATCCAGTAAATTTGGAGATAGTTGATCTATCAGATATTCCAGAGAATAACAGTAACCTCGAATAAGAGTGTCCTTCGCCCCATACTCATCTGATTTTATGTATTCCTCCCATTCAGGAGTTTCCTCTCTTATTACATCCTTCTCATTAGCGGAACGTAATGGAGTTGATGCCTCAGCGTATGGAATCCCACGACCCACAATATTTGAAAAATACAGCCATACAGTTCCTTCAATTAAATATGAATATAACTCGTTTTTAGGATTAGGAAGATTTGAATAGGCATTTTCTTTGAGATGATTGGCAAAGATATCCAGAACATTACGCTTTAAGTCGTTGAGTGGATGTCGGGATTTTGAAAAGTTTTTTGATGAATTGATCTTTGTAACATTGTCCTTCAGGATATAAAGTAAACGTCCTTTTTCACAGTTGAGATCCATTTTCTCAGGAGGAATTCCATAGAACACAGCGCGGTCAAAAGCAATATCAGATGTTAATCCAAATGTTTCGTCATCATGAATTCCTCTAGCAAACAGCCCCACAATTAAATCAATGCAGTATGAATAACCGGGAAAGAGTTCGTGTATATTGATATCCGGATATTATTTCTCTATCCAAGAAGTAAATGCTCGGGCATCAGAAAGAATATCATAACAACCAATTGCTCCATATACTTTATTCACTCCGAGTGTGCCCAATTCTGACTTTGAATCATTTTTTATTGTACCCATAATATGTATTGTGTTGTTTAAGCAAGAGAAATAGATTTACGTTGATTGAGAACATAATAAAGAAAAGTATGAGCCGCTGGGGCGGCGAAAGGATTTGCCCGAACGTTCCCGATGAGGGGGGAGCAAGACAGCGTAGCTGGATTGCGAGAGTGAGGAATAGCAAATCCGATTCGCTCGCCCGAAGGGCGGATTCGCGCCGATTCGCGGTTGGTTTTTCTAATGCTTCCACACCCTCCCATACACCATCCCGAATCTCACACCCAACCCCCCTATACCTCCACCCCCTGCCCCCCCTTTTCGTGCATTTCGTTGATTTTCGAAAATTTCGTGTGGGGGCGGGTTGGCGACGAAGTCGACGACCTCAGCCGAGCAAGTCGATAGACTTGCGAGGGATGGGGGAGAGCACTACATCTTTCCCACCGTATTTTATTCTTTATATTTTCGTGTTTTCGTGGGCTTTTTTGTGAAGTTCGTGTGATGGGCGGGTTGGAACGAAAAGCTGCCGAACTCACTCTTCCGGATCGATCCGTTCGATATTTTGAAGAATACTCTGCGCCACAAACACCGAAACATTGTTCACAAGACCAAGACAGATCATCTGACCCTTATGTTCAAGAATCGCGATCGTGCCCTGACGATCGTGATAGAACTGTGCAAGGACGGGGAGCCGCTGTTTTTTGGAGGAGACCGGCATCTCCATCGTCGTCATAGGGATCCCGCGTTTGACCATATAGCATTTTATCGGAGAGAACTTTGCCATTTTCTTATCTTTAACGACGACATACACCGGGATCCGTTTTGCGGCTTCCTTAATATCATCGGCATACCTTTGCAGGATCCGCTCATCGAAACAGAGAATCAAAACTTCCTTGCAGGAACGTCTGAGTTCCATCCGGATCTGCGTGTCGATCGCAAGATCGGTCTGGAATTCATGCACGCCGACGATTTTTCCTCCCAGGGGATAGCAGACATCCTGAAGTTCGTTGAGACAGTCGGTCATATGTTCCAGATTTGCCAGCGTATCCTTCACCAGACGAATCGAGACCTTTTCCACCGGCTCGGCAGTATAATAGACCGGTTTCTCCCATGAACGTGAAATGAAGCCTTTCTGCTCGAGAGCCGTTAAAACATCGTACACTCTGCCGCGGGGAACACCGCTGAACTGATGGATCTCATAAGCGGTCAGAATCCCGCGGCTGAAAATAGTCACATAGATTTTGGCTTCATACTCCCGCATCCCGCAGGAGATCAATCTCTGCTGGATCGACAGAAGGGGATCTTCAGACATACCAGCGTCCGTCATACCTGCCTATCTCTTTCATTATATCTCATAAACACACTGTTTCGAGATAAAGTTTCTGAATTCGCTTCAGGGCCCCCGGTGCCGGTCCGCAAAATTGCGTTTTTCCTGCCGCTGTTTTGTATTTCAGGCCCGTATTCTCCGGAAAAATCCCCATGTGATTCTACATGGAAAAACGCTGTGTATTCCGGTTTTTCAGTGGCATTTTCTTTATTATTCCAAACGGGTAAGTATCAGCTTGACAGAAAATGATTAACTATTGTGATTTGACAGGAAAAGTGGCGGTCGTCGCCGGAGCTTCCAGCGGTCTTGGCGCCGACGCGGCAAGAGCATACGCAGAAGCCGGAGCAAAAGTCGCCATGCTTGCACGCAGAACAGACAAACTCGAAGCAGTCGCAAAAGAAATCGCCGAAAAAGGCGGGGACGTTTTCACCTATCCGTGCGATGTAACGAACGAACAGAGCGTGAAAGAGGCGGTTGATGCGATCGTCAAACATTACGGAACGATCCACATCCTCTTCAACAACGCCGGAATCGCCCAGCGCGGAACCGTCGAGACCCTCACCGTAGAAGAATGGGACAGATCGATGGACACGAACGTCAAAGGCATCTACCTCATGAGCAAGTATGTCGTGCCGCACATGAAAGCCCAGAATTACGGTAAGATCGTCAACACCGCCTCGATTAATGCGATCATCGGCGACAAAGGAGACATGTTCGTCCGCCATGTCTACAACACGTCGAAGGCCGCCGTGCTTGGTCTGACCATGGGTATGGCAACCTCCTATGGACAAAACAACATCACGGTCAATGCGGTCGGTCCAGGTCTCTTCGAATCCGAGATGACGGAAGGCACATTATTCAAATCATCCGAGTTCCTCGCGCAGTACAGCAGAGTCTGCCCGCTGAACCGCCCGGCAAAACGCGGCGAACTGAACGGAACGATCCTCTACTTCTCAAGCGACATGTCAAGCTACGTCACCGGCCAGTTTGTGGTCGTGGCAGGCGGAACCGAGCTCGTATAAATCCAAAAAAATATTTTTTCCTTTTTTTGAACGCATTAGGCGTGATGGGTCTCGCGGTAGAGCGCCGAAACGGCGTTCAGCGCTTTGAATCCCTTATCCGTGATCACGTAATCCCCACGGTCATGACTCTGCAGGATCATGCCGGATTCGGTGAGTTTTTTGATATGAAACAGCAGGTTCCCGCCGCGAAGCCCGGTCAGGCCGGAGAGATCAGAAAATGTCCGCGTTTGTACCGCAAGCGATTTCAAAATCTGGAAACGCAGGACGTTTGCGATCGGCTCCAAGAGTTCACTGACCGCCGTTTCCTCCGGGATATCGGTAATGCTCTCCTGTTCCCGGCTGCTGTCTTCATAAATGCCGAGAGACTGCATGAGATCGACCTGCTTTTCAAAAAGCCGGTAGACCTGCGAAAAACATGTGTCGCACCGGTCGAAAGGACCCGCTTCCCGCATGTTTTTCAACTGGTCACGATAGGACTGAATGATCTCTTCAGAAACACGGCCGTCTTTGATATGCTGTGAGGTGTTCTGCAGGAACTCCAGAAAAACGCCGTAGCATTTGTCCCGCATCCCGCAGTCTGCGACCATATTCGAAGAAAGCTCGGATTTTGCCGTTTCCACCTGATCGTTTGCGAAAAGACCGGCATAATTCTGTTTGAGATCGGTAAGGGCGTTTTGGACATGCTGCTGGTTCGCATGCTCGATAAAGCGCTTCAGATCCATACGCAGCCCGGTGACCTCCTTTTTCAGTTCTCGGATCTCCGTCAGTGATGAACTCAGTGTTGTTGCCATGATCCCTCCTTTGCTGATTGATATATTGGTAATGCAGAATCATTAACCCGCAGGGTCATAATTCTGTATCAAACAGTGTTATATATTCTAATGACGATTTTGTATATAAATATAACAAGACAATAGGTATCCGGTGAAACAAGATGCCAACATGGAGTTACACAGGTAAAGACGTCTCGCAGACAAAGGCAGAAGAGTCCCTCAAAGCAATCAAGGGAGCATGCTTCGGATGCGAAACCCACAGCGCCGACTGCCCGATCGCAAAAGCCGCGGGAGAGGTTGCCGGCATGCCCGGATTTGTTCCCCTTACCGTAAAAGAGCAGATCCATGCCCAGATCAGCGGGGCACTCGCGGGAGCATCGTTTCCGATCGACACCCCAGCCGCTCTCATCGTCGCGTTTCCAGACGGTGCAGACACGACCTGTCAGGTCGGCGATCTGAAGATGACCGCAGGCGAAGCAGGCACCCTTCTAACGAGCGCAGATTTCCCGTTCACGAGCGCGAAATCGGTCGCCGACGTTATCGTCGAGCGGGCCGGCCTCTAAGAAAACAGAACATCCATTCGATCCCTTCGGTATCCTGCCGAACCGGATCCGCTTTTTTATTTTTCCCATTCACCCGATCCGGCAAAAATACCGCAATACAGATATATTGTGAAGATGGAAGTTACTTTACTTATCAGAGGGGATTATCATTATTTTTAAACCGGTTACAGCACTAATTCTCGGATTATTCTGTATAATCCTGGTATCGGGATGCATTACGGCGGCCTATGACCAGACGCCGGCGGCAGGAGATCTCGATAAAACGATTCCTGAGTTCGATCTCTACACAGAAGAACTCTTCAACAAAAGCGGCATCCCGGGCATGGCGGTCGCGATTATTCAAAACGATACGGTCGTCTACGAAAAATGCTTCGGCGTGATCAATCTCACGACGCAGGAGCCGGTAAATGCCGATACGCGGTTCCAGCTCGCCTCCATCTCGAAGTCCTTTACGACCGCGACGATTGCGTCGATGGTCGGGACCGGCGATCTTGCATGGGATGATTCGGCCGTGGAAATCAATCCTGACCTTCAGTTTTCGGATCCATGGATCACGGAACATGTGACCATTCGCGATCTTCTTTCGCACCGGACGGGACTTCCCGAGTATGCCGGCGACGAGCTGGCCGAGTTCGGATACAACCGTTCGGAAACCCTCTTTAAACTCAGATATCTTGCACTGACGGGCGCGTTCCGCTCGAGTTACGCCTACTCGAATCTCGGGATCACTGCAGCCGCCGAAACTGCGGCGATAAAAGCCGGAATTCCTTGGGATGAACTGATTTCTGAGAGGATCTTCATCCCGGCAGGTATGACGAACTCGAGTGCGGTCTTTTCCGACTTTGCCGAGGCCGAGAACCATGCCGACACCTATGTCGTGACGAACGGCGTTGCGGAACAAACCGCAGTTCTGTTCAACGATGATGCGAACAGTCCGGCCGGGGGAGTCAGTTCGACGCTGAACGATATGATCAGATATCTCCGCCTGCAGTTGAACGACGGAAATCTCGACGGCGTGCAGGTGATCGATGCCTCTGCGCTGAGCGAGACCCACAAAGCCCAGAACATCCTGCTCTCCGACTATACCACCATCTCGGCATACGGTCTTGGATGGGACGTGGTATCTGCGGACGGCAGGGTCAGGGTCGAACACGGCGGCGACTTTACGAGTGGTGTCTCCACGCTGATCACCCTCTACCCGGCAGAAGGGATGGGCATCGTTGTTTTAACGAACGGCTTTCCTGGAGGGCATGTCCTGAAAAAAGCCGTTGTGCGGGGCTGGGAAGATATGTACTTCACGGGTTCCGTGCAGAATGACTGGTACGCGGAGATCGAGGAGGAGATCAATGCAGCCATGGAGCCGGGATCTTCGGTGCTGAGTCCATATTCAACGCTTCCAGAGGCTCCGGAAAATGCGTCATCGCCCCGGGATCTGGTAAACTACTGCGGATCGTATTATCAGGATTATTACGGTACGATAACGGTCGAAGAGGGAGACAGCGGCCTTAATCTGTATCTCGGACCGGCCGAAATGCAGTACGTCCTTACGCCGTATGACGGGGATGCCTTTTACGAGCCGACGACCGGCACCGGTGTCTACTTCACCTTCGATAGTGACGAGAACGTGCAGAGCGTGAATATTACGATGCTTGATCTTCCGGGAAGGACGGGCGTGTTTACGCTGATTTAGACCGGGGCAATCTTTTTTTCAAGAGGCAACGATACCTTCAACAACCATGCTGCAGAAAATACTCCGAATCTTCGCCGATCCACCCCAGCCGGCAGACGCCGGTCCCGCGCCCGGCATTCCCTTTGAACCGGTAATTTCCCGGCTGGAGAGAGAAGCGGGCGAAGGAAACGTTGACGCGATCTACCTACTCGGCGTGGCAAAGGACCCTGCAGTCGCAAATCAAAGATTTGCTCCGCTAAGGCCGCCCCTGCAGGTCGGCCCGCCAAAGAAAAAGAGTGGCTGAGAAAAGCAGAAGAGATCGAGATCATGCTCAAAGCCATGGGCCTGGTCTGGGGTGTCGCGGAATAACCAACACATTTGAAAATTATTATATACAAATATGTGAATATACTCTTTTATGTCATCAATGTGTCTTTACGAAGCAAAAGACCCGGATACGACCCACCCCGAGTACATCAGGATAACCGAACTGATCGAAAAACTCAAACCCAAAGGCATTCTGATCGAGCGGGCAAGATACGACACCAACCCAAATGTTGCCCGTCTCATATCCCTGAACGGGGAAAAGCTCCTTCCGGCCGTCGTCGTCAACAACTTTGTGATGATCACCGGCAGGTATCCAACCGATGACGAGGTCAGACAGATCCTCCACGTTTCCGACAGCCTTATCGAACGAAAAACGCATTGCGGCTGCTGCTGCATTCCCGGATACGAATGCGATGAGTGATCCGGAAACGATCTTCAAAGCCTGCGGCGACACGACCAGACTTCGGATCCTTGCCCTTCTGCAGGGTAATGAGTTATGCGTCTGCGAGATCGAAGCGGCGCTTTCCCTCTCCCAGCCAAACGCCTCGCGCAGTCTGACGATCCTGAAAAACGCCGGCATCATTCAGAGCAGAAAACAGGCGCAATGGACCTACTACAAAATCAGCGATGATTTTGCCGCCGCATTCCCGGATCTTTCCAAAGCCCTGGAAAAGATCTGCGCCGGTCTCCCGACAACAAACGCCGACAAAGCCCTCTTACAAAAACTCAGAGAAATGCACTCAAGTACACCATGTGATGAATCATGACCGAAGAAAAAAAGACCTCGATATTTGGAAAGATGAAGAAAGCGATCACCGCAGAAAACTGTTCCTGCTGCTGTAATATCAAAATCGTGCCGGAAAAGCCCTGCTGTGACGAAAAAGACGAATCAAACGGAAACTGTAAAGAAAACTGCTGCTCTGGAAAATCCGAATGAGTTTTACGGAAACACTCCTCGCGGCCGCCCAGTATTTTCTGGTCATCGCTCTGGAGCTTACGGCACTCTTTATCGTCGTTTGTCTGATAGTTGGGGCTCTAAACGTCTATGTCCCAAAAGAGAAGATGCAGAAAGTGCTCGGGCACTCCGGCTCGGTCAGGGGAAGCGTGATTGGGGCCGCGTTCGGCGCGATCACGCCGTTTTGCTCCTGCTCGACGATCCCTGTGACACTTGGATTTCTGAAATCCGGCGTGGCGTTTTCGAGCGCCATGTCTTTTTTGTTCGCCTCCCCTCTTCTGAATCCGGTCATTCTTGCGATGATGCTCGTCGTTTTCGGTCCCGAGATCACGGTCGTGTATGCCGTCATGATGTTTACGGCGGCCGTTCTTATCGGTCTCGTGCTTGAGCGGCTCGGGTTCAAAAAATACGTCAAGCCCGTCGCCGTCGAAGGAATGACCGAAGCAACCGGCTCGAAACGGAAAAGGATCATTATGTTTGCCTGGACGACATTCCGGCAGATGATCCCCTACCTCCTCCTCGGAGCCGCGATCGGGGCATTCATCTACGGATTTCTGCCGGCCGACTGGATCTTAGCCGTCGCGGGACCGCAGAATCTGTTTGCGATACCCGTCGCCGCGATCATCGGGATCCCGCTCTACATCAGAGCGGAGACGATCCTTCCGATCAGTGCTGCCCTCTTGAGTAAAGGAATGGGCGTTGGTACCGTGGCCGCCCTTTTGATCGGCGGGGCAGGAATGAGTATCCCTGAAATCACCATGCTTTCGGCGATATTCAAAAAACAGTTCGTGATGGTTTTTGTTGCGACGATCTTTCTTGCGGCCGTGCTGACGGGAATTACTGTCCAGGTGATCGTATGAAGCGGGTCGCCTTTCTCTGCATCAAAAACTCCTGCAGATCCCAGATCGCAGAAGCGCTCTGTCGGCATTTCACAGGGGACAGGTTCGCCTGCTTCTCGGCAGGCAGCGAGCCGGGAGACAAGGTCGATCCGACAGCCGTCCGTCTTATGCAGGAGATCTACGGGATCGATCTTGCAAAAATGCGGCCGAAACACATCTCCGACCTGCCGGATATCGACATAATCGTCACGATGGGATGCGGGGTCGCCTGTCCCGTGATCCCCGGGGTAAAGCGGATCGCATGGCAGATCGACGACCCGGTCGGCAAAGGAGATGAGGCATATTTCCAGGCGATCGCCGAGATCGAAGCAAAGATAAAATCATTGAAAGAGTGATGCTATGACAAAAAACAATTCTGCAGGTCTTGGGATGTTCGGCAAATACCTCACCCTCTGGGTGATCATCTGCATGATCGTCGGTGTTCTGATCGGCAGGTTCCTGCCGTCCATCCCGGCATTTCTTGGCACGTTCGAGTATGCGAACGTCTCCATCCCGATTGCGATACTCATCTGGGTTATGATCTACCCGATGATGCTGAAAGTGGATTTCAAGAGCGTAAAATACGTCGGAAAAAATCCCAAAGGACTCATCCTTACCTGGATCGTCAACTGGCTGATCAAACCGTTCACCATGTTTGCGATCGCGGCATTCTTCTTCTACGTCGTATTCAGCGCCCTCATCCCTCCGGAGCTCGCCCAGGATTATCTGATCGGCGCAGTTCTTTTAGGCGCCGCACCCTGTACGGCGATGGTGTTTGTATGGAGTTATCTAACAAAAGGGAACGCCGCCTACACGGTCGTCCAGGTCGCGACCAATGATCTGATCATTCTTGTCGCATTCGTTCCGATCGTCGCGTTCCTGCTCGGAATTTCCGGCGTCACCGTTCCCTGGGCAACGCTGTTTCTTTCGGTCGTCCTGTTCGTCGTGATCCCACTTCTCGGCGGGGTCCTGACCAGAGTGTATCTCATCAGGAAAAAAGGCGAGGAGTATTTTACCCAGACGTTCATCCCGAAGTTCGACCACATAACCATCGTTGGTCTGCTGCTCACGCTCGTGATCATCTTCTCGTTCCAGGGAACACTTATTCTGGAAAATCCGCTGCACATCGTTTTGATCGCCGTGCCCCTGATTATTCAAACCGTGCTGATCTTCTTCCTCACCTACGGGGCAGGCAGAGTGCTGAACCTTCCCCACAGCATCGCCGCTCCGGCAGGCATGATCGGCGCCTCGAACTTCTTCGAATTAGCCGTCGCCGTTTCCATTGCACTGTATGGAACAAACAGTCCGGTCGCTCTCGCAACGATCGTCGGGGTTCTCGTCGAAGTGCCGGTCATGCTGATGCTCGTAAAGATCGCGAACGCCACGAAAGACCGGTTCCCGAATCGGGAACTGGACTGACCTACATCCTTACCGGTTCTTCGGCGAAGATGCCGCCCTTCGCCGTGATCCGGTAGATGATCCAGTTTCCCTGCTGCTCTGCGGTGATCAGGCCGTTCTCTTTTAAAATATTCAGATGGTAGGAGAGTTTCGAACCTGAAATCCCTATGCATTCCCGTATCACGCAGACGCAAAGCGGCTGGACTGCAAGGAGATGCAGGATCGAGACCCGGACCGGATCGGAAAGCGCGTGATGCGTCGCGCTGATCTCGCCGATACGTTCCGGAGATGGGAGACGTGTCTTCAGTCCCGGAATACCGCCGATCTGAACCAGGTCATCTCTGATTACTTCCGGAATCTCGCACCGGACACTGCACTCTTCTTCAGCTTCGCTTGAAACGGGTAATGGCGTATCGGTCATCTATTTCAAAATATTATGAAATGCATAACTATATATCTTTTGTCTGTCAATAAGTGATTCAACAAAAATTGAAATGATGATCCATGAGGTTAAGAAACGATGATTGACATACTACTCGGTTCGCTCCTTCTCGGTTGGGACACGCTGATCGGCTATCTTTCACAGCACGTTATTACATGCCTTGTTCCGGCGTTTTTCATCGCCGGCGCGATCGCGACGTTCGTCAAAAAAGATGCCATTCTGAAGTATTTCAGTCCTGAAACGAAAAAGACCGTATCCTATGGGATCGCGTCCATATCGGGCACGGTGCTTGCCGTCTGCAGCTGCACGATCCTGCCGATGTTTGCCGGCATCCTGAAAAAAGGGAGCGGGCTTGGCCCGGCAATAACGTTCCTCGTCGCAGGACCGGCGATCAACATTCTGGCGATCGTCTATACGGCGCAGGTGCTCGGTCTGGATATCGGCGTCGCCCGGGCAGTGGCTGCGGTCGGCATATCGATTTTGATCGGTCTGATCATGATGAAACTGTTTCCCGCCCACGACACCGAGACGAAGAAAACCTTCGGCGCCGCACGAAAAGCCGTTATGGCCCAGGAGGCGACCCGGCCCAGATGGGTGGTCCCGCTCTTCTTCGTCATGCTCGTTGCGATCCTTCTGGTCGGGACCTCAGCCCTTGATGCGTTCATCCGCCTTGGAATCGTGTATGCCCTTTCGATTGGGATCGCCCTTCTGCTGATCTACTACTTCACGAGAGATGAAGTCACCGACTGGGGAATGGAGATCTGGGATCTGACGAAAAAGATCTTCCCGATCCTGATCATCGGGACCTTCGCGCTCGGTGTGCTTTCATTCTTCCTGCCGGCAGAGTTCTTCAGACCGTACTTCGGCGAGACCTCGCTTATATCCACGTTCTTAGCGTCCGTGGTGGGAATGATCCTCTACATCCCGACCCTTTTGGAAGTGCCGGTGATCGGAACGACGCTTGGATACCTTAGCGGAGCAATGGCAAAAGGCCCGGCCCTTTCCCTGCTTCTCACCGGACCGACGATCAGTCTGCCGAGCCTGCTGGTTATCTACCGGCTGATCGGCGCGAAGAAAACCCTCGTATATACCGCCCTCGTGGTCGGTTTTGCGACGATTGCGGGATTCCTGTTTGGGATATTCTTCCCGTGAGGTTTCCCGATCACAAACATCTAATACAAAAAAAGTTGAATATCCATTGGAGCTATCATGACGAAAATCGAAGTACTTGGAACCGGATGTGCGAAATGCAAACGGCTTTTCGCCAACACCGAACAGGCAATTAAAGAACTGAATATCACGGTCGATCTGGTAAAGATCGAGACGCTCGACCAGATCGCCGAACGCGGCGTGATGATGACACCGGCATTAATCATCAATGACGAGATCGTGGCCGAGGGTCGGGTCCCGGATGTAAAAGAGATCAAAGCATTGTTATCGGAGTGAAAATATCATGACAGAACAAACAACCTGTTCCTGCGGACAGAACGAAAAGAAACGCTTCATAATCCCCTGCGCCGGACAGGCAAATACCGGTCAGATCACGAACGCTGCTGCGATCCAGCTGACCGATGAGGGATTTGGAAAAACCATCTGCGTTGCTCTGCTCGCAACCGGAAACGAAGGACTGGTCGAGAAACTGAATGCAGCCGAAGACGTGGTCATCCTTGACGGCTGCAAGATGAAGTGTGCAGCAAAGATCGCCGCAGCACAAGGAGTCGTTCCTACTCAGAATCTTGTGATGACGGATCTTGGATTCGTCAAAGGACCGTCGCGTTCGTACACGGACGATGACGTCGAAAAGGTCGCGGCCGCCTGCTGGATGGGCAGAGGACGCGAGAGCGAAGAAGAAAAAGAAGGACATTGTACCTGCAGCTGCGGATGCGGCGGATCCTGCGAGTGAGCGGACGGAGTCAAGCTTGCCGATTACGCTGATTACCTGCTCGGGCGTTTCAAACACCGGCAAACTGACCACCCAGGCCGCTCTCGCTCTTCTGCAGAGAAGACCGGGCGGTTATGTCTGGGTGCGTGCCCACCAGGGCACGGAAACGTTTGCCGACGAGATCGAAGATGCGGACGAGGTGATCGTGCTCGACGGATGCACGGACTGCTGTGCGGAAAAAAAACTTGCCGAAGCCGGATTCAGACCCGATCACCATCTCGTCGCAACGGAGATCGGAATCACGAAAAACGGCATGGCCGACGTGCAGTTCGTCGAGATCGAGAAGGTCGTAAACAGTGTTCTGCAGGTAAAACGCTGATGATCCCTAAAATCAGGCGGCTTGAGATCGAATGGAAACATTTCGCAGTTGGAGACGCCACCTGCGAGAGGTGCGGACAGACGGGAGAGGCACTCCGTGCCGCCGTTGGCGAACTTCGGGAGGAGTTTTTCTCCTTAGGCGTGAAGATCAATCTGACCGAGACGCTGCTTGACAAGACCCGGATCGCGGAGTCGAATGAGGTCAGGATGAACGGAGTTCTGCTGGACAAACTGCTCTCTGCCTCGGTGGTCTCTACGGACTGTCCGTCCTGCGGGGAACTTGCAGGAGAAAGCACATGCTGCCGGGCGATCGGGATCGGAGACAAAATTTTCGAGGATCTGCCGGTCGAGTTGATCAAAGCGGCGGCATACCGGGCACTGGGCGTAGAGAGCCGGTAATCGGTGGCCATCGGCCTTCTTCTTTTTTATCCGAATACGCCCGGAGAAAAGCTAACTCCATTTTCCTTTTGTTGTACCCTCAGCTATATCATGGGTAAATTCCTATAATATAGGTCAATGCAGAGCCTTCGCGTTTGCTGGTATAAGAGCGTGTATATGACCGCACGTTTCCTTGCCAGTCCGGCCATTGGACGGAAATTACAGTATACCTACGATATCGTTATTCCAAAGCATACCCCCTATATGGTCTTCTCCAACCACACAACCCTCTGGGACCACCTGATGATCGGCATGGCGGTCAAAGGGCACATGTTCTATGTGGCCGGCGAACATCTTTTCAGAAAAAAATCGACACGGTTTATCGGAGCGTTTCTGCTCGATCCGATCATCCGCAAAAAAGGAGCCCCGGCTGGTGAAGTCATCCGCGATATCAAAGAGCGGCTCGGTGCGGGAAATAACGTCTGGATGTCTCCCGAAGGGGTCAGATCGATCAACGGCGAGACGGCGTTCATCTCGCCGGGGACAGGAAAACTGGTCAAGGAGTGCGGAGAGCTCGGCGCCGCTCTCATAACCTACCGGATGCACGGCGGATATCTGCGCCGCCCAAGATGGGGCAAGACGCCGCGTGACGGCAAGATGTGGGGGGAGTTCGTGCACGAATACTCGCCGGATGAATTGAAGGGCATGACAGTCGATCAGATCAACGAGGCGATCAACCGCGATCTGTATGTGAATACCTTCGACGACCAGAAAAAGAACCCGCTTCCCTACACAGGGACGGATCTTGCCGAATATCTGGAGACGATCCTCTACATCTGCCCGGAGTGTAAGCAGATGGGCAAACTTCACAGCAAAGGGGATATTCTTTCCTGCGAATGCGGCTACTCGGTGAAGTTCAACGAGTTCGGTCTGTTCGAGCCGGCGTCGGGTCATCCGCTGCACCACGACAATATCGTGTCCTGGGATCACTGGCAGCGTGATCTGATCAAGGAGAGTCTGCCGGCGTATCTGACAACCCCGAAAGATGTCCCGATCGAATCGGACGAGGGACAGATCCTTGGAAAGATCGGAGCGCTGAAGTCGGTGGAGGATCTCGGCACCGGCAAATTTTCGATCTATGTGGACAGACTCGAGTTCGACGGGGACAAGGGGAAGTTCGTGTTCCCGTTCGCGGATATCGAAGGGTTCGCGTTTTCCCTGCAGATGAAGATCCTTTTCTCGCTGCACGACGGGACGTATTACGAGGTCGAGTCGAAGATCCCGCGGTCGGCGGCAAAATACATGGTGCTTTACCGGTTTTTGATCGGGAAAGAGTATAAGTAGATATTTTCTCTTTTTTTCATTCCTCTACAATTGCCGGAATATCAGGCGAATCCGGTGCGAAAAACATGCTCCCCCACCCAAGCCCCCAGCCGTCTTCGGTCCCGAGATAGATAATCGTGTAGCCATTCGTTTCGCCTATCGGACCGTCGGATTCGAGAAGCAGATACGTATCCACGCTCTCTCCTTTGGGTATGTGTATGACGTCATCCGGCAGGGAAAGATGCAGGCCTTCCGGGAGGTCGACGATTTCTTTCAGATACACATCGATATCCTGCTCGGGGGCAGAGATACGGATCGCGATCTTTCCCGGCGATTCAGGATCCACCACGAACACCGGAACGCGATTTGAGACCGCATCGATGCGGCCGAACTTTTCAAACCCGGAGCAGTTTTCAAGATCGAACCGCCATTCCAGGGCGGAATCCACGGGTGTTCCGGCAACATCTCTGGGAAATATATAGAGCCCTTTGTCAAGGATGCCGGGCATAAAGTCGGGGAGGTCCGGTTCCGGGTGATCGGTCCAGGGAAAAACACAACCCGCCGTGCAAAGCATGCCAAGACACAGGAGGGTGATGAAGATCGGAATGATGCTTTTCATGCGGTCACGGCTTTGGAGGCACCGGAACCACCCTTACAATCGTGAAGTTTACGGTTTGTTCCGCGGTGTTTCCAAGAACATCGGTTACCACAAGCGTGATGCTGGTATTACCCGGAGTTGTCGGAAAATCGCCAACGACGCAAGGATAGGGATCCAGATGCGTGATTTTTTCCTCACCGTAACTCATCGACCGGACGAAGACGTCGGCGATCTCGTTTTTCGACGAGATGAACGCCCGGACAACTCCCCAAGGCGGAACTACATCGCCGTAGGAGGCTTCTCCGCCTTCGGTCGGGAAGAGGATGTTTATGGAAAGATCCTCCCCCCCCGTGGGGGGAGTATATGCCGGGACGAGCCGGTCGAGTGCTGTCGACAGGTTTTCGCCGGAATCAGAAATATATTTGAGCGGGACCATGATTCGGTCCGGAGGGGTGTGGGAGATGAGGTCGACATATTCGGCGGAGTCGATTTTGAGAATCACGACGGGATCGTTTGGCCCGAGCATTTTTGCAACGGAGATGTCGTATTTTCCAGAGGTGCCTTCAAGCATCATGTAGGGCACGAGAACAGAGGACGCCGGAAAGGAACAGATCGTCTGGTTCTCCTGTATCTTCCCGTTCATGACCGAGGCCGGCAGGATCAGGGTCTGGAGGTTTTCTCCCGGCTGGGGGTCATTTACTGCGGGAATCAGGCAGCCGGCAGAGAAGATGATAACAAGAATCAGGAGAAACGCAAAGATTCGTCTCATGAATCTCATGTAGGACGAGAGGCACCTTAAATATATTGAGCGTCGTATCCAATTGTTCGCGGGGGAGGAGGTTTGGGTGGCGAGGTGTAAACGGCTGGAGAATAGAATGAAACAAAGCGAAATAATTTCAGGACCTAAAAATATACATACAGTAAAAATGAAGGGAAGATATGTTTACAATCTATGTGTATGTTCTTGATACGTTAGCCGACTGGGAAACGGGGTATGTTACTTCGGAGCTGAACTCCGGGCGGTTTTTCAAAAAAGGTGCGGAGCGTGTCTCGCTCAAAACGGTGAGTTATTCTAACGAGCCGATCACTACAATGGGCGGGATGACGATCGTGCCCGATTGCTTGATTGATGATATTGTTGTGAGTGAAACTAGCGTGCTGATTTTACCGGGCGCAAATACCTGGAACGACCCAAAGCATTCCGCAATTCTCGAGAAAGCCGGCGAATTTCTTTCGATCGGCGCTACGGTGTGTGCTATCTGCGGGGCTACTGCTGCACTTGCCAACCTCGGGCTTCTGGATAAGCGTCCGCATACCAGTAACGGACCGGGATTTCTTGAGATGTTTTGTCCCGGGTATAAAGGGCAGAGTTTCTATGTAGACGAGCCGTCCGTAGCAGATAATAATCTGATTACTGCAGGTTCCACCGGAGGTTTATTGTGGGCCAAACAAATTATTGAGCATTTAGGTGTTTTTGAATCAAACACGCTGGAAGCCTGGTATGATTACTTTAGTACCGGTAAGCCTGAATATTTCTTTGCCCTCATGCAGAGTTTGCCGTCCGGCAAGGAAAACTGATCCGCTTTTGTCATAAACAAAACGGGGAAAAATCCCCTCTACATTCAGCTCCATTTTTATAATCGGCGGGCTGAGATGTGTTCTAGCAAATCAGAGTTAAGTGTTATAATAGTACAAAGAGATATAGCTATAAATCGAATTTTTTGGAGGGAAGAGGGAATGAATTTCGATAAAAATCTCTTAATGACGTATAAGAAATTAGTACAGACAATGGAACTGGAAAAAAGCTATCAGGAGTTTCTCAGACTCTTTCGGTTTTTACGGATCGAGCTGGAAAAAGAGATACCTGACTATCGGTTTCAGGGAAATATTGTAGAGAACGGTATGGATTATTCCTATTTTCAGTTTACCAACGATACGCTGAAAAAGAAAGGATTGAAAATTGCGGTTACTTTTGTCCACAGAAATTTCCAATTCGAAGTCTGGCTTTCCGGATTCAACCGTAAATTTCAATGCAGATATTATGAACTGCTGAAAGATACGAAACAGCCCTTTTTCCTGACCGAGGATCCCAAGAGAAGTGATTACATTTTGAGAATTCCCCTGGATCAGAGTATGGATATATCCGATGGAGGGCGGGTTCTTTTAGAAATTAAGGAGGCTTCATTACGGCTTTTGGCATATATTGAGGGCGTTGAAGCGACGCAGAGTGATTTTGATTGAAGATTTCCTGTGAGAATACTGCGTTCTACCTTCTCTGTTTCGTTCTATAAAGATTGAATGAGGCTTGTAAAGAATACAAATATTATTTGGAATAACCACACGTTTTGCAGTAATTTTCAGGTGTGACGGAGTTACATTACCTGATTCGTGCAAGATCCAGTATTGAATATATCCACAATATTTTGCAAGGCGATCTTATCCACCTCTGTATTACTGTTCACCGTGTTATATGCGGCATGCGGGGTAAGAATGAATTTATCGTCCGGCAAATTCAGCAGACCAAAGGTATCTTCTGATGGATCAGAGGGCACCTTTCCGGAATAATAACAGTCAAATGCTGCCGCATTGATCTTATTAGAAAGTAAGGCGTCTCGTAAAGCAATGGGTGATACCAGCTCGGCCCTGGCGGTATTGATTAAACATGTGTCCGGACTCATTTCATGAAAACATTTTTCATCGATTATATGCCGAGTCTCTGAAGTGTAAGGGAGGTGCAGCGTAATTACATCCGATAAACGACATAAGTCATGCAATTCTACAAATTTTGCATCTAATTCCTGTTCAATGTCAGACTCACGGGTTCTGCTGTAATAGAGTATTTTACACCCAAACCCGTAGTACATTTTCTTTGCAACCAACCTGCCTATACTTCCCATGCCAACAATACCAATGGTTTTATCAGACACATCCTGGGATATATATTTGTGCCATAAACCGGATTTCGTTTCTTTATTCATAATAGGTATTTTTTTCATGAGGGTCAGGATGAGAGCCACGGTGAATTCAGAGACTGCTAATGAATTGGCATGCGGGACATTGGTCACGGCGATATTATGTTTTTTTGCTGCCGGTACATCCACATAATATCCATATCCCACACCGTTAAACGATATTACTTTGAGGGTGTTCTTCGCAGAGGCGATTATTTTTTCAGTAACCACTTCTTCCCCGCCGGGAATGTATGCATCGACTCCCGCTAATGCTTCGATGATCTCGTCTTCCTTTAGCACTCCGGGAGAGAGGATCTCATAGCCCTGATTTTTCATAAACGTCTTCATTTCGTCTGAAGGGGGCAGGCCGGTTATTAGTATTTTTTTCATTTCTGTTTTCGTGGATGCGGGGGGTGGGGTGGTCATGTGTTTGTTTCGTATTGATTAGTTTCTTTGATAAAAATACTATCTGGCTTTTTGATCCGAGAAGTATTTCGCAGCGAGATGCTCCTGATGCATATTTCTGTCCTTTGCATTGTATGCATTCTCATTCTCCCGCAATTCGTTGTATCCATCTATGTGTCTATCTATGTGTTTATCTATACAGATTGAAAAAATGATGTCCCCCTCCAGACTACGTCCGGACGGAAGGAAAGACGTACTTACATACACACATAAATGTGATTTCTCTCTCTCTCTCTCTCTCGTCTGTACTGTACATAAAATAATAATAATACGACTATACTTATAAAAAAAAAGTGATTGATGAGCACTTTTTCTTCCCGTATTTACTTACTTACGGACGTAGTCCTTACCCCCTGTCTTTTTTTTCAACACGTATAGATATGTAGATACACATCTGTATAGGGGATTTTCCCAGACGAAATACGGATTCAATGGGCGGAAATCGAGGAGATCGGCGGGAAAGATGGCCGCTGAGTGGGCTTTTTCCGGGCTTTCGCTAAGAGAACGTGTGTGGAGAGATGCGGGATTTTCCATTCGCAAATTGGGTTTTCGAGTTGAGCTTGAGGGGGTGAGGGCGGAGTTGATGGGGATTTGATGAGGGATTTTGGTTATGTGAGAATGTTTTTGGATAGAAGTGAGCCACCAAGATTGTTCATTAGTCCCAAAAATTAAGATATTTCCACCGCGGGACGCTCCGCGCCGAAGTCGCGTCCCCGCACCCCAAAATATGAAAAAAAAATCTCCCGGCCTTCCGCCCAAGTCCCCCATTTGAGGTAACGTGTTGGGAGGGAGCGGCCTCATGGTAACGAACTCAGCGAAGCAAATCTCAGAGATAGTAAAGCACACTCAGTAATATCAAAAAATTAAAAGTAATATTACGATTTAAAAAAAGTTGAGAATTATAATACCCTATTTTTTAAAAAGTTGATCAGTTAACTGATTCAACAGAGATATGATCCTAATAATAATTATTAAGGAATATACTAAAAGAAATATTAGCAGAACACAAAAGGGAATCTCAAAACGGCTATGAAGTACGGGAAATAATAACCCAGTAAATGCTACAATTAAATATCCAACAATAACATATAGTGCAAGGATAAAATAGCGATATAAGAAGGGGTAATTGGGGTGAAGAGTGATCAAGTTCATGTAACCCTCTTTTGGGAAGGCAAGAAGCAAGGCATACGCAGCTAACAAAAATCCAAGTAATGTGGCCGCAACCGTGCAACATATTTCCAAGTATGTGAGTATCATATACAGTGAATTCATGTTGGATAATATGATACAGACTAAAATTGTGAAAGCTATGGCTAATATAAAATCAATTTTTGCTTCTTTTATTTGATAAATAGATAGAATATGTGTCATTCAACGTATTTCTGAGAGAACATAATAAGGTTTTCTTGCAAGTATTTCTGTTTTAAAATCTTCATATGTATTATTAATTTGTTCATACATTGACTGGGAACTTACACCTTTTGTCTTACTGTCTAGTTTTATAACACGTTTTTTTGCAATAAGAAAAGAGTCTAAAAGATCAATTTCTTCATATTTTCCAGAACCATTTTGAACAACAGCCTCAATTTTTAGGAGACTTAACTTTTCAACGGCATTATCATCTGCAAATTGAGCTTTCACCCACTCAATTGCTCCTTGAATACCTTTCTTTTCTTTTTTATCCTCACGAAGAGTTATTTCAATCCCCGAATCATCATTCATAGCAAAGAGTCTTCCAAGTTCTTTAACATTTGGATTATAATTTTCACTAATGTTTGGAGACGTGCGCAAGTGAATTTTTCGTATTTTTTGTAATTTATCCAAATCTATCCTACTTCGTTTTATTGGATTTATATTTACTCCTTGTAATCCTGCTTCAGGATGTTCACGACACCATGTAGAGATTGAAATTGTCAAGGCTGTGGATATTGATCCTGCCTGTTGGCAAGACTCAACACCAATAACCGCACCATCCAAAAACATCATAAAGTGTGCTGTATCGCATATTCCTTCATCCTCTCCCAAGGGGATTTCTTTTGAATTATGTGCTAACATATCAGATATTCTTGGGATATCATGCTGACGAATCCGTGATACTGACCAGCAACTAATCCCCTCAACATCTGATAAATAATCCTTACAAGGAGTTATCACCCTGCGCTCAGCATTTCCAAAATCAATAATATTCTTCTCTAATAATATCTTTTGTACGGATTTCTCGGGTAAAGAACAATGGGGATGTTCAGCATGAATAAAATCTAACTCAAAAAAGCGGACTGTACGAGTTAACTCTATGACCATGTGTAGTATATTCATCTGTCGAAATACATATATGTAACTTCCAAATCCCCCATACATCTTATCTAACTGTATATCCTGTTTTAGCCAAATGTCTAAAGTTTTCTTCATTTTGAATGTACTACTTTATCCCCCTTCACCCCAAATAGTACCGCACCAATGAAAGGCGGAGAAGAAGAATTCAAATATAAACAGTGCCTCATCCTCAGAAGCGACCTAAAACTCAGCTGCGGAAAAATGTGTGCCCAGGCAGCCCATGCCTCGATTGGCGCCTACG
Organism: Methanocorpusculum labreanum Z; assembly: GCF_000015765.1. Classification (NCBI taxonomy): domain Archaea; kingdom Methanobacteriati; phylum Methanobacteriota; class Methanomicrobia; order Methanomicrobiales; family Methanocorpusculaceae; genus Methanocorpusculum; species Methanocorpusculum labreanum. The sequence continues at coordinate 784,871 of NC_008942.1, read as the reverse complement.
AAAAAGCCTCCCTTGCCGACAAAAAAGAATGGCTCCGGGAAGGCCAGAAAAAAGTCGCCCTCAAAGCCCCAAGCGAACGTGCCCTCTACGAACTCAAAGTCGTCGCCGAAATGCACGGCGTCCCCGTCTCTTTGATCGTTGACGCCGGCTACACCGAAATCCCCCCGGGAACGGTCACGGCGCTTGGAATAGGACCCGCAAAAGCCGAAATCATCAATAAAATAACCGGACACCTCCCCCTCCTCTGACATGAAACCATCCACCCACCCCCTCGAAATCGACCTCGGCATGCGGTACTACGCCACCAGCCAGCCCGGAATCGGCGGACGTCTCCGAACCACCCCCGAAGACTTCGTCGTCGAAGAACTGCCCATCACCTTCACCAACACCGGCCCCTACACCATCTGCAAACTCACCAAACGCTCCTGGGAACACCAGCACGCCATGCACGAAATCACCAACCGGCTGCGCATCAGCCAGAAACGCATCGGATGGGCAGGCACCAAAGACAAAAACGCCGTCACCACCCAGTACATCTCCCTCTACAACGTCCCCGCCGAAGCCGCCGCCAACCTCAACATCAAAGACATGACCATCGAACCGGTCGCGACCCACCAGTTCTCCCTCGGCCTTGGAAACCTCCTTGGAAACAGATTCAAGATCACCCTTCGGGACTGCGAACCGAACGATCTCGCAAAAAACACCGCTGAAATCTCCGGCGAAATCGCTGCAGGAATCCCCAACTACTACGGACTCCAGAGATTCGGCGCCCTCAAACCCGTCACCCACAAAATGGGTTACCACATCCTCAGAAAAGAATTCAAAGAAGCCGTCGATCTCTACGTCGGAGGCTGCTTCCCCTACGAATCCGAACAGGTCCAAACCGCCCGCAAAAACTTCGCCGAGACCGGCGACGCAAAAACCGCCCTCTACGAACTGCCGCCCTGGCTCTCGTATGAGCGGATCATGCTCGACTCCCTCGCCAAAAACCCCGGCGACTACGGAGCGGCCCTTCAGGCAATGCCCCCAAAACTCCTCTCCATGTTCGTCTCGGCATACCAGTCCTGGCTCTTCAACATCGCCCTTTCCAAACGGTGCGAAGAAAACGCCCCCCTCAACGAGCCGAGAGTCGGCGAACACCTCGAATTCACCAACGGACGCGTCGACACCGTCACCGAGAAAAACATCGCGACCGCCCGCCAGCACATGAAACGCGGCCGATGCTTCATCGTCGGCTGGATGCCCGGAAAGACCCTGCCCGTGGCCCCCGGTCCTCTCGAAGAAACGATGTTTGCCCAGATGGAAAAGGACAACATCTCCATGCAGAGCTTTGCCGACGCAACAGAGTTTGTAAAAACCAACTTCGACGGCGCCCACCGAAGGATCTCCCTCGCAACCGAAGTAGAAACCGCGGTGTTTGAAAACAACGTGCAGCTGAACTTCGTTCTGCCGCCCGGCCATTATGCGACCACCGTCGCACGGGAGTTCATGCAGGCCGCTCCCGAAAAAATGGTCTGACGGCCAATTCCTTTTTTGAAACAGTCGGATTTCGAAAACCCGGATTCGCGATACATATAAGGTGCCTGCAGGCAACTCTACACCTATGAGGAAACGTGCATTTCTCCTGGCGGTCATCCTGATTTTTGCCGTAATTTCGACAGCTGGATGCACATATCAGGCCATACATCTCGACACGGACAAAGAGCCTTACACTTCAACGACGCCGGAGATAGGCGGGCTCTTCAACATGTACGCCTACGATGACTTCGTCATGTGGGAGTACATCGATGAGACAGCCGAGAAAATAATCTACGGAATCAATTTTAACGAAGGAGTCATCCCGGAGAATGACTGGCAAACGAAGTGCGAAGAGGCACTCACCGCGGTCAGAGAGTATCACGCGGCCAAGTATGGGGACGCACTCGAAATAAAAGACGTGACGATCCGCGAACAGTACGAAGACGGCCTGCATAAAGCCTATTGGACCTATTTGTCGCCCAATGAGCTGACATTCTCGGTGTTAACGGGGACAACTTAGAATTTATCGTGCCAGTATCCGGTGACCCGGCCGCTCAGCGCGAGCTGCCCAAGCCGCTTGTCGACCTCCGGCAGGATATCCCGGGGGGTGGACCCCTCAAGCGGCGTTCCCGGAAGGGGGGTCAGATAATGCACGTGGGCCGTACCATAACGGGTCACTTCGCGAACGAGGGAGAGGGTCGCCTCCTCATCCTCGTCTGACGCAAACGGGAAGCCGAAGATCACGTCGACCACGGGAGTCAGCCCGACTTTTTTGCAGGTCTCGAGCGCCGAATAGACATCGACGACCGTATGCCCCCTGCCCATCTTCCGTAAAACGGCGTCCGAACCCGACTGTGCCCCGAAATGGAGCTTGGTGTTCGAACAGAACTCCGTGATGAGTTCGGCGGTCTCCTGTATGACAAACTCGGGCCGGACCTCGGACGGAAACGTGCCGAAGTAGATGTTGTTCTTCGGCATCGAAGACAAAAGCCGGCGAAGTTTTTCCACATCCGGAACCCGGCCGTCTGCAGAACCGTAGGCGAAGGCGTTCGGCGTGACGAACCGGGCATCCTGATATTTTTCGGCCATCGAAACAATCGCCTCCCGGGATCGGTGACGCATTTTTCTTCCGTGCAGGCACGGGGTCTGACAGTAGGCACAGGAAAAAGGGCAGCCGCGGGAAAGTTCGATATACCCTTTCATCCGGGAAAACGAAGGGAACGCATCCAGTCTGACCGCATGGTCGATCGGGATGGGGGCGGAGCCACGGAAGGCAACGCCCGGTATTTTCGTCGCGTCCTCTCCCCTCTCGAGAGCGGCAAGAAGACGCGGCAACGTCCGTTCTCCTTCGCCGACCACGACATAGTCCGCGATAAGAGAGACCTCGTTTGGGCAGGCAGAAGGATGCGGCCCCCCGACAATCGTGATCTGCTCGGCGGATTTGATCTCGTCGACGTATTTTGGATAGTCGAGACTATTCAGACTATAACAGATCACGTCCCCGCCGTCAGCGGGTGAATCGACCGGTTCGAGGATGTAGCCGTATTTTTCGGACGCGGCATACAGGGCAGCATACGAGTTTCGGGCCGCTGCGATGAAACGCCAGGTTACCCGCATTGTGCGAAAGAGACCGTCCCGCTGGTTCCGTCAACGGTGACGATCCCGTCTTTTGGAAGATCGCCCTTGAGGCGGTCGACGGTCGGGATCTCCGCAATGATCGCCCCGGTCGCGATGATCGTTTCGCATTCGGTGTTGATGATCGCGGCAGGAGCGACATGGTTTTTCGCGAGGGCATATAAGACATAGGAGCCGACGGTCGAACCTTTTCCGTACGGGAATACCAGGACTTTTCCGGCGACCGATTTGCCGAAGAGGGGGTGGGTTTCGTCGATGACGATGCCGGTTTTCGGATCGACGCCTCCGAGGAAGGATATGGGTGTATCGGTTATCAGGAGAGGGCCGGTTCCGGTCCCTTTTGCAATGCTTCGTCCCTGTATTAACATTGGTTAATAATATGAGAGGGGACATTTTATAGTTTTACTAAGCCAATATCCGGCTTCTTACTTCTACTTCTTGGAGAAAAAGTATTACTCCTGCTCCTATTATTTTTTTAGTTTGCAGGCAGTTGGACAACAGAATAGGTCAATGCGCAATAAGATCTTTCGTAGTTTTTCATTTCTTGGGTGTACTTTGGTTTCGTGTACGGGATTCTTTAGGGTGGTATGAGTCATCACACGAAATTCACGAAAAATACACAAAAACACGAAATATAGATAGATCGGTTGTAAGGTGATTGTACATCGTACCCTCCCCCGTCCCCCATTTCGTGCCTTTCGTTGGCGGGTTGGACGCTGAAAGCGGCCGACCTCAGCCGAGCAAACCGAAGGTTTGCGGTTTGGTGGATTTGGTGCGGGGGACGGGGGAGGGTGCTTCAGGGGCCCACCCAACAAATATTTCTTTTTTCGTGTTTTTGTATATTTTTCGTGGATTTCGTGTGATGGATGAACACATTAAAAAGAATTCCGTACACGAAATCGAATTACACCAACAACAGATTATGTATAGGATGGACATACGTAAAGATACCACAATGATACACCCGCCATTCTTTTTAATGTACTAAACCCATACTCTATCATAACAATGACAGCATTTCTGAATGGTTTACTGAATGAACAGCCGGTTTCCCTGACGGTAAACGGACGGGGGCTTGTGACCGTGATGATGCTGAAAGACATGACCGAGGAGTTTGCGGCCGGGTATCTGACGACGGAAGGGATCGTGCCGTATGCGGATATCGAGTCGGTGATGCAGACGGAAACGGGCGTGAGCGTGCTGACGAAGAATCCGTTCAAGGTCCTGCTGCCGAAAAAAAGCGTGGTCTCGGGTTGCGGGGGGACGGCGTCCTATCTGGATCCGGAGAAGCTGCCGGTGCTTGAGTCCTGCATCCCGGTCCCAAAGGATATTTTGAACCATACATTTTCCAGCGAGGTTATCAAAGCAGGAGGGTTTGGGGCGGCGGCGTTTGCCGAAGGAATGGGCGCGGCATGTGCGGAAGATATCGGGCAGTTTACGGCTTTGGACAAGGTGGTCGGCCGGCTCCTTTTGGAAGGGATCCCGCCGGAAAGCACCGCAGTCCTTGTCTCGGGAAAAGTGACGGCAGACCTCGTTAGAAAATGTCTGCATGCAAAGATCTCGGTGCTGGCGTCGAAATTGCCGCCGACCCATCTCGCGGCCGAAGTGGCCAAGAACGGCAAGCTGACGCTGGTGTATTGAGCGTAAAATAATAGTCAATCGCCTTGTTAAATTCACGTGTGCGGTACGTATTATTCAATTAGCGAAGGGCATGGTTCTGTGTGGACACATGAGAAAAACCAACCGCGAATCCTCGCGAATTAACGCGAATCGCATTTTTCTTGCGCCGCCGTGCTCTGCTCCGGCTGATCGCCTGCGCAGGAATCGCACGCCGTCTGGAAAAATGCTGGGAAAAACCCGCCCGCGGGTTTTTCTTTTTGTTTGTTATTTTTTTCTCATTCCGGGGTGCGGGGGGTGACTGCGGGTTGGACGCTGAAAGCGGCCGACCTCAGCTGAGCAAACCAAAGATTTGCGATCCGGCGTGGAGCGTCCCGCGGTGGAGATATCCTGTTAACCGTCAGATTTAGGAGGCTCTAAATTTTCTTCGTCAGCATACGCTGTATCCCATGCAAATTCTAAAAAAGAAAAGGATTATTTTCTCAGCTGAATGATCAGCTTCGCAACATTATCGCCGAACTTCTCCAGCGTTGCCATGCCTTCTGCATCCTTAGCGACATCGCCCGGTGCATGGCCGAATGCGATATTCCAGTAGGAAGACCCGCAGACGATCATATCCGAAATAAAAAAGGACATCAGCATCTCCTGCAGAGTCGAGGTCAGACCGCCGCGGCGTGCCACGACAACCGGACCGCCGACTTTTCCTGAAAGCCAGTTCCCGTTTGCTCTCGCAACCATCGAAACACGCTGGATAAGATTCATCATATCCCCGCGGGCCGTTCCGAAGTAGACCGGTGCTCCGAGAATAAGACCATCCGCCTCTTTGATATCATCGAGCATATCGTTCAGCCCGTCTTTCAGGCAGCATTTTCCGTTTTTGCCGCACTCGCCGCAGGCAATACATCCCTGGATCGGATTCCCGCGAAGAGAGATGATCTTTGCCGAGAGCCCTCTCTTCTCGATCGCATCTTTGCAGACATTCAGTGCAAACTCGGTGTTTCCTTTCGCCCGCGGGCTTCCGGAGATCAAAACGACATCTGTCATACCTAATACTTGTCCCGCAGAAGTAAAAAAAAGATGGATGTTAGTTCGTATGTTAGTTCTTAACAACGCGGGTATTTTTGCCCATCAGTTTCCCGCACTGGACCTTGCCCATCACCAGAATATTAACACCGCGGACCTCGGCTGAAACGACACCCGGGCGAAGCAGAACGTTCCCGTCCGACCTAATAACCCGGACTTTCGCATTATCGCACACGGTAAGCTGCTCAGCTCCCGAATTCAGCTCCCCTTCGATGATCGAATCATGACAGATCACCGCACCATTACAGGTCACGTTGCCGGCAACATGGGACTCGGGGCATAACAAAAGTCTGCCGGTAACGACAAGATCACGCCAAAAATACGTACGGGGCGGGACAAGAAAGTCCCCTTCGATTCTAACCGAGCCGCGAAAGTACGATCCTGCCTCTGCAGTGTGCAGATTATCTTTTACTACTACCTTCATGCTACCCCAAGTATGCTTATTAATCCTTCTACCTCAGGCATATTAATATGTTCTGAATTATCGTGCTTCAAAGAAAAACCGCCAGGATTTCCATCAGCAGAAACACAAAGAGGGCCGCAAACATCCCATACTTCAGATACGTCGTGCAGTTCGACGCGGTCAGCTCCGTGGACGTTTCAAACTTCAGCGCCCTCAGTGTTACAAGAAGGATGAACGCATCCACGACGCCGATCAGCACCAAATACACGACCCCCCAAGTCAGGAACGGAACGAAACTGCAGAGAACGGCGAACAGAACAAAGATCACGGCAAGGACTGAGGTTTTTCTGACCCCGATCTGCATCGGAAGGGTCCGGGCCCCGCCGAGCCGGTCCCCTTCGATGTCTTCTGCATCCTTGAGAAGTTCGCGGGCGAGAGTGCCAAAGAACGTGATGGCAAACAAGGGCAGCATCACAAGGAACGACTCCGGCCCGACCAGGAATCCTCCGAAGAGAAAAATGCTGCCCGAAAGATAGGCTACGCTCAGATTACCAAGGAAGGGGATCCCCTTGAACTTTGCCGCATAGATGATCAGAAGAACGACATTGACAAGAGCGATTGCCAGACACCAGATGTTCGTAAAGCAGGCGGCGGCGACGCCGGCAGCAAACAAAATCCCTGCCCAGACGACCGCTCCTTTCGGAGAAACTTTTCCCGACGGGATCGGGCGGTCCGGCCTGTTCACTTTGTCGATCTCCAGATCGAAGTAATCGTTCAGGACGTTCCCTGCCCCGCAGATCACCAGCACGATAAAAAACAGCAGAACCGAAAACAGCGGCTGCGTGCCCCCGGCGATAAAGTAGGCGATTCCTGCCGTAACTCCCGAAACGCCCGCGTTCATCGGACGGATGATTTTTCCATAACCAGCCAGACTCATGTATCTGTATGATTGGGTGTGCCGCTTCGAAAAAGATATCCCCCCGTGCCGCACATATGTATTGGAATCAGGACATGTAGCCAAGCCAGGATATGGCATCAGCCTCCTAAGCTGAAGATCTAGGGTTCGAATCCCTACATGCCCGTTTACATTTTTGGGGTTCAATCATGGAATGCAGGGAGATCACGGAAGGGAGCACTACGTTTACCGCTCCGGTGCAGGATGAAACTACGCAGTTTCCACCAGGGTCGGCGCCGGTTTTTTACAATACCAAAATGGAGTTCAACCGTGATATGACGGTGCTCTTAACAAAAATCGTTCAGCCGGAGGATTATCTGGACGCGATGGCGGCGACGGGAGTCCGCGGACTTAGGATCGCCAACGAGGCAAAGATTCCGGTCACGATCAATGACCGGGACGAGCAGGCGGTCAAAATCATCAAATACAATGCAGAGAAGCTCGGCGGCGATATCAGTGTGACCTGCGATGATGCGAACCGGCTGATGTGCACGTCCCGGTTCGATTCGATCGACCTCGATCCGTTCGGAACGCCTGTTCCTTTTCTCGATGCCGCGTCCAGGGCCGCAAAACATTATCTTTTTGTCACGGCGACGGATACGGCCCCTCTCTGCGGAGCTCATTTCAAAGCCGGGTGCCGCAGATATTTTGCGACGCCGAGAAACACAGAGTATCACGCAGAAGTGGGCCTTCGGATGATGATGGGGACGATGGCCCGGGAACTCGTGAAATACGACCGCGGCATGAAGCCGATCCTGAGTTATGCGAAGTCCCACTACTTCCGCTCGCATGTCAGGGTTTTAGGCAAAGTCACGGCCGCCGACGAAACACTTGCACAGATCGGTTTTGTCATGCAGTGCCCAAAGTGTCTCTACCGGGAAGAACAGAAAGGCTCTCTCTACCCGAAAATGCATATCTGTCCCCACTGCGGCGTCGAGACCGTACCTGTTGGGCCCTTGTGGATGGGACCTCTGCAGGAAAAGGAGATCCTTGCCGAAATGCAGACCGCCCTCGCAGAGCTGCAGTTTGGAACCAAACGGCAGATGGAAAAAATGCTGACGTTTCTGCTCGCAGAACCCGAGACCTGCACGTATTACGATTATCACATCATTTCCCGGAACATGAAGGTCTCGCCGCCCAATATGGAAGAGCTGATCGCAAGCCTGAATGAGGCCGGGTATTATACGACCCGAACCCATTTCTGCGATACCGGGATAAAAACGACGGCTCCTCTGCCTCTTATCGAGGAGAAGATCCGTCTCTGGAATGCCAAAAATCTTCAGATGTAGTCGCCGATGTCCATCTCGCAGGAGATGAGGGAATCACAGTACTGACAGCGGAATCCCCGCGGGTGTACTACGAATCTGCTCTGGACCGGCTCTTTGGTATTGGTAATACAGTTCGGATTCGGGCATTTGATCACGCCGATGATCTGCTTTGGGACCTCGACGGGTTTTTTGACCGAGACTTTGAAGTTTCTGATGATACTGATCGTTGCGTCGGGAGCGACAAGAGCGATCTTATCCACTTCGTCTTTTAAGAGTTCGCGGTTCTCGATCTTGACCATGTCTTTTCTGCCCCCGCGGGAACTTGGGACATTGGACGCTACGATGACCGTAACATTTGTTCCGTCGCGAATTCCAAGGATGCGAAGAACGGTAAGCCCCTCGCCCGGAGTGATGTGGTCGATGACCGTACCATTTTTGATCGGCGAAATCACGATTCCGTCGGATATTGCCCTGACCATTAGTTGATCACCTCGTTCAGCATCGCCATTCTAATCGGCACTCCGTTGTGCGCCTGTTCGAAGTATTTGGCACATGGAAGGGAATCGACCGCCGGATCGATCTCGTCCACACGGGGGAGGGGATGGAGCACGATCATGCCGGGTTTGGCACATTCCAGAAGTTCGGGCGTGATCCGGTAGGTGGAGGCATAGTTTGCAAAAGCAACCGGGTCGGGGAAACGTTCCCGCTGAAGACGGGTCACATACAGGACATCGAGTTCGGGAAGTGCCTGCTCGATATGGTCATGGGCGATAAGTTCGACGCCGATATCGCGAAGATCCTCTTTAATATATCTGGGAAAATCGAGTCCGTCGGGAGCGATCGTATGGAGCCGCACATTATTGTATTTGGCCAGGGCGAAAGCAAGAGAGTGGACGGTCCGGCCATACCGAAGATCGCCCTGGAGTCCGACGTCGATGTTTTCGATCCGCATCGACTCGCGAATGGTAAAGAGATCGAGTAATGTCTGGGAGGGATGCTGACCTGCTCCGTCCCCGCCGTTGATGACGGGAACGGAAGCGACCTCGCTTGCAAGACGGGCGGCACCCTCTTTGGGGTGGCGCAGAACGATCGCATCGCAGTATCCGGAAATGACGCGGATCGTGTCGGAAAGAGTCTCACCTTTAGTGATGGAGGTAGCTTCAACCGAGCCGAGATTCAGAATTTTGCCCCCAAGACGCATCATCGCAGCGGAGAAGGACATGCGGGTCCGGGTGCTTGGTTCGAAAAAGAGGACGGCCAGGATTTTGCCTTCCAGTTCGCGGCCGGTATAATTTCCACGATCAAATGCGGCAGCGGAACAGAGAAGTTTGTCGATTTCTTCACGTTCCATATCCCGTACAGAGAGGATATTTTTTTGTTCGTGTGTCATGAATGGTGCCCGAGAATTTCAGTGTTCAATATATGAACTGCACGGAATAAATAACCCGCGGAAAAATGATTTACACTTTTCGGAGCTCGACATCGATGTTCATATCAAGAAACTTATTCTCGGTAAGGCCAAGATCATACGGGTTTACGGTCATGGTCATGAGATCCCCCTCAATCTCAAAAATGATCGATTTGTCACCATAGGTTCCGCGGTATCTGCCGTTTCCAAGGTAGGACCAGGTGAAGGATTTGGCAATGGGGACATTATCGTAACCGGGCGCATCCAGCGTTCCGGTCAGATGAGCGGTATTGTCGGCGTTGAAGACAACCTGGAAGTCGGCGGATGCTTTAAGAATGAACAGGTTGATGGTCTTGGAACCGACCCAGGTGCCGACGATCTCTTTCGTTCCTTCCGGCAGGGGAACGGGTGTTACGACCGGAGTCGGGGTACTGGTAGGCGTTGGTGAGACCGTTGGTGTAGGGGTTTTTGTAGGAGTTGAAGTAAGAGTAGGAGCCGCAGTTTTGGTCGGTGTAGGGGTTGGAGTTGATGTACTGGGTGTTTTCGTTGGTGTGGGCGTGGGCGGTATTGTTTGTGTGGAAGTTGGCACAGGCGTGGGGGAAGAAGGGTCATCCGATCCGGTAAGATCCTGCAGGAATGAAGGTAGATACGGGGAAATACGATCATAATTCATCCCTACTGCTGCTCCGGCGGCAATACAGAGGAGGCAGAGCACGATCGTCAGAACTTTTCCCATTGATACTTTTCTCTAGGCTCAGAGACGAAAAAAAGTTTGGGTGATATTTCCTTCAGACGGGAGATTCAATATATGGAGTAGGGAGAATAAACGATTTGGTTAAGACAGTGACCGGACTATTTGATGTTCCTGGAATAAACTCTGATGGGATCAGACTGATCGTCAGCACGTCGCCAAACAATTCGAGGGACACAGTATTGGAATCATACGTTGCCTGATACTTGTTTCCATCAACATACTCCCACGCCATATCCTTTTTTTCCTGCTTTTCAATGCCGTCAAGATAATAAATCACGCTGATAGAGCCGGTTCCATCTTTCAGAAAGTCGATCATAACTTCATTTGAGACAGTACCCTCTATTGTACCATTCCAGAGTCCGACAAGTGCATCGGGAGAAGAAGCTAAACGATTCATGGAGAGCTCATAATCGATATCAATGTCGGCAATACCCAGCTTTTTCGGGTTTACCGTAATTTTAATGGTATTTCCTGACAGTGAAATCGGAAGTGAATTGTCACCACTCTTTCCAACATACTGGTTGCCTGACACATACTCCCATTTAAGGTTTGCATTCAGGGTTTTGCTCATGCCTCCGCCGCTGATACTTCCGATTAATTTTGCCGTACCATTGTCATAACATACAAGAGTCAGATCAGAGATTACAGGCGAACCACCATCTACGCTCACCCAGGTGCCGGCTAATTCATACGGGGCTGGATCGTTGGGCGCTGCAGTACAACCTGCAGCACTTATGCAGACAATGAGCGTGATAAGCATTCCAAAAAGCAGTTTACTATTCATAGGAGTTATTTTTGGAAGAGATGGGGGTTAATACTTTTCTCGGTAACATGAGTCAAAAACATTGCGGCAGTTATTTTATGATGCTACAGATCCCGGCATTACTCCATTTCGTGTTGACGGATATCATCAAGACAGCAACGCAGATACCTGTCTCACGATCACCGGACTCAATGTTTGAGGAAAAGAATGTGAAAAAAGATTGGGTTATATTTTGCTCGTCGGAATCGAGAGCGGGTTGTCCATTCCCTCGATGCCGAGCTTGGACGGGACAAGCGTTACAACAAGTTCCGTACCGATGAGCTGCAGAGGCAGCGTTTCAGAGCCGTAGTTTGCCTGATACTTGTTTTCGTTCAGATACTCCCAGGTCACATCTTTGGTAAAGGACTTTTTCTGTCCCATTACATCAAAGGTACCGGTGATCACACCATTTCCGTCTGCCGTGTAGACCATGGTGAGCTCGTAGGAAACAACACCATTTTCAGAACCTTTCCAACTTCCAACAACCGCATCGGGGGTCGTGGTGGTTGGAGCTACCGTGGCCGTAGTCGTTGGAGTTGCTGTCGAAACAGCACCGCTCGAACGGGTCATGTGGACATCGTAATCAATATCGAAGTCTGCAATACCCATCTTCTTCGGGTTCACCGTAATGGTAAGGGTATCCCCAGTCAGATAAATCGCAAGTGAATTATCACCGCTCTTTCCAACATACTGGTTGCCCGATACATACTCCCATTTAAGGTTTGCATTCAGGGTTTTGCTCAAGCCTCCACCACTGAAACTTCCGGTAAGTTTTGCCGTACCGTCTTCATTACACACAAGAGTCAGATCATAGGAAACGAGCAGACCACTTTCTACGCCTACCCAGGTACCTACCAGGGCATCCGGAGCAGTTTCCGCTGGCGGGGTCTGGGTCCCGATGCAGCCTGCGACACACACGCAGACTACTAAGACGGCAAACACACCTCCAAGAAGTTTAACATTCATACATTCTATTCTTGGAAGAGATGAAGGTTAATACTTTTCTCTGTGGTATTATTCAGGCGTCAGGTTGTAGTTAATTTTGCGTGATTTTCATCCCGGTGTTGTCGACTTTCGTGCTGACGGAGATCTCCAGGCCGAGAGAATCAAGGATCGGTTTCATCTCCTGCTCGGTTTTTGCGGTGACCACACAGATCGAGGGACCGACCGAACTCATTGCCACGAACTCGAGTCCGGCCTGCCTGAGGGCATTCATGTGCTGATATATAATAAATGTGTGATGCTGGACCTCGGCACGTTTCGAACCGCGGAACTCGATCTCCCACATGATATCTCCCATTTTGATAAGATCGCCTTTTTCGATCGCGGGGATCATATCCATCATAATCATGTAGGCTTTGAGTTCCCGATCACGGTAGTCAAGGGTCCGTGCCCGGTTCATGAGAAGAGAGAACTCTTCCAGACCCGCATTGTCGTCCTCGGCATGAATGTTCGGCGTGATGATGAAGACGTTTTTGTCTTCAGCGAACGGGTGCTGGTATACATGAGTCAGCTGATCGCCGAGGATGTTCATGCCGCCGTATATCGATGTTGCCGCACCGACACCCGTTTCAAAGCCGAATGCGATCATTCCCGGCTCATTGGTCTCTTCAACATAGTTGTGGCCGATAAGTCGGCGGATGGTATCATTAGTTAGCGGGCATCCCGTTGCTTCATTCATTGCAGCAACGACCGCCGAAGCAATTGTACAGGTGGAGCCGAGACCTACGTGTTCTTTGCCGTGATCCTGAGTCTGGATGATGAAGCCTCCAGCATAGCCGGTAACCGCTTTGAATGCGGCAACCAGATGCTCGATCAAAAGAATACGCGGGGAGTCAATGACGTTGTCTCCAGACGTACAGGACACGGTCGCATTGCTGTAGATCTGTAAAGCGAATCCGAGTCCCCCCCCTCCAGGCATGCCCGGAGAGAAACGGTTCATATCCAGAACAGAAAGGTGGATACGCGATGGTACGGTGACATTGAATGATCCTTTTTGCGGAATTGGAGCTTTTACGACAGGAATGTCTGTGTAAATGTGTTCTCCGGGACGAAAGGAGGTGAAGTCATACTCGACGAGGTCGAGATCCCCTCCCCTTATTTTCAGGATTGCCATGATGTTCTTCGTTAGATGATGCGGGAGAGATAATAATGGTTTTCATGCACGAGATGAGCAGAAGAGGAGTTGTTTGAAAACACGAGGCGATATAGCATCATATGGTTTATTAGGTAACCCCACAAGGATTGTTCCAGTGGAACTTACGAGAAAAAACAAAAAAATTACACAGTTGCCCCGACATCGGCAGAATACAGACCAATCCACAAAGGAAAAACCACATGAGGGTATGGAAAAAAAACCCGAATCATCGACAGCACCCCATAATGACGGATTTCATACAGTTTTTTGCTCTTCGAAGAATCAAGTGGAAACCTATTGGGACACATACTTCACCCGATCGATGAAAATCAGATTATAATCAGACGTTGAGCAATTTCATAGTTTTTGATCAATTGTTTGAATCTGCCCCATATTTGAAGAGAACTTCCAATCTCCCGACATTCTAAATTATTGAAGAGGGATTCACCCCTCGTTCATTTCCACTCAAACCATCGAAGATCTCGTTTTTCAAACTAAACAAGGAGGAAGGAAAAACTATCACCCCCCCTGCTGCAGAAAAATTTCCGGATCGCGAAAAATTGCTCTTTCATATCTTCGTTTTACAGCCCTTTCGAGACCCCAGCAATATGATCCATCGTTCAAAGCATCACAACCTCTCAAAACCCCGTTATTTCCCTAAAGCAGCAGGACGAGAAAAAACGACCCGGACGGACCTTAGGAATTATGCCGATTTCCATCAAAAATCTAAAAACCGTTTAAATCCATTTGTTTTTAAAATAAAACTCATTTTGAGCTTATTTTTGATTCGAAAAACAATCAAAATATTGCGCATAATGTCTATTATGCGCAATCATTATCTACACCAAGAACCAAGAAGTAATCAGACGGAAATGGCACCCCCAAAACGAACCTTCAGCATCTGGATTCCGAGATACCTCAGCAATCTGCAGACGAAGAATTATGCAGAAAATACCATCGAGGCATACGGGAGGATCCTGAAACTTTTTGCAACATACGAAACCTACCTGAAAGAAAACGACGGAAGCGTGCCGACATCCAGCGAAGAGCTGAATAATTTCGGCATGGGAGCTGAAATCGACACGAACTCCTATGAAATCGGGGATTTTTTTACCCTTCTACGAAATGAACGGCAGTTAAGCCCGGCGAGTCTGCGCCAATACGACTCTGCTCTCAGCTCATTTTACGGATATCTGATCAATCAGGACATCACAGAAGCAAATCCCATGACCAAAGTAGACCGACCGAAAATCAAGGACCGGGAACTCAAATACCTAAAGCACAATGAAGTGGTGGCGTTCATCAACTCGATAGAAAATCCGAGAAATGCCCTTCTCATCCGAACGATCTACGCCACCGGAATGCGTATCTCCGAGATATGCGGGCTTCTTGCAGAACACATCGACTTCGAAGAAGAAACGATTCGCGTTAGGGGAAAAGGTGGAAAGATCCGCATCGTATTTTGCGATTCAGACACGCTGAACAAAATCCGCGAGCATCTGAACGGCAAAAAAAGCGGCCCGGTTTTCGAAGGACGAAACGGGAACGCCATCTCCCCCAGAACCGTTCAGCATATTTTCAACATCTACGCACCTCCGGGAATTACTCCCCATAAAATCCGGCATAGTTATGCCAGCGAACTCTACAAACGTTCGCACAATCTCCGTGTAGTCCAGGAAAATCTCGGACACAACTCCATCCAGACAACAGAAATCTACATCCATACCGACATCGACGAGCGTAGAAAGGCGTACCGCAGCTACTTCCCGCTGGCAAACGGCGAATAATCCTCTCTTTTTTTTGAATACGTATTGTGAATTACCCAACTGGACACCACATTTCCACGCGAATGCACCTTATCAACACATGAAATAAACCATATGATGCGATATGAAAAATGACCTGCATTTCCAAACCGGCAAACCCTAAAATATACTTAGAACCCCTATATTCTGATAACAGCAATGGACGAATACGAACATCTCATTGAAGACACTCCTTTGGTGCAAAACGACCGCTTTGCCGAGGAAGACCGCAGCGAAGAGATAAACAAGTATCAGAAATTCAAAAAAGTTGACGGAGCCACCTATCGAAAAGTCAACGTCTTCCTCAGAAAAAGAACCTATATAACCGCCCGGGAATGGGCGATCGCACGCCTCTGTTCCGACTTCAAAACACCGTACGGCGCAGAGATGACGTTCATCGGAGAACACCTTCCCGAACTCTGTCCGTTTATGGAAGAAACATACAGCCCCCAGGCCGTCAATCAGGCACGCAACTCGTTCAAAAGAAAGGTCAGAAAATCAGGAGCGACCTTCTTCTACGGAGCGATGTGCGGGTTTTTCACACTCGATGAACTCGATGACATCCTCTTCGAATCAAGCGAAGTCGCCAGATTCCTGCTGGAGATCGAAGGAACATCCCTGGAAATCGATGATGAGATCGACATCGAAGACAAGATCAGCGAGATCATGCGTAAACTCGGCGAATCCGCAAACGTGCTTTTAAGCAGCAGACGCGGCGAATCCGAAAGCGATGACGAGGAAGATGAAGACGAAGACGCACTATAATATCTAACCCGCCTCTTTTTCTCAACCCTTATAATTATAAACCGCCCATACTCTTACACAGACGGTTGTAAATATGGCATTCGAAAAACGCGAGAAGAAATACTTTGGTACAAACGGTGTCCGCGGAGTGACCGGAGTCGATATGACCCCGGTATTTGCTCTCAGTGTCGCCGAGGCATTCGGAACAATGCTCGGCGAAGGCAAAAAGGTGGGGGTCGGCCGCGACACCAGAACCTCGGGACCTGCGCTGAGTTCTGCGGTCCGCTCAGGGCTTATGGCATGCGGATGCGACGTTGTCGACTTCGATGTGATCCCGACACCGGGCCTCCAGTACCTCGTTCTTGATCACAAACTTGACGGCGGTGTCATGATCACCGCATCCCACAACCCGCCCGAGTACAACGGCATAAAAATCATCGAAGCTGACGGAACCGAGATGGGAGACGAACGAACACTCGAACTCGAAGAGCTCATGATCCAAAACGGCTCGGTCGTCTCCGCCTGGGACAAAGTCGGTGAATGCACGGAAGAACCAGAGGCACGTAAACTCTATATCGATTCAATCGTCGCACAGTTCCCAAAAGACTGCGGCAAAGGGATAACGGTCGTTGTCGATCCGGGAAACGGTCCGGCAGCCGCTACGACCCCCGAAATCCTGCGCAGACTTGGATGTAATGTTCACACCATCAATGCCGAGTTCAACGGACTCTTCCCGGGCAGACTTCCCGAACCGAGTCCTGAAGGACTTGCAAATCTCTCAGCCCTGGTCCAGGCAACCGGCGCAGCATTCGGAGTGGCGCACGACGGGGATGCGGATCGGGCGATCTTCGTTGATGAAAACGGGACTTTCATGGACGGAAACATCACGTTTGCCCTGCTCGCCTCCTACTTCTGCGAGAAAAACCCAGGAGGTACGATCGTAACTCCGGTCAGCACATCCGGCATCGTCGAAGAAGTCGGGAAAAAATACAACTGCACGACCACCTACACGGTTGTCGGGAGCATCTACGTGGCACGGACCATGCGCGAACTCATCGCAAACGGAGAAAATGTCGTCATCGGCGGGGAAGGAAACGGCGGGATCATTTATCCAAAGCACCAGTTCTGCAGAGACGGCGGAATGAGCGCTGCAACGATGCTCGGATTTGTTGCCGGAAAGACCGAGCCGCTTTCAAAACTCATCGCAGAACTTCCGTCATTCACCATGTATCAGGAAAAACGAAAAACCGCACAGGCAAAAGAGATCGTAATCCATATGAAAACCTATTTTGCGGACTGCCCGATCGACGACCGTGATGGGATGCGGATAACACGCGGCGGGGCATGGGCCTTGATCAGACCATCCGGAACGGAACCGCTGGTCAGGGTCTTTGCCGAGTCACAGGATCCGGCAGAAGCGAAAACCCTGCTCGATGAAATTTTTGCCGAGATAAAACCCTATCTCGAATAACTTTTTTTATCCGGACATCCTGATGAAAAAGAGGGATGGCCTATAATTTTCGGATAGTGATTACCGCTGCTCCCATTGTAATTCCTGCTAGAAGAATGGAAAGCGGCAGGATAAAACCCGTTGGGGTGAACGTTTCCGGCACAACCGTGATCGTGATATTCAGACTTGTATTCTCCACATATGTGCCGTTCGCATCATACCCTTTCACCTCATAGAC
The DNA here is from genome assembly GCF_000015765.1 of Methanocorpusculum labreanum Z. Taxonomy (NCBI): domain Archaea; kingdom Methanobacteriati; phylum Methanobacteriota; class Methanomicrobia; order Methanomicrobiales; family Methanocorpusculaceae; genus Methanocorpusculum; species Methanocorpusculum labreanum. The sequence continues at coordinate 767,054 of NC_008942.1, read as the reverse complement.
ATTCGTTCCAATGGGCATATTTGCTGTATCTTCTGCTGTGAACACATGACCGAACTCATAGTTCGTATTCACCGCCGCATAGAGTGAACCATCAGGATTCACAAACACTCGGTTCAACAGGCCTTCAAAGGTATATTCAGCATCACCGCATGTATAGGTGAACCCCATAATTTGGTCATCAACGTTATATCGGTAAGGTGTCCCCGCATCAGACAATGTCGTTGCAATAGGCCTGGTCAGTCCGTAGAGAGCCAAATACTCGCCTCTTGTCACGGTGACCTCATATGGCGAGGTATCAACCGATTTCGTCAGATTCGGTAGAAGTGATATGGTGTTTTGCGGGATTGGATCCTCTGAACTGTCTGCATGTGTATAGATCACACGGAAATCCGGCTCGGCCATATCCGGATATGTCGTGATCTCCCCGGAAAGCGTCTTCGACATCCCGTCATCCGCATCTATCCATGTGTACGAGATTTCTCCGGTGTCATAATACGTGTACGTCGTTTTTTCGCTGTCCTCCAACCCGGCGCGAAGGATCTGGGCGAGCTCCAGCTGAACAGTGGTACTTGAACTGCCGAGATTGTACATCAGCAGAGTGTTTTCTGCATACTCCGGCGTGTCATAAATCGTTCCTTCAAGAGAGTTAACTACCTCGATACCATTGTTCGGCTGCCACACGGCAGGTATCTGATACCCAGCCAAACCACCGGAGATCTGAAAGTACCCGGGGAACCAGTCAATATATGACCGCAGATCATTCTGCCGTGCATAGCTGATCACATTCTCACGATTTTCATCCGGCCGGAACATGCCAAGTGAGGCATGCGTCAGCCCAAACGAGACCGGAAGTTCGATTGAGTCGACCGACTCCCCATTTCCATCGATAAATCGGATATTATGTCCGTTTTTATCCAGAACATCGACAACGATTCGATAAATCCCTGAGGTGAAATCCTCGGTGTACGGGAACACGTTCCCGTCCTCATCAGCTTCACCGTACATGCCGGAATAATTCTTGGTTACGCCCCCCTGAACAAAAGCAAGATAGTAACCCCACTTTTTACTTACTAGGACCTTATTACCTCCGTTTGCAGACCCATATGGGTCGGTGATGCCCTCAACAGCCAAAATATCACCCCACTGCAGGTTCTCCGGAACCAGACTCATATCGACCGAAGACGACGGGGTTTCACCCGTCATATCAACATGGCTCTGCAGTGTTCGTATAACCTCACCTTCCGGGTTGTAGACCCGCACGCGGACATCAGCCGGATCGCCGGTATTTGCAAAGCTGCCGTACACATACAGATCACGCATCTCGGCAAAATAGGTTTCATCGATAGAAGGCTGAAGGATATTCAGCGACACGGTGCCGGCTGCAGGAAGGATAAACAGGGCTGCCGTCAGAATCAAAATCAAAAGAAGATAGTTGGCTTTCAGGATAAGACACCTCGAGAGAGAATAAATGATACTTATACTGATGCTATAATTATACCTTCCGGGCGTGATAAAGCAAATCCAGCCAAATCCTTTATATTCTGGTCAGTTGAATCTACTTACATGGATATTTTTGCAACAGTCATTATGATCATTATTGCGGTCGTGATCTGCGCAATACTGTTTTTCATTCTGAGAAACGGACTAAAACTCCTGATCAATGCAGTATGCGGTGTCATTATCCTCTTTATCGTTTCCTGGCTGAATCTTGCACCGATCGGAGATCTTTCGGTCGCACAAGTGATCGTATGTGCGGTCGGAGGTATTCTCGGAGCTGCCCTGCTTATCATCCTTTCATTCTTTGGAATCGTGATTTGAACAAACCTTATTTTTCGATGATGGAAACATTGAACTCGATCCGCTTTCCCGTCATCTCGATTGTGTAGTTTCCTTGGGTTAAGAAAGTTATAACATCCGTCATGCCGGTATCATACTGACCGGCAAATCCTTCAACGGCCACCAGATCCCCAAACGCATTGTAGACCTTGATCTCGAATCTGGCTTCCGGATCGGGATAGGTCACATACACCGTTTTGTAGGTCGTATCCGTCAAAACCCCGTTTGTAATGATCCGTTTGTCAACAATCACTTTTTTGACCGTGACGTTTGGAACATTATAATCAATGATCAGATCGGTTACAGGGTAGACATTTACTGCTTTGAGAGTTGTGTTTCCATACGTTGAGTAATACGGATACGATATATGATTGAAGTAGAGAAGCGTTGCATTTCCAAGAACTGTGTCGATAACTTCCGGCTGGAATACAAATGACGGATCACTGATATCACATATCTGTCCTACAGCTGAACACGGAGTGACGTTTTTCGGTATCTGAATAGAAATTGTTGGAGATGGGACGGGTGTAATATTAAGTGTGCTTGGCATCGGGTATTGCTGCGGGAAAAAACCGGTCGTACTCGTCATTATCAGCAAAACCCCTATAAGAGCAACAAAAACTGCAGTTAGAAGCAGAAGAACCGGCGGTGTAAAAAAACCTTCCTTTCTCCTTCTTTTTCTCCGAAACGGATCATTCAATCTTGTTTGTTCGGACCCGCCCTTCTGCTGAACCATACGTGATATTAGATTGTTTCTAATGTATTAATAAGATATTTCTGACGGCATGCGGCTAAAATAAGGAGTGTTTTATTTTATCGGCGAGTGCAGTGTAAACAGCCCGGACTCGTCATACTTGATAAGTTTCGCCGTTTTCGTTATAAGACCGCGGGATTTCAAAAGAACAAACGGCATGCGGTATGGTCTCATATGATCGTTATCCGGGAACTCTCTGAACATACATGCGACCCCGTCGGCAAATACCTCGGAAAAACCGAATTTGCTGGCGAAAACATTCGTCTGACCTGAATTGACATGCAGGATTGTTGTTGCCCCGGTCGAACGCAGAGACGAATACACCATGTTTAGATCGGTTGATCGAAATCCTGTCGAAGTGACCAGCGTCTCCTCAAGAACAGAGAACGGATTCACGACAACACGGCTCACTCCGAGCTCCTGAATCATGATCGCAACATTGTTACCGAGACGCGAGGAGAAGGTCAGAAAAATTTCCGGAGGCAGCTGTACAATATAGATATCCTTGTTGATCCGATCCCGCATCTCGGGATACATCGAGAGGAAGTTTCCCGTCAGCTGTTCCACCGGATTGAACAGACTGATGTACATCACTTTCTCGCCGTTAAGAAGGCCCTGATATAAATACTGCAGAGAGAACATCGTTCTGCCGGTACCGGTCTCGCCGATCAGGACGAAAACCGATCCCTTGATGAAACCTCCGCCGATCATGTCATCCAGTCCGGGGATGCCTGATGGAATCATTACTTTTGACTGCGGTTCGTAATCCATTTTATGCCACTCTCCTGAGATTGGATATCTCAAAACCGGTTTCCGGGGCTATCGAAACGTTATAGGTGGCAATATCCCTTGATGAAAGAAGAGGAAGAACGCTGGCAAACTTTTCGATGTACATCTGCCGCTGCCTTGACATTGATTCCTGACTTTTCTGCCACACGAGACGAATGATCGCATCAAATGAATTGCCGAGGGATATTTCCTTGCTCGCAGGGAGAATCCCAGCAGTCAGTAATATTATGAACGTGATGTTCCGTTTTTTTGCCGCACGGGAGAGACCATATATCAGAAAGATCAGATTTCGCCATTTGTCCTGATCGCTAAAGTACGGGAGATACGGCGTCAGTGAATCGATATACACCATTGAATTCTCAGGGGCAGTCTCCACCATCCCTGCGAGATAGGCAAGACCGCCGTAATCATCGTACGGCGGCAGATCCATGAGATGCTCCGAAAGCGTCTTCTGTGAATACCAGGAAAGCGGAACGATGGATCTCGCAAAATAAACATCACCCACATCCATATGAAAAACACATTTATCCAGCAGTTCCCCTTCGAAATCAATATTATTCAGGAAACTGAACTGCTGCTTCATCATATTGACAAACTGAATCCGGGATGTTTTTGGTGTAATATAATATATTGCATCAGGCCGATTGGAATTTTTCGTCAAAGGGAGATCGCCTTTAACCTCCCTGCAGTAATTTACCAAGGAGGTGAAGAGGAATTCAGGTCCTCCCGCACCGGGCTCGGTGATAAGTAATATCGTTGACCCGATCGGAACGCCGCCGCCAAGAATTTTATCGACTGAGGTGATGTACGTCGGAACACGCATCATTGTATGATCGTCTGGCATTTATGTGATTGATACTATCTGCATGAATAGGGATATAATTAACCCCTATTCTATCCAATTACCTGCATACTATCTATGCGCATCTTCGGAACAACTGCACCTTCAAACGTCTTAGTTTCAGAAGAGATGTTCACACCGCTTCTGAGAATATCGAAGACGTTCCCTGAGATCATCGCTTTTTTCACCGGACGGACAAATTTCCCGGACTCGGCAAAGAATGCATTGGCCACTTCAACCGAAAATTCGCCGGTGAGGGAGTTTGCCGTATGCGCTCCTATAACCTCGCGAACAAATAGACACGGTTTGTCCATGACATCGGATACGGGGGCTTCGATCCGAAGACAGTGTGGGTGGATATAGGTCGCCCCGTTTCCGGCACGGTGGGCATGTCCCGTCGAGACCGTTTTTGCCTGAGATGCGGTTTTTACATCGTACATAAATGCAGAGAGCACGCCGTTTTGAACGATCGAAAGGTCGGAGGTTACCGTTCCTTCAGAGTCGAACCGCTTCCATGCAGAACCGGCCGGATCCATGGGAACGTCCGAGATCGAGACCGATGGGTGCATAACATCTTCACCCAGTTTGCCGGCAAAAACCGATTTTCCGGAAAGAACGTTCTTTCCATTCACGGCCTCGATAAAGAGATCGAGAATAAGCGATGCCACCACATGTTCGGAGAAGACGACGTCATATTTCTTTGTCTCGACATCCGCGCCGTTTCGGGAGGCTGTCGCCCAGAATGTGGTTTCTTCACCAATCTTTTCCGGATTGATTCGGTCTAAAAACGGACTTGAGTCATAGTCATACCCGGTCGAGTTTTCGCAGATGGCATCCATCCCAAGAGAAATACCGGAAATCTGACGCGTGTAATGAACACCGTTCGAGTTGGCGATGACCGCCGTTCCTGTCGAAAGGGAAACACCACCGGTGACCACGCGTGCCTCGGGGTGTTTGGCGGCTCCGGCATTCATCCGTTCCAGATATTCGGCAGCCAGATCCGGCATAACAGAGATCTTTGGATCGAATGGATCGCGGCCGTCCGGCAGCATGGATTTTGCCGGGAAACCGGTCCATCCGGGAACCGGTTCTGAAAGTTTGGCCGAAGACATAGCCACGTCAAAGCAGTCCTTCCAACGCGTCGCATCGGAGGTGCCGGATATTCCAATGCGGTTATCCTTTACTACCCTGATATAGATGGATTTGCCAGCATGTTCGAAAACCGAAGAGACGGCCATCTCCCGCTGTTCAAGGGAAATGTCGGTGTAATCGAGCATGAACACCTCCACCTCATCGGCATTTTTCCCGCCGTAGGAGAGAATCCGGTCAATGTCGAGCTCAGACATTTCCGCCGCCTCCAACTAAAGCCTCGGTCAGATATACATGGGGAGCTCCGTCAGATACCGGAACCGACTGACCTTTGCCGCACATTCCCGAAGACATTTTCCGTTCTTTGCCGCACAAAGCGATGTTGTGCAGCACCGAGAGAATATCCCCTGAGAGGGAGACGTCACGAATCATTTTTCCAGTTTCTCCATTTTCGATCAGATATCCATACTTTGCATTGAACTGGAAGGCCCCGCGGCCCGGATCGACCTGTCCACCCCTTGAACCGATCAGAAGAACGCCTTTTCTGCATTCGGCGATGATCTCGTCATACGAGGCATCGCCTTCTTTGATGTAGGTATTACTCATACGAACCAGAGGCTGCATTCCAGGTTCGGCTCTGGCATGACCCGCGTCACCGGTCTCCAGACCAACGGCGGCCAGGGTCTCGCGGGAATGCATATATTTGTGCATGACCCCGTTTTTGATCAGTTCTGTCGGTCCGCAGGCAACACCTTCAGCGTCGAAGGGTTCGTACCCGTATCCGTGCATGGAAGGATCATCGATGATGGTGACGAGAGACGAGCCGACCTGCTCACCCAGTTTGCCGGCAAGAACGGAAACGCCATCTCTTACGGCGTCTCCTTCGCTTGCATGACCGACCGCTTCGTGAGCAAATACGCCGCCGATCGCCGGATCCAGGACGGCAGGCATGCGTCCGCCGGAAACGACGGATGCGTCCAGAAGTTCAACTGCGCGTTTCGCACACTTCTCGCCGTAGGGAATATACTCTTTTAACGAGAGGGGGCCAACCACCGCCTCCTGCTCGTAGTTCATCTGCATGTCGGCTCCGCGGTTTGCAACCGCCGAGATGGTGAAGAGCGTGCGGCAGACCGAAGAGGTTGCCGAGTAATCATTACAGTCTTCAAAGATGACGTCCTGATACTGTTCGGAGTATCGTGCCGAGGTGCTGCAGATCTCCGGTATTTTTGCGGATCCTTCGAGAAGAAGAAGCTGCGCGGCTTTCTCCTCAAGAGGAGTTTCTGCCTGCTCCTTTGCAGAACATACCCAGGAACGCGGGGATCCAAGCGGCACATCGGCGATGTCGGTATGGACGCCGGCAAGACGTGCCGAGGCTGCGGCTTTCTGGATGCAGGCATCTTTCGATTTTTTATCGTCCATATCGATGGATGAAGCGCAGTAGTATCCCCAGCCATTTTCGCCTAAGACCCTGAAGAGAGCTTTACCATAAAAAGAAGAGCCGGCATTTTCGATCACACGGTTTTCCGTCTGGATGGATGTAACTGTCCCCCGAACATACCGAATGTCGTAGTATCGTATTTTTTCCATGATTTTCCAAGAATACTATTTGGTTCTGAAGAATAACATATCTTCTGCTATTTCAGGCGGAACGGTTTGGTAAAAAAAAGAAAAAAATCAGGAATCTATGACATCGGCATCGAAGACATCTTCCTCTTCCCTGAGAATGGGAACGGCCTTATCAAAAACGATCGTCTCATCCTCCGGAGGTTTCATCTCAAACCCGATAAGCCCGACGACAGCGTTTCTGGTCGCATACGGATCAAGGATTGGACCGAACTTTATCACTTTGGTCCCTCCGGCGGATATGATGATGGTATGTTTTTTAATTTGGATCGCATCGATCTTGTCGAAACGCACTTCCTTGTATGAACCAATGCCTGACATCAGACAGATTCTCCGGGGCGTAAGATACAGACGCGGACGGTTGAGTTCCACCAGTCCCGATATGAGAATGATCAGAGCAATAACGCCGGACACTGCTGAAACAAGAATACGAAGCAGGAGATCGGGAGATATGAGCCAAACCGGAAGATACGGCAGTAACGCAGGAAGAAGAGCGAGGAGTGGTGCTGTGATCCAGATCAGTACCGCGATCACTGCAAAGATGATGAAGAAGATAAGATATGGAACCAGATACGACCCCTTCCGGCGGTCTTCCCAAACAATGCCTTCGTTGAACAAATATTTCGTCATAGCATCACGCAAATGAAATAAAATACGACGTGGTGATAGATATACCTTAGGTTATTTACGCAGTATGAGGTAATCCTGCCGTAACGAGGGTGCAACTCAGGATGTTTTTGCAGCCGGATGAAAAGCTGTCAAAACGGCGTCATCAAATGTAATAAAAAAAGAGGAGGGGCGAGTTCACGCTGCAACGTTGTCGGCGGGCATCGGCATTTTCGGGATATCCATATGTTTGCCGATCTGGAGGAGTTTCTGTTCGAATGCCTCCTTGTCCTCGGGAACGAGTGCATATCTGAGCACTTCTTCGATTCTGGTCACCGGAATGATGGAAACCATATCGGAATACCGCTCTTCGATAAGAACATCGGCAAGGTTCGACTGCGGGATAATGATCGTGCGGATCCCGGCTTTTGCGGCTGCCTCGATCTTGTAGGTGACACCGCCGATCGGAAGAACATCTCCTCTTACCGACAGGGATCCGGTCATCGCCACATCCTGCCGGACCGGAATGTCTTCAAGCGCACTAATTACCGCCGTCGCGACGGTCACGGATGCCGAATCTCCCTCTACCCCATTGTATGTTCCAATGAACTGGACATGGATATCGACTTTGCGGATGTCAGTTCCGGAGAACTTCTTGATTAAGGCGCTCACGTTCTTGATTGACTCCTGGGCGATTTCTTTCAAAAGACCGGTCGCAATAACCATCCCTGCGCCCTGCGAGGGGGTAACCTCGGCTGTGATCGGAAGGACCGATCCTGCATCGTTGCCGACAACGGCAAGTCCGTTCACCCTTCCGACAAGATTGCCGGAAACGATCGTCAGATCATAATCCCGGGTCCGACGGATGTACTCGTCGGATATCTGATCCTCAACGGATCTTGCGATCTGTTTTGCCGAGACAACATGATGGACCGATGTGACCGGGGACCCTTCCTGAATGGCGAGATCACCGGCGACACGGACAAGACCGCCGAGATCTCTCAGCTTCACTGTCAGGTGGCCTTTTCTGCCGGACCGGCGTTTTGCCTCGCGAAGGATCTCGGATACCGCCGATGGGTCGTAATGCGGGATCTTACCATCGTTTTTAACTTCCTGAGCTACGAACCTGACGAGCTTTGCCCGGTTTTCAGGCGTATCATTCATGGTCTCGCTCATGTAGACCTCGTATCCGTATCCGCGAATACGGCTCCTAAGTGCAGGGTGCATATGCTGGACAGCATCGAGATTTCCTGCTGCGATCATCAGGAACCGGCATGGAACCGGTTCGGTTCTGACCATGGCTCCAGATGAACGCTCGGACTGACCGGTGATCGGGAACTCGCCTTCCTGAAGTGCCGTCAACAGACTCTGTTGGGAAGAGAGTTCAAGGGTGTTCATTTCATCAATGAACAAAACACCCTTGTGTGCCCGGTGAATTGCTCCGGCCTCTACACGGTCGTGGGCAGGGGTCTCGAGACCTCCCGACTGGAACGGGTCGTGGCGAACGTCTCCGAGCAGTGCTCCGGCGTGGGATCCGGTCCCGTCCACGAAAGGTGCGGTCGAGTCTGGTTTGTTGGAGACGATGAGTTTTGGAACCATCGCAGTTTCTTTGGGCATGAATGAACGAAATGCCATGAAGATAAAGGCCACGGCGACGATACCCATCAGAAGCTGGCCTGAAATCAGAGCGATCCCAAGAATACCAATGACGAGGATGAGAAGCATCGTGTTCTTCGAGGAGGCACGTTTGCGGGCCTCTTCTTTGTGGGCCGCGACGATCTCTTTTCCTCTTCCTGCAGGAACCACCCGGATGATCGGATTATTGTTATCCTCAGGATTCGGGTACGTCAGGATGTCCTGCATTTCCTCTTTCGGGAGGAGTTCGGACATGGCCTTAGCAAGCATCGACTTGCCGGTACCGGGACTTCCGATCATCATGACGTGCCTGCGCTGAGTGGCGGCTTTTCTGATAACATCCACTGCGTGTTCCTGACCGATGACCTGATCGATCAGGGACGGGGGGATTACGAGATCCGCCGTGGTGTCAAACCGAACGCCGCCGAAAAGGTCGGCATCATATCCGTCAGAGGCATACACCTCTTTCACGGGCGAAGTATCCCGCGCCGGGATTTCTTCCGTGACTTGCGCCGGGTTTACATCCAAAACTGTCCCCATAACAGTTTCTTCTGTTTTTTGTCCCGGATTATTCTCATGTTCCATATTGTGTTCCATACCTCAATTAAAGATGCTAATATTTGTACTTGATTATGCTTTAAGTAGTTTCAGTAAGAGATAGTTGTTAGAGTCTTATCATGAAAGTAGTTTATACCGAAAAAAGCCAGGTTCTCGCGGCACGCACGGCGCAGAAGCTCGGCTGTCATCTATCTGAAGTAAAATACACTACATTCCCGGATGGTGAGCAGTCCATACGCATAATGGATGATGATGACCAGATGATAATCATTGCAAGCACGGTCGATCCGGAGTCCACACTGCAGGCAATTCTCCTGCTCGATGCATGCGAGGGAAAAGAGACAACGCTTGTTCTGCCATATATGGGATACGCACGGCAGGACAAGAAGTTCAATGACGGCGAGCCGATCTCAGCACGGGCAATGGCACGGGCACTCTCGACCGGCGCAGACAGGGTCTTTACCATCAATATCCATGATACCTCGATTCTCGGACATTTCCGCTGTCCTGCAAAGAATCTGACGATTGCGCCGGAGATCGGAGCATACATCGGCACAATGGCTCTGGACAATCCGCTGATCCTTTCTCCCGATGAGGGTGCATGGGAGTTTGCCAAAGGCGTGGCGGCGGTTGGAAAATGGGACTGTGATCATCTGGATAAGACGCGGCTCTCGGGTTCGGAAGTTACTATGGCCCCAAAACACCTGGAAGCAAAAGGAAGAGACTGTATCATCGTGGATGATATCATCGCGACGGGCGGTTCGATGGCAAAGGCCGCCGGAATGCTGCTCGAACAGGGGGCAACCTCGGTCCGGGCCGCGGGTGTTCACGGCGTTTTTGCTTCCGGCGGATACATCAAACTTATGCAGGCCGGCCTTGCCGACATTGCATCCTCGGACACGATCGAGCGTGCCTCAAGCAGGATCACGGCATCGGGTGTCATAGCAGACGCCATACGTAAATGAAATATATTCTGGATTCATCCTATTTTTTCGGCGATTATACGCTTGACGGAGAGCTTTTTACCACTCCCGAGGTTGTCAGCGAACTTAAGGATCTGGCATCTAAGATGCGGTTTGAGATCCTTACGGAGAAAGGACTCGTAACGACCGAGCCGGAAGCGGAACACATATTTGCAGCGACAAACGCGGCACTCAAAAGCGGGGATGCAAGAGTTCTCTCAGATACGGATATTTCGGTCATCGCTCTCGGCCTGACACTGGATGGCACGGTGATTTCCGATGATTTTGCCGTACAAAATGTCTGCCGGCATCTGAAAATATCAACCAAAGGTATTCTGCAGAGAAATGCCAAGAAAAAGGTCTGGAAAAAAATATGTTCGGGATGCGGAGCAGAGATTCCGGCAGATGAGGAAGACTGTCCTATCTGCGGTTCTGCTCCGATCCGGCGCGGGACGGAAAAAGGAAAACGACGGTAACGAATATTTCAGATCAGCCGTCTTCTGATAAACCAGGATATTTTAGCAGCAAGGTTGTGCAGTCCCTCAGTGTATTTTCTTCTGGAATAATGGATCACCGGATCGAGTATGCTGAGGTTTCCCTTCTCGTCAATGACTGAAACTGCCCCGTGACCGCAGCATAATCTGAGACACTTCCCATTTTTCCTTAGTTCGGCATCGAGCTCAACAGCTAGTCTCGTTAGTTCGGTCCTTTCCTTTCGTCCGATCTCACTGTTGATATTGACGGAATTGATAAGGTAATCCGGGATCGACCCATAGATCAAACGCCAGGGGGAGAGCGAGGCAAAGTTCAGAATGGCATCGCTCGTAAAGAGCAGACCTTGTGTTGGTTCGTAGAAGAAGAGCTGACCGGCAAGATGACCGCCGAGACTTTGCCAGACCTCGAAGGTAAGTCCGGCAAACGTGATTATGTCGATGACCGGAAAGATCCCCCGCATCTTCAGCGGCTCGGTTTTGGAAAGGATATACTCTTTCGGGTATGCCAGTTGGGAAAAAGTGTTCACCGTAGTTGTATAGACATGCTCCAACAGCAGAAGATCATTCGTGGAGGAAAAGGAGCGGGAGCCGTTTTCCAGAAGCTCTTTCGTGATCGGATGAACAAACGGCGGAACGGGCAGCAATCCGGTTATTCCAACATGATCGGCATCCCCGTGAGTACAGAGAACATGTTTTACATCGGAAAAATCGCCGAGACCAAAATCGCCGAGCGTCTGTACCCAGTCAGCATAATTGACCCCGTATCCGGCATCGATGAGCAGTTTTCCTTCTTCAGTCTGGAAAAGGTGGATACATCCTCCGCCGGGCGGCTGCATCGACCAGAGAACACAGGTGTCCGAGAGAACGATCTTCTGGTAATCGACATAGAAATTTTTCCCGGAATTTCCATAGAGGTACAGACCTATACTCTGCATGACCCAGAGAACCTGCTTGGGGTCTTTCCCCATTGAAACAAGTTCCTGTACGGCCGCATCTGCATCAAGGTAGAACTGCTTTTTTTCAGCATCGTTGAACGTGGTGAGATATGGCATGACTTTCTTCTGAAATGATTCAGTCACATATTTTGCCGACATATCTATGTGAAAGATTGAACTTTTCACTTTTAGTAGGTTTCCCATCTTTTCTGCCGGAAGAACCTGCTTTTCAGCAGAAGTTTCACAAAAGCATATATGCGGAAAAAGCGATTACTTCTCATATGTCTTCCTTAGAAGAGCTCATGGCAAAAGCAAAAGACCTTCATGCTGAAGGCCACTCATCCGGTCAGATCGCTGATGAACTCAGCCTCTCGGTCGATACGGTCACCTGGCTTCTGACGCAGGGAAAGGCCGGGATCGCGGCACCGAAAGATGTACATATCGACTGGACGAACGTCAGTTCGAACACCACACTCCTTGGTGGAATCTCATCCATGATGCTGGCCCATTTTGAGGCAGCAAACGAAGAGGAGGAGGGAGTCGACGCCGTTATCGGAATATCCGTATCGGGTGTACCTCTCGCAACGATGATCGCCGCAGAAGACGGACTCAATCTCGCCATATACCATCCTTCAAAACACAATCCGGAAGGAAAAATCGGATCGATATCCGGAAACTTCAGCAAAGTCTCCCAAAAACGCTGTTTAATTGTGGACGACTGCATCACAACCGGCAACACTCTTACAGAGATCGTAAATTATCTGCGCCGCCACAAAGCCACCCCGGTTGGCATCTGTGTAATCTTTGATAAGCGCGGTGTCAAGGAAATAGAGGGCGTTCCGGTCTACTCGCTGTTTACAATTAAACGTATCGACTGAAGAGTCAATAACCAATACAACATATTTATATAGAAGTCCAATCCACTTTTTTAACATATTAGTACAGGAGAATAACGATTATGGCAAACAACTCAGGTCAGCAGGTCGTCATTTTACGTAATAACGTAGAACGCGTTCCGGGACAGGAAGCACTCCGCTCCAATATCATGGCAGCAAAGGTCCTTGGCAATACAGTGAGAACAACTCTTGGCCCCCGCGGTATGGACAAGATGATGGTTACCCAGGGTAGCGACGATATCGTCATCACCAACGACGGAGCAACAATCCTGCACCAGATCCATGTTGAACACCCGGGTGCAAAACTTGTCGTCGAAGTAGCTGAAACCCAGGACAATGAATGCGGCGACGGCACTACGACCGCAGTTGTGATGGTCGGTTCGTTTATGGAGCAGGCAGAACACCTGATCGACAGCGGTGTCCACCCATCTGTTATCGCAAAAGGATACAACCTTGGTATGCTCAAGGCGCTCGAACTCCTCGAAAAACTTGCGATCGACGTCACGCCGAAAGACAAAAACATGCTGAAACTTATCGCCAAAACCGCGATGACCGGAAAATCCATCGAAAGCATCATGGATCAGGCATGCGATGTTGTTGTCGAGGCAGTTTCCGGTGTTGCAGAAACCTCCGGGAAAAAGACGCAGGTCAATGAAGATGACATCCTTGTCAAGACAAAACGCAGCGACACGATGAGTGCCGAACTCATCAAAGGTGTCCTGATTGATAAAACCAGACTTGACTCACTGATGCCGAAAAAGATCAAAGGCGTCAAAGCAGCCTTCATTGCCGGCCCGCTTGAGATCACCAAGACCCAGACCAAATCCAAGATCAAGATCACTTCAGCAGAACAGCTCTCGGCATTTTCCTCTGCAGAACGTGCGACCCTCAAGGCAATGGCAGACAAGTTTGCTGCGAACGGCGTAAATGTCGTCCTCTGCCAGAAAGGAATCGCCGACCCGGTACAGTATTACCTTGGCGAACACGGCATCTATGCACTTGAGTTCGTTCCGGAAAAAGATATGAAGTATGCAGCAAAAGCACTTGGCGGTCAGGTCATCAACAAACCCGAAGACCTCGCCCCCGAAACTATTGGAACTGCAGGCAAACTCGAGATGCTCGAAGATCTCGAGATGACGAAACTCTCCGAGTGCAAAAACCCGAAGGCAGTGACCATCCTTCTCCGCGGCTCCTCACAGCACCTTGTCGATGAACTCGAACGTGCGATCGAAGATGCAAAACGTGTCGTGCAGGACGTCGTCGAAGATGGTTCCTACACAATCGGCGGCGGTTCTGTTGAGACCGAACTGTCCCTCAGACTCAGGGAATACGCAGCAACCGAAGGCGGCCGTGTCCAGCTCGCCATCGAAGGCTATGCAAAAGCATTCGAGATCATCCCGAAGACTCTTGCAGAAAACTCCGGCTTCGACACCGTTGACAAAGTCATCGATCTCCGTCAGGCACACGCGATGGGCCAGAAGTATGCAGGTCTTGATGTGTTTACCGGCACCGTTGTCGACATGAAGGAACTCGGCGTTGTTGAACCGAAGAGAGTTAAACGCCAGGCAATTCAGAGTGCCTCGGAGACCGCCATGCTTCTCATCCGCGTTGATGACATGATGATCTCCAAAGGCGCCGGCCAGATGTAAATCCGGCCACCAATCCCATATATTTTTTACATTCAAACACGTATGCTTACTACGCGCATACCATAACGTATCGTATAGACACCTGCCGAGGTAGTCTAGTCCGGAAGGGCGGTGGCCTCGAAAGCCACTGGTGGCGACACCTCGGGAGTTCAAATCTCCCCCTCGGCGTTCTTTATTTTTCATTTTAGCTTATATTACCAGAGATATCGATTCTCGGGCAGCTGGATCCCGACGTGTTAACTAAGTTAATAATATTTGAAAAATTAGACTTTTTCAAAATAAAATCCAAAAATTAACCAGAAAAAATATATAGTGAAACTTCGCATTCTCAAGTATACCACATTAAACAAGGTAATATAGATATTCGGAGGTAAAGATGGAATCATACGCGATCCAACAAAACAGCGAAACAAGCTTTACCGTTATCATCACGAGTCCTCATAGTCTTACATGGAGACCCCTTGAATCTGAGGGGATAAGTATCGTCGGGAATGATTGTACTATTGATGAGAATGGGAGTAACTATATCTGGACCGTTGAAGTGGAAAAGCCCGGGACATATGAATTTCGAATCCTGCATCAGAGCGGCGACGGCGTGTATAAGAAACTCGTTATCCCCCTGATTTCAGCCACTTAACCCTATTTTTGGATAATTTGATCAAAACGATAAACGCGATCCATTAAAGTATTTCTTCAGTCATACAGATAGGTATGTCTGTCGTAAAATCCGGTGATACGCTGCAGCTCCACTTCGTCAGCAAACGTCCGGACGGAGAGATATTCGAGAATACCCGCACACAGGAACCGGTAACCGTTATTATCGGAAATAAACAGATAAATCCGGCATTTGAGGAGGCGTTGATCGGAAAAAACGAAGGGGACACGGTGACTGTTGTTCTTCCTCCGGAAAAAGCATACGGGAAATATCTGAAGCGTCTGGTTCTTTCGATAAAACGAAAAAAACTCAAACTCGAACATGCACCCAGTCCCGGCGATATCATCACGGTAGAAGTATTCGACCGGCCATGCAGGGTCACCGTGGTTGACGTTACGGATACGAAGATCACCGTGGATGCAAACCACCCGCTTGCAGGGGAAACCCTGACATACGAAATCACCATAGTCAAGATCGTGAAACATGACTGAACTCAACAGGATTTACGACATGGACTGTGTCGAGGGAATGAGTACGTTAACGCCCGGCATGGTCGATGTGATCGTGACCTCGCCGCCATACAACATCGGGAAAGCCTATACGACCTACGACGATACGATCCCGCGTAATACCTATCTGAAATGGATGAGGACGGTTGCCGAAGAGTCATACCGCGTTCTTTCGGATCACGGTTCCTTCTATCTGAACATCGGCGGGAGCCTGAAAGACCCGTGGATCCCTATCGATGTGGCGCAGGCGTTTCGGGAACAGGGATTTGTTCTTCAGAATATGATCCACTGGATCAAATCCATCGCACTTCCAGATGAAGGAGTGGCAGCCGGACATTACAAACCGATAAACAGTAAACGATATCATAACGACTGTCATGAATTCATCTTTCATTTCACGAAAAACGGCACGGTGCAGATCGACAGGCTCGCAACCGGCGTGCCGTATCAGGATAAGAGCAATGTGAACCGCTGGGGAGGGGAAAAACGCGATCTCAGAGACCGGGGAAACACCTGGTTCATCCCGTACGAAACGATCCGGGAAAGCCGGCCGCATCCGGCGACGTTTCCCATTCAGCTTCCCGTGATGTGCATAAAAGATCACGGATTAGATAAATGCCGGCTGGTGATGGATCCATTTATGGGGATTGGAAACACGGCGATTGCCGCGATCCGCCTTGGCGTCCCGTTTATCGGTTTCGAGATCGATGAGGGCTATAGAAAGGTCGCTAACGAACGAGTTTCAGCAGAACTTCGCAGGGAATCGAATAATCAGGAAGATTGCATTTGAGACTACATCATCTTAAGATTCGTTAAGATCTGTCTGTTGACGGAATTCCATTTGGTTCACAGCCTGAAAAAGAAGAGATGGTCTGAGGCTGCATATTGCCGGATACGACCGATTCATCCGTTTGGGTAATGAGTCTGATCCTCTCGACTCCTCCGACATCTTCGATTACCCGCACGGTGTCCGATGGGACGTACGATGCCCAGTTATCTCCTGCTTTTACCAGAGAACACCACTCTTCGCTTGACAGCACTTTATGGGGACAAAGTCCCGATGGACATACGACATGCCTGCCTGCTTCCAGAAACAGCTGAGATATCAGCGGATTGGAGGTATAGATCTGAGTTACCGGAGGACACATCGAAATCACATGCGAAACCCACAATGAATTCCGCTTAACATCCTCAAGAGGGATGATATATATTGGAATATCAAGATGTATTAGGTCCCTCGAGATCATTAAAATCCGTTCTCCCGCTGTAAACGGATGGCGAACGGTATGACTCATTTGCGCACTGCCGATGCCGATGACAAGTTCATCGACCTCTTCGGCGATTTTTTGAATGAAAGCTTTATGCCCGTTATGATAAGGCTGAAACCTTCCCACATAAAGTCCGCGTATCATGCACCGATTACCAGTGGGCTGTCCAGAGATTCCAGAAGACTCAATACGGACAATGCAGCAAGATAGCTGGTTGCCGGATTTTCCGGAGCCGGAAGATTGCGTATCCGAATATACGCATCTCCAAACTCCCCTTCGAAAAAGATCTCATGCATATTCTGTTCCGCTTTCGGATCGACCCACAACTCGACATCGGCCTCTCTTCCGCATGCAAGCGAGAGAGAGATGGCAACATTCGTATTTTTCGGATACAACGCTACGCAGTCACGGGCTTTTCCGGCGAAAAGACATTTGAAGACGGATTCATTTGAGTTAAGAGAACGGGAAGGTTTTGTCGTTTTCAAAAAAAGCTTATCGACCCGGGAGATTTTCCCGACACGGACATTATCCAGACCCATAATGGCTCCGGATGGAATATGAATCCTTCTATGAAGTTGTTTTGCGGTAGTCAGCAGCTCTTTTCGAAACGCGTCATCTGCAAGAGCTCCAACGCTGAGAAGGATGAGATCCCTGCCGGCAAGCAAAACTTTCTCTGCAAGGTCTTTTACGGCATTGATCGAAGCAACTTCCACAACGATATCAAGCGGCTCCTGCAAAAATGCATCGATATCGGAAAACGGTTTCGCCCCGTATTTGTCAGAAAATGCAGCGACCCGCTCGGGAATAGAATCGTAGGCGGCGACGATTTTGAATGATTTTTGCCGTTCGGCTAATATTGATCCGACATTACCACAGCCGATAACCCCAACTTTCATTGGACTTGAGTATATAGGAGTCATAATTTACTTTTCACCGATTATGAATAAAAGAAAAAATGAGCGGGTTTTAGCGCTCATTTTGGCCCTTTCCTGGCGGAAAGAGAGGTTTTACCTAAGAGAAATTTGACAGACACATTCAGTCTTGAGATGTTATTTGAAGTAGACCCCTACGTCCTTAAGACCATTGTTCATTGCAAGAGTAATTACAAGCGGCGTAATACTTTCAATTACCCCTGAAACTGCCAGTGGTCCCGCATCAAGCGGCTTGAGTTTCGAGACGCTGGATACCAGGTCCATGACGACCTTCTTTGCTTCCTTGTCATCTCCGCATACACAAACACTGTAATCAAGTTCTTCATCAAGTTCCATCCACTTTCCTGATGCAACATTGTTGAACCCTGTACAGAGTTTTGCAGACGAAGGCAGCATTTTCTTTACTGCAAGGGCTGCGGATCCTTCCGCCGGGCGGTCCGGCAGGAAGTATTTTTCTTTCGGGAACCGAAGCATCGGGTTGATGAGTGAAACAACGATCTTGTTTTCAAATGTTTCCTTGCCGATTGCATCAATAGTCGATTCGATTTTGTCGAACGGAACTGAGAGAATAATGATATCAGCATCACAAACACTTGCATTCGTCCCACCATTGCAGACCCCGCCGGTACAACAGCGGTCGTTAAGGCAGCAGGTAACTCCGTCTGCAGCAACGATCGCTTTTGACGGGTCACGAGATCCAATTGCTACGTCGAATTTACCACCGATACAAATTCGACGTGCGAGACCTTCACCGATATTCCCAGTCCCTCCAATTATTCCAACTTTCATGATAGCATTTCCTGATCTAAGGGTGTTTCTATGAAGATAGTTACTAAAAAAATTTGATTTTTATGAGGCTTACCACTCATGAAGATTACTCTTTGATGGTGACAACCGGTTTGATAAGGTCACTTGGTTTGTCTTTCATCAAGAGAAGTGCTTCTTCAATCTTGTCAAAGCCCTTGAATCTGTGGGTGAGTAATGGTGAAAGGTCAAGTTTGCCTACTTCAACGAGGCTGGCGAGCTTCTCCATCCGCAGCCTGCCTCCGGTCATTAATCCGCAGTGGATAAACTTGTTGCTCATACCGCAACCCCACTCGATACGCGGAATCGTGACGAATTCGCCTTTACCAAGGTAGTTGACGTTTCCGATGATTCCTCCGGGCTTGACCATCTTGATTGCTTCCTGCATGGTGTTGACATCTCCACCGGCGATACAGACTTTGTCTACACCTTTGCCATCGGTCTTGTCCAGAACCTGCTCGACAATGTCACCGTTCTTGTAGTTGATGATGTCGGTCGCTCCATATCCGCGTGCTGCATTTGCGCAGTCTTTTCTGCTGCCGACCGCAAGGATGTGGGATGCTCCCATGTGATTTGCTCCGGCAACTGCCATCAGCCCGACCGGGCCGATACCAATACAGCAGACGGTGTCGCCGAGCTTCACATCGGCAAGTTCTGCTGCCTGGAATCCGGTCGGGACCATGTCTGCAATCATTGATGCTTCGGCTACCGGGATAGAGTCCGGAAGAATTGCAAGATTTGCATCAGCTTCGTTTACATGGAAAAGTTCACCGAAAACACCGTCTTTAAAGTTGGAAAACTTCCACCCGGAAAGCATTCCTCCGGAGTGCTGGGCAAAACCGTCCTGTGCTTCAATGGACAGCCAGTCAGGGGTGATTGCCGGAACAATTACACGGTCACCTGGCTTGAAGTCTTTTACCATGGATCCAACTTCCACGACTTCTCCAACAGCCTCGTGGCCGAGAATCATGTCGTGGCGCTCTCCAAGAGCCCCTTCCCAGACGGTGTGAACATCCGAGCTGCACGGTGCAACTGCGAGCGGCGCAACGATTGCGTCAAGCGGTCCGCACTTTGGAGCTTCTTTCTCAACCCAGCCGATCTCTCCGATCCGCTTCATTGCAAGTCCTTTTATTGTTTTTTTCATTCGTGTCACATCCAATAGATATGTATGGTTCTGTCGATTGATGCCTTCAACCACTACTGCCACATGTGATCAAACTGCCAACCAACGAATAACTCTTATGAAGTAGCTTAATAAAAGAATGATGTAACCGAAATTCCGGACACAAAAATAACAACAAATTATTATAAATAATTGTGATTAAATTGGAACTATTAGATTAATTAAGACAAAAATTTCAGAAATTATGCAGAATACGAAAAATATATGTTTTTTGGTTGGGAAAAGAGAGAAATGAAGTTACGTCAGCTTTCTGAAAAGAGCTACATCCAGGGGTCCGGCGAAGATCCGACCAGTCTTCTCCACAAAATGATTGAAATGCGGCGTTGCATTGTGTGAGTCGATTGCTGCCGAATCCTTCCAGCATTCGATAAACGTAAATTTCTCCGGGAACGTTATATCCTGATAAAAATCATACGATACATTTCCTTCCTCTTTTCTGCTGAATTGAACCAATTCCAACGCTAATTCCAATAAATCATCGACAAATTCTTTTTTAGCGGTACATTTCGCGATAATTGTTATCATAAATAATTACTCCATTGCCCATTTGGCAACGGTTCTGTTTTTTCGAGAGTGAAATATAAATCTATTCACGAGACCTGCAAAAAACGTTGTTCGGAAATCAAGGAGCAGATCTATTAAATTAGTTTAGAAAAAATAGTATTAGATTATCGATGTTTGCGCAGTATTGATTAGAGAAAATGAAAATAGTATCCTGACAATACGGACATATACAAAATACCCTTACATTTCCTGCCCAGGCTGAATCAAAAATTTCCAGAAACATGGAAAATATCCATTAAAAATCCTAATAGCCAGAAATACCCACATTGCATTCATTTTCATTACGGAAAAACTAGAGACGTTTCCGTATCCGCACACCGAAAAAAGTATCATCTGTATTTCAGAAATACCTCGGATGAGTCCTGGGACAAGGGGACACACATGGTTTCTCGAGGGTCATTTTTCCGATGAAAATCGATGGATGCCAAATTGAGTGCAGGCCGGATACAATTTCATAGTTCGTAAACAAGTTCAACCCAACCTGCGCGTTGAAAATATGCAGGATAAAGACATGTATATTGAGAGTATAGCATCCCGCTTCGGTAATTTCCAAATAATGAATCAGTCGACTGAAGTGGATAAAAAAATAGCAACCGCTGATTTCAGTCACTTAACGGGTTTAATCGTCTTGAGAAAATTTTTGACGACGAACTCTGCGTAGACATCCGACTCGGTCGAGAAAGCAAACTCCTCGTTATTCGACCTTAAGATGCCCATCGTTGAACTTCGGTCGCAATAGAAGTAGATCAAAAACGGAAGCGTTTCTTTTCCGGTAAAAAAAGAGACCTGCATGAGATTTCTCTGCAGAGTATCATTCGTCATGTAGCATTTGATTGGAGCTGCTTGTGCTATTTCATCATTCAGCACAACCAGATATACCGGGAGGCGTTTTGCGGTCTCTGCAATGATGCCCGCATATTTATGCAGTGTGTCTTTATCATTACAGACCACAAGCAGTTCAGACTTTATTCGTTTGAGTTTCAGTTCCACTTGCGTAGAAATAGATTTTGGTGTATGGAACTCGGTTATGCCTGAGACTTCGTAGGGACGGTGAAGATTCTGTATATCAAGGAGGCATGCCCGAAGTTTGTCAAGTCTCTGCAGCTCAAGACTTAAGACACGCAGATAGGTGCGTTCAGCATCATCGGCCCGGTAGTAAACTGGATTTGTACCAAATTCGGTAACAAATCCCTGCTGACTCAGATCATCAAGAGTTTCATAAATACGTCCCCGGGGGATACCAGTTAATTCATGGAGTTCGGTTGCTTTCGCAATACCGACGGAAAATAGTGTTGTATATACCTTAGCAGAATACTCCCGCATTCCGCAGGCAACTAATCGATCCTGAATCGCTTTTATAACATCATCTTCTACCAATTAACTATCCCCCTATGACAAACATAGTATCAGGGTTTTTCGTTTATAAAGTTTGTACTCCTCGAATTTCGTACATGAACAGTATCACTGAATGTGAATAGAAACTCCATTACTCACTCCTCGTAGGCGCAAGTGGAAGGATTCATGACATATGATTCCAATAACCTGAATAATCCAAACGTATTCAAATAATTTGGAAGTATTTTGAGAAAATGTTTCAGGAATCAAACAAATCAGCAACGAATGAAAATATATCTAAATTGAGTCCTTTGATATATCCAAGAGAGATTTTGTATAATATTCTCCGAGGATTCCATCCTAAAACGTGAAAGATACTCTATTTCCCCCATTCCTCCAGATTTATTCCGCCCAACTAGGAGCGAAACCATAATAAATCATACCTATAATTCCTGCAGGGATATAACAAAAATTATATATAGTATTTTCGAGTCCGGAACCATGATAATGCAGTAAGCAGAGCAGGAAGATCATAATAATCATATGCCGCCATCTCCAGCCGAAGATCCTCTGGGAGAAGTTCTCCAAATTTCCAGGTAGATGCCGGAAGGCGAGGGAGTGCCTCTGCAAGAGAAAGAACAGACATCCCACTCAATTCTTCAAGGATTACGGCGACAGATTCACCGGCGTCTGGCGTTTCCCAGTCGAAGATCCTAATCGCAAACTGCGTATAATGAACGGCATGCTTGCCGTCGAGCCTGGTTTTCAGGAGATGAGCGAGAGTCTGATTTGTCCGCGTTCCGAGGAATGTGGAAACAACGACCGAGTAACCGTTCAGTTCCGGTTCGGTGCGAAGATGAATGGTCCCGGGTGAAAAATCATCAGGAAGCATTCTGATAAGATCCTCTACCATAGTTTTTTGTTCGAGAGGAAGAGGAAGAGAGGGAATACCTCTTCCAAGAACAGCGGCAACCGACTGACAGACAAGAGTGCTTGCATAACTTCCCCCGTCACCGCCGCTCCAGAACGGACGTTTCACATCCCCTTTGGCGAACGCCGGTTCGATGAGGACACGTTTATGCGCATCATCGCGGTGAAGCAGGCGCCAGGTTTTTCCGGTAAATGAAAATGTCTTTCCCGGATCTCCCGCCACGAACCGCGGGTCCAGTGTCCCGACCACCGTCCCTTCCGGCAAAACGGCAAGAAATCCTCCTGCATCGCGGATAACAGATATGAGAGCAAGCCAGTTGGAACGTCCAAGTTCCATTTCTGCTTTGGTTCCGGCAATATAGAGATCACCGGAACAGGTCAGATAATTTTCCGCAACGAGATATTCCAAAACTGCAGAAAATTGAGCGACGGAGAAATCCTTAAACGGTGTCAATGCGCGAAGCGAATCGATGATGCTTCGAATGCTCATCCCAGTTCTGCCTTTCAGAAGGAGAAACAACTGCTGGACGAGAACATGATACGGACGAGACGGTGCTTTCAGTGACTCGACCGAATGCTGCATCGCCGCCTCGATCACCGAAACGGCGATAAGAAGATCGCACGCATTTGAAACGATAAAGATCATCTTTGCGGGACTTCCACGCCGACCGGTACGTCCAAGCCTCTGCAGGAACGAGGAGACCGAACGAGGAGGACCATACTGAACGACAAGATCGAGCTCCCCTATGTCGACGCCGAGTTCCATCGTGCTCGTACAAATAACACACGTTCCGCCGACCTGCCCGAACGAAAGCTCTGCGGCCTCGCGGTCCTGCGGCGAAACCGAAGAATGATGAAGGAACACCGAAGGAAGCTCCTCGCGTAAAGGAAGAACCAGTTTCTCTGCCAGACTCCTGCTTTCGGTAAACATCAAGGCTTTTTTTCCTGAAACATATCCCGCGATCGCCCGCACCTGACCGGTAAACTCAGGTTCCACCACAAACGTAAACTGTTTTTTCGAAGGAGGTGAAGGAATAGAAACAAGATGTTTTTTTCGATTTGGTCCTGAGAACCAGTCGAGAAGTGCTTCGGGATTTCCAACCGTTGCCGAGAGACCGATCCGAATCATACGCTTTTTTCCAAGAAACTCCAGACGATCCATCAGACAGCGAAGATGAACGCCGCGATCCGACTCCATAAATGCATGGATCTCGTCGATGATGAGGTACCTGACCTCTTTAAACGCGTTTTTAGTTTTTGCATCACTTAAGAGAACCTCAAGTGATTCCGGTGTGGTCAAAAGGATATCCGCATGCTCGGATCCGGCAAAATCAAACCGATCCCGATCGGACACATCACCGTGCTGAACCGCGGCACTAAGTTCGGTACGGGCGCACAGGAAAAGGATTCTGTCCAGCTGATCGTTAATGAGAGCTTTAAGAGGAGAGATATAGATCGCAGACAGATGCTCCGACGGATCCTTTAAAATCCCGTCAAGAACCGGGAAAAAAGCTGACTCGGTCTTACCGCCGGCAGTCGGGGCAAGGACCAGCGTATCGGCCCCGCTGCTTACCGAGAGGTAGGTTTCCTCCTGGACCAAACGAAGATCGTCCCAGCCAAGACCGGTAAGAAGCAGCTCCTGCAGGGTTGGATGAAGCGAAGTAAAGACACTCATGCGCGAAATACGGAATTGAGGTCTTCCCTGAACTCTTCTTTTGACAGGGCGCCGTTACGGATTTTAACAACGGTCCCGTTTTTGATGAACATAAGAGTTGGAACGGCGCGGATGCGAAGTTCAGCTGTGATATGACTGTTCTCTTCAGTATTACATGTACAGAACTGAACCTCGGGATATTCAAGAGAGACATCAAAAAATATCTGAGCGAAAAATCGACATGATCCGCACCAGTCATTAAAAAAATCAATCACAAGAGCAGAAATCTGCAAAGTAAAGGTATTGAAGTTCGCTTCGGTCAGCGTAAGTATAGGCAATGCCTCCGTCGGCGGTGCGGGCAAATCGCGATTATTCGTCATATTCTGATCTTAGATAGGTGACGATCCCTTATCACCATATTGGATATCATTTACAAATCTATTTAAGTTCCACTTGTGTATATTATAAGGCACACGAAGTAGGTGTGAAGCTTTTTGGAAGCGAGGTGGGGTAGTCAGGAAATCCCGACGGGCTCATAACCCGTAGACCGATGGTTCAAATCCATCCCTCGCTATGATTGTACATTATTTTTTTTAACAGCAGTAGCTGCAGATTCATCGTAACTAAAAATAAAATGAAAATTGATCGGGTCAGCGAATCTTGGAAAGGACCCAGGCCGTTCCTTCTGGCGATTTGAAGAGCGGAACATCCTCATCAATGACCGCGATGGTTCGTTCAACCGAGACTTTTTCATCTTTGATCGGATTATATCCGTCACGCATCACGACATCCCGATAAATGCATATCCCGCGCCTCTCCCATGCAGGAGTCAACGCAAGATTCACGCCGCGCGAGAAGGCAAATTCATGCAGCGCGGCGGCATTCATTCCATCCAGCTGTTTCTGCGCATTTGTCGGGGACACCCCTTCGTCCTGAAGAATTTTTTGAGCATAGCCGTTCATATGATTTCTCCACGCCTCCGCCTGCCGCCATGAAAGATAGGCGGGAAACAGTCCTTCCTCGATTGGAATGACCCGGGCATCAAATGCCAGCGGTTCGGAGGCACCTGCATACAAAGTAAATGCCGAGGCGGCAAAAGCCGCCGAAACGGACGCCAGTTTTTCTACCCGGCAGTCGAAAACCGGAGCCGGCACATAGAGACTGATCTCGTCGGAGAATGTGTAGGCAAACGAAGGAGAAAGACCGCTGTCGGTCACGAGTGCACGGGCCGTTTTCACCATTGCATCGGAAAAGACCTTGTCGTAGGGTTTTTTGTACCGGTCTTTGGAAAAACGATGAAAGGATCGGCCGTCAAGCCGCAGCACAAAAGGGACGGTTGTGGAAAGACCGGCAAAAATCTCACGATCTTTCATAATAGAGTATTATTCCCCGAATAAGGGTTCGCCGGCGACCTTGAAGGCCCCGGGGATGTGCCGGACTATGATGATGTCGCCGACTTCTTTGACGATCCGGTAGGGGATGATGACTCCCAGATAATTCTTCGTGTCGATAACATCTTTATTCACGTTTGAGAGAGCGAGACCGCTGATTTTTTTATTGGTAACATCCAGTACAACATCCTCCACCTTGCCGAGGAATACTGCTTTATCGGAATAGACGCTCATCCCGAAGAGTTCTGATATCTGCCACTTCATAGTATTGAATGATATCTGCGTTCCAGCATAAGTAATTTCCTATTTCCGGACAATATACCGAAGATATATTCAACTCATCTGAAAACCAAATATTACGAAATCATGGAATATTTCCAGGTCAGAACCTATACTTCTGCAGATTATGAAGCTCTTTGCCGACTGGATGAACCGCTTTTCGAGGGAATGGGAGGGCATGTCCTCTTTCGCCACATTGAAGAACTCTTCCCGAACCTGTTTTTTGTTGCAGAAAACACACAGACGCATGAGATCATGGGGTATATTCTTGGAGGCATCCATTTCAATGATCCAAAAACGGGAAAGCTGATCAGGATCGGGGTGAAAAGCGACTGCCAGAGAATGGATGTCGGTAGCCATCTTGTAGCCGCGCTATTTACCGAGATGAAAAATCAGGGAGTGAATAAAGTCCATCTTACCGTGGCCGATACGAATACCGCCGCGATATCGTTCTATCTGAAAAAGGGATTTCAGATTAGAAAAAGAGAGGAAAAATATTTTTACCCGAATGCTTCAAGGCTCATTCTGGAAAAAGAGCTTTAAAACTCCATCAGCGGCAGAAGAGGGTCGATATTTTCTGACGTTATCACTTTTTTGAGATCGACAGGTCCGGCATACGGCATTCCTGCAACCACTTTCTGTGCAAGTTTTTTGGATACGCCGGGGATCCATTTGAGAGCGGAAGCCGGCAGCATGTTTATTTGAATCGGGACCGAAAGGGCGGTCAGACTTCTGGCCCCATACGACACGACGGCGGCATTCAAAAGAGTACCGCAGGGGATCTGCATCGGGATCCCAACCAATACAGGATAGGTCCCCATCTGGCGGCCGAAGGAGACAGGGCCTGTTACTTCAATGAGAACACGGCGAAGAACGGTCCCGACTGGAAAGACCCGTTCGAGCATCGGAACATCGAACGTACTTCTGACGTCGTCCTTGAACTGATGGAAAAGTTTGTCGTGCATGCCAAGACAGTTATTTTCATAGGCCTTCGTCCCTTCAAACGGCATGAGTTGGCGAATGTTGACCCGCCGCACGAGAAGACCGGATGCGAGGATCTTATCCAGAAAGGCTTTGTTCAAAGCAAATGTCTCCACCGTTTCTCCGGCAAGTCCGCCGATGAAGTTCAGGCCTGGGAGAAGTTCCGGAATACCGTTTCTTCGCACGGCGCCGACTTCGTTGACGATCTCGATCGCTCGGAATATCTGTTCCGGCGATCCTTTCAGATTGTTTGCCTCAATCACCGCGGGATCGACCGACTCAACACCGAACGCAGCGATGTCTCCTTCGGTATGCCCCTCGACGATGGCGAGAAGTGCTTCGCGGGATGCTTCTTCGTGGCGGGCGATCGTCCCGGGATTCACGTTGTCGATATGCAGGGTCAAAAGATCGGGCGAAGCTTCGCGGATGCCGGAAAACAATGCACGAAGTTTGTCGGGTTCTGGTTTTGGATACTCGGAACCTGATGTTCCAAAAGCCAGCAGATCGGGCTGACGGCCCAGCCGGAAATGTCTGGCGCCGGCTTTTGAAAGAGCAGAGACCTCGGATACGATGCCTTCGATACTCCGCATCCTCGGCATTCCGTAAAACGGTTCCGTGCAGAACGAGCAGCCGCCCGAAATACAGCGGAAGCATCCCTTCGCCGTCTCAAGTTCGCACATCACATGCGGAAAAAACGGATGCCTGCGGATTATCTCGGCGCCAAGAACTGCCCACCGGTCGTAATCGGGATAGGACAGTATTCCATTCGGTTCGCCTCCGGAAAGATACGAGGAAAGAGCCGCTGCCGGTTCTCCGGAAAGCATCGCCGTCCAGCCGGATACCGCTTCTTTTACCGCACGGGCCCCGCCCTGAGGCGAATAGCCGAATCCTATCGGACCGCCCAGAAGCGACACGGTTTTTCCGCGAAGCGTGAATCCTATCTGCTGGAGTTCGCTAAGCGTGGCAGGGGTTCCGGAAAGATATTTTCCCGGAACGGTGACACCGGCGATCATCACGACAACAGGCGCTTCACGGAGTTTTGGAACGCCGAGCGGATCTTTGCGAAGTTCGTCGATCATCACGTACCGAACAGAGTACCCGTGCTCTTTTAGGACGCCCGCAACGGTTCGAATATACGGGGAGATGTAGGGCGGGACCCCAAGGCACGCCGGTTCATCCACATACCCGTCGATAATTACCGCATCAGACGTCATGACCAGCCAGTTTGAGCAGCTTGCGGGCGATCATCAGTTTTCCGTGTTTGATCGGATCCACACTTTTATCGTCAAGATCGAATCCGATCAGCTCTACGGAAGTTGCCCCAAACTCATGAGCTGCGAACACGCACCTGTCCCCGTCGGAGAAGCCGCCGAAGTTATAGACGTTTGAAAGCGGCGTACTCTGCGTTGTTCCAACGATTGGACCGCGGACCTTCGGGACCCATGAACGGATCAGCGGGATGTTGTCCCCGTGAGCATGTAAAACCAAGATCGTTCCGGCATCGTTCATTTTCAGGAAATCCTCGTCCATCCCGTCGATATCCGAGAGAATGATGTCAGGTCTGATTCCCTTCGAAAAAAGTACGCTGGCCGCCGCATCGGCCGCGATCACGACTTTACCAGTAAAATCGGTTTTTTTTATCTCGGCTGGAAGTGACGGAGCGTTGCCGCAGACGATACAGTCTTTCCCGCGAATCGTGTCCTCTAAAAGCGCAATATCATCTCTTACCAGGAGAGATGACAAAATCTCGGCCGAACGCTCATCATCCTCGCGCGAGAATCCAAAATACGCTAGGATACGAACGTAATAGGGTTCCCAGTCTTCAGATCTCATCCCCTTCTCCATCGGAAATGCCAACGAGTTTCATGAAATTGGAGAGAATAGGGTCGATGACCATGGAAAGGAGTTCTTCTTTATCTTTGACCAGGGAAAAAGCGTTCAGCGGGATGGAAAGAGCAGCCATTGTCGCATGACCTCCTGCAGATGCGCCGGGGATCTTGGCAAAAGCCTCCTTCATCACATCCCCGACATGCAGACGGATATCCTTGTTTCTGGCTGAAAGGGTGATGTGCGTATCGGTGATCCCATACACCATGGACGTAGTGACCCCTTCAAGGGTCAGAAGCATATCTGCGGCCTGGGGGATGGCATCACGGTTTCGGACATACCCGACGTTGGAAAAGAGATAGCCCTGCCTAACCTCGCGGTTCATGATCGCAGTTCCTAAAACCTCAATCGTTTCCTGGGAGAGGGACGGGGCCATGATGATTTCAAGGAGGGCACGGTCGGCGTGCGGCAAAAGGAACGCCGCGTTATAGAGATCCTGGGATGAAATATTTCGCTGGAACTCATGCGTGTCCGCACGGATCCCGTAGAAAAGAGCGGTCGCCACTTTCGTATCAATCGGGAGATAGAGTTCCTGAAGGTACTGTGTGAGAATGGAAGCGGTCGCGCCGGCATCGGGCCTGGATTCAAGGAACTCGGGTTTATACTCGCGAACCACACCCTCGGCGCTGTGATGATCGACGATGATGTTGATCTTGGTACTTGGCGGAAGATCGTTGTTCATCCCCGGACCAACGCAGTCGACGAGAGCCAGATAATTGCACTCTGCAAGGATCTCTTTTGTCAGATGCTCCATCTTGATCTCGAGAAGGTTCACGAAGGCACGGTTTTCCTGATGGCCGATGTTGCCTTCGTAGAGGATCCTGGTCGTGAGTTTGCCGTTCGAGGCATCATTTGCGATCACCGATAAGGCCATCGCACTGGAAATCGCATCCGGATCCGGATTTTTATGCGTGATGATGCCGAGTGTCCCCGACCATGACGAAAGAAGCGAGTAAAGTCTCTGCGCATTTCTGGATGCGATGAGATTCGTCATATGATTTACTGCAGATTTCGCCACGACCTTCTGCGGATATAATACGACATCGGCTCCGTTGTCGGCTAACTGATCGGTTGAAAAAAGATCCACGGCACGGGCGATGATGTTTGCATTGGGGTATGCTTTTCTGATGTTCTGGACCGCGGAAAGATTCGCGTCTTTGTCCGAGGAAAGAATGAAAACCACTTCTGGTTCGGGTAGCTTCAGGAGAATCTGCGGATCGCTGATGTCCCCGACAGTTGCCTGGTGGCGGTGGTCACGGAGATCATCGATCCGTTTCTCATCGGAATCAATAATCAGGATGTTTTCATTCGATTCACTCAGCTCTTCAAGTACATTATACCCAAGACTCCCGCATCCCAGCATGAGATATTTTATCTGTTTATTTTTATTCTTGGGGGATACGGCCTGAGTCCCATCAGTCTCAACCATGAGTATCTTATTGGTATTGGTTGGATATTAATGATATGGAGATTGGACGGCCACATAAATGACGGAAGAAAATCTATAAATATTCCCATGACATATGTAATTAGGTCAAACGACACAGAAAACGGGGCCTATAGCTTAGTCAGGAATAGCGAC
This sequence comes from Methanocorpusculum labreanum Z, assembly GCF_000015765.1. Classification (NCBI taxonomy): domain Archaea; kingdom Methanobacteriati; phylum Methanobacteriota; class Methanomicrobia; order Methanomicrobiales; family Methanocorpusculaceae; genus Methanocorpusculum; species Methanocorpusculum labreanum. The sequence goes on along the minus strand of NC_008942.1, from coordinate 736,433 downwards.
GGACTCTTAATCCGTAGGCCAGGGGTTCAAATCCCTTTAGGCCCGCTTTGTTTTTTACGATTTTTTTAGTATTCATATGATTTTTCGACATCGTTATCAAAAATGACACCGCGATTTGCGGCATGAAAAATCAGTTCAAGAGATCTGAAAAAATAGACGGATCCTATTTCTTTTTAGGATCGTTCTTTCTTTTGGACATGGAGGGAAGATCCAGCATATATTTGCCGTCATCCCCCATACCTATGATAATATCCTGAGATTCTGCAAGCCGTTCGAGGTTCAGTTCATAGCTGCCTTTACTGACGATTCGAACACTCTCGACACGCTCTAAAATATCGGTCGGACGGGTAGCCGGACCCTGGTGTTTTACTTCGAGCACTTCCTGCTCGGTCTCCTCGGCGATTTTTTCGATAGACTTCTCTTCTAAAACATCCGCGTTTTTCACACGGTCACTTACGTAGAGGAATTTTTTTCCTCCGCAACTCGGACATCCGCGAAGGATCTCGACCGATCCGTCACGGAACTCGCGTCCACATTTTGTACACTTGTGCGGCATGGATTACTGTGCTGCTGAAGCCCAAGCAATAAGTCTGTCTTTTTCCCGGGAAAGCATTTTGAGCTGATCGACCGGACCGATGACCATCAACCGCGGAGCATTGCTCTTTTTACCGAATACCTTCGTAAAGAATCCTTTGTCGCCTCCAACCGACGGATAGGTTTCGATCTCGATCCCGGAAAAACCACCCGGCGTGATCTCCATCATGGTCGTCTCGAGAAGCTTACCCTGTTCTTCCGGAGTAAGACCCTGCTCGAGAACAACCACGCAGCCCTGTCGAACATCGTCCAGAATCAGCCGTATCTTTTCATACGACGTCATCTTGGACAGACGATCCGCGGACAGCATATCAATCTGAACACCCTGAATCATTTACCTCACCTGAAAACCTCGGCGATCTTCGAATAAAGCTCGTCCATGTTGTGGCCCTCGAGACCGGAGACCTGAACCACAGGGTGCTGGGGGAATGCACTCTTGATCCTTTGCGGAGCTGCATCCGGCAGATCGATCTTGTTTGCGACGATAATGACCGGGAGTTTGCGGGATTCGATGATACCCACCATCATGATGTTCACATGCATGAACGGATCCTGGGTACTGTCGAGAACATAGATCACGCCGTCGATATCCTCACGCAGCCAGTGCATTGCTTCGGCGACGCCTTCGGTCGCTTCACGGGCTCGGGCCACGGCTTCGTCCTGATCCATACCGTATTCCAGAAACTCGTGATAATCGATCTTTGTGGTGACTCCAGGCGTATCGACGATATCGATCAGCAGCTTGCTGCTTCCCGAGTTGATCTCGACACCTTCCTTTCTTCTCGCACGACGCGTTTCGTGAGGAATTTCGCTGACTGGGCCAACTGCCTCACCGGTCACATCGCGGACAATACGGTTGGCAAGTGTGGTTTTACCCGCATTCGGCGGACCGTAGATGCCCACCCGCGAGCGTTTTTTGCCAAACAGCTTTCCGAAAAAGCTTCTGATACGAGAGAATGCTACCATTAAAACACCTAAATTGGACTATGTAGTATATTCTCCCCTAATGTGATATAAACCTCATGCTATTGTCTGGGGAAAAATGTACGCCTATATGGGGAGAAAATCATCTCCTTTCTCCATGGGCGGACCCTTGGAATAGTGAACCTTCAGCTATGCGACGCATGACCAAAAATATTTAAAAGGATTAAGCAAATACCCCAAGAATATTCGCGAATTTTCGCGCGATCGTAAAAAATACTCAAATCATAAGCCTATTAAGTCATGACAGAGCATTAACTCATTATACCACCCTAGCGTTGGTAAAAACATGACATCACCAGCAAAACAATCCAAAGGAAAAAAGAACAGCGTTCTTGATATCGCAAGTCTGAATGTCATCTCGGTGCCTCCAACGATGAGTATCATCGAAGGGATCCAGATGATGAGCCGGCACAACTTTCGTCGCCTGCCGATCACGGATCCCGGAACCAAGAAACTTATTGGGATTGTAACGATCACTGATGTTATAGACATGATGGGAGGGGGCAGCAGATACAACCTTATTGCAAACAAGCATAAGGGAAATCTTCTGGCCGCCTTGAATGAGAGCCTGCGGGAGATCGCCACGGAAAACGTGACCGGCTTTTCGCCGGCGACGACCGTAAAAGAAGCGGCAAACATCCTTCTGGAAACAGGACATGGAGGTTTTCCGATTCTGAACCCCGACTCCACGATTGCGGGCATCGTCACAGAATACGATCTGATGCGGATGCTTGCCGGAACGGAGTCGGAACTGGTGGTCGACGAGATCATGACCCCGTGTCCGAAGAAGGTCTCGCCCGATCTGCCTCTGAGCAACGTAACAAAACAGATTGTGGATGACGGATACCGCCGGTTACCCGTAGTAAAAGACGGGATCCTGCTCGGTATGATCACGGCAACGGACATCATGGGCTATCTTGGAAACGGCAGAGTCTTTTCCGAGATGCACACCGGAACCGTTGATGAGGTCCTCAGCCTCCCGGTAAGGGATGTAATGACGGCTTCCGACATCAGAACGGTCGCAACCGACATGCCGATCAGCATTGTGGCACAAGAGATGCTGAACCGCGGGATCGGAGCCTTCCCCGTTATGGACGGAGGAAAGCTGAGCGGAATCGTGACCGAATTCGATCTGGTAAAGGCTCTCACAGGAACGATCTGAACATTTCACCAAATGGCGCCTGAGAATATATGCAGGCGATTCACCTGGTGGAAACCCGAAAACATCCTCTGCAGGCGTTGGACTGCAAAGCAAAACGATGTTTTCCGCCGCACGATTGAATAAAACTCTTCAAAGGAGGAAGCAAACATGAACCAGAAACTAACCGTAAAAGACGTAATGTCCAAACCCGTTTCGATTGCAAAATCTGCACTGATCCCGGAAGCTCTTTCAAAGATGCTGGCAGAAGGGATCGATCCGATCGTCGTCACTAACGACCACGTAGTCGTAGGTACGGCAGCACGTAGGACCATCGCAGAAAAGATGGGAAGCAAAAAAACCGGCAATATTCCGGCATCCCAGATTCGCGTTGCAAGCGTCACGAAAGAGGACTTTACCTCGGTTTATCAGGATCAGGACGCGGAGTTACTCGTCCCGCTTCTCCAAAGATACAAGGTTGTTATTGTTTGGGATGAAGAACACCGTCTCATAGGTCAGGTCACGAAAGGCGACCTGCTGAGACATATGGTTCCCGAAGGACCGCTGGATACATTCACCGAGATTGCTCCCCGTATCACGCCGGACGACCGCCTCGTCCAGCTTCACCGCAGAATGGCAAACAACGGCGCAACCCGGTTTATCGTGATGGACGGAAATAAATCCGTCGGTATTGTCACGGAAACGGATATTGCAAAGGTCCTCGTAAAACTGAAAAGCGAGATCGACAAACACTTCGACAATGCGCTCCGAAACGTAACCGCAGGGGACATCATGTCAACACCCCTCATTACTGTGCAGACGAACACCCCTGTCTCCAAAGTAGTGGACATGATGCTTACGAAAAATATCAGTACCGTTCCGATCGCTGAAGGTGAGAAGGTCGTTGGATTCATTACCAGAAAATCCCTGGTGAATGCACTCTGACCACCTCTCTTTTTTTATATAATATTTGTATCCGGCGAAAAATTACCAGACCCTGCCGTCCACGCGTTTCGAACTCTTTGCCGGGGAAAGTTTTCGCATCATCACCTCGGACTTTTGCACATTTTTGTAAAGAGTATCTCCACCCGAGATGACCGCGAAGGCATCGTTCTCTCCCACGCAGCGAAGACCGGAGTGCGGCTCGTAGGGAAGGACTAAAAGAAACTCGACCGGATCGCCGTATATCTCGGACAAAAGTGATTTTTTCGCTGCGATCTCGGAGAGGAAACCTTTGGTCCCCGCAGAACCTGAGATCACTTCGCCGAAGATCCGAACACCGTCACTGGTTTTAATAAGAAGATCCATCTCCGCAGCGACACGGCCCTTCATTTTAAATCGAATGCCGCCGTCCCGCGAGTACCAAAGACCGTCGGGGGAGTATTTATCATAGGGAATATACTCCGCATCGGCAAGTTTCGCAGCAATAGAGACAATTAAAGAGGAATTCTCCGATGCGCTCAAAAGAAGTTCATAGGAAAGTGCTTCAAAAAATTCGCCGACCGCAGAAGGATGGAGGGGATGTGCCTCGTCGTAAAGAACGGCGCGACACGATTTGGGGAGATGATGGACCGCACGGCGGATATGGGATAGCGTGACCTCCTCCGCAGACAAAAGCCCGGCAACCTCGGACGCAGACATCAGCGGTGCGTGAAGTAGGCGATCACTTTTCCATCATTCACGGCATCGATCTTGGAAAAGCCGACTCGCTCGAACTGAACGATCCGGCCGAGATACCCAAGAACTGCCGGCTCAGAGAAGCCTTCCTGGATGCCTTCCGGCGTAAGGAGCGAGCAGGGAGCTGCCGTTTCCGTTGGGAGCCACTGAACGATCGCCGCCTTTTGAGAACGGGCCTCGGCAAGCGAATCACCCGCATACTCGGCAGAGTTCGGACCTGTGATATTGATATTGAACAGATCCTTGAGTCGAAGCATTCCGCCTTTTTCCATCTCACTCTTCGGCAGAAGAACGCGGCCCGTGAACGGAAGAACGCGTTCTCCCCGCTCGGGCTGATTCGGATACACCGGAGCATGGGCCTCGGTCTTTGGGGCGCCGGCGATTTCCACTTCAACAGCATCCGGAACGAAGAAATACCGATCCGCGCCGGCATCGATCACCGCTTTGTTCTGGGCAAACAGATTTTCCCAGGAGAACGAGATATCCGTATCACCCATACCGATATCGATCGTGGCAGCGCGAACTGCCTCCGGCTGGATCCCGCGGCGGGCAAGAGCGCGAAGCGTTCCAAGATGGATATCGTCCCAGCCGGTGTAGAGACCTTCGTTGATCCCTTTGCGCATGCCGGAGGTGGAAAGTTCGAGTCCAGCAATGGACATCCTTCCATAATGATAGAAGTACGGCATCTTCCAGCCGAAGTAGTTGTAGATATACTCCTGACGACGGGTGTTTGCGATATGATCCTTGCCGCGGATAACATGCGTCATCCCAAGCAGATGATCGTCGACCGCCACCGAGAAGTTCATCAGCGGGTAGACGAAGATCGCCGGCTTTCTCGGGTGGGGCGTGCTCGTTAAAACACGCATCGCGGCAAAATCACGGACGGCCGGATCCGGATGGGCGATATCGGTCTTGACCCGGAGCGTGATTTCTCCTTCGGCATACTTTCCGGCAAGCATGTCGTCGAATCTTTTCAGATTCTCTTCAACGGAGATCTCGCGGCAGGGGCAGGCGATCTTCTTGAGCTTTTTCTCGCGGAACTCGTTGTTGTCGCAGGTACACATATACGCCCCGCCGAGTTCGAGGAGTTTTCGTGCATATTCATAATAGATCGCAAAACGATCCGACTGATAAACCACATCGGTGATCCCGATCCCAAGCCATGCAAGATCCTCGGAGACCATCTCGTATGCAGACGGGTCAACGCGTTTTGGATCGGTATCTTCGACACGGTAGTAGAATTTCCCGCCGTATTTTTTCACGTAGTAGTCGTTTAGAACCGAGGCGCGGGCGTGTCCCAGATGAAGCGGACCGGATGGATTGGGCGCAAAACGCATGACGACCCCTGATTCTGCGTTTGGAAGATCGGGAAGTTCATGGCTCCTCTCCTTCTTCTCATGCATCTTTTCTATTGCTCCGGGATTGAGAGACATCAGTTTCTCTTCGCGTTCTTCAATCGAAAGAGCGGCGACTTCTTCAAGGATCTCCGGGATGAGAGCATTGATCTCTTTTGCCTTGCTTCGAAGTTCGGGGTGGGCACCCATCACGCTTCCAAGAATCGCGCCGGCACGGGGAACGGCCTTGTGTTTAACCGCGTTTTCCAGTGCCAGGACATATATATCGTTTCGAATATCTGCATCTGCCATGTTGAGTAGATAGTATTGGCGGGATGGAGTGTTTATACTTACGGCTTTTCGGGTTTGCAGAAAAAAGGTGTTCGCTAACAGGGTCGAACAAAACAAAATTCGCGTTCTAAAACCGCCAGCTCTTCACGCGTGTTGATATTGAACGCGAGACCAGGTTCATCGAGCAAAAGACAGAGTTCATCCTGCACCTCGGCAACGAGACTTCCCATGAAAATATTGAGCGCACACGGCGTTGCTGCGACCCCGTCGATCTCCTCGCGGTATCTTGGCTGCATGCCGTATCGTTCGCAGAGTGTAAGCGGGACCCAGGTCGAACATGCCGGTTTGTCCGAGGAACGATATGAATCGAGCACATGTTCGATAATATCGGCCGTGAGGCAGGGGATGTCGGCCGCTGACGTAAAGAGCGGGCCGTCTTCTCCGGAGATTTCCACCGCTTCACAGAGATCCTCGACATAGCCAGTTCCCTGCGTATCGATGAACGCAACATCGTTTGCACGGCACCAGTTCCGGGTAAACGGGGTTTTATAGGACGTGACGACGATCGGCTCACACCCCGCTTCGGTGAATGCTTCAAGCACCCAGGCGATCATCGGCCGGTTATGGACCATCACAAGAGCTTTCTCGCCGAGGCGGAGCCTGGAACCCTCACCGCCGGCAAGGATCAGCGCAAGCATTCTCTCAGTGCCTCCACGACACGGAGGTTCTTCTCCCGGGTTTCGATCGAGATACGAATCGAGTCGGGCAGACCAAAGGATGTGCAGTCCCTAACCAGAACACCGTGTTTCAGCATCGCCTCGGTGAACGCGGCCGCATTCCTGCCGAGATGCACTAGTATATAGTTTACCGAACTTGGTGCAAAAGTAAGCCCGAGTTCAGCAAGGCGGGCGAAGTACCACTCCCGTTCCCGCGATATTTTTTCTGCAGAATCGACGAGTTCATCGTAGTGGTCGAGAGCCTGCATGGTAAAGGCTTCTGCAAATGCGTTCACCGCCCAGGGGGTTCGCACCGTTTCGATTTTCTCAATCAGATCCGCCGGACCGAACCCGAAACCAAATCTTATACCCGGCACCGAGAAGCATTTGGTGATCGAACGCATCACAAAAAGATCGTCCGACCTGATATCCGAAATAGACTCATCGCGTGCGGCAAGTTCCATAAATGCCTCATCCACGAAGAGACGGGAATTCTTTTTCGTACAGTCATCCAAAATAGCAAGCATTTCATCACGGGATGTCAGAATACCTGTCGGGTTGTTTGGATTACAGATGATCCGAAGATCCGCATCCCTGCCAGGGATGATAAGAGCGCCGGCAAGTGTTGCGGAAAGCGCATACTCACCAAATGTCGGCGGATCAATCCTGACGGGAGATTGACCGGAGAGAACAACGCTGCAGTAGACGCGAATAAGCTCCGCCGAGCCGTTTCCAACGCAGATCTCATCGCTGCGGCGGGAAAAGACACGACCAATTTTATCCTTTAACGCACTATATGTATCATCAGGATACTCGCAGAGATCAACATCCCTGAAATCACAGGAGATATGAGGTAAAAATGGATTCATGCTTGCACTCACATCAAGAAGATCGGGGCCGTATTTCTGGCGTAAAGCGATAATCCGGCCGCCGTGCACCGCTTTCTCAGGGAAATATTTCTGCATTTTGTACTATAAACTTGGTTTCTTGCGGCATAAATAGACCACATATGGAAACTGATTTTGTTTTAACACACGAATATCACACGATACATTTATATATACTAACATCCAATTAGATTTTGTCCAAGATCAGACGTCAGCTTAATGTCTTACAAATGTCAGACAAATGGCAGACAAATGACAGACATTTGTCAGAATGGAGTAAAATGGACCGAATCACCATACGCCTACCCCCGCAGCAGGTCGAACTGCTTGAAAAACTTGTCGAATCAGGCGAGTTTCCCACCGTTTCCGAAGCAGTACGATATGCAGTAAGGGAGTTCCTCTCCCAGAGAGGAGATAGGATTATGCGTGACAGTGATCAGATCTCCACGTTTGACGCACGATTATAAGAGTAAAATTATTGGGGTGTTTACAAAAATGCAGAGTATTATCAATGAGGCACTGAAGAACTCGGAGCTCGAAAAAGGAATGCAGACGACATCGATCGTCGATGACGACGACATGCTCGGACAGCCGAGAATCGTCATTGTCGGATGCGGAGGCGCAGGAAACAACACGATCAACAGACTTCACAACATGAAGGTCGCAGGATCCGAAACCATCGCAATCAACACCGATAAGCAGCACTTGGACATGATCCAGGCAGACAAGCGCGTTTTGATCGGCAAATCCCTGACCCGCGGACTTGGTGCAGGAGGATTCCCCGATGTTGGCCGCCGTGCCGCCGAGATGGCACGCCCGACCCTTGAAGAGATCTTGAAAGATGCCGACCTCGTTTTCGTCACCGCAGGCATGGGCGGAGGAACCGGAACCGGATCGGCACCAGTAGTCGCACAGATCGCCAAAGAGCACGGAGCCATCGTCATTGCAATGGTAAGCTATCCATTCCAGGTAGAACGGGCGAGAATGCTGAAAGCGGAAGACGGTCTCGAGGCAATGCGCCAGGCAGCAGACTCCGTAATCGTTCTCGACAACAACAGACTCAAAAACTTCGTACCGAACCTGCCGCTCGGCCAGGCATTTTCCGTCATGGATCAGCTCATCGCCGAGACTGTTAAAGGCATCTCCGAGACGATCACCGAGCCGTCCTTAATCAACATCGACTACGCAGACGTTCGCGCCATCATGAGCAAAGGCGGCCTTGCAGTCATGCTTGTCGGAGAGTCAAAACAGCAGAACAAGGCCGAGTCCGTTATCCGCGACTGTCTTGCCCACCCGCTTCTCGACATCGACTTCCGCGGAGCAACCGGCAGCCTGATCCACATCACCGGCGGAAACGATCTCACGCTCCACGACGCAGAAGAGATCGCACAGCAGCTCACCTATGAACTCGACCCGCACGCAGATGTCATCTGGGGAGCAAGAGTCCGCAAAGATTTCGAAGGAAAAGTTTCCGTCATGGCAATCATGACCGGCATCCAGTGTCCCCAGGTCCTCGGCGGCCACTCGGTCAGCACGTTCCAGGTCGGCAACACCAGCTCAAACAAATCCTCACAGAGCCCCTCGGCATCTTCCACCCATCAGCAAAATACCGCGACTGCACGCAGCGGTTCCTCGTTTGACTGGATCATGTAAACCAACTCAACCAAACATCAGTTTCACACACCACTCATACATACACAAGGGGGAAATCGGACGCCAAAAGATATACCGTCACCATACCCCCACAGGACATATATCCGGGCAGATACATATCAATAATCTGCCCGTAAACACCCGACCCGCCGATATATGGGTTGAGGTGAAAAGACTGTTTTTCACAGGAATTATACGACACCTTTATTTCTCCATACCACCACTAATTATAGGAAAGTCGTATATCTGCGGAGTCGGGTGATTCCAAAGGATCGGCCGCCGGTACAGGAGATTGAATACTATCATTGAAACTTTGCACTTGTTTTTACGTCATTTTTCATGCATTTTGGTATCTTCTCCAGCGCGGGCGACCTTTGGGACCACCCCTCTGCGGACGGCTGCTCAGGATAGGTAAGAACGTTGACCGAAGATCTTGTCGATAAAAGAAAATTACTCCTTGAAGAGTCTGAAGAACACAAAGCAAAGCGTAACGAGTTAAACTCCCAGGCAAGCCAGTTTGCCCGCGAAAGAAACGAGTTAAACAACGCAACCCGCCAGTATGTCGAGGACGCACAGAAAAACAAAGAGCTCCGTGACCAGTCCAATAACGACGTTCAGTCCCTGAAAGAGAAAAGGAACGAGTTAAACGACAAGGCAAACACCCTCTTTGAAGAAATCGATGCCCTCAGAGGAGAGCAGGGAACCGGTTCGGCGGCACAGAGCCACGAAAAGAAGCCCTCGGCAAAAGACATCCAGCGTCAGATCGACCAGCTCGAAGAGAGACAGCAGACTGAGTCGATGTCCAAAGAGAAGGAAAATGAGCTTGTTGACAAAATCAAACAGCTCAGGACCGAACTCAAGGACCAGGAAGTCGAGCACGAACAGAATAAAGAAGTCCGCACCCGCTTAATCGAGGCACGCGAATTCCGCAAGCAGGCATCCGCAATCCACGCTGAAGTAACCGAGAAGGCCGAACTTGCCCAGAAACACCACGACCTCATGGTCGAGTGCTACAGGAAGGCAGACAAATCACGGGAAGGCGCAGACGCAAAACACAAACAGTTCGTCGAGGCACAGGAAGCTGCAGATGCAGAACACAAACAGTTCCTCGAATGCCAGAAACAGCTCCGTGACTATGACAAAGTCTTAACCGGCATCCGCTCAAAGCAGAAGAAAGTCAAGAGCGTAAAAGAGAACAAGTCCGCAAGGAAGGAAGCAGAAACCATCTTCAACGCATTCAAGAGCGGAGAGAAGCTCACCACCGAGGACTTATTAAAACTTCAGCGCTCAAAGCTTATCTGAAGTTTTCAAATATAACCTATATTTTTTCCCGCTTTTTTCCCACAGATATTTAATCCATAAATGGTAACTGTATAACAATGAGGGCACGGACTCTTATTCTGAGCATTGACAGAGATGACGACGTGGGATATAAGGCCGGCGTGGAGAGCCCCGCGGTTGGAAGGGAAGCCTGCCTCGATGCGGCAATACGCCTTGGAACAGCTGATCCTGAAGATTCCGATACGAATGCCATTTTTCAGGCCATAAAAACCTACGATGAGCTGAAGGAGAACGGCGAAGACGTGGAAGTCGCCGTGATCGGTGGAAATCACATGAACATGCTCGAAGGGGACAGGAGAGTCAGCGAGCTTCTTGAACAGGTCATCGAAACCACCGGTGTGACCGAATGTATCCTCATCTCCGACGGAGCGGAGGATGAATACGTCCTCCCGATCATCCAGTCCCACATCAAAGTGGCGAGCGTTGTCCGGGTAATAATCAAACAGCTCCCGAACATCGAAGGCACATATTATATCATCAAGAAACTGATGAACGATCCAAAAATCGCAAAAAGCGTTCTGCTCCCAATCGGTTTCGTCCTTCTTCTCTACGCTCTTGTTGCCCTGCTTGCACCCGGCGTTTCCGCAACTCTTGTGGCGGTTGGAATCATCGGTATATATCTCCTCTTTAAGGGATTCAATTTTGACGAGTACTTCATTTATGCAGGACATGCGGTCATCGAATCATTCAAAAAAGGCCAGTTCTCCTTCGTTGCCTATCTGGTAGCCGTGATCCTGGTCATCGGAGGTGTCATCTCGGGACTGATGAGCGTAATTACCAATTACCCAAACTCGGGAGATGTGGGTGTCCTCTACCTTGCACTGACATTCCTCTTTGGAGCGGTCATCTGGGTCATCATCGCCGCCCTTGTCGCCGCCGCCGGAAAGATCACGGATTACATCCAGAATAATCAGGAAGGTATTTCCAGAATATTCGTCGTGCCGTTCTTTGTCGTTGCCATAGGAATGATCACTTACGGCGCCGTGATCTACTTCCTCTCCATCGCACCGGTAGAACCATTTCCGTTCACCACTACAGACGGGATCATCGCAATGATGCTTCTTACCGTCACCGGCCTTGCAGTCGCTTTTATGGGCATCTACTTCAGACCCCGGGTGCAGAAAAGAGTTCAGACCTGGATGGAGATCCGGGAGAGACTTGAGGAAGAGGAAACATCAGGAAATAAAGGAAAACCCGTATATAAAAAAGTAAAATACTAATAGGACTTACGCGGTGTTAATCACAATTCAATTCGGAAGGGAGATTGTCCGGTTTGGACACCTGAATTTGACAGTTTGTGGAAATACCACTTAATGAATACCCCGAGATTTTTTTTCAAAAGCCTTGATAACCGCTCTCGTGAGTCACCTACTTTTCAGAATAAATCTCCAATATTCCATATATTTTTTTGATTAATGGGTGCGGGGTGTGACTGCGGGTTGGACGCTGAAAGCGGCCGACCTCAGCTGAGCAAACCAAAGGTTTGCGATCCGGCGCGGAGCCCGACGCGGTGGAGATATCGTATGTCGAGGGCTCACGTTAACGTTCTGCTTAGCTAATCTGTCGTTGAATAGTTAGAATGGAAGGGATTAGGGGTTATGAAATATATTTTGAAGGGAAGTGGCTTAGGAGTATTATCTCAGTCTCATACTTCCCGAATTGAATCTCCACCCCAACACCGCATACGTAATATCTGAATATTCCATCACCATAGAACTACACGGAAACATATAGGGCCATGGCAGATAGGATATGACCGCCGCGTCGGGCTCGCAAATCAGATATTTGCTCAGCTAAGGTCGCCGGCTATGCCGTCGATCCGCCTCCGCGCCGGAGTCGCCCTCCCGCACCCATTAATCAAAAAAATATATGGAATATTGGAGATTTATTCTGAAAAGTAGGTGACTCACGAGAGCGGTTATCAAGGCTTTTGAAAAAAAATCTCGGGGTATTCATGAAGTGGTATTTCCACAAACTGTCAAATTCAGGTGTCCAAACCGGACAATCTCCCTTCCAAATTGGATTGTGATTAACACTGCGTAAGTCCTATCCTAAATATCCTTTTTTTCGAAGACGGTCACGGATAGTTTACTGGAAGTATCCGAAACCTTTCGGCATGACCTGCATATTGGTATAAGTCTTGGTCTCGGTCGGGCCAAGGACAAAGGTCAGTTTCGGGATGACGGTGCCAAACGTGTGAGCAGGATACCAGTACGATCCATCCCCATAATCGATCACTGCATTTTTCACAGTGATAATCGCACGGCTGTTGTCGACATATGCGTAGGTCACGACCTGGGAATCTTTTCCCGTCTCCGGATAGCCTACCACGGAGAGGACACGATTTTTCAGATCCTGTTTGCCGAAAAGAAAGACCAGAAAGGCGATCCAGGGAGTAACGGAATAGTGCACGGTAATCTCGACATCAGTTCCCGAGGGAATCACCTGCATCGAGTCAACGGTCAGATACCCGTACCGGTTAGATCCTTCCACAAACACGGAGGTGTTATCATCATTGACCGTCTGATTGTCATCGGGAAGCGTGATGACCACACCCTGGTCTGCCAAAGCCTGACCTGGAACGAGCAGAAGCAGGAATGCGGCAATCATGAATAACGACAGGAACCGGGTGAAGTTCATTGTGATACGTATGTCGCGATAAGCAGATAGTCTTTTTCCCTACTCGAAAAGAATCGGCACGTCTTTGAACGAATCTCCGTCAAAAAGGCCGCGAGGCGTGATTCTGAGATGAGGGATCACCGTAAGAGAAAGGAATGAAAGGCTCATGAACGCAGTGGGGGAGGCGCCGGTCGCCTGCAGTCTCTCGGCAAGCCCATCCATGCGGACAAGGAGTTCTTCATACGAAAGGGGCGTCATCAGCCCACCGCACGGAAGAGGGAGAACGGTGGTAATTCCGTCGCAGACGACCGCCATTCCCCCGCCGCTGTCTTTTACCGCGGTGACGGCTGAAATGATCTCCTCATCCGTGACACCGGCCGAAATGATATTGTGGGCATCGTGCGAGATCGAAGCGGCGATGGCCCCTTTCACAAAGGAAAATCCTTTCACGAGTCCCACGCCGAATCCTGCGGACCGGTAGCGGTCGACACTCACGACCTTATGAACGCTGCCGACCTTCGAGCTTTCAAGAGCCTCGGTTATGATCTCTCCCGGGACAAGTCCTATGACCCGGAGATTTCCCGTTGGAAGAGCAAGTTCCTCTTTTGTCGGGATACGGCAGGAAAACGGCGGGCAGATACACTGACCTGCCGGGCCCGGTTTTGGGATGGAAGAGGCCAAAACGCCGCGTTTATAGACGCTCGAGACGCAGAATTCCGGGCCGTCCTGCAGCACGCAGAAATCCGCGAGGCGACCGGGGGCGATCATCCCGCGGTCGGCGAGACCAAAACAGTCGGCCGCAGAAAGGGTCGCAAGCCGGAGAGCCAGCTCCAGACTCATCCCGGATTGTACCGCGATTCGGATACAGTGGTCGATCGAACCTTCCCGGACCCGGGAATCCGCATGCCGGTCGTCCGTGCAGAAACAGCACCGGGCGGCGGTCACATCGTTCACGATTTTTGAGAGAGCGGCAACATTTTTCGCAGCATCCCCTTCGCGGAGAAAAACACACATCCCAAGAGAGAGTTTTCGTTTGCTTCCAGAGCGGAGATACACTCATGATCCGTTTTTATATGGTGAGCTGCGTATCTGCAGAGCGCTTCGCCGGAGAGTCCCGGTGCATGCCCGTCGACGTGATCGAAGACGGCGAGTTTAGCGAGAACTTCCGGATCGTCAAAAAGAACGCCCGGAACATTCATCATCTCGCCAAGACCGATGACTGCTGGAGTATTTTTGTATGAGGCCACGTCTTCTGACGAGACGACGGCCCCTCCTTTGTCCAGCGGCGTCGCCGGAACGCAGGAAGGGATCATGAAGAAGATATCCGCCGGAGAACTTTTTGCATCCTCAAGCATGAAATCGATACCGGCGCATCCGGACACATTTGCGATCTCGTGAGGATCCGCGATCACCGTTGTCACGCCGCTGACAAGAGAAAGATGACCGAACTCGCGAGGGGTAAGAAGAGAACTCTCGATATGCACATGGGCATCGATCAGGCCCGGGACAACCTGTGCTCCGCAGAGATCATGCACGGTCTCCCCAGTTAGGGACCCTGGTTTTCCAACGAGCTTCACCATACCGTCTTCGACGGAGAATGATGCCTGCTGCCACTCGCCGACGGCAGGATTAAAAAGAAGGGCATTATCGAAGATCTGCGTCATGCAATCACAATGTTCTGGATAAATCCGGTGATCCGGCGGGTTCCGTCATCACGCTCGAGAACATAGATGAACACCTTGTACTCGCCCGGGGGGAGATCGATCTGGAAGTCGGTGGTAAAGTCGCCTTTGGTCAGCGTGCCTAAGACCGACTCGGATTCACAGACCTGCGTGGAGCCAAGAAGCGTGTCCTGACGGAAAATATTGTACTGGAACCACACATCTTTTTCTTCACCGTCGTAATGGATCGGTGTCGTCAATACGCCGTTTTCATAGACCGAAGTCCCTGCTGTAAGCGTGGTCCCTCCGGTCAGTATCAGGATGAGAGCGATGGCGGCAACAATACATACAACGCCGCCGATGATCAGCAGATGCTTTTGTTCCATATCCCGGCTCAGTCAGCCCTCTCAACGGTAATTTTGACTTTGTCGCCTGCTTTGAGACCGGAGCCTTTGGGGACATCGATGTTGAACCAGTGAGGACCCTGCTGCGCCATAAGGCAGTCCTTTTCCCCGTCGATATCGGATACGAATTCTAGGGTTTCCACTATCTCAAAAATTTTAACAGCCATACTAACATAGAGGAAAGGAAGAGTAATTAAGTTTGTTGTTTTCGACGGAAAACAAAAAATGAGGGGATGGATGATATGGATTATTAATATTGCATGGATTTGCTCGTTACCATCCAGGTGGTACTGTTGGAGTAACTCCAGCGGCTGATGTCCAGCTCGTCGCAAATTTCGGAGAGGATGGCGAGGTTGGTCCCGACTTCCTTCGAGGAGAGACCGAGATCTTTAGCGATATACTTCGCTTTAAAGAATCTTCCACCCTTGGATACACCTGCTTTCAGGTATCCGAGGATCTTCGCCTGGGTTTCATTGTATCTTTCAAGAATTGTTTTAGGTTCGGCCATTTTGACTTACCTCACGTAAGTATTGAATCTTTTACATTATAAAGATATTGTTACGTTCTTCGTAACATGTATGTATAGAAGAAAAAAAAGAGATCCGGGTGTTTAAAGGGAAGTTACGGGGAATTCCGAGATCTTCTCGATCATCTTCTCGATTACCTGGGCACGCATACCCTCGACAAATTTGATACTGCCGACAACGAGGTGACCTCCGCCCGAGATTCCGGCTCCCGGCATTTCGTCACGCATGGATCTGACCATCTGCGGAATGTTCATTCGAACACCCCGGGATCTGATGACCGCAAAGTCCGGGCCGAGACCAAGCGTGACGACAGGTTCGTCCACGTACTTCTTGCAGAGGATATCGTGCACTTCGCCGGAGGATTTTCCCGGAGGCGGGAAGGTGAACCGGTGGGCAAACATCTCCACATCGGCAAGGAACAGATTCGCACCTGAGGTGAGTTTCTGATCATGGATGTGGGGCATCATCGTGTTCATCTGATCCTCGATCGCGGCATTCGCCTCGGTGACGAGGAGGTTCACGAGTTTTGCATGACGTTCGGGAGCGTTGTTGATATTGAGGATGTCTTTGACGATCTCGCGTCCGTCATTGAATCTGAGCCAGTACTGCTCGTAATCAAGAGACAGGGCCATGTCTTTGCATTCATCGCGGGTGTATTGTCCTTCGATTAAGGCAAGATAGGAATCGAGTTCTGGGGCCTCGCTTCTGTCTGCGACTCCGGCTACCGCCGGGAAGTGAAGAATGCGGGACTCGACGGCCGGGTTGATCAGCCGGGCGATTTCCGTTCCAAGCATACCCGCGGTGACGCCGAAGTCGCCGCCGACATGATACGGGTTCACGTGGGAAAGGAGATACTTGTCGATGGTGTCGTCAGGGTGGTGGTGGTCGGCAACGATCACGTCGAGACCATACACCTCAGTCATCTTGTAGGACGGCATGTCCTCTTCGGTCGAGCCGTTGTCCATGAGAAGAATGAGCGGAAGTTTCTGACCGAACCGGACATTGTCTTTGAGCATCATGTCCAGATCTCTGGTCACGTCCTCGATCTCATAGAAGGGAGCTTTCGAGGGCGAGCGGCGCAGAAGGAAGTTGTCCTGATCCGGATCCCCGCCGTTGTCCCGGATGAACTGGGTCACGGCAGTTTCGACGGAGACGGCGGCACAGATTCCATCGGCATCCGCGTGGTGACGGATGATGATCGGCTGCTGGGTCAAAACGGCGCGGCGGACGATCTTGGCGAGTTTGCGCATCTCGGGCCAGAGTGCTTCGATAACTTCGCTTTTAACGAGGGGGGTGACTTCCGGCGGCTCAGCGCGTGCTTCAAGAGCACGGTTGATCCGTCCGCGGACATTGTCGGCTTCCTCACCCTTAAGGACCTGCATCCCGGAGACCTCGATCTGCATCTGGTTGTTTCTGCGGGTGGCTTCGCCGAATACTCTGACGATGTCGCCGAGATTTACTTCGGGATAGGAGCGGACGCCTGCTTCGGTGAAAGCCGCCGCATCCTCGACACCCGAGTCATCGCAGATGGTAAAGATGGTCGGGCCCGACGTCTGTTTGATCTGGACGACGTCCGCTTCGATCGTCACGTTTCTGCCGATCTTTGACACAAGATCGGAGAGTCTCGTAAGCGTGATCTTCTTTGCAACGAGCTGGGTCTCGTAGCTTCCTTCGGGGATCACAACCTCTCTGAGATCGATGTTTCCGTTGGGGCGGACCTGATTGACAAGAACGACGATCGAATCGCGTTCATGTTTTTCGGTCAGGACATTGCTTTTATGCAGGAGACCTTTGGTCCTGTCGTTTAACTGGACGAAGGTGCCGAACGTCGCGAAACCCTGGACTTTGCCGATGTACATGTTGCCTTCAACAATGTCATCCACTTCACAACCCGGGCCGAGCCGGTATACGATATCTTTCATATTTTTACTCCTCTTCAAAATTATCTATTTCATCGGTATCTGCTCCGCAGAGACCGTAGAGCTTTTCTTCACCATCACGTCTGCCGCGGGCGACCAGAAGATCGCCAGCATACAGGCACACATTTCTCGCCGGACGATAGATCCACCGGTTTTCATGTTTGACGGCAAAGATGACCATTCCAGTCACCGTGCCTACATGAGACTCGGCAAGGGATTTTTTGTCAAGAGTGGATCCTTCATGGACCGTGACCCACGCAATGATCTCATCGGATTCACGAACGATGCGTTTGATGATCGGCGGGACCTCGATCTCACGAAGCACCACATCGGCAATCGAGCTTGCGGCGTCCGAGATCGATTCGGCGAACGAGGACATATAGAGCATGCCACGCAGACTGGCAACGTCCTCGACCCTTTTCGCAGCTTCGAGCGTCCACAGATCGAGCCGGAGCCGCATCTCGTCGAGCTCTTCTTCAAGAGCCACGACCTCGTTTGCCAGATCCAGATTGTCGTGGAGAAGAGCCGAGTAGGCAAGCCCGACGGAGAGTTCGCTGATGTTTTTCATCTCGATCATGAGAGCGGCCGCACGGTCGAGATCGTTGATGGGGGACGAGGTCAGGTCATTGTCGCCCGGAACCGGCTGACCGGCGAGTTCGCAGAGTTCGGGGAACCCGTACTCCGGCCCGCGGCCGACAAGGACATCGCCGGAACGAAGGACCGTATGCTTGTCGGGATCGTAGAATCTCTGACGCATCCTTCTGATCATGATGATCCGAATCCCGGTGACCGACTGAAGTTTGATATCACCGAGGCGTGCGCCGTCAAGGGGACTGCCGGCAGCAACGACGGTTCGGTGGGTGGCTTCTTCAGCCTCGGGAAGGGCTCTGCGGAGATTTGCGGGGAAGGATACATGCCGCATGATATTCTTCGCAATATCGGCCGCATGGTTCGAGATCCTTTCCGAGGCTTCGGCGAGCTGGAGAAGACCGCTCATCGGTTCGGTCTCTTCGATACGCCGTACACTCATCATACTGGTGATTCGTGCCTGGTAAACGAGGTCATTCATACGTTCTTCGAGTTCTATGACTTCATCTGCTATGGCGTTGCTTTCGAAAAGCACCGCAGAATAAGCCAGATCAACCATGAGTTCGCTGATGTCCTTCATCTCGATGAGTACATCTTTGAGGTTGATCGGTTGGTTTTCACGGTCCATGATAGTGTGTATATTAGTGAGAGTTCTGACTACTTAATAAATAGGATGCTAAGATCGAAGGGTAAAACATAGTGAAGATGGGATTTACCGGCGGCGAAGAGATTTGGGGGCCGGCAGGCCGGGTCCGGCGGGTTCAGCCGAAGAAGTCCAGCTGCTTTTGTCGGACCCCGATCTTGCCTTTGGTCATCTCGTCGAATGAACGGCGGACGGAAAACTCCAGATCGGCATTCCGGGTTTTCACCCATGCGATCATCTCCGGCCAGCTGCTGACAGGGATCCGGTAGCCGAATCCGGCTGTCATCCGGGAAAAAAGTTCAAAGCCGAGAAGTCCTGCTTCGGGAAACTCGGCCAAAAATGCTTCGTAAAAGAGGAAACACTGTTCAAAGGGATGAGCGTTCTCCTTGATCTTCTGATTGAATGAGGAGAGAAGTGCGGCGAGATCCTTTTTCGACGAGGGGGTGAGGGGAGCCTCGTCGATATTCTGGTAAAGAGTGCTTTGAAGCCGGTACACCGCTTTCGGGGTCAGGCGCTCTTTTTTTCCGTGCAGACGATAGGCGTTATGCAGGTTCTGCACGACGTTCACATCAAAGAGCCGTTTGCCGCGCGGGATCTCGCCTGCGGAGAAGAGACGGGAGACCTCTGCCGGCGTAAATTCCACGGCGGCCGTGCATGCGGCGGCGGAGATGTATGCCGCCGATTCATGATCCAGGTCTCCCGGGGGACACCTGGCAAGCAGATAGCGGAACTTTTCCAGTTCGAAGTATTCATCCTCATCTGCGTACCGCTCGAAGGTGAACTTTCCCGCACGAAACTTCGCCACTTTGTTCATGCATTTCATCTCGAGGTCGAAGCCGAAAAGTGCGATCGTCCGGGATATCTCGGCTTTGGTCGGTTTCGTTCCTGATTTGATAACGCGGGTTGCCGCAAATTTTTTTGCATCGGTGTTGACTTCACGCACCAGATAATATCTTTTCAGACCATTTCGGACACGGACTTCAACGCGGTACAGCTCATTCGCAGACATATGATGTACAGATATTAGGCGGGAGGGGATGTGTATGTTTCGCTTATTCGGTGGATTCAACAGAGACGGCGGCAAGTTTTTCCCAGTATTCTGGCCTTCCTTCTTCGGGTCCGACACCGCAGACCTGGATATATTCGGGATCGATGTGCCGGAGAACAGACCGAAGTGCCGCCGGGTCGGCATCACGGATGTAGATGTTTCGAATCTCGAAGGAGTCGAGAAGGTCGGGTAGGAGCGAAACGCCTTCAGCCGTTATGACGATGTCTTTTTGGATCTCGAGTATCTCCGGAAGAGCGTCGTTTGAAACCGCCCAGAGATACCGTTTGCCGGAAAAATACTCCAGCTCGATCTCGTCGGGCCGGTCCGCGGTCAGGATGTGGCCCGGGATGCCGGCATCCCGCATGCTGCGGCAGAGCGTGGAGACAGTTTCGAAAAGAGCGGTTTTGAACTCCTCGGGATCCCCGAAGTATGCATCACCGACGTCAAGCGCCGAGGGGGCGGGTATGCTCCACCAGCAGTTTTTCCGGCGGGCCTGGACGAGAGAGACGTCGGCAAGAATCGTGCCGAAATCAGGATCGAATTCATGAGATACGTTCCCGTCGACCACATTCCCGCAGGAATCGAGGATCCGGTCAGCGTAGAACTCCCCTCCTGCCGCAGGAAAATCGACGAACTCAAGCTGATCAGTGAGGGTCGTTTCGACATTCCAGGTGGTAAGATCGGTCTCTTTGCCGCGCCGCTTTGAAAGCCATTCGGTAAGAGCGGATGGATCGGTGTCCATTGGAAGAACGGAACCAAGGGACCGGACCGGAAAAGTGAGGGTACGCATTACAGTATTAGATACGAAGCCGAACCCTAATACAGTTTCTTCAAAAAAAAGAAGATTATTCTTTGGCCTCGATAACGGCGATCAGATTTTCCATAACCTTATCGACGGCATCCCAGGTAGGGCTGGTCTGGCCTGGTGTTCGGACGATGAACGGCCTTCCCTCATCGGCGGCTTTCCGCATCTCGATATCCAGCGGGATCGCGCCGAGATAGGGGACCTTATACTGCTCGGCAGCCTTTTCGCCGCCGCCTTTGCCGAAGATGTCCACGATCTCGCCGCAGTGCGGACAGACCATGCCCGACATATTCTCGATCACGCCGAGAACGGAAAGATCCATCATCTCGACAAACTTGATCGCCTTCGTCGCATCCAAAACCGCGACATCCTGCGGGGTCGTCACGATCACGGCGCCCTCCACATTCGGCGCGAACTGGATGATATTCAGTGCCTCGTCGCCCGTTCCCGGCGGAAGATCCACGATAAGATAATCCAGGTCGCCCCATTCCACGTCGCCGAGGAACTGTTTGGTGGCGGCCGCCTTCATCGGTCCGCGCCATACGACCGGGCTGTCGGTCTCGTTCAAAAGAAGGGCCATCGAGACGACCTTCAGCGAGCCGGTCACCTTCACCGGCATAATGCGCTCGCCGATCGCCTGAAGACGCAGATCCTCGATCCCGAGCATCTTGCCGATCGATGGGCCGTGGATATCGAGATCCAAAAGACCGGTCTGATAACCGTGGTTGGAAAGCGCGTAGGCGAGATTCACCGAGACGGTACTCTTCCCGACCCCGCCTTTTCCGGAGAGGACGAGAATCACGTGACGCACGCGGATATCGGACTTCTCCGGCATCTTTGCGGTCGATTCGGGTTTATGTGAACAGGTTTCACAGTTTTCTGTGCAGTTTTCAGGACATGTTTCAGTGGTCATGTATCATTGCTCCGTTTTGGTTCTGCTGCAGAATCATTTGTACATACAGCAGAGATTGAGAGACGCATATTGGAGAAATAAGATGGTTCGGGGATCGACCCAAACCGGAATGTGCTGAGGGATCCAAAATCCCGGGAATAGATAAGAATCGAATCTATTTCAACGGCATTTGCAGCGGGACGAAGAACGGATCCTCTCTTGAGAGTTTAGAGGGACGTGGATGTGATAACGTTTTTTTCAGGAAAACACAAGGCGGCGGTCATCACCCGCCGGTTCCTTCCGTTTTACCGGAAATAATGAATGGATATGCCGGATAGACCCTGAAGGTTATTCCTCATTGCCCTGCATACGGCAGCCATCCGGATGGACTGTGCCGTCTGCGTGCGGGCAGCAGGATACCTTGATCATTTTTCCGTTGGCCAAAGCATCGGCGACTTTATAGCGTGCCTCGTGAAGGTCGCGCCATGCCGTTTTTCTGGACACACCCAGAACACCGGCTGCGTCCTCCTGAGAGAGCCCTTCGAGATCGACAAGTTTCAAAACCGCGATCTCTTCGGGATACAAGGTAACCATCTCGATCTTAGCCTTTCTTCGCGGACAGACCGGTGCGTAACAACCCGGCGTTTCATCAAGTTCGACGCAGCGCCGTACCCGCGGTCTTCCGCATCTACCTTTTGGACAAATCTCTGGGTTCTCAGGCATATCTCAACTCGTACTGGATATCTTCTCATGCCATACCTAAAGCGTTTTCGTTTGTCCGGTCTGGTTTGGGAAAATATGCAGTGAGTACTCATATGCGCCAAAATATATTAATGTATGCGACACGAATCAATCAGGTACAATTAGTATCCGAATTTTGGAGATGAGCATGTCGACACCGTTTATAACAATAGAAAATGTATGTATGGACTTCGGCGAGGAAGAGCGGATTCGCGTTTTAGACGATATCTGCCTCGAAATAGCCGAAGGAGAGATCGTGGGCGTGATCGGAAGATCGGGATGCGGAAAGACCGTTCTGATCCACCTTATACGGGGTATCGACACCCCGCCAACCAGCGGCAAAATCATCTATCATATTTCCCGCTGCAAAAAATGCGGCAGGATCGAGTTTAGAAGCGATGAAGGAAAACCCTGTCCGGTCTGCGGTGAAACACTCGCGGCCGAAGACATCGATTTCTGGGCGCCGGAAAACGCGGCGGTCAAAGCAAAGATAATGGCCAGAACCTCGCTGATGTTCCAGAGAACGTTTTCGCTCTACGGCGACGACCGCGTGATCGAGAATGTTCTGCGGGCACTCGACGATATCAACTACCCGGCAAACCAGGCACTTTCCCGTGCGGCAGATCTTGTTGACGAGGTCCGGCTGAGTCACCGGATGATGCATGTTGCCCGCGATCTTTCCGGCGGAGAGAAGCAGCGCGTGGTGCTTGCCCGGCAGCTGGCCCGCGAACCGCTGTTTTTGTGCGCCGATGAGCCGACGGGGACGCTGGATCCGAAGACCGCGACGATCGTGCACGAGCTGCTGAAAGCCGCGGGAACGGAGAAGAAAATGGGTATGGTTATCACGTCCCACTTTGCCCAGGTGCTGGAAGATGTGTGCGATCGTGCAGTCCTGATGGATGACGGACGGATCACGAGGATCGGCAGTCCGGAAGAGATCGTTGCCGAGTTCATGAAAGGATGCAAGGATGACTGTACCTATTCATGTGCCGACTGCGGGAGTGCGATCGTTCGGGCGAAGGATCTGTCGAAGAAGTTCATCGCAGTGGACCGCGGCGTGATCAATGCGGTGGATAAGATCACGTTCGAGGTGTATGAGCGGGAGATCCTGGGTATCATCGGGGTCTCCGGCGGAGGTAAGACGACGCTTTCAAAGATGATCGCGGGTCTGTATGAGCCGACAGGCGGAACGCTGGAGGTCAGGGTCGGCGATGAGTGGGTGGATATGCGAAAACCTGGATACGATTTCCGCGGGAGAGCGAAGAAGTACATCGGGCTTTTACATCAGGAGTATGATCTGTATCCTCACCGGACGGTGATCGATAATCTGACGGACGCGATCGGGCTGGAGTTTCCAAAGGAGCTTGCCGTTCGTAAAGCGGTGATCACGCTTCGGATGGCGGGTTTTACGGAGAAGAAGGCGAAGGATATCCTGAACCGGAAGCCTTCGGAGCTGTCGGAAGGAGAGAAGCACCGTGTGGCGCTGGGTCAGGTCCTTATCCGGGAGCCGCGGATCATTCTTTTGGATGAGCCGACGGGAACGATGGATCCTATCACGAAGATCGATGTGAAGCATTCGATCGTGCATGCACGTGATGAGATGGATGAGACGTTTATCATCGTTTCCCATGATATGGACTTCGTCCGGGATGTGTGCGATCGATGTATGTTTATCCGCGGCGGAAAGATCATCGCGGAGGGTCCAACGGCAGAGGTGCTTGCGCAGATCTCCGAGAAGGAGGTCAAGAAGATGGCCGCGGATCTGGAAAGCGGGGTGAACCGATAGGTTCGCCCTCAGCGGAGCAAGTTTTCGAAGGAAACTTGCGACTGCGGGCTACCCTGAAAGGGTAATCTTAACTAACCAAACCGAAGGTTTGTGATGGCGGGCTGGACGCAACGCGGACGGCCTAAGCGGAGGCGGGTTGGCGACGAAGTCGACGACCTCAGCGGAGCAAATCTTTGATTTGCGACCAAACCGAAGGTTTGTGACTGTGGGTTGGACGCAACGCGGACGGCCTAAGCGGAGGCGGGTTGGCGACGAAGTCGACGACCTCAGCGGAGCAAATCTTTGATTTGCGACCAAACCGAAGGTTTGTGACTGTGGGTTGGACGCAACGCGGACGGCCTAAGCGGAGGCGGGTTGGCGACGAAGTCGACGACCTCAGCGGAGCAAATCTTTGATTTGCGACCAAACCGAAGGTTTGCGACTGCGGGCTGGACGCTGAAAATGGACCACGGTCGGCAGTGCTCGAACTTTTGGGGATACATCAACATACTGGTAAAACAGACATAATACATATCCCATCGTCTCACCGGAGGGAAGAATGTCGAAGGAGAAAAGGAGGACACTGGAATGGACAATTTCCCAGAATTTATGAAAAGAGGTGTAAACCGTGTGCCAACTCTGCAGCAAAACACGCCGGATGTCGACGGTTACTATTATACCGCTCAGGATGGAAGTCAAATGGCCTTTTGGACATGTTCATCCGACAGAATCTCGAAAGAACACAGGCATGATTATGATGAATACATGATCTGCGTAGCCGGAGAGTATATCATCACGATAAACGGCAAAGAAACGGTCCTGCACCCCGGTGAAGAAATTTTTATCCCGAAAGGAACCCTGCAGGGCGGTAGATGCAAAGCCGGAACGCGAACGATCCACGCATTCGGCGGTACACGGATCATTTGAGTGAAGCAGGATTCGGCAGAATCAGCGATATGCTTTGTCTGACAGGGATAGATCTGTGTATCGTCATGTTCTTTACTGATATGAGGAGAAGCGCCTACCAACTCATTCCCAGCACATCCAGCTCACGAAGATCCACCTAGATTAGAACCCACCTTCATGGTTGACATCAGACGGCAGACGTCAGACGTCACCTGTCTTTTCAGAAAAAAAGAACTACCCTGAAAAATCGAGCCACACTCTCCCGAGAGAGATGTGATGCCAAAATACTCTTGTGTTATTTCTTTCTTTCTAAAACTATATATATTTAACACAAAGTCAAAAAATGAAAGAAGAAAAAAGTCCCAAAAAATTCCCGGGGTATCTGTTTTCCATAAAAACAACCTGACGTCTGCCGTCTGACGTCAACCCACACAGCAAAAATATGACAAAATGGGTATATCTAAACAATTGCATATCAATGTGACCGCTCCACTCCGAAGTCACGGCCTTGTCCCCCAAAAATATGATCAAAAACTCTCATATTACCATAAGGAAACAGGTTGCCCAAAAGATGCGGCCAAGGCCGAGTAAGTTTTCGAAGGAGACTAGCAGGCATGCAAGGGTATGGAAGAGTTTGCGGCTGAACAGTGCCAACAATGCGGAGAGTTATGTCGTCCTGGCGTGATTTTTGGATATGAGCAACTCTTTTTTAATGTATGTTACTAGATGATGCAATATGCTTTTCTCATGATATAATTTCATCTTTTTCAAACGTACATTTTCAGTCTGCCAGATTTCCTTACAAAAATGGCTCTATTTTGTACATCAATATCATCTGATGCGGATTGAATGATGAAAATCTCTTTATAGCAAAACTTTATTGTAGAATACTTCTAATTATAGCCTGTAGATCAACAATATGTTTCAAAAAAAAGGGATAATTATAACTATAATAGTAACATTGTTAGTTATTATTATTAGTAGTATGATATTAAATTATTATTTTAATATTTTCAGTCAAATAATCCAATTCATCCAATTTCTTATTATATCTTCAATAGTTATCACAATTATCATAGGAATTATCACAGGAATTACCACTGATTTATTGAAAGAATTTTTAAAATATATTCATAATATGTGTAAATCCTCCAGAAGAAATGGAGAGAATAAATGTGATAATGGGAAAAATTATGCTTATGGAAAATTAGTTAAATATAATATTCATAAAAAAAGTGATTTGAATAATTTGATATCAAATAAAGATTTTTTAGAAAATCTCCCAATCGGTAAATTTATCGAAAATGAGACCGATAAAAATTGGGATAAATTTAAAGAAGTTATTGATTTTTCAAATATTGATCCGATTGATTTTTATGATGACGCTAGAATTATATTTATAAAAGGGAGAGCAGGCATTGGTAAATCAATATATTTATTGTGGAGTATTGAGCGTTTTTTTGAAAATAATGAATCTCTTCGTCAATCTACTAATAAAATAAAAAACATAATATTTCTCAATCCAAATTCAGATGCAATATCAAAATGGGATGATAATTTAGGCGATTCTGATCCGAAGACTACTATTTTAGTATTAGATGCATTATATAGAGATGGTGATACAAGTGAAGAAGTAAAGAACAGATTTGAAAATTTAATAAATCTGTCATTAGGCACGGACAATAATGGTAATTGGATAGGCCCATTCAAAGTGATAATTACTTTGTGTAATGATGAATTTGACTCCCTTAAACAACTCTCAGATTTATTTAGAACAGCAGTTAACGACTATGTTGTCCTCGAACTAAAATCAGACGAATTAAATCTATATCAGATATTAAACAATTATTTAAAAAAATACGATGTAGAAAATGATACACTCCCAGGGGATAAAGATGATATTTTAACTAAAATACGCGAAAAAAGTGAAGGATTGCCATTTTATATTCACCATTTAGTTATATTTCTTAAACAGTCAAATCAAAAGTTTTCAGTAGACACCCTAAATGAATACCCACGCGGAATGTACTGTTTAATGTGGTTAACTATAAATAAATTTTATCATATTAATTCTGATATAACTATTCCATTGATATTATTATTTTTAACCAAAAATGATTACTTTGTTTCATCATATTTTTTAGATGAGATTATAAATGAATATGCATATAAAGAGCAAAAAGAAGATATTAAATTAAAAATAAAACATTTAAAAACATATTATTTTGAAAAGAAAATAGTTGAGAACACTCCTGAAAAAATTTATTCTCTTAATAGACAATGGAAGAAGGGTATAAGAAAAGGAACGAATAATGAAAACTATGATATCATAAGTGAATATAATCAGATAATAAATACTTGCTATAATAAATCTGTAGATAAGATCATCCAGAATATTAAAGGAAAACTAGATACTAATGTTATTGATATCGCCGATGTTTTCTTATGCATCGATTTAGGTAAGATTTCTTATGAAAATCTCAAGTATGCCACTGATATATATATAAATACTATTAAAAACTCAAAAATAAACCCAATATATATAACATATGCTCAATCTGAGTTATATAATCATTGGATTGATTACGCATGGAAATGTCGATATATCCCATATTCTGATAATAGAGATGAGAGAATTATTGAATGTTATACATATGCTTTTGAAAAATTAAATTATAGGGACGATGTTAAAGAAATACATACTTACGCAACATTTTTAAGAGATAATATTATTAGAAAATATGATCACAATTCTGAAGAATATAAGATGTATGGTAAAAAAATAGAAGATTTATTTTTAGAAAATATCGAAACACAAAAGAAAAGAAGAATAATAGATCCATCAAATTATTCCTCTCTCGCAATTCATTATAGGAGAGCAGGAAATGATAACTCTGCAGAATCAATATATCAGCGATATTTTAGGGATAAAAATGAAATAGGTATTGGAGATAGCTTTCATGGAAATGATGTTATTTGTAGATTATCATATGCAAATTATTTGAAAAATAAGGGATCTAAAGCAACTAATAATCAATGTAAAATAGATTTCTTTAATATATCTGAAAATGAGATAAATAGCTTATTTAAATCATTGAGTGAGCTTGAAAAGGTACTAATGCCTGAAAAATTTACTAATTTTGAAATAGTATTAGAAAATTCATATATTAAATTATTGATAGAAAAATCAAAATTATGTCGCGATAAATCTGATAAAATTAAGATGGATATATATATAGATAATAGATTAGATGAGATAATCAAAAAATATCCTAAAGCAGGATCGCTCATAGTAACATATGCTAATTTTTTATTACACTATGGAGATATCTTAGATAAATATAATAATGGTAGCCATCTCACCAAAGCTGCTCAAATATTATCTGAATATATAAAATATAACAATAAACAGGACAAATCCAATTATTATGCTTTAAATATGTTGGCTTCCACTAAAATAGATATTTCACGAAATAATCATACTCCTATAAACTATGAAGAAGCCACCTCTCTTTATCTTGAATCTGCAAATAGTTTTGATAGAAAACACAATGCAGTTGCCCTAAATGAACTAGGAAAAATGTATTTATCGTGGGGAATAAGTATCCAAAACAGTCCAGAATTCACTGAAAAATTAAATAAATCCAAAGAATATTTCAACAAATCATTGAAATTATCACCTATGAATGGACAAAATATGAATCACATCAGTGGTGTTCGTCTAGATTATGCCAGAGTTTTGATATATCTAGGAAAAATCAATGAAGCTCAAAAATGTATTATTGATACCATTACTAATAATATGAAATTCTCATATTCCCTAGCAAAATCCTTAAAAAAAATACAAATAATTATACAAACCATGATAGAGAAGGGATATAATAATAATGCTACAGAAATTATTGAGTTGAGTCGCAACAAAGCAGAAAAATACAAATTAAATTTAGGTCGCCTTTACTCAGGAGTGGCAAAGAGTTACGCAGATTCAGGGGATCTTATAAATGGAGCAAAATATTACATTGAAGCTGCAAAAGGTGAATCTAATCCGCAACATCTGTATAATGACTTTAATTATGCTGGAGGGTGCTATGAAAAATTAAAAAAATATGATGAAGCTATTAATTGTTTTGATTCAGCAAAGGAAATCGCTAAAACAGATGATAACTTAAATTTGGCACATCCATTATATCACATGGCATATAATTATGAAGAAAAAGGGGATCTGATAAATGCAGCAGAATATTACATTGAAGCTGCAAAATATGAATCTAATACGCAATATCTGTGTGGGGACTTTACTTCAGCTGGAAGGTGCTATGAAAAATTAAAAAAATATGATGAAGCCATTAAATGTTTTGATTCAGCAAAGGAAATCGCTAAAACAGATGGTAACTTAAATTTGGCACATCCATTATCTCGCATAGCATATAATTATCAAGAAAAAGGAGATCTGATAAATGGAGCAAAATATTACATTGAAGCTGCAAAATATGAATCTAATCCACAACATCTGTATAATGACTTTAATTATGCTGGAGGGTGCTATGAAAAATTAAAAAAATATGATGAAGCTATTAATTGTTTTGATTCAGCAAGGGAAATCGCTAAAACAGATGGTAACTTAAATTTGGCATATCCATTATATCACATGGCATATAATTATCAAGAAAAAGGGGATCTGATAAATGCAGCAGAATATTACATTGAAGCTGCAAAATATGAATCTAATACGCAATATCTGTATAAGGACTTTACTTCAGCTGGAAGGTGCTATGAAAAATTAAAAAAATATGATGAAGCTAATAAATGTTTTGATTCAGCAAAGGAAATCGCCAAACAGATGATAACTTAAATTTGGCACATTCATTATATCACATGGCATATAATTATGAAGAATAAGGGGATCTTATAAATGCAATAGAATATTATATTGAAGTTGCTACATATAATATGGGATATCAATATCAGGACGTTATCTCTGCAGAGAAGTGCTATAAAGATATTATGAAAATATTCAAATTTATATTAATGAGACACTACATTCACTCTAGAATTTTAAAATAAATTATGATACATGCATTTGTAATCAATCAATACATCAAAAATTATAAAAATGGATAATTAGGATTAATGTATTTATGTAAATCAGTTTAAATTACACATAACCTGAACGCTACACCAAAATATCATTCTCACTAGAATCCACTGGTGAGATAAGAGATTTTTCCAAAAACAAAAAAAAAGATTCCGATTTCTCGCAGAAATATTCCCCTGTGCAAAATGATTTACTGCTCCTTAGACGTGATCCATCACTCGAGGTAATCCTTCGGAGTCAGGATTTGTTCTTTCAAACCCTTTCTCTTTCTGATACCCCTAATGATTTCTGACAGCATCTCAGGGGAACCGGAAAGAAGCCGGCGAACTCAGTAAACTAAGTCGTAACCCTTCGGTTTGCTCAGCTGAGGGACCTAAAGGTCCCCGCCCGCAGTCGCAAATCAAAGATTTGGTCGCAAGGCAAAGCCTTGCTCGGCTAAGCCCGCCCCTATGGGTCGGTCCGCCTCCGCCAAGGTCGTCCGCGTTCCGCGTCCAACCCGCACTCGCACGTTTCCTTCGAAAACTTGCTCAAGCTAAGGCAACCCCTTCGTCGCCAACCCACGAAATCAGTATTTAATACCAATCCGCTCCAAATAGTACCGCATGACCAATAAGCCCACTGTCGTTACGTGCGGTTTGCCCTATACAAACGGTTTTTGCCATCTCGGGCACCTCCGGACGTACATCCCAGGCGATTTCTACGTACGATACCTCAGGCGTCTCGGCGACGACATCGTCTTCATCTGCGGATCCGACAACCACGGGACCCCCATCGTCGTCACGGCCGAGGCCGAAAAAACCACGCCGCGTGCCGTATCCGAAACATACCACGCCCACTTCGACAACGTCTTCAAATCCATGGGCAT
Source organism: Methanocorpusculum labreanum Z (assembly GCF_000015765.1). NCBI lineage: Archaea > Methanobacteriati > Methanobacteriota > Methanomicrobia > Methanomicrobiales > Methanocorpusculaceae > Methanocorpusculum > Methanocorpusculum labreanum. Next base: position 705,340 of record NC_008942.1, on the reverse strand, counting down.
CGCATTCGACCGGTTCGGCATGACCGACGACCCGACCAACCACCACCGGACCGTCTCCATCCTCCAGACCCTCATCGACCGCGGATATGTCTACGAACAGACCATCCAGCAAAGCTACTGCCCCAAATGCAAACGCTTCCTCCCCGACCGGTACGTCGAAGGAACCTGCCCCTACTGCGGCAAACATGCCCGCGGGGATGAATGCGACTCGGGATGCGGCCGGCACCTCGAACCCGGAGAGATCCTCGATCCCGTCTGCGCAACCTGCGGGACCAAAGCCGAACTCCGCGAACAGAAGCACTACTACTTCAAGCTCAGCAGCTTTAGGGACTATCTTCTGGAGTATCTGCCGACCCTCGGCGGAACGCTCAACGCCAAAAACTACGCCATCGGCTGGGTAGAAAACGAACTCAAAGACTGGTGCATCACCCGAATGATGGACTGGGGCGTCAAGTTCCCGGGATCCGACGATCTCGTCTGCTATGTCTGGGTGGATGCCCCGATCGGATACATCTCGTTCACTGAAGAATGGGCGAAAGCCACCAACAACAGCTGGCAGAAATACTGGTGCGAGGGAGATAGAGTCCACTTCATCGGGTCCGACATCATCTATCACCACTGTGTCTTCTGGCCGGCAATGCTTCACGGGGCCGGCTATCAGCCGCCGACCGCGGTCGTAGCGAGCGGCATGGTCACGATCGACGGCGAGAAGTTCTCCAAATCGAAAGGAAACGTCGTCTGGACGAAAGAGGATTACCTTGACAAGGGACTGCCGGCGGATTATCTCCGGTATTATCTCCTCGCCTATACGAGCCACACCCGCGAACTGGACTTCTCCTGGAAAGAGTTCCAGGCACGGATCAATAATGAACTCGTGAACACGTTCGGGAACTTCGCGAACCGGAGCATGAGCCTGGTCAAGACCAAGTTCGGCGATGTGCCGCAGGTCCCGGTCGAGGCAGAGATCTTTGCCGAGATCGAACGTTCGCTCGCTGCAATTGAGGAGTCCGTCCGTGCATACGAGTTCAAGGCGGCCGTCGACGGCATCCTTCTTCTCGCGGCATACGGAAACAGCTATATCTCGAACGCGGCTCCCTGGAAGCTGATCAAGGAAGATCCGCAAGCGGCCGCACAGATATTAAAGAACTGTCTCCAGATCGTGAAGGCGTGTGCTCTTATCATGCAGCCGGTGATGCCCGAGTCTTCCCAGAAACTTTGGGAGATGCTCGGCTATACGGACAAGATCGAGAGCCGCCCGATCAGCGATGCGCTGGTTCCGTTCGAGAACACAACACTTGGCGATGTGAAGCCGCTGTTTGCGAGAATCGAGGACAAGCAGCGTGAGGAGATGGAGGCCGTGCTGACAAAGCGGGCCGAGGATTCGAAGAAGAAAGCAGCAGGAAAGAATACTATGGAAGCAGTAATAGAACCAATCTCGGAAGAGATCATAACAATAGACGATGTAGCAAAGCTCGATCTCCGCGTGGGTCGGGTCGTGAAAGCGGAGAGAGTGCCAAAGACGACGAAACTTCTGCGTCTGCAGGTGGATATCGGAACCGAGGTCAGACAGATCGTGTCAGGCATCGCCGATGTCTATACGCCTGAAGAGATGGTGGATAAGAAGATCATCGTGGTCGTAAACCTGAAGCCGGCAAAGTTCCGGGGCGAGGAGAGCAACGGGATGCTGTTTGCCGCAGGCGAAGAGGCATCGCTTCTTGTTCCGCTGAAGGATGTGCCGGAAGGAACCAAAGTCCACTGATCTTTTGGCATACCTACATCACCCCCATTTTTTTTAAGTGCCGGAATAGACTGGCTTTATGTCTTCTTCCAACCATTCATTGATTATAGGCATCGGTTAGGTATGCTTTTTCGGGGCAGGCGCAGCAAAATCCGTTGTTTCCAGAATGAATACTGCATGATCACGGCGGTTATTTGGACCATCCACGCTTTCCTGGAGAGAGGGAATGTACAAAAAAACGATAGAGGATGTGCTCACAGAACTCAATACTGACAGAGTGTTCGGGTTATCCGAAGAAACAGCACAGAAAAGACAGCAGGAATACGGAAAAAATGAGCTGAAAAAAGCCAGGGGCGTTTCAGCCTGGCGTATTCTGCTGCATAATATCAATAATATCATCGTCTACATCCTGATCGTCGCCGCGGTCCTGTCTTTTTCCATGGGGGAGATCATCGAAGGCATCGCTGTTTTGATCGCATTGATGATCGCCGTACTTACCAGCTTTTTTACCGAATATAAGGCACAGAAATCGATAGAATCCCTCCAGCGGATGATCTTCACCCATGCCAAGGTCGTGCGGGGCGGCGTCTGGCAGGAGATCAATGCCTCGAAACTGGTACCCGGTGATCTGATCTTTATAGAGGAGGGCGATTCCGTTCCGGCGGATGCACGACTTATCCGCAGTATGAATTTTGCCTGTATCGAGTCCGCCCTCACCGGGGAGTCGGACGCGGTCGAAAAGGATGCACTGGCACTTTTTTCCGAGGATACCGGACTTGGGGACAGGATCAATATGGTCTTTGCCGGCACATCCGCAACACGGGGTAATGCCCATGCGGTCGTCACCAGTACCGGGATGTCGACGGAAGTGGGAAAGATCACCGGGATGCTAGAGAGCGGCATCAAAGAGAGGACGCCGCTTGGTAAAGAGATGAACAAGCTCAGCAAAATCCTCATCCTCGTGGCATTGCTGGCCGGCATTGCGGTATTGACCGCCGGGTTTGTGACGAACCATCCGATTGAGGCCATTCTTCATACGGCGCTTATCCTCGCCGTGGCCGCGATCCCCGAGGCGATGCCTGCAGTGTCAACGATGACATTGTCCCGCGGGATGCGGACGATGGCGGAACATAAGGCGCTGGTCAAACACCTGCCGGCCGTGGAGACCCTTGGTTCGACAAACGTGATATGCACGGATAAAACCGGGACACTCACCGAAAATCAGATGACGGTCGGAAGGATCGTGCTGACAAACGACCGGTCATATACGGTTGAAGGAAACGGGTATCAGCCGGTCGGAAATATTCTCGCCGATGAGCGTGCTGTCGATCTTTCGGATGACGACCGGCTTTGGGACATCATCGCCGCCGCGGTCCTCTGCAGCAATGCAGTGCTGAAAAAGGATGAGCTGGAGTATTCCGTGATCGGCGATCCGACCGAAGGAGCTCTGGTCGTGTTGGGAGCTAAAGCGGGAATAAGCAGGGAAAGTCTTCATGCGGGCGGCTGGGTTAGGATCGGCGAGATGCCGTTCGATTCCGCGAGGAAGTATATGATCACGGTGTATGAACACGGGGAAACGGTCCATGCGTTTATCAAAGGAGCGCCGGACGTGCTTCTTGCGATGTCTCTGCAGTCAAGAGAAGAGAAGGAAAGGCTGCAAGACGCAAACGACCATCTGACGGAAAAAGGTCTGCGGGTTCTTGGGGTCGGCAAACTCAACGGATATAGCGGAGACGGGAGCAGAGTAAGCATCGTTTCGTATCTCGATCGGGTGGATCTTTTCGGGATCGTCGGGATCACGGATCCCCCGCGAAACGATGTCAGAGAAGCGATCGGTATCTGCCAGCAGGCCGGCATCCAGGTGAAGATGATAACGGGCGATGATCCGAAAACCGCCTCGATCATTGCCCGGGAGATAGGTCTGAGGGAGGCAAAGGCGGCGATCACCGGAAAAGAGCTTGATTTGGCGGCCGGGACGCCGGAGTTCGGCGATCTTGTGAAAAAGACCGCGGTGTTTGCCCGTGTTTCGCCTGAAAATAAGATGCAGATCGTGGATGCACTGCGAAAGGAGGGATCCGTCGTGGCAATGACCGGGGACGGGGTGAATGATGCGCCGGCGTTGAAGAGTGCGGATATCGGCGTGGCGATGGGGATCCGGGGTACGGAGGTTGCCAAAGAGGCGTCGGATATGATCCTGACGGATGACCGGTTTTACACGATCGTGGACGCCGTGAGAGAGGGAAGGGTCATCTTTTCGAACATAAAAAAGTATGTTTCGTTCCTTTTTTCCTGCAATATGGTCGAGATCATCACGATTTTTCTGAGCGTCAGTTTCCTGAAACCTCTGCCTATCCTGCCGCTCCATATTCTCTTCCTTAACCTTGTTATCGATATTGCGCCGGCTATGGCCTTGGCATATGAACCGGCAGAGGCAAACATCATGAAAGCGCCGCCGAGGAGTACACATAGCGGCCTGATCAATAAGCGGTTTCTTGGAAGGATCCTTTTCAGCGGTGCTGTTCTCGGACTGAGTTCCTTTTTGATCTTTAATTTCTTCTTAACCCAGAATACTTCGCTGCTTTACGTGCAGACGGCGACTTTTACGTTTATGGTTCTTGCCCAGCTACTCCATGTCCTCAACATCCGCAAAGAAAACGGGTTCGGCCTCACAACGCTGATACGGGAAAATAAGGTCCTGGTCGGCGCTGTAAGTTTATCCCTGCTCCTGCAGATCATGGTGATCTATGTTCCGTTTATGCAGCAGACGATCGGAACAACGCCCCTTACGGCAGATACCTGGGCGGTGATCCTGCTGGCGGCATTTGCCACGACCGGCGTCGTGTATGCGATCAAGAAGGTGATGAGACGAATCTACCCGTCGGAGTAGTCAGCAGCAGTATAATGAGTTCCGGATACGAAACGGAGAAAAAAGATGTTGAATAAGACTTACGCGGTGAGATCCTACCGGAAAAAACTGAAGTTCTTATGAGATGTACTTCGATTTCGTGTACGACATTCGTTTTGACACAAGAGAAAAACCAACCGCGAATCGGCGCGAATCCGCCCTTCGGGCGAGAAGAATCGGATTTGCTTATCCTCACTTTCGCAATCCAGCTTCGCTGTCTTGCTCATCCCTTCATCGGGACCGTTCGGGCAAATCCTGTCGCCGCCCCAGCGGCTCCCATGATTGATTTGCCTCTTGATTTTATATCGTGACTGTCAGTAAAGAGGATATTTTTCATATTGAGACCTGGTCAATGAATCTCTTCCATATAGGAGGCGCTGGGGCGCCGACAGGATTTGCCCGAACGGTCCCGATGAAGGGACGAGCCGTCGTGTCTTAGCCGAGCAAATCTTTGATTTGCGAGGGATACGACGAGCGAGAGTGAGGAAAAGCAAATCCGATTCGCCTCGCCCGAAGGGCAGGATTCGCGCCGATTCGCGGTTGGTTTTATCTCAGGTTTCCACACCCAACAACCTCCTTCCCGAATTGGATTGTCATTAACACCGCGTAAATCCTATTTGAATAGAAAAGACGACTTGGTTCGTGAACCACGTACTTTTCAGACTATATCCCAACATTCAATATTTTTTATTTGATTTGGGGTGCCGTCGATCCGCCTCCGCGCCGGGTCACAAACCATCGGTTTGCTCAAGGCTCTCGTCGCTTTCGCTCCCCTCAGCTGTCCCCTCCCGCACCCCCTAAATCAGAAATAAGTAATGAGATGTGGGAGATGTATATTTGCCAACGGTCAAATTTTGGTTTCAATTCGTTCCGGATACGGAAATGAGAAAATAGATTTTTGAAAAAAAATTACCTGCGTTTATTCTTGGTTTTCATCGCTTTGATATCAGCCTTTTTCGGGAAATGTTCGCCGGATTTCTTTTTGTCGGTCTTATCTGCAAATCGGATGGAATCGTCATCGTAATCTACAAAATCAAATGCCATTATTTTCTGTATAGCTGTGTTTGAAGATAAAATTATTCTCGGATTTTTGCCGGAGATTCAGCAGTCAGTGAGACGCCGCCTCACTCTTCGGCGACCGCAGCGGGCTTATCCGAGTATTTGATAAACAGCGCGAGAATCGGACAGAGGATCGTTGGAATAATCAGCAGAAACATCGCGTCCGGCAGGGAACCCATGACATCCGCTACCCACCCGATCAGGGCCGCTCCAACTCCGCCGATACCCATCGAAAGACCGAGCGTGAGGCCAGACGCAAACCCGACGCTGCCCGGCAGAAGATCCTGAGTCATCGTCACCGAAGCCACATAACAGAAGCTCGCAAAGAATGCATACAGCATGATCCCGGCATACATCGTCCATCCGGTCGTGAGGAATATCAGACAGAAACACGGGATCGCACAGAGGAATCCAAGCACCAGGACTTTTTTCCGTCCAAAACGGTCGGAAAGATAGCCGCCGGCCACCTGCCCGAACACGCCGGTAAAGAGCATGGCCGTGATGATGACCGAGACCGTGAACGTGTCGATCCCCTGATTCCATAAAAGGAGCAGGGTCGGCAGATACGTAATGACCCCAACATACGCCCAGGCCCGCAGAGCACACACCGTCACAACCAGACCGGCCGGGATCCACCAGTACTTCCCGTGGACCTGTTTCTTTTCGACCGGCTCTTTTTTGATCGGCTCAACCGTTCCGGTGCGGCGGTCGTTTCGATAGATCCAGGCAGCCCCGACGATCCCCGGAACCATCATCCAGGCGACCGACGGCAGACCGCCGAACGTGATGAAAAAACCGGCGATCATCGGGCCGAGCGAATAACTGATGCTGCCGCTTGTGGTAAAAATCGAGTTGTACAATCCCTTTTTGGCAGGCGGACTCAGTTTATGGACGAGGGCCATCGCGGAAGGATGGAAGAGGGCATGACCGACGGCCGCTCCTCCGACAAGGAACAGAACGATCAGGTAATTGTTCGCCAGAACCGAGAGTGATATTCCTACGCTGCCGATCAGAACACAGAACGGCACGCTCACCCATTTACCAGTCCGGTCTCCGTAAAGCCCGATAAACGGCTGGGTCACGGACGAGACCACATTGAATACGGTAACGACAAGCCCTGCAAGAAAATACGAGAGCCCCAGATTGACAATGAGAAGAGGGAGGATCACCGGCAGGATCGGCGTATACAGATCGATCAGAAAATGACCGCTGATCGCCCCGGTTATTTTTGTATTGTAGGTATGACGCATGGAGTCGCCTGAAGATGAGTATTGATAATCACGCATTCTATTTATTTGTTTAATCTTACGTTCATCAAATTTCAACAAATATTTAACATATAATTATTCTGAATGTATTAATATAGTATTACAAATATAAAATTATTCATAACTTTGGTGTGTTGATATGAAAAAACGTATTTTAGAGGGCTTATCCATCAACGGATTCGCCGCACTGTGTATTGCAGGCGTACTGATCGGCGCCATGGTGATTTGCGCCGGATGCGTCCAGTCAGGAAATGATGACAGTACGCTTCGCGTCGTCATGAACTTCGGTCCCGATTCAAGCGGCAGTCTCGACCCGGCCAATGGGTGGGAAGGCTGGTATGTGCGGGAAGCGGGCCTCTTTGAGACGCTTTTCTATGATGATCAGAACATGGAACTCAAACCCGAACTGGCAACCGGCTACAAAGCATTGAGCGATACCGAATGGGAAATCACGCTTCGCAAGGGCGTAGTCTTCCACGACGGAACGCCGTTCAACGCCGACGCGGTGATATATTCGTTCAACCGGGTCCTCGACCCCGCAAACAGCCGTTCATCCGAGTACTCATTCATTAAAGAAGTGAGAAAGACTGACGACTATACGATCGTAATCGAAACGACCGAACCGTATGCTCCGCTGATCGCATCGCTCGTTGATCCGGTCATGTCGATCATCAGTCCGAACATTGTCGATGTGGACAAACAGCCGGTCGGTACCGGACCCTATGCATTCGTTTCGTTTGAATCGGGTGCAAGCATGGATCTCGTCAGAAACGACAAGTATTGGGGCGGCACGCCGAAAGCTGCGAAACTCTCCATGACATACAACGCCGACGCGACCGCACGGACGCTTATGCTGAAGTCCGGCGATGTCGATATCGCAAAGGATATTCTCCCAAGCGAGTATGCTTCCCTGAAATCAGACTCCTCGACCGATGTCGAATCCAAGGAGACGCTTCGAGCATACTTCATCTACATCAACGGCGGAAAAGCTCCGTTCGATGACGTGAACGTTCGTCAGGCACTCAGCTACGCACTGAACCGTCAGGAAATCGTGGATACCGCGCTTGAAGGCGTGGCGGGTTCTCCTGCGGTAGGTATGTTTACGAATACCATGCCGTGGAACGCAAACGACAAGATCGCCAGCTACGACAACGATCAGGCAAAAGCCCTTGAACTCCTGGCCAAAGCAGGAATCACCAAAGGATCCGACGGAAAACTGTATTATAACGGCGAACCGTTCACCATCGAGATAATGACCTATACGAACCGTGCGGCCCTTCCGGCAAGCCTGGAAGTGATCGCGGCCCAGTATGAAAAGCTCGGTATCACGGTCACGACGAAACACGCTGAATGGAGCGCGATCAAATCAACCGTGACATCGGGAACCTATGATATGGTACTCTATACCTGGGTCACGGCACCGACCGGAGACCCGGACTACTTCATCAGCGGTCACTATCTCTCGACCGGGGCATACGCTTCCGGCTGGACCCATTACTCGAATCCGCAGATGGATGAATGGATCCTTGCCGCACGGTCGACCTTTGATCAGACCAAGCGAGCCGAGCTCTACGACAAGATCCAGGAACAGGCGCAGATCGATTGTCCGATCATCTACGTGTTCTATGCGATGGAAAACGATGCGATGAGTACCTCCGTTAAGGGATTCACCATCTACCCCAACGACTACACGCTCGTCACAAAGAACATCGCGGTCGTATAACAGAGCGATTGCCGGATGAACCCGGCAGCTTCTTTTTTATTATTACGAATATAATATTTGTAGATTTTAAAAACATACGAATAAAAAGAGGCAATTAATATAATATTACAAACATAAAATTTGTTCATACTTTTCGAGGTAAAAACATGCAGAGTGGTTTCCAGAAAATAATCTTGCTCATAAGTATCGCGGTCCTCCTTATCGCCGCGGTTTGCGTGGCAGGATGCGTTCAGTCATCCGATTCCGGAGAAAAAGTTCTTCGTCTCGTGGAGATCGAGGGCCCGGACACGGGCGGCAGTCTCGACCCGGCAAACGGCTGGGAAGGATGGTATGTCGATAAAGCAGGCATTTACGAGACCCTGTTCGCATACGACCCGGACATGGTCCTCCAGCCCAAACTTGCGACCGGATACAAGCTTTTGAACGACACGACGTGGGAGATCACTCTGCGTAAAGGTGTTACGTTCCATGACGGGACGCCGTTCAATGCCGACGCGGTCATTTTCTCGTTCAACCGTGTCCTCAATGCATCAAACAGCCGTGCTTACGAGTATGCGTTCATTGAAGATGTCAGAAAAACGGACGACTATACGATCATCATCGAGACCAATAAACCGTATGCTCCGCTGATCGCATCCCTCGTCGACCCGATCATGTCTATCGTCAGTCCGAACATCGTCGATGTCAACAAACAACCGGTCGGAACGGGACCGTTCGTTTTCTCCGCGCTTGAATCCGGCGCAAGCCTGGACGTCGTGAGAAACGAGAATTACTGGGGCGGCAAAGTAGGACTTGCCGGAGTGAACACGACCTACATCGGTGATGCCACCGCACGTACGCTTCTCATCAAATCTGGTGATGCCGACGTAGTTCGTGACATTCTCCCAAGCGAGTATGCAGCCGTGAAAAACGCGGCAGACACGCATGTCGAATCGAAAGCGATGCTCCGTACGTACTTTGTCTACATGAACGAAAACAAAGCGCCGTTCAATGACGTCCGCGTCCGTCAGGCACTCAGTTACGCAGTGAACCGTCAGGAGATCGTCGACACGGCGCTTGAAGGCGTCGGCGGCGTTGTCGCGGTCGGTCCGTTCTCATACTCCTCGCCGTGGAACGCAAACGACGAGATCGAATCATATGCATACAACAAAGAAAAGGCGCTGGCTCTCTTAGCCGAGGCAGGGATCCTGCCGGGGGCTGACGGGAAACTGTATTACAACGGCAAACCGTTCACCATCGAGATAACGACCTACTCCAAACGTGCGGCTCTCCCGCCGACACTGGAAGTCATCGCAGCCCAGTATGAAGATCTGGGTATTACCGTCAACACGCGTATCATGGAAAGCAGCGCCATCAAAGTCGATGTCGCCGCCGGAAATTACGACATGACGATGGCCGCCTGGTCGACCATGCCGACCGGAGACCCGGATTATTTCCTGAGCAGAATGTTCTTCTCGACCGCCGCGTATGCTTCCACCTGGCTGCACTACTCCAACCCCGAAGTCGATGAACTCATCCTGAAAGCAAGCACGACCTTCGATCAGGCGGAGCGGGCTGAACTGTACGACGAGATCCAGAACATCACCCAGAACGACGCAGGACTGATCTATCTGTTCTATGAATCGCAGAACTGGGGAGTCGGCAATGATGTCCTGAATCTCGAGATCTACCCGAACGAATACACGATGATGACCAAAGACATCACCATCACCTGAATCCCATGTCGAACGAAACGATCCGCAAACACTGGAACGAGCTGAGTCCGGGATATCGGAAACGATATCATGCATATCTCGACGAGGAGATCGTTTTGATGCAGAGCTACTTCAAAGAGTATCTCCCCAAACAAACACCCCTGAAAGTACTGGATATCGGGACCGGTTACGGGATCCAGGCGATGACCTTTGCGGAATTAGGTCATCGGGTCACGGCTCTCGATCTCTCCGAGGAGATGCTCGCACGGGCAGAACAAGGCGCTGCGGCCCGAGGTCTTTCCATCGATTTCCATCAGGGAGATGCAGAAAACCTTCCGTTCGCGGACAACAGTTTCGACGTTGTCGTGAACATGCATCTTCTGTGGACCCTGACGGACCATGAAAAATTTTTCCAGGAATGCAAACGTGTCCTCGTCCCCGGCGGCAGGATCTTTGCGATAGACGGTCACTGGTTCAAACCCGATGACCAGGAAACCGAAGAGTGTTCGGCAAATATCCGGCAGTATCTTCCTCTCTATAATGCGAACACGCCGGAAAGGATCGCAGGCCTCGTGGAAACCGCAGGTTTCTCCGAGGTCTCCTGGAAATATCTCCCCGAGTATGCCGACTACATGCAGAGATGCGACCCGAACGGACGGGATTATCAAACGACACCTTACCTTGAAACAGGAGTTAAATCATGATCAAAGACAAAATAGCTGATTACTGGAACTGGCGAAGCACAAGTTATCACCAGGAATATATGAGCCGAATCACCGATGAGATCGAGTTCTGGGAACGAATCTTTACGCCGATCATTCCGGCGGGAAAGCATCTCAACGTCATCGAGGTAGGAACCGGACCCGGCATTTTAGCGCTCGCTCTTGCAAAGATGGGGCACACTGTTACCGGGATCGACCTCTCTCCAGAAATGGTCAAAAAAGCACAGGCCAATGCGGAAAAACTCGGAATTACAGCAGCATTCCGCGAGGGCGACGCTGAAAATCTCGATCTTGACGCAGGTTCCGCCGATCTCATCATCAGCAAATATCTGATGTGGACCCTGCCGCATCCTGATGCTTTTCTTAACGGAGCAAACAAAATCCTCACACCGGGCGGCCAGATAATAGCCGTAGACGGGGTCTGGTATACCGACACACAAGATCATACCACACCAAACAAACCCTACTCTGAATTCTTCGACGAATGCTACGAGGAAGTCCGTCCAAATCTCCCGCTCGGCAAAAACAACACGCCTGAAAAGGTCGTCTCCCTCATTACGGGTCACGGATTTTCCGACTCGACATGGCGGTATCTTGACGACTATCAGGCGTTCCTGAAGTCGATCGATATCGGCGAAACTACGGTCACCCCCTACATAGTCTCTGCAAAGAAATCATGCTGAGAGAGTATTTCATCAGAAGACTTCTGTATCTGATACCGATACTTATCTTCATCTCATTTTTGAGTTTTTCTCTTATCTACATCGCCCCGGGAGACCCGGCGGAGATCATGATGACGAGCCCCGGCGGGGGCTACGATGAGGCGGCCGTCGAACAATTCCGTGTGGCCCACGGACTTGACCAGCCGTTCATCGTCCAGTATATGACCTGGCTGAAAAACGCAGCGACCGGCGATCTTGGGTACTCCTACATGAGCGAACAACCCGTCTTTGAGACCGTGATCAATGCATTCAAAAATACACTGACTCTGTCGGCCCTTGCACTCGTCATCGCACTTATCATCGCGATCCCGCTTGGCATCATCTCGGCGGTCAAACACAACACGATCTTCGACAGTTTATGCCGGTTCGGCGCCCTTATCGGCGTGTCGATGCCGAACTTCTGGCAGGCATACCTTATGATCATCGTGTTTTCCGTCATCCTTCACTGGCTGCCGGGCGGCGGGTTCGGGCACGGGACCGACATCTCGTATATGATCCTCCCCGCCCTTGTCCTTGGGACGGGATCGGCCGCCGTGATGATGCGCATGGTCAGATCGAGTATGCTCGATGTGCTTGGAAAAGAGTATATCCAGACTGCCCGGGCAAAGGGTTTGTCCGAGGCGACGGTTTTGATGCGGCATGCGCTGAAAAACGCCCTTGTTCCGATCATTACCGTTGTCGGTCTTTCGATCGGATTCCTCTTAAACGGGTCCGTCGTGGTAGAAACGATCTTCGGCTGGCCGGGTATCGGAAATCTCGTCGTAAGTTCGATTCTCTCGTATGATTACATGATGATCCAGGGTTCCATCCTCTTCGTCGCAATCATATTTTTAGTCATCAACTTCATTGTCGACCTGCTCTATGTATGGGCAAACCCGGAGATACGATATGACAGAACTTCGTAAGTATCTCAAAAACCGGCAGATCATGATCTCCCTCATCATTCTTGGGCTGCTCATCTGTATGGCGCTTTTTGCGGATGTTCTGTCACCGTACGACTACACCAACAAAAATCTCTCGGACCGTCTGCAGTTCCCGTCTTTGGAACACCCGTTCGGGACCGATCATTTAGGCAGGGACATCCTTACCATGACGATGTACGGAGCACGTGCCTCGCTTTCGGTCGGGTTCATCGTTGTCGGAGTTTCGCTCGCGATCGGCCTTACCCTTGGGATCCTTGCGGGATATTACGGCGGGTGGCTGGATGAAGTCATCATGCGGCTGACGGACAGTTTCCTCGCGTTCCCGTCGATGTTTCTCGCCCTCGCGATAACTGCGTTCCTGGGACAGGGAATAGAGAACATGATCCTTGCTCTCATCATCGTCGAGTGGACCTCGTTTGCCCGGGTCGCACGCGGAGCGACCCTCGATATCAAATCAAAAGGATATATGCACGCGGCACGATGGGTCGGCGGTTCCAACTTCTATATCATGGGAAAGCATCTGATGCCGAATATCATCTCGCCGGTCCTGATCATGGCGACGCTTGGCATCGGAAACGTTATTCTCGCAGCTGCGGGTCTGAGTTTCCTTGGACTCGGTGTCCAGCCGTCTACTCCCGAGTGGGGAGCGATGCTGAATGCGGGCAGGACCTATGTCACGACCGATCCGTATTTGATGTTCTTCCCGGGTCTTATGATCATGATAACCGTGCTCGCCTTCAATTATTTCGGCGACGGACTGCGTGATGTTCTCGACCAGAAGATGACCAAAACCGAACTCGAGGGGAGAATATGACCTGCATACTGAAAGTGACGGATGTCTGCGTCCATCTGACCACGGAAAACGGATCGGTCCGGGCAGTGGACAATGCCTCCTTTTCGATAAAAGAGCATGAGACGTTCGCCCTTATTGGAGAATCGGGATCCGGCAAGTCGGTTCTCGGCCTTGCGGTGCTGCGGTTACTTCCCGACAATGCAATTTTTTCCGGCAATATCTCTCTTGACGGGATCTCTCTTACGGATCTTTCAGAAAAGGAGATGCAGAAGATCCGGGGAAAAACGATCGGTTCGATTTTTCAGAACCCGTATCTCTCGATGAACCCGGGGATCCGGGTCGGAAACCAGATCGCGGAGCCGATGTGGACGCATCTGGGGATAACAAAAGAAGCTGCCAGAGAAAAAGCCGTGTCGCTTCTGGAAAGGTTTTCCATCGTGCCTGGAAAGACCCGTGCACGCGAGTATCCTTTCCAGTACAGCGGAGGTATGCTCCAGCGGGCGATGGTCGCCATGGGAACGGCGGCAAATCCTCAGCTGATCATCGCAGACGAGCCGACGAAAGGGGTCGACTCTCTCAAAAAACAGGAGATCGCGGAGACTTTTAGAAGGGTCTCTGCCGAAGGATGTGCTTTTCTTTTGATAACGCACGATATTGATTTTGCCAAAGCGATGGCAAACAGGATCGCGGTAAACTACTGCGGCGAGATCCTCGAAATCGCTCCAACAGAGATGTTTTTCAAAGAACCTCTTCATCCTTACTCCCGGGCCCTGCTCGATTCCCTGCCGGAACGCGGGATGCATCCGATCCCCGGCCCCTCCCCGTCGATGATCGAGGTCCCGGACGGATGCAGATTTAATCCGCGGTGCCCCTTTGCCGACAACAGGTGCCGGACGGAAAAACCGCCGATGACCGAAACGAACGGACGAACCGTGAGGTGCTGGAAGTATGCTTAGAGGAGAGGAACTAAGGAAAGTCTATACGTCCGGTATGATTTCCGTGACGAAGAAGGTGGCCGTGGACCGGGTAAGTATTTCGATCGGCAAAGGCGAGACGATCGCGATCGTCGGGGAGTCGGGATGCGGGAAGAGCACGCTCGTGAAAATGCTCACCATGCAGCTTCCGGCAACCGAAGGCGAGGTGTACTGTTCCGGTGAGAAACTGACCGGGATGAAGTGGAAGGAGCTTCGGCAGCACATCGTGAAGTTCCAGATGATCCCTCAGAACCCTGACGATGCGGTGGATCCGCGGTGGGAACTCGGAAGGTCGGTGGCCGAACCGCTGGTTCTTTCCGGGAAGTATTCACGGGGAGAGATCGCCAAGATGGTGCCTGAACTTCTCGCCGAGGTCGGACTCGGACCGGAGTTCATAACAAGGTTCCCGCATCAGGTGAGCGGCGGCGAACTGCAGAGGGTGGTTATCGCCCGTGCCCTGGCACTGAAACCGGATCTGCTGATCTGTGACGAGGCGACCTCGATGCTGGATGTCTCCGTGCAGTCATACATCATGTCCCTGCTGAAGGATATTCAGAAGAAGCGAAATATTGCTCTTATTATCATCACACACGATCTGGTGTTTGCAAACGTCGTGGCTGATCTGACGTATGTGATGTTCGGGGGAAAATTCGTCGAGATCGGGGAGGATGTGTTCACTCATCCCCTGCATCCCTATACGCAGGCGTTGTGGGATGCGGCGCATTACCGGGAAATGGCGGTGCTTCCCAGCGAAAAACCACCTATTCCTGAAGAGGGCTGCAGATATTTTGACCGCTGCGCTTTCCGCGATGATCTGTGTAAGGAGATGCAGGTCTTACGAAACATCGACGGAAGAAAGGTTCGCTGTGTCCATCCGCTCGGATATACCTGACCGGATACAGGCCCTGCAGCAGGATTGAGCGAAAATCACCCATATTTTTTTTTGAAACCACCCTATTTCATGGTTTTTTCCGATTTTCTCTAGTATTATCGGATGATCAATATATTGTAAGAAAAAGATGAGTTAAATATATATATACGAATATAGCTATCACTACAATTATTGAGGACTGAAAACATGACAGAAACTCAGAACCCGGAAGCACAAAATGCAAATCAAGCGGGGGCAAGCGAACAACACAGCGGAACAAATGCTAGTTACGGTCTCTACATCGCGCTCGTAGGACTGATAGCATCATTACTGATTGGATGTTTGATGATATTGGTCGGCATGAGAACAGCGAGTGATATCGTGGCAGTGATCGGGGCATTCACCTCGGTCACCGGGACGCTTACAGGGTATTTCTTTGGCCAAAAAATCGAATCGGCCAACAGAGAAAACACGGAAAACAGGATTTCGGCATCTATGGCTGATTTGAGCTTGGAAAAGACGAAAAATACAGAAATAACAAAGAAATTATATGAGTCAGAGAATAAAAGTAATCTACTTATTCAACATGCGAGTAATTATGAGAATGTGATAAAGATAGTCAAGAAGAAGAAATTAGAATTAGATAATAAAAATAAAGCGACGAGGATAGAGAACGGCGACGCTGAAAATCTACTTAACGAGATAATGGATTTATTGGACCTACCAAAGATGCCAGAAGATGTTTAGAAAAGCCTTAAAATCAAAGATGACTAAGTGAAACCATCCTAACGAAAATCCAGATCCCCCCGCCTTTTTTAGATCAGGTTCAGCCCATCAGCAGCCCGATACAGAAGATCCACCCAATGTACACCGCGGCCGCGACCAGGGTCATCGGCAGCCCCATTCTGAAAAACTCCAGGAAGGAAAAGGTCTTGCCGTTTTTTTCCGCATGCTGGAGAATGATCACGGTCGAAGCGGCGCCGATGATCGTAAGGGAGCCGGCGGCCGTGCATCCGGCAACGAGCGTCATATACAAAGGAATGCCCGACCCTTCCAGGAGCGGGAGAACCAGTGCCACGAAGGGCACGTTCGAGATGAACTGGGACACGATGACCGCCGATGCGAACAGGACGGGGATCGATGAGATTTCCGACGGCAGGATGGTCTGGATGAAGCCGGAGTTCCAGACCGCCGCCATCAAAACGAACATGGACGCAAAGAACAGAAGCGTCGACCAGTCCACGGCCCGGAGAAGTTCCACCCGTCTCCGGGAAAAAAGGAGGAGGGGCAAGGCCGCCGCGGCCGCGATAATCACGAACGGCATCTCGATCCCGACAAACGAAAGAACGATCTGGCAGGCGACCGCGATGAGGACAAGCCTCAATGCGATCTTCGTAAGCCGGGTAAGACTCTCATCGAAGATCACCTCTTCACTCTCCTGCACGACCGACGAATCGGGATCGGTGATCGTCAAAAGAAGGATCCTATACAAAATATACAGGCAGATCACCGACGGAACGACAAGATAGAGCAGGAACTGCAAAAACGCAAACGGCACTCCTCCGGAAAGGGCTACAAGCAGGTTCTGCGGGTTTCCAATAGGGGTCATGCAGCTCCCAAACGTTACCGCAAAACACAATGCAAAGAGCATCGTTTTGACCGGCATCTTATATTTTGCCGCACAGAAAAGCGCGACCGTCGTTCCGATTATTGCCACGGTATCATTCATCAGAAATGCTGAGAAGATCGCCATTAACAGAATAAACCAGAAAAGAACCGCTTTTTTTGTCGCTGCACGGGCAAACCCCTTCAGAGATGCCAGATGCAGGAGACCGGACTTTTCGAGAGCCGCTCCGAAAACGAACATCCCCAAGAGAAAGAGGATGACGATGTAATTGATCGAAAAAAACGCATCCCGAATCGAGATCGTGCCGAGGATCAGGGCGGCAAAAGCTCCGGCAGTCATGATCCCCCAGATCGGAAGACGCACCCCGCCGATACGCCTGACAACGATCAGACAAAAAACAGCTGCAAGGATCCAGACGGCGATCGGGACCATAACCTGTTACGACTTCTGCAGAACGATCTCTATCGAAGAGACATTTGCAGGTCCCTCGTCTGTTTCAACCGAATCCGTAGATATTGAGATATTTTTTTTGACAACACCGGTAAGGAACTGGCGGGTCGACACCTCCGCAGTATCGACCGCCCGCACGATGGCTTTCCCCCTTGCTTTGATAACGACCTCGGACTTCCCGTTGTTGAACTGCGTAACGACGGCAAGTACATAACTCATCAGGGGTTTTGTGCCGATTAATACCGTGTTGTCGTCCATTTATCTAGTATATTGGGGATTCTCAGATATATTTCATCGTATGCAGCAGTTCTGCATTTAAGACGGAGGCGCCGGCGGCACCGCGGATGGTGTTGTGACCCATCGCAACGAAGCGGATTCCTTCCCGGACTCTGCCAACGGAGACCGTCATGGCATTTCCGCGGTTCCGGTCGAGTCTTGGCTGCGGGCGGTTTTCCTGATCGAGGTAGAGGACGGTGTGGTCCGGCTGGGTCGGCAGACCCGAGAACGGAGGCTGCCAGGTCTTGAATGCGTCAATGACCTCTGCAGGCGTTGCCTTGATGTCGATCCAGACATTGAGCGTGTGTCCGTCGATGACCGGCACGCGGTTGCAGGATGCGGAGACAGTGAACGGAGCACCGGTGATCTTGCCGCCTTCGAGGATCCCGAGGATCTTATTTGCCTCGCGGGCCATCTTCTCCTCTTCGCTGCCGATATAGGGGATCACGTTGTCGTAGATGCTGAAAGCAGGCACGCCCTCAAATCCAGCACCGGAGATCGCCTGCATGGTTGCGACATTGATGTTTGTGAAGGGGAACTTCCGTAACGGAGCCAGCGCCGTTGCAAGCATGATGGTCGAACAGTTCGGATTGGTTACGATGAACCCGTCGCGGCCCTTCTTACGCTGCACGTCGATGAGTGCGGCGTGTTCGGGGTTGACCTCGGCGATCATCAGCGGGACATCGGCTTCCATTCGGTGGGAACTTGCGTTACTGCAGACACCGACTCCGGCATCGGCGATGTCGGTCTCGAGTTTGGTGGCGATATCAGCCGGCAGAGCTGAGAAGACAACATCGCAGTCTTTTACCGCGTCGACGGTCGTCGGCGAGACGATGAGTTCGGCTGAAGAGTCCGGAAAGGGTGAGTCGAGCCGCCAGTTTACCACCGAGCCGTAGGTTTTTCCTGCCGAACGGTCGGAAGCCGTAAGCGTGGTCAGGTTGAACCAGGGGTGGTCTGCGAGCAACTGTACAAACCGCTGACCGACCGCGCCGGTCGCGCCAAGTACACCAACATTTATCATAGGAAGATATAGGGTGCGGCTCTTATTTAAAGACGTGTTAGATAGAGTCTGTCCTACGAATAGGACTGTCGAGTGGGATTTGTCCGATCATAGGTTCTGTAAAATATACCTCCATTCATTTTTCCGACGTTGAGCTTTTTTGATTGTACTTTGGTTTCGTGTACTGGACTCTTTTTGATGTGCGCATTCTCGCAAGGCATTTGCCATGCTCAGCTAAGTTCGTCGACTTCGTCTCCAACCCGCTCATCACACGAAATTCACGAAAAACACACGAAAACACGAAAAATAGATAGATTGGTTGTTAGGCAGATGCAAATTGTACCCTCCCCGCCCCCACACAAAACTCACAAAAATCAACGAAATGCACGAAAAGGGGGACGGGGGCGGATGACTAAAGGAAGAGGTTTTTTTAGTTGCTCTTATTGCTTCTAATTCTCTGGAATCTATCTCGATACCAACTTATATATCCAGATTTACACCTAAAGGCACATGATCGCTTATATTCTTCCCACTTACTTTAAAATTATCGAAATCATCAATGAAAAAACCTGAATATTCCATGTTTGTAAAAATATAATCAATATGATACCTCTTTCCATTCGGGGATATGAAAGTTTTTAACTCTTCTTTATCCCCGAGTTCTTTATCGTATGTGTAATGATAACAACTATGAATATTCATTTCATATAATTTTTTGAAATATGTTTCAATGTTTTTCGTTTTCGAGGTATATTTATCCTTTTTAAATGAGTTTAAATCACCACATAAAAGAACATTCTCAGATTTATTCGTAAACAATTTCTCATACATTTGGAGATACACACATGCATCCCGAATATATCCCGGATTCTCCGTCCATATCCCAATCAAATCAAATTTATTTTCAATTTTTACAGCAAGATAATGATTCAGACCAAATGTTTCCCAGTTTTGTTTCTTAAATACAACGCCTTTTTTAAGAAATATGCCAAGCCCTTTATCGGTTCGCTGAGAGCCGTCATTAATCCATTCAACATTGTACTTGATAACTATTGTCTGATTAGCAGACTGTATTTTATCTATAGATTCACATTCCTGGATTACTAAAATATCAGCATTATACTTTTCAATATACCTGAATTTCTTTCTAAAATTACCACCACAATTCCAAGTAATTATTTTCATTATATTACCAATCTGATTATGTCTATTCTTATCAAAATAATAATTTGGATTAAAATTAGGTCTCAAATAACATCTGCTTTTCCCAGATTAAATCAACGGTAATTAGAATATTCCATCCAAACCCTGACATCTGATTTGAAGTCCCACATATTTCCCGTAACAATTATGAGATATAATGAAATGATAGAAAAACCGGCACGCCGGTTTTTTCGACAGCATTTTTCCAGACGGCGTGCGATTTCTGCGCAGGCGATACGCCGGAGCAGAGCACGACGGTGCAAGAAAAAATGCGATTCGCGGGAATTCGCGGAGATTCGCGGTTAAATATTCTCAAGCATCCACACTTATCTCAACTACTTTCTTCTGAGAGCTTACTGATCTCCCCATCCATCCTCCCCGATCCCCCTTCTTCGTGAATTTCGTTGAGTTTAGTGATTTTTGGTGTTGGGGGGCGGGGGAGGATACGATTTGTACCCCACTCAACTGATTCTTTTATTTTTCGTGTTTTCGTGTGTTTTTCGTGAATTTCGTGTGATGAGCGGGTTGGAGACGAAGTCGACGAACTTAGCTGAGCATGGCAAATGCCTTGCGAGAATTCGTCCATCAAAAAGAACCCAATAAACCAAATCTAAAAGCACACAATAAACGGTATCTTCAATCAACACAATTCTGCCTAACGGATCAACATATCGATTGGACAGACTCAGATACGCTTTAGATGGAGAGAAACAGAGAAAAAAAGATTAGAGATACTCCAGACCGTTCATGTACGGGCGAAGGACTTTGGGTATCTCGACTTTGCCGTCTTCGGTCTGGTAATTTTCAAGGATGCAGCGCAGGGCGCGGGAGGTAGCGACCGCCGTCGAGTTGAGGGTGTGGAGCCACTGTTTGGACTCGAAATCATGCGCATCCCGAACGCGGATGTTCAGCCTGACCGACTGATAGGCCGTGCAGTTGGAGCAGGAAACGACTTCGCGGTACTCGTTGTCCCGCGGCATCCATGCTTCCATATCGTATTTTTTGGCGGCCACGGTTCCGATATCTCCGGTACAGATGTTCACGACCCTGTAGGGTAACCCGAGTTTGGTGAAGATTTCTTCGGCATTGGCGAGAAGTTCCTCATGCATCTCCCAGGATTTTTCCGGCATGCAGTAGATGAACTGTTCGATCTTGGTGAACTGGTGGACACGGAAGAGACCGCGGGAGTCAAGTCCGTGAGCGCCGATCTCACGGCGGAAACAGGGAGAGATCCCGACCATTTTCAAGGGAAGGTCCTTCTCTTCGAAGATCTCGTCCTGATACATGGCCGCCATCGGGTGCTCGGCTGTCGCGATGAGATAGGCGTCGTCATCCTCGATCTTGTACATAACCTTCTCGAAGTCGCCGAGATCGGTGACCTCTTCGTAGGATTTCCGGTTCATCATGTACGGCGGGATGATCGGCGTATAGCCTTTGGCGATGATCGTGTCCAGAGCGAATCTCTGGAGGGCCATATCGAGAAGAGCGAGGTTGCCTTTCAGGAAATAGAATCCGGCGCCGCTCGTCTTTGTGGCACGTTCAAAGTCGGCCCAGCCGTTTGCCGCGGCGAGTTCCCCGTGGTTCTTCAGCTCGAAATCAAGGGACCTGGGAGTTCCCACTTTCTTCACGACGACATTTTCCGTGTCGTCTTTTCCGTAGGGAACGCTCTCGTGGAGGATATTTGGCAGACGCATCAGGTAATATCTTACCTGTTCGGTCGCCTTTTCCATGATATCGTCGTTATCCTTGATCAGTCCCGGCAGAGCCTTTGCTTCGGCAAAGAGAGGAGCGGGGTCCTTCCCCTCTTTTTTGTAAGCATTGATCTCTTTTGCTATCTGATTTCTTCTGGCGCGAAGTTCATTGTTTTTGACGGTGAGTTCGCGGAAAAGTTTATCCTGTTCAAGAACCGTATCGACCCAGAGAAGTTTCTCGGCATCCTGGCGTTTTTCCAGATCTGCCAGCACGACCTCGGGGTGGGCTCTGACGAATTTGATATCGAGCATGATTGACTAGTAATGTTTGTGCTTTTAGATGAAGAGGGTTTTTGTTGCACAAACGAGTTATTAAACATCGAATGACATACTAAAGATAATAACCGGGTCAGACGCTCATGAAACAGACAATGGAGATCCTCTTCTCGGGAAGAGTACAAAAAGTCGGCTTTCGCGCCTGTGTAAGAAATGCAGCATTAAACTTAGGATTGTGCGGAGAAGTGGAGAATTTATCCGACGGCAGGGTCAGAGTCCTTGTGACAGGCGAGGAGGTCATCATCGAAAAGTTCCTGGCCATGACCTACTCCTGTCCGCGTGCAATCATCAGGGATGTGAAATGCACAGGTTATGTTCTGACCGATTTTACAGATTTTACAATTAAACGGGAGTAGAGACATGAAAATCGAGAAAACCATCACATACTTCAGCGAACCGGGAAAAGAAAATACCCGGGACTGCGCAGAGATCGCCGTACAGCGTGCCAAGGAACTCGGGCTTTCAACGATCGTTGTGGCAAGTACCGGAGGATACACGGCAAAAATATTTTTCGAGGCGATGAAGGGGACGAACCTTCGTCTCGTGGTCGTGGCCCACGCGGTGGGATTTTCAAAACCAGGGGTCTGGGAGTTCGATCCCTCCCTTGCAGAGGAGCTTAGAGCTGCCGGCGTCGTGATCGTCTGCGGCACACATTCTCTTTCCGGTCTCGAGCGGGCGATCTCGCGGAACCCGAAGCTCGGCGGCAGCAGCCGGACCGAGGCCATTGCTGAAGCTTTCAGGAGAACCGTCGCGATCGGAATGAAGGTCGCCGTCGAGTGCGTGCTGATCGCTACAGATCAGGGAGTGATATCCGTATCCGACGAAGTCATGGCGGTTGGAGGGACCATCGAGGGAGCCGACACGGTAGTCGTGATCAAACCTGCCCACACGGCTGCTTTCTTCGATCTGCAGGTCAGGGAATTTGTCGCGATGCCACGGGACCGCTGAGATGGCACTCAAATCGTTGTCGGAAGCGCTTGGCCTGCTCGTCAAAAAGCCGCTCGTCTGGATGCCGGGGCTTTTTGCCGCATTTTCCATCCTGTTTACCTATTACATCATCACGCTTTTCGGGTCGGTAGCGGCATTAGCGGCAGGGATCATCCTTCTGCTGGTCTTCCCGGCATTTCTCGCAGGAACCTACGGGATCGTCATCGGGGAAAAATCATCCTCGGCCGATTTCAGAAAATATGCGGTTTACGGATACTTCAGATGCCTTATCCCGAATGTTGTCGTTCTCATGATCGGATTCGTGCTTTCCAACACGCTGACGTATATTCTGCTGATGCTCGGCATTTCCGTCGATACTGCGTTCTACTTCAGTATATTCCTGATCATCCCGCTGGTGTTCTTCTTCTACTTTGCCGACATCTCGGCAATGGTGAATAATTACGCGGCATTTCGGGCGATTAAAGACAGCGCACTCCGCGTGACCACGGGTTCGATCTCGGTCACGGCGTTCTATCTATTTAACGTCGCGATCTTTTTCGCCGCGTCCTTTATCTTTTCCGCGATATGGTCGCTTTTAGCAGTGGATGTACTGACTCCGATCACGCAGATGACTGAATCCGAGATTCTGGCTATGTCCCAGGAGGAACTTCTGGCTCTCTTTACCAGCCCGGAGATCATTTCATCGGGTTGTATGGCCCTCGCGATCTGTGCGATAATATTCGTGCCGATTTTTGTAACCTATAAGGCCTGCTTCTACAAACGCAGCCTCCTCAACCTGCCCGCGCAGCCTTCGCAGCAAACACAGCAGGGCACGGTTGACGAGAAGGGGCGCTGGTATAAATATTCATAATCCTATTTTTATGCGCGTTTTCCAATCTATTTTCTCTTTATTGCATCCGGGTGAATGGTGCCATGCTAACACGTATCATGCAAATACCTCGCTCAAAGCCTGAAATAAAAATCCCGGCAATTATAGAGTATTTTTAGAAATGCATCGAGAATCTCGGCCTGAATCGGAAATAACACGATATGTTTTATATGTGAGAATCCCAACATTAATTGTCACAACGCAGTTGAACTCCAGAGTTCCGTGCGATTGGCAGGAAACAAACCATGTCGAAGGTAAACCCGTTTGAAATGGCCCAGCATCAGCTTATGGATTGTGCAAAAATCCTCAAGCTCGACCAGGGCGTTGTTGATATCCTCATGCAACCGCAGAGACAGATTCAGGTATCTATCCCCGTCAAGATGGACGACGGCACCACCCGGGTTTTCCAGGGATTCCGTGTACAGTACAACAATGCACTCGGACTCTATAAGGGAGGAATCCGGTATCACCCTGAAGAGACGATCGACACCGTTCGTGCTCTCTCAGCATGGATGACCTGGAAATGCGCAGTACTGAACCTTCCGCTCGGCGGAGGAAAGGGCGGTATCATCTGCAACCCGAAGGAAATGTCCAAGGGCGAACTTGAACGCATGAGCCGCGGTTATATCCGTGCAATCTGGAAGAACATCGGTCCCGACACTGATGTCCCGGCACCGGATGTATACACCGACGGTCAGATCATGGCATGGATGATGGATGAGTACTCCACCATTCAGGGCAAGAACCAGTTCGGTCTTCTGACTGGCAAACCACTCGTTATCGGCGGCTCACTCGGCCGCGGTGACTCCACCGCAAAAGGCGGTCTGTTCACCCTCCGTGAAGCAGCAAAAGAACTCAACATTGACCTGAAGACTGCAAAAGTCGCAATCCTCGGATACGGAAACGCAGGTGCATTCGCATCCACGCTCGTCCAGGAAATGTTCGGCTCCAAAGTCGTCGCAGTCACCGATTCGAAAGGCGGTATCTACGATGAGAACGGACTTGACATCGCAGCAGTCGCAGCCCACAAGGCACAGACCAAATCCGTCGTCGGCTACAAAGGTCTCAAGACCCTCACCAACGATGAAGTCATGGCACTCCCTGTTGATGTCATTGTCGCCGCAGCACCCGATGAGGGAGCAATCAACGAGAAGGTCGCCCCGACCGTCAAGGCAAAGGTCATCTGCGAACTCGCAAACGGCCCGACCACTCCGGAAGGAGACGCAATCCTCTACAAGAACGGCGTTCACGTTATCCCCGACTTCCTGTGCAATGCAGGCGGAGTAACTGTATCTTACTACGAGATGGTCCAGAATATGTATATGCACTACTGGACTCTCGACGACGTCTACGCAAAACTCGATGCAGCAATGACCAAGTCCTATCACGAAGTCCTGAAAGCATCCAAAGAATACAAGATCAACATGCGTCAGGCAGCATACGTTGTTGCAGTCTCCCGCGTAGTTGAAGGTATGAAAGTCCGCGGCTGGGTCTAAAACCCCCGCAAATTACCTTCACTATTTTTTTTATTCTTTTCTCACTCAACTGTAGTCAGAGAGTTGCCTCTGCAAAAACAGGAATATCAGCCCAATTTAGATATAGCCCATTTCTGGTTCTTATTTAGGGGTGCGGGAGGGCGACTTCGGCGCGGAGCCCGACGCGGTGGAAATATCCTATTTTCAAAAATCAATTAAGCAGTCGGGAGACATTCCCTGTCGTGGAATATTCTGCAACTGTCAAATTCGGGTGTCAAAAAAATTATTGATTTGTATCTTTGTCTACTTTTTTCAATTCATCAAGCGTTGCGTCTGGATGTTTTTTCAGATAATCGGCAACGTTTGGTTTGTGGAGAAGCAGGCAGTTAGTACATGCCCACACCTTCTGACCGTTTGATGAACTGTCGATCCATTCCCCGAGGGATTCATCATGACAGGGATAGAACGGGCAGTAACAGAAATCACAGGACTGGCCGGGGAAATGACAGGGATAATACGGACATCCCTCTTTTTTCCATTCGAACCATCCGTGATCATTGTATCTGGAGTAGATGAAGTAGGTGGGAGCGGTCGCTTTAACCGTATCCTCGTGCCGCTTGACCGCTTCCATAACACCATGGAGGGCGGCAGCGTAGATGCGTTTTCCAGGCTCGGTGAAGGTCCCGGCATACGTATGCTTGATCTCGCCTTCGGATGCGATTATGACAGCGTCTGATGTTGTACCGGTGAAATCCCTGCCCAAAAGCCGCAGGGCATGAGCTTTCGCCTCGGTGACGGTGATTATCGTTTCAAGAAGAGCGGCATCGGAAAAACCCTCGTTCGAGGTGACGATGATATTGATCGTATGCGGTTTGGTCGGATCCGGATTCGGATTGGAAACCCCTGCGGTAACGAAAACCGTGATATAATCATACTGGAGAATACAGAGATCCTTCATCGAAACGGCGGTGAGAAGGCCGAATCCATCATCTGCATACTTTGCATCGGCCAAGAGACCGCGGATGAATGCAAGCGGATCGTTATGATCGAACTCCTTGTCAACAGTGTGATTGAGAAGCGTGGAAACATCCCTGAGACCGCCGTCGACACCGGTACTGACCGCATGGAATGTTCCCCTGACATAAAGGGTGTTTTTTGTATAATGATACCGCATGGGATTACTCTTATGTTATTTTCATCCAGGGCCTATTATTTGTACTGTATTTTCCAGCTGTTGGAAAGGACATCCCCCAATACTTTCCCTATGCGGCACATTAAAATGCATTTCCCAAATCACATTCGAGGGAAAAACCACCGCGCAGACGCGCAGTGCGAATAAGGCCCATGACACTCAAAATTGGTTTTCAACTCATTTTTGAAGGTTTGCGTGTGAGTAGTAGATCAATTATCGGTATATTCCGTCCCATTGCCTTTTTATTCAAAATTACGGCCGAAATTTCCCATTTGAATATAAGGTTTCCTCTCTGCATATGTCACCCCCAACTCGAAAATAACACAATTATGCCGCGAAATAGGAAATTGAAGCTCCATTCAAGAAGGTGGAAGAACCTAATGCTCCTAAAAAAATGGACAAAAACTACATGAGAATAAACAAGATATAATATACCGGAAGGCGTAAAAAAGTAAATATATAGTTCTGGATCATGACACAATGAAGCGGCAAACAATACATTTTATCATAATATGTCTGATCCTGGCACTAATTCTCGCCACCGGGTGTATTACAACCCGACAGCTGGAACCGGTCTCCACTGCAAAATTGGCCGATATGCAGAGTTCATTGGACGAGTTTATCCCGACAATCGAAGAACAACTCAACGAAATATTCATCCTTACAAACAGCACTGCAGGTAATCTTACGGGAACCACACCAGACAGCCAAACGTTGAACCAGGCCTTATTACAGCTTCGCCGCGACATCCCTGCCGCATATGACGTATATGTCGTCAGTGCAGACAACACCTTTCTTGCGGTGATCAGCAAACAGGATAAACAGAATCTTATCGGGAAACAAGCTGGAATCTCGACCAGCGATGCGGATTTCACCAATACGACGAATGGCTGCATTATCACAAAACCCATCACATTTATCACCGGAGAAAGAGGTGTTCTCATCATTGCCCCGATCTATGACGAAAACGGCACATACATAGCGTCGCTTCGCGTCTCGCTGAACCCAGTCTACCTTTTTTCCGGACCGGTGAACGAACTCAAAATGCAGGAAGGATACACCGTCTGGTCGATCCAGCCGGACGGCGTACAAATCTATGATGAAGATATCGAAGAACTCGACAAAAACGTATTGACCGACCCGTTGTACAGTGAACCGACCATCAGCAGTGCGATGCACCTTATAGCTGAAGAAAAACAGGGGAACGTATCATATATGTTTCAAAATGTCGGATGGACCGATTACGTACAGGCAAACGCCGTGTGGAATACGATCGATCTGCCAAACGGCATTGAATGGAGAGTTGTTCTTAGTGACAATTCCAACTTCGATCCGAATCAAAACAGAAGGCCTACCGTCGATGATCTGAAAGCATTTGTTGAAAAAGCATACATTTACACCCAGACTCACACCAAAGAAGAGGCACTCCGTGTGTTCAATGACCCGAATGGGGAGTTCATTGACGGTGAACTCTACATCTTTGCCTACGATATGAACGGAACGACACTTGCTCTGCCGTATCAGCAGAGCCTTGTCGGAACAAACCGATGGTACGGAGAAGATATCGTCGGAGTGAGACCTCTCCAGCGTTTTATCGACAAAGCGAAATTCGGAGGAGGGTTCGTGTATTATCAGTATCCAAACCCGAGCGACAAGTTTCTGCCTGAGTTGAAGTTGTCATATGTCATGTCCGTCGATGAAGACTGGCTGATTGGAGCTGGAATCTATCCGGGAACCATGTCCCTCAACTACAGCTGGGAAGACCGAAATCAGCTGATCTCCCAAGTCAGGGGACTCCAGTATCTTTCCACCACCCTCCAAAAAGAGGAGTTGCTGCAGATGATCAATGATCCAAACAGTACGATCCAGGTCGATGGGCTGTATCCTTTTGCTCTGGATCCAGAGGGAACCGTCCTTGGCAATGCACACAACCCGTCGATGACGGGAAAGAACCGGCTTGGGTACACAAATTCCTATGACATGTCCCCGGTACGGGAGATCATCTCTCTGGCAGAATCAGGAGGGGGGTTGATGTACAGCCTTGTTTGGGACGCAGATCTGAAAAAAGAGGTGTATGTACTCATTTATGTGGAACCCGCCGATGAAGAGACCTACTACGGCAGTATGATGCGTTTGGAGTGAACAATGGCGCTAAAATATAAGAAACAGAGTCAAAAAGAGAAACGCCTGGTGATGGCAAGCGTTTTAGCTATTGTTTCAATCATAATCGTAGCGGCCTGTGCCAGTGTCGCACTTCTTGGAACCGGATACGTCATCGATAAATCACTTGAAGACCCGGACGTACTTCTGCATGTGTTTGTGGTCGGCAATGATGTGATCGTTACGATCTATGAAGGACGCAGAGTTGATGAACTTACCATGGTCTCTCTTGAGATCGAAGGAGTTTCGCTGCCGCAATCAGTCAGCCTAAAACCAGCACCAAATTCAGGGACCGGAGAAATCTACTTTACGGAGGCATGCGCCGGCGTAACAGGTGTAAGGGATATTGCCGTTCGCGGTGTATTTTCAGACGGAAAAACGCAGCTCCTAAAGCTGACTACCATAAAATTCACATAAATCAATCCTTTTTTTCTAAAGTAAGTGATTACACTCTCTTCGATAATAGTATGAGTGCCCTTAGACGCAAAAATTTCCACATTTTTTATTACCTCAGCTCCGCTGATCCTCCCAAATAATACCCCACAACAAAAGCTATAAGAACTTTCCCCCTACAATTGTTCACTAAGGAGTCTGATTATGCTACGACATGCTTTTTCGAAGATCCTCTTTATCCTAGTCGTTCTTCTTTTCATATCCGCATCCGGCTGCATTCAAGAGAAACAGGAAACCCCGGAACTTCAACCAGTCTCAGATGAATATTATGCCAAGATGGATACGGTTCTGTATCCTTACATGCAGACCGTCGATGAGCAGATGCAGGAAATTACTGCATTGGTTTGGGAGACGGCACGGGAACTCGACGGCGTGCCGATGGACGATCCTGCGGTCGATCTGGCATTACTGAAACTGAAAAGCGAGATACCGCTGTCCTTTGATTCCGGACGCCTCGACAAAGACAACGTCTTACGGGCCGTTACCAATGAACAGTATATCGAGTGGTCTGTCGGGACATATATCGGAGAAAACCAATACACCGAAGAAGAACTCAAAGCTGCAGGTGAGAATTGTACGATATCCCCGTTCACCCTCTTTGATAACGGCGAGCAGGGGGTTATGGTCATCGCACCGGTCTACGATGCAAACGGGAATTTTGACGGTACCCTTCAGGTAGCTCTGGATGTAGGGTATCTCTTCTCCGGACCTGCAGAGGAACTGAGAACGAAATACGGGTATACCGTCTGGGCCGTTCAGGACGACGGAATCGTGATTTATGACGAGGACACGCAGGAGATAGGAGTAAACCTCACGAAACCCACATCGGCATATACCCCTTCATTGAACTCGGCGATCGCAGATATCCTCGCAAACGAATCAGGACAGACATCCTACATATTCTATACGCTAGACTGGCATGATATCAATCAGACGAATGCCGTATGGAGTACTCTCGACCCAGGATACGGACAGAACTGGCGGGTCGTGCTTATCGACAACGTCCCGATGCCGCGTATGACGAGCGAACTCACGGTTACCCAGGACGAACTGAAAGCCTTCGTCACCAATGCCTATGTCTATGCACGGACACATGAAAAAACCGAGGCCTTGGCGGCGTTCAATGATCCAAAAGGAGAGTTTATCGATGGAGAACTGTACATATTCGCCGAAACTCTGAATGGGACAATGCTTTCACTTCCATATCAGCCGGCTCTTATCGGAACGGATCAATGGATGGCAGAAGATACAACTGGGGTTAAATACATTCAAAGACAGATCGCACGCGCAGAACAGGGCGGCGGATATGTCATGTACCTCTATCCAAATCCGACACAGGATTTCGCAACCGAATTAAAATTGGCCTATGTGATGCCGATAGATAACGAGTGGTTCATCGGTGCGGGAATATATGAACACAACACCTTGCTTGCCCACTCGACCAGTGTTGACTGGCAGAAGCGAAACGAACTTATCAAGCAGGTTCGAACCATGCAGTATCTTGCAGAAGTCGAGGGGGTCTCTGCAGTTACTGACATGATGATGGATCCAAACAGTGATATCCAGGTCGAAGGATTATACCCGATGGCGATCACCGAAAACGGGACCGTACTGGCATTTGCAAGAAATCCGGACATTGTAGGTACGAATCAGCTTGGGAGAGTAAATTCATTAGACATATCACTCATACGGGAAGGCATATCACTTGGGAAAGAGGGAGGAGGACTGATGTATACTCTTCTCTGGGATTCCACACTAAACAAAGAGATTTTTATACTGGTATATGTGGTTCCGGCAGATGACGATGCCTACTTTGCAAGTTTTATGATTCTTGAATGAGG
Organism: Methanocorpusculum labreanum Z; assembly: GCF_000015765.1. Lineage (NCBI taxonomy): Archaea > Methanobacteriati > Methanobacteriota > Methanomicrobia > Methanomicrobiales > Methanocorpusculaceae > Methanocorpusculum > Methanocorpusculum labreanum. Next base: position 674,428 of record NC_008942.1, on the reverse strand, counting down.
AATACAAGAGAAAATAACCTAATTTTTTTATCTCTCGAAACATTTCCAAGAAAAATCAGAGAGATAGTCCCACGATAAAAAGATATAAGAACTTTCCCTTTACTATTGTTCACTAAGGAATCCGATCATGATACGACATGCTTTTTCAAAGATCCTCTTTATACTGATAGTTCTTCTTTTCATCTCCGCATCCGGCTGTATTACTCCCGTTCAGGAGGGCCCGACACTCCAGCCGGTTTCCGAGGAATATTATGCCGAGATGGACGATGTCCTCGACCCGTATATTCAGACGATCGATGATCAGATGAAGCAGATAACCGCATCGGTCTGGAATGCCGCACGGGAACTCGACGGCGTGCCGGCAGATGACCCCTCAGTATATCTGACCATAATGAAACTCAAAAGTGAGATCCCGCTTTCCTATGATGTCGAACGCATCGATAAAGATAACGTCCTGACGATGATTACCGGGGAATCAGATAAACTTTCGCTGATCGGCGTGGAGATCATAACTAACCAGTATGCCGAAGAAGAGTTCAAAGCCGCCGGATCGCAGTGTATCATATCCAAATACACCGCATTCCAAAACGGTGAAAGCGGAATAAAGGTCAGCGCACCGATCTATGACGCAGAGGGTAATTTTGACGGGACCCTGCAGGTAATTATGGATTCAGGGTATCTCTTCTCCGGACCGGCGGAGAGACTGAGAACGGAATACGGGTACACCGTTTGGGTCACTCAGGACGACGGGAGCGTGATCTATGATGAGGATACGCGGCAAATCGGGGTCGATCTCACGAACCCGTCACTAGGGAATACACCTTCATTCACCAAAGCAGCCGCAGAGATCCTCAAAAACGAGTCGGGAGATGTATCCTACATTTACTATTCAGCCGAATTGAACAATACTTCTCAGAGGAACGCCATATGGAATACAGTAGAACCCGGATATGGACAAACATGGCGGGTCGTGCTTGTCGACAATTTCCCAAAACCTGGTGAAATTGAAGAGAGCACAACCACCCCGGAAGAGATAAAAACCTTTGTAGTGAATGCCTTCGTTTATGCCAATAAAGAGGGAGAAGAGAAGGCACTTGCAGCATTCGATGATCCAAACGGGGAGTTCATTGACGGCGAGATGTATATCTTCGCCGGAGATATGAACGGCACGATATTGTCACACCCGTATCAGCCGGCCCTTGTCGGGAAGGATTCCTGGTCAGCAGAAGATTCGACCGGAGTGAAATATATACAGAGACAGATCGCCCGGGCACAACAGGGAGGCGGATATGTATTTTATCTGTATCCAAATCCAAACCAGAATTACATAACAGAATTAAAACTGTCCTATGTACTGCCCATTAACAACGAGTGGTTCCTCGGAGCAGGAATGTATGAACATAATGCCTCGTTTTCCCATACGGTCAGTATCGACTGGCAGAAACGAAATGAATTGATCAGCCAGGTAAGGACCATGCATTATCTTGCAGCAGTCGATGGTATCTCTTCTGTAACAGAAATGATGATGGATCCGGAAAGTGGATTCCAACGAGAAGGGCTCTATCCATTTGCGGTCACGGGAAACGGCACAATTCTTGCTTTTTCCAGCGACAAATCGCTTGTTGGAACAAATCAGTTAGGTTTAATCAACTCATACGGCATGTCGTTTGTCCGGGAGGGGATATCTCTCGGTATGTCCGGCGGAGGTCTGATGTATATGCTCACTTGGGATCAGAATTATCAAAGGGAAGTGTATGTTCTGGATTACGTCGAACCAGTGGGGAATGATACCTACTTTGCCAGTTACATGATCCTGGAGGATTGAAGGGGGGGTGTCATATTTTTTTAAATAGGAGTTACGCGGTGTGCTCTCAATCCAATTTGGGAAGGATACGGCTAGGTGTGGAAACCTGAATTTATGTAACCGCGAATAAGCCCAAATTGGCTTTGCCCATTTGAGGCGGCACGCAAGCCTTTGGCTCTCACGCCTCCGCGATTCCTCCCACTCGCAAAGCTTCGCGTTGCTCTCCGACTCGGGTCTTCGAGCCTCGTTTGAATCGCATTTTCCATGTGTTCGGGTGCTCTCTCAGGCTAATGCGTGCAAATCAAAGATTTGCGTGCGGGTTTCTCTGTTGTTTCGTTATCATTCGATTAAACAAAAAAAGAGAAGTTAGCGAAGAGAAAAACCGGCAACATTTTCCCTCCTGTCGAACTGCCGTTCCTTCCCGGGTTTTTCCAGGATCCGGGGAAGGAACGACCAAGGCGTTACTGCGTTGTATCTTTATATTCCTTCAGCAGAGCTTTCTCATATGCCTCTGTCTTTTTTGTGGGAACGTAGTTGAGCACCTTTGTCCGTTTGAGCAGTTCTTCGGTGATGGCGGTGTCATCGGTAAGATGTAATTTTTTCACCTCGGCAATGATCCAGTCCAGTTTGTCGATCCCGGTTGCTTTGTCGTCTACGAGTATATGCCGGATGTGGATCCTGTCCGGCGGGATACCTCCGCAAATCGTGCAGTAATATCCGTCTGTATCATTCCCGCTCATCTCAGTTACCCCCGGATCATGGTCAGAGTCATTTTGAATTTTGTTATGGCACTGAGCGCGTGGGGGGCATTTGCCGGGAATATGATAGTATCGCCCGTTTTCATCTGGAGGGTATTGCCGGCGATCCATACCTCGCATTCGCCGTCGATGATCGTGACCACGGCGTCATATGGAGCGGTGTGTTCGGAAAGTCCTTCATCTTCATCGAACGAAAAGACGGTGATGCTCCCTGATTTATTACTGACGATCATCCGGCTCGAAACCGCCCCTTCCTGATAGGAGACCAGTTCTTTGAGGTCGAGGACTTTTCCCAATAATTCTTCCCGCTTTTTGACGGGTTTGTTTGTCATTTCCAGTTCAAAATCTGCCATCGTTCCTTCCTGTTATCTGCATTGTCATATCTGTCCTGCTATTAAATCAGTATTTCACCGGCCGATTATAGCAGGCAGTCATAGTATCTTTGGAGCGTGATGAGATAAATCAGAGGTAAGGGGATCATCTGACGTTCTCCCGTTAGGGGCGGCCTCAACGGAGGAGGGGGCCTTAGATCCCTCAACCGAGCAAGGCTTTGCCCTGCGAATCAGTCTGCAGTGGGGATATCGTTGATTTCCTGTATGGAATCCGTATTGAAAAAATAGAAAAATCGCCGGGAGAGGTGTGTTCACCTCTGCCCAGCGACAAAGCTCGCAACCCCGTTTTTATGTTATTTTCCGGATTCTACAAACCCCTCGACGAGTTTCCCAAAAAGCATGATGAGAAACCCGAGGAAGAGCATGATGAGCTTCCGGAGGCGTCTGGAGATCTGCATCTCCGCCTCCCGTTAGTTCAGGGCCGGCTTGGTGTCTGCCCAGGCATCGACCGCTGCAAGGGTGGCGTCATCGGCATAGCCGGAGACGGTCATCGAATCGCGGTTGAGACTGATCTGGAAAGTATCGGTCCCAAGCTTCGCGGAAATGCGGACGTTCCAGGTCGCTTCGGTACCGATCTCGGAGGTCTCTGCCGTACCGCCGTTCCCGAATGCGGTCTTGAGATCCGCACTGCCGGTAAGGGCGGTAATTGCCGCGGCATACTCAGCACGGGTGTATGCCGTGACCTGAACCTTGCCGTTCATCTCGGAAGTGTTCGGGTCGAAGTAGCCGACATAGGTCTTGTAGGTCTGCTTCCCGAGTTCGACTTCGGCAAGGCCGAGGGGGTTATCCACGCCGGTAATTTCTGCGACGATCGCATCATACGCGGCGGCGTTCGTAAACTCTGCGGTGAAGATCCGCTTTGCGGACTTCGAGATTGCTGTCTGAATGAAATCTGCTGTCATGGTGGAGGTGATGAGCAAGTCGATAGGCTTGCGATCGCTGAGACCGCTCACGGCGGTCGAAGCGAGGAGCAAATCTTTGATTTGCGAGCGGGCAACCCCATAAGGGGTGGCCTTAGCCAAGCAAATCTTTGATTTGCGATCCATCGAGGTCATCAAAGATGGCTAAGACAAGGCGCTTGTCGATAGACTTGCCGTACATATGCAGAACACACGTGATTTTTTCTGCCCTATTGGGAGGAGATCGTTGATCGGAATTCACGTGCCGTTTCACACATGCTATGTGATTATTGGACGGAAAAGAATAAAAAATAGAGGAAATTTGCTCTCGTTCAGACAAAAACGAGAGATTCCCTCACAACTCTGATGGTTAGAGAATCTTATCCGCCATACACCCGGACGGATACTCGATCCCGTGCCGCATCATCGCCGTCTCCACCGAATGCCGGCTGCATCCAATCTGCAGAGCGACCGCCGAGACCCTCTTATGCTCTGCGAGCAGGGCCTTCAACTTCTCCTTATCTAAAAGCTCCGGATAACTGTACCAGTATCTCATCGGTCAGTTCCTCCTCCTCTGGCTCACCCTTTTCACCACATACCCTTTCGGGATCGTTATTATCTTCATGTATTCCGAAAGTTCCGGCTCAGGCAGCCTCGCCTCCAGATCATCCACATTTACCGCGTCATAATCCGTGATCCGGTCCCCGATCTTCTTTTTCACCGCTTCATAGATGAACCGGTTCGACAGAAGTTTCGCCGCGTCCGATGTCGTGACATGCACCACCTCCTGGAAAAGATCCGGCAAACCGTTTCTCAGCGCCTTGATATCGACCTCCTTTCTCCGGGATTCTTCCTGCACCAGAACAAAATCCTCAGAAAGAAGACCTCCGGCCTTGATCTCATCAACGGTCTCGTTAAACCGGCGTTTGTAGACCTTCGCCAGATCGTTTAAGGAACCGGCCATCAGCTGACAGTAGAACGCATCTTCGTATTCGTCCATCGGCACGGGAAACGCCGTCTCCAGAGCTGCCCGGATCTCGTCAGCATTAAAGATAGTCATAGGTATCCTCCTGCTGTTCATTGATCCGTTCAATAATTGTCCTTCGCATATCCAGATAGGCGAAGAACTGGATGTCGTCATCCGGAGAATCAATCCGCATCGTCGGCGAACCGCAGACCGGGCAGTTTAGAACCGCCTGTTTCAGATCGCGTTTGTCCTCGACCCAGATCTTTTCCGTGACCGAGTTCAGGCAGACCGGGCAGGAGAACTTGATCCTTCGCAGGTATTCCGTTCCGGGTTCGCTCACAGGCCCACCTCCGCATAGGTCCGCCGGGAAACGATCCGGTGGATCGTGCTCTTGACCACACCAAACTCCGGCGCAAGAACCCGCGGTGGTTCGCCTTCCGCATACCGTCGTCGGATCTCAGCGACTTGTTCATCGGTAAAGATCCGCTTTTTTTGTCCCGACTGCGGGTGGTTGTTGTCCCAGAAGGGGATGAGCCGAAGGTTTGCGAGCCGGCAGTCTTCGATGTTCCCGTTGATATGGTCGATGTGAAGGTTCAGGTCGACCGGTAGATCGTCCATAGTTTTACAGGTTCCGGCGATGAAGACGGCCCGATGCTTGGTGATGGCGACGTTATGCCCTTTGTACTGGGTTGTCATCGAGAGATACCCGTTGTTCTTATGGACAAATCTCAGAGGCTTCCCGGTGTTCCGCGAGATGATCTCGCCGTTTTCCGCATCGAGTTTCCACGTGCCTGTAAGGATCTTTGAGAGGATCACCCGGTCGGCGAGCCGGAGACCCAGGCAGGGTTTCCTGTCAGGGGTCATGGTTCCTCCGGCACTTCGCTGAAAAATCTGATGGTGAGAGTAAATGTTTCGCCGCTGATGGCGGCAAAGGGAATGCCATGATCCCTAAGATGATCGGTGATAAGACCGACAAGGAGTTTGTGCATTACATTGATGAGCCGGGCTGCACGATTGTTCCTTTTGGGATTGAGGGACGTGATGATCGTGTCGAGATAGGGCGATGCGTCGTAATCGGCTCTGCTCCATATCTGGTTTTTGGGCTCAAAGGTCATGGTCCACCTGTCGTGGGGGCGGTTGCTTTTTCTCTTTGCAGTGCAAATTGTCTATTGCCTGTTCCCTGATTAAGTTTCCAGACCGTCATCGGACAGGCATGTTTTTTGGTCATTTGATTACTCCAGTGATTTTTTCGAAGTTTGGATGGTTTTCTTTGAACTTTTCTATGACATCACCTGAGATGTCCGGGTATTTTCTGCTAAGTTCTGCACACCGGTTGATGACGGCGGCTTCCGCGCTTTTTCTTCCGCCGAGAAGTCGGACGAATTCACGTTCGTTGGTTATGTCGCCGAAGTAGAGGTCGTAGATGCGGGCGGTTTTTTCTTCTTGATTTTCGGGAGCGGCCACATTTCCATTCAGGGATTCTTCCATGAAGTTTACGATCATGGGTGATCCATCTTTGCCGAACTGTTCTTTGAACTGATACATGACCCCGGATTTTGATTCTGGGACGTAAACTCTAAAGTCAGGCATTTCTCTGTGGTTCTCCTTTCATGTGTTCTCTGATGAGAGCGAGGATGACTTTCGAAGTCCTCGGGTTTGGATACTTTTTCGTGAATGCAGCGAACGTCTTTTTGTCAGGGTCGCTGATCGTGAGGTTGAAATGGTTTTTCAATTTTTTATCACTTCCCCTCTTTTGCAGAGGTTTTTTCCAGCAGTTTCACCGGGGTCATTTCCCCCTCAGTTGCATACAAAATAATTATTTTTCTATGCATATTAGTGTATGTTTTTTTGAAAAACGAGAAATTATTTCAAAAATTGCATCATAATTTAGAGAAGATAAGGGGGGCTGAGGTAACGTCGAAGTTGGGGGAAAGAGAGTCCTTTTGGCCGGTCGGATTATGGCCGGCGGTTTGTTGATTTTTTTCTTGGTATCACGCTTGCTTTGGTGTTTTTGGTTTTCGGGAGAGGTCCCCGGAATATATCTTTTGTTGGATTGTGAGTATTTATACCCCGAACCGCGCGGTGCGATAATGCCTCCTATTTTTGCAGATCCGTGGTGGTCAGTGAGTGAGAAGAGGATTTTACGATGCAAAAAAATCGTATTAGGAGGGGGGAGAAAAACGTGAAGATTCGGGAAGGAGTTGGTCGGGTGTGGACACATGAGATATTCCACCGCGAATAATCGCGAATCTCCGCGAATCGCATTTTTCCTGTTCCGCCCTCTTGACCTTCGGTCGCGTCCCTACGCTCCGCCTGATCGGCTCCGCGTGGTCGGGACGGCGAAACGAAAAATGCTGGAAAACCCGCGTCGCGGGTTTTCTATAAAGAGTCTGAAATCCTTGTAATTACAAAATAGATCAATAAATTATCAGGAGAAAACCCGCGACGCGGGTTTTCCAGCATTTTCCACGCTGGCGTTCCGGCCACGCGGAGCCGATCAGGCGGAGCGTAGGAACGCGGCCGAGGAGTGAAACGACGAGGACAAGAAGACAGCGTAAGGAAAATGCGATTCGCGGAGATTCGCGATTATTCGCGGTGGAATTCTCATACATCCAAACCCGGCCTTACCATTTCCGAATTGGATCGGTAGTTCCGGGGTCGTTTTTGGGACGATCTTCACGGACGAAATTTTGTTCATTTTTCCATTCGCAAATAGGTGTTTCGATTCCAAAATCACCTCCCGCCGATCAATTTTGACCATTTTTTAATGATGATTTTCGGTGGTCGAAATTGTAAATCGGCAAGATTCGACGTATTTTCTCCCCCATGCGGTCATTATATATAAATTAACAGGGAGGCGCCTGGAAAAAATGATGACCCGGGTAAAACTACCTACCTACTGACGTAGTAATTTATATAGGAGTAATTTTTATTTTGATTCTTCTCTCTCTCTCTCTCTCTCTCTCTCTCTCTCTCTTCTGCAATGTACATAAAATAATAATAATAAGAGACTAGGCGCCTAAAAAAAAAGTGATTGATGAGAGATTTTCTTCCGCTGTAGCTACATACGTAGGTAGGTAGTCTGCCCCGGGTCATCGTTTTTTCCAGGCGCCTGGGTATTCCTTTATATAGTTTTGAGGTTTTGCCGGCAGAATCGCCAGCATACGGCGTATTTTTTGTCTGGGGTATGGTATTTTGCTGTCGGCAAAGGGGTGTTTTTGCTTGGCAGACGGGTATTTTCCAATCGAAATTGTGGTTTTCGAGTAGAGACGCGGAAAAATCCGGGGTATTGAGGCGGGTGATGAGGAGGGAAAAGGTGGAGGAGAATAGTTGAGCGTACCTCTCCATCGCAAAATGTCTGCAAAAATGATTCTTGGAGTGGTAGGTCGATGGATTTTTTCCATCTCATGATGGTCACCGGCGGGCAATGATGCCTGCTTTGCATGTTTTATGATTCTCGAATGAGAAAAAACTGAAAGTAATTCCCACGATAAAAAGATATAAGAACTTTCCCTTTCCTATTGTTCACTAAGGAATCCGATCATGATACGAAACGCGTCTTCGAAGATCCTATCCATACTGATAGTTCTTTTTTTTATATCTGCATCCGGCTGTATTACGCCAGTTCAGGAAACACCGACGCTTCAGCCGGTATCGGATGAGTACTATGCCGAGATGGACGCAGCTCTGGACACCTATATCCTAAACATCGATGAGCAGATGAAGGAGACGACTGCAGCGGTGTGGAATGCAGCAAGAGAACTAGACGGCATGCCCAAAGATGGCCCGGAGGTAGATCTCGCTTTACTGAAACTCAAAAGTGAGATCCCCCTCTCTTACGAAGTCGGCCGCGTGGACAAGGACAACATTCTTACAGCCATTACGGGAGAACAGAATAGTCAGCAACTCGTTGGAACAGAGATCATAACTACGCCATACACCGAAGAAGAGCTAAAAGCTGTCGGATCTGCCTGTGTAGTATCCAACTTTGTCACATTCCAAAATGGAGACAGAGGAATAAAGGTTATTGCACCAGTCTACGACGCAGAAGGCAATTATGACGGGACCATACAGGTATCTCTCAACATAGAGTCTCTTTTCTCCGGACCGGCGGACGAACTGAGGACAAAATACGGATATACCGTCTGGGCCGCTCAGGAAAACGGACAAATAATATATGACGAAGAAATGACCAAAATCGGATCCGACCTCACGAACCCTTCATCGGCGTACACACCATCATTCACTGCAGCAACTAAAGATATTCTCACAAACGAATCAGGACACACCTCCTACATTTTCTATTCAGCAGCATGGAACAATATTTCCCAGACAAATGCCGTATGGAGCACACTTGAACCAGGATACGGACAGACATGGAAAATTGTACTTGTCGACACAGTCCCGCCACTCCACGAACTTATGGAGCCGATAGTTACTCCAGACGAACTGAAGGTGTTCGTTATGAAGGCCTATATCTATGCCCTGACCGAAGGTAAAACAAAAGCCCTCGCCGCATTCAATGATCCAAAGGGGGATTTTATTGACGGAGAGCTGTATATCTTTGCAGGAGGTATGGACGGGACCGTGTTGTCGCTTCCCTATCAGCCGGCACTTATCGGAGAAAATTCCTGGTTTGCAGAGGATCCTGCCGGCGTAAAATATGTACAGAGAGTGATCGCACGGGCAGAGCAGGGCGGAGGGTATGTTCTGTACCTGTATCCAAATCCAAGTGTCGGTTACTCTACCGAATTAAAGCTCTCCTATGTGATCCCGGTAGACAACGAATGGTACCTTGGTGCTGGTCTGTATGAACATAATGCTCCGTTTTCCCATACGACCAATGTCGACTGGAAGATGCGAAACGAACTTATCAAGCAGGTTCGAACCATGAAGTATCTTGCAGCCGTCGAGGGTATTCCTGCCGTTACCGACATGATGATGGATCCAAACAGTTCATTCCAGCGGGATGGTCTGTATCCGTTTGCGATCTCTGGAAACGGTACTATTCTTGCCTTTTCCAATGACCCGGCGATTGTCGGGACCAATCAGCTCGGCAGTCTCAACAGTTACGGAATGTCGTTTGTCAGGGAAGGAATATCCCTGGGTCAGGAAGGAGGCGGTCTGATGTATACGCTTGCCTGGGACGCGGAAAAACAAAAAGAGGTGTTTGTTCTGGATTATGTGGAGCCGGCAGGGAACGACACCTACTTTGCCAGTTATATGATCCTGGAGTGAGTGGAGGCGGAAAATGATCAAATCTTTTAGAAAAACGAGGACTGATGCTCCATACGGAAAAAGACGGAAACTCTTCAAAGAGAGGGGTCATCATCAAAACCCTGGTGAAAAAATGACACGGCATGTAATTTCGGGTGTCAGTATAATTGCATTACTCCTATTTTGCATTTGTACCTCCGGGTGTGTTATATCTGCACAAAATACAACCGAACTGCAGCCGGTTTCCGCTGAACACATCAGTGAGATGGATGCGGCCCTTTATCCGCTCACGCATTTGATCACCAAAGAGATGGAGCAAGCGTGCTGTTTAGTGTGGAAAACCGCGAGAGACCTTGACGGCGTACCAATCGATGATCCGAAAGTCGAGCTTGCACTTCTGAAATTGAGACGGGACATCCCGTTTTCGTTCGAAGCAGGACTGTTTGATACAAATAACACGCTCATTGCGTCAACTGAAGATCTCAGTCAAACCATGGAGATCGGTGTCAGCAAGGCAACAACCCATTATACCAAAGAGGATTACCAGGCCGCAGGATCACAGTGCATAATATCAGGATACTCGCGTTTGCTCAATAATGAAAGCGGGATCGTGATCACTGCGCCGTTGTATGATGCAGAGGGTACGTTTAACGGTACTCTACGGGTCGGGATCAATACATGGGCGCTTTTTGCCGGACTCAATGAATACGTCAGACACATATATGGATACACATTGTGGGTCGCTCAAAATGACGGCATAGTGATTTATGATAAGGACTCGCAGGAGATCGGTAAAAACATATTTACTGATTCCTTGTATCAGAGCGACACCTTACAGAATGCAGCGAAGATAATTATTGATTCTTCGTCTGGAAATGTCTCGTATCTGTTCTATGACTCCACGTGGGTCGACATGATCCAGATCAACGCGGTCTGGGACACGGTGTATCCAGGATACGGCATGGAGTGGAGGATGGTCGTTACCGACAATGCCGAAGTGAAGACCACAAACGAGACAAAAACAAACCTGACGATAGAAGATCTGAAAAGTTTTGTCGAGAAGGCGTATGTCTATGCTCAGACCCATACCAAAGAAGAGGCCTTGAATGCGTTCAATGATCAAGAAGGTGAGTTCGTCAATGGGGAGCAGTATATCTTTGCATACAGCATGGATGGAGAAGTGTTGGCTCTACCCTATCAGCCAGGCCTTATCGGCGAAGACCGATTTTTCATGGAGGACCCAAATGGAGTCAAGGTTCTGCATAGAGTGATCGCCAGAGCAAAACAGGGAGGAGGGTATGTCTGTTATCTGTATCCAAACCCGGATCATGACTTTGCGCAGGAGTTCAAACTTTCCTATGTTATGCCGGTGGATGATACGTGGTTGATCGGATCTGGCATATATATACAGGAAAACCCCTTGTCCCAGGACCAGTACATCTCCTGGACCGAACACGAGGATTTGACGTATCAGGTGAGAAACATGCAGTATCTTGCGAAGACGGAAGGAATCGAATCGGTGATTGAGATGATCAAGGATCCAAACAGTGAACTGCAGATCGAAGGATTATATCCGTTTGCCGTCACGGAAAACGGAATTGACCTTGCGGATGCGATGAACCCGGAGATGGCGGGAACTAACCAGCTGGGCATGATAAATTCGCTTGGAATGTCGATAGCCCGCGAGGTCATTTCCCTTGCCCAGGCAGGCGGGGGATGGATGTATTGTCTCTGGGGTATCCCGCCCTCAAACGAAGAACAGTACGTGCTGATCTATGTTGAACCGGCTAATGCCTCGGTGTATCTAGGTAGTCTCATAATTCTCGAGTGAACGTAAATGGTTATCCGCTACAAGAAAACAAGCCCAAAACAGAGAAGGATAGTTATGGCGATATCTCTCGTGATAACCATCATCGTGATCCTGGTTGCTTCTCTTGGCGGATTACTTTTTGGAGCCTCCTATATTCTCGACCAGTCCCTCAAGGATCCAGAAGTTCTTGTACATCCTGCAATATCCGGAAACGACATCATTGTCACGATATATGAAGGAGAAAAGGTCGGCGAACTTGTCCAGCTCTCTCTGGAGATCGAAGGATATGCGCCCGTCGTGCAGAATGTTCCAAGCGGCGCAACCCAGATCGTCTATGTCGGTATTGCTTCCCAGGTAACGGGAACGAGAAATGTCGGCGTCCGGGGAATCTTCACAGATGGATCGGTAAAACTCCTGAAGGTAATCGAACTGAGATTTACCTAAAAAAACAATCTATTCTTGTACGAAAGTACTCAATCCAAAGCTGCCTACTTGAAAAGGGAGGGAGAAAGAATCAGCCGCGGCGGATTATCGTTCCGGCTTTTCCTTCACGTAAAACCGCAGTCAGTTCACCCGGGTTGTGTCCATTGACGATTTTGACCTCATGCAGATTTTTACAATGAGACAGAATCTCCACGGCCTTATGTTCCATGACCATGTCATCCATACCCATATCCATTAGTTCGGTCGTAGTAATTGAAGGGATCAACTCGGCATCCTCACATAAAAATGGATTTTTATCAAAGAGGCCGGCGGTATTCTTCACTAAGATGCAGGATTTCGCTCCAAGAACTTCTGCCGCGATAAGCGCGCCGCAGTCGGTCCGATACTGAGGCAGCATACCCTTTTCGGGGGGGACCTCAAAAAGGCCAAACGGCGGAGTCCCCTGAGTCACCGGCAAAACACCCTGTCTGAGGAGGTTTGGGACCTCCAGAATATCGGCAGTGGAAATGGCCTGCCCTCCAACATCTGCAAGCAGAATAGAGAGCATAAGAGCGTTCTGTTCGCTGATCTTCCCTGCAAGGGAGGCAAGAACACCAGTCGGCATTCCAAGATCCAGACCGATGTCCATTATATGACGAACGCGTGCCCCGCCGCCGGTCATAATGAGCATAGGAAAATCGGCACACAGTGCCTTTATTTCAGTAATAAGAGGGTGGACCGCGATCGATCCATAATCAATAACTCCGTGTCCGCCGATCTTGACGACGTTAACTTCCGGAGCAATACGAAGAGGGGTGATCCCCTCCTGCCCGGCAAGAAGACCGAAGCGGGAGAGGGTTTCATCCTTAAGATTAGATTCCAGACTTTTACGTGTATAGGGCGTTATTTTCATACGTACTATACATAAAGTCAGTCAGAGTATTTCTTTTTACCGTGTTCTGCCTCGTCCATCGGGGCAAGATAGATGAGTTCGCAATCGGTACCCTGCAGAATAGCCTCAAGTTCGGTTTTTCTGAAATGACTGGCAGAAAAACGAATATCGCTGCGGTCTCCGGTGACGGCGGCAATCCGATATCTCGGTTCCTGTACTCCAGTTCCGACCTTGTTGCGTTCCCTTACATAAATTTTCGTGGTCATTTCTGATTTCACCTTCCGTGTTCGATGATATATCAGCTGGTATAAGTAATAAACATATGTATTCAGAGAAAAAAATATCACACATAGATTTATCATTCAATAATGACAATTAGAGTTCTATGGAAGAAAATCCAATCATGTATCAAAAAGCACTTAAAGCATTAGGTGTTCAGGATTCGCTCAGTTGTGACAAGGCCATTGCCATCTGTAAAATTTTCGAGTTCAACCGTGAACCTTTTCAGGAATACTGTGACGCGCACCACGTCGCCATTACCGGCTGCAGCACCGATTTTTTTTAAGTAAGTAATTTTTGGAGAGATCAGTGCTTCGACTGATTTCTCAACTCTTCCAAAAGAAGCGGCATAAATGTTCCTGCATCGCTTATCAACCCGATCGCCTGGGAGGTTCCGCGATCCATGAGTTTTGTGACGGATGCCGGGTTGATGTCCACACAGATGGTTTTGACGTGTGAGGGAAGGAGATTTCCAACAGCCACGGAGTGCAGGAGGGTTGCCACCATCAAGACCATGCCAAGTTCAGGAATATGCCGGCGCATGGCGTCCTGGGATTCCATAACATTCTGGATAACATCGGGCAAAGGGCCGTCGTCACGGATCGAACCGGCAAGCACATAGGGGACATTATTTTTGATGCATTCATACATGATCCCCCGGGTAACCAGGCCGGATTCAACAGCGGCGCGAATCGATCCTGCATTCATGATCTTATTAATGGTATAGAGGTGATGCCGGTGTCCTCCGCTCACCAGTTCACCGGTCGCAAGGTTCATGCCAAGCGATGTGCCAAAGATGCTGCTCTCAAGATCGTGTGTCGCAAGAGCGTTTCCAGCGAAGATGACGTCCAGATAACCTTCGCGGATCATGGCGGCCACCGAGTCGGATGCCCCTGTATGCACGATCGCGGGTCCGCCGACAAGCGCGACCTTTTTTCCCGAGGCTTTGACCGCGAGGAGTTCTTTGGCGATCCGGCTGATGATGGTCCGGCTTGGCCGCTCGGAAGAGACATTGCCGCCCATGAACTCGAAAACGCCGATCTCACGCGGACGTTCGGGGAAGTCGACCTTGACGCCTTCTTCGCCGACGACAACGGTGTCTCCCGGCTGAAGTTTGCCCTGGACAACGCATTTTGCGGTCATATTTTTCGTGTCGACCGAGATCAGCGCATCCATTTTCATGGTGTCGACCGGGATCCAGGTATCCAGATAATGGACATACGTCGGGTGATTGGTTGTTGAGTAGAATCCCTCCGGCGCTACTTTTGCTTTTACAACGGAGACGAGCTCGACTTCGGCCTCCCCGGATACAAGCACACCTAACCGGCGAAGTTCGCTGATCAGGGCACTAAGCTGCTCAGGCGTCTCTGCTGAGATCTGCATTCTGGCATAACTCGGATCCGTCTTCTGCCGGCCTAAAGTGAACTCTTCCGTTTCAAAATCACCATTGTATTCAACCACGGTGTCCATGACCTTGGCAAGGATACCGGAATCTACAATGTGGCCCCGAAGTTCAATTTCCCGCGAAAACTTCATGGGATAGTATTTGGACGTGATATGACATGAATTTAGGGGGCGGGGCGGACGCTGAAAGCGGCCGACCTCAGCGGAGCAAATCTTTGATTTGCGACTGCGGGTTGGATGCGAGCGAAGCGAAGCAGACGACCCGTAGGGGCGACCTTAGCCGATATTTTTCGATTTGGTGTATGGGATTTTTTGAGTGATACCAGCCATCACACGAAATGCACGAAAAACACACGAAAACACGAAAAGAAAAAAAACAGTTGGATGGGCTCCAGGTAGTACCCCCGTCCCCCACACCAAATCCACAAAAATCAACGAAATGCACAAAAAGGGGGACGGGGGAGGATATGATGTACAATCGCCTAACAACCGATCTATCTATTTTTCGTGTTTTCGTGTGTTTTTCGTGCATTTCGTGTGATGAATTGTACCATCCGAAAGAATCCCGTACACGAAACCGAAGCCTTCAGGCGCAAATCAAAGATTTGCTCCGCTGAGGTCGGACGCTTTCAGCGTCCAACCCGCCACCCAAAACAAGCTCAACATATGAGAAAATGCAGGACCGCAAAAAGGGGAATAATATTAGTATTTTCTTGCAACGAAGAAGTCGGCCATCTCAAGAATGAGAGTCTTTGCTTCCGAGTCAGGAAGAACGGAAAGCCCTGCTTTGGAATCATTGATGAGTTTTTCAGCCATGCCCCGGGCTTTGTCCAGAACTCCCGAGGTCTCAAGAAGGCTGATTGCTTCACTGATCTCCTCTTTGGAAAGTTCCGGCTTGTGATATGCGGAAAGGTCAATGCCTCCGTCGCGTGCAAGGATTGCAAGAATGCTTTGTTTGTTTTCCCGGAGGTCCGATGCCTGATCTTTACCGGAGACTTCCGACGGTGCGAGAAGATCGATGATATCATCCTGAATCTGGAAAGCGATACCGGTGTTCAGGCCAAGCGTGTACAGAGCGGAAATCTGTTTGACATCCCCGCCGGCAAGGGCGGCTCCGATTCCGGCAGCTGCCGCATAAAGGACACCGGTCTTTTTCCGAACCATCGAGAGATACTCTTCCAGGGTCACATCGGATCTCGTCTCGAAGGAGACATCCTCCTGCTGGCCTTCGCAGAGTTCATGGCAGGAGTGAGCAAGCATCTGAACTGCGATGACTTTGGACTCGGCCGTGGCATTTTTCACGCGGCAGAGATATTCAAACGCGTTCGCATACAACACATCGCCCGCGAGAATCGCGGTGGCCTCGTTCCAGACGACATGGACCGTGGGTCTCCCGCGGCGGAGAGAATCGCCGTCCATGATATCATCATGAACCAGCGTGAAAGTGTGGGTCCATTCAAGAGCGAGAGCTGCCTGGAAGATATCTTCCGATGCTCCTTTCCGGATAGATTCAGCCGAGAGAAGCACGAGAGCCGGCCGCAGACGTTTCCCTCCGCTTACGAGGAGATGGGACGCAGCTTTCTGCAGGGTCGAATCGACGGCTTTACTATACTCATCCGCCTCCATATCGACTTTGGCGGCTACAGATTTCAGATATTCATCAAGTTTCATAAGATCATCTCATTTCGGAAGGACCAGACGGTCGCCGTTCTGCATAATATGGACCTCCTTATTCAGGGTGTATCCAAATTCGGAACCAAGCGCCACGTATCCGCCTTTCATAGCGAAAGGACCGTGGGACGGAATGATGTGTTCAGGATTCAGCATGGAAAGCAGATCGTAATGTTCCTGATAATAGGCGTGACCGGTCACGTGAAGTCCGTCGAAGATACGGGCACCCTGCCGCATCAGAAGCCGGTCGACCTCGGCACGCTGGGCATAGTTGGTCGGATTGGGGATGATGTTTGCAGAAAACATAACCTTATCTCCCCTCTCGATCTTAAGAGGCGTCTCGCCGAGTGCGATTCTCGAAAGCATTGATCCCGGCTCACCCTGGTGACCGGTCGCAACGAGGAGGAACTTGTCCTTGCCTTCTTTCAGAACGCGGCGGAGCATCCGGTCGGTGGTTTTTCTGTTTCCATAAATGCTGGTCCCCTGCGGGAAAGCGACCTGCTTTAAAATCTCTGCAGTGGTGTTGTACCTTTCCATACTGCGGCCGAGAAGCACCGGGATCCGGTCGATCTCGCGGGCGCATTCGGTGATCGTCTTGATCCTCGCGATCTGCGAAGCAAACGTCGAGACGATGATAGCGTTCTTGTCGTCCTCGCACCTCATGATCGCATCGCGGACCCGCAGACGGGCAACCTGTTCGCTTGGAGAGTAGCCGCGGTCATCAAGGTTCAGCGATTCAACGATCAAAACCTTGACGCCCTCTTTCCCGATCTCACGCATGCGGGCGAGATCCGGAGCTTCACCGATCACCGGCGTCATATCGAACTTGAAATCGTTTGCATATACGACGCAGCCGACCGGGGTGTGGAGAACGGCCATGACCGAATCAATGATACTGTGCTGAACGCGGACGAACTCTAAGGTGAGGTTCTGGGAGATGGTGTATTTCCCTCCGGCCTTCAGTGCAAAGGTCTTGTTCATCACCGAGAATTTGCGTTCGCCTTCGATCTGCTGTTTGATCAGCTCATTCGTATATGGAGTCGAGATGATCGGGCAGTTATACCGGTGGGCAAGTTTCTGGATAGCACCGATGTGGTCCAGGTGACCGTGCGTACAGACGATCGCTTTGACGGTCCCTTCGACCGAGTTCATTACAGTGTCATCGGGAATGGCACCCATCTGGATAAGATCCAGCGAGTGCATATTCTCCATATCCACGTTGTTGTTACCCGTGATCGGGTCCAGATATAAGCCAATGTCGAAAATGACGATTTCTTTGCCGACGCGGACCGCGGTCATGTTTCTTCCGACCTCGTTGTACCCGCCTACGGCTATTACTTCTATGTCAACCATATTTTGTTTCCTGATTTTTTTATGTCCGAATCATCTGCCTGACGTTTCCAAGGAGGTAATACCTGACCTTTGCAAGGGAGGCAATATCTTGTGCCCCGCAGAGAAACATCGAAGCCCTGAGTTCCGTGTGAATTTTGTCTATTGCAGATCCAAGGGTTTCCTCGCCGGAAAGTGCCGGGCTAAGGAGGGATAAAGCCATCCCTCCAAGCGTGGCACCAAGAACGATCCCTTTTGCAATATCAAGACCGGTCTTCAACCCGCCTGTTGCAATAACCGGTCCTTTACTCACCTTCGCTACCTCAAAAACGCTGACTGTGGTAGGAATTCCCCATGTATGCAGAGAATTTCCAAGTCCGGCCAGAGCTTTATCACCGGCAGCATCCCTTTTCTGTGCACGGGCCCCCTCGATCTTTGCCCAGGAGGTCCCGCCGTATCCGCCGGTATCGATTGCTGAAACACCGGCATCGAAAAGCCGGGCGGCAACTTCAGAGGAAATACCGCATCCGGTCTCTTTTACGATTATAGGAACGTTTGCTTCTTTGCAGGCCGTTGATATGGCATCGAGACACGAGGTCGCATCATGGTCGCCTTCGGGCTGGACGGCTTCCTGAAGGAAGTTTAAGTGGATACAAAGTGCATCGGCGTCGATCATATCGACCGCGGCATCCACCCACTCCATCCCGTGGCTGGCCAGCTGGACCGCCCCGATGTTTCCGCAGAGGAAGGCATGAGGTGCGGCGTCTCTGACGACACTGAAACTGTCTGCAAGCTCGGGATTTTCGAGAGCAGCACGCTGAGACCCGACCCCCATCGCAAGACCGTATTTCTCCGCGGCACTTCCAAGCACGCGATTCACTTCGGCGGTGTCCGGATGGCCGCCGGTCATGGCGGAGATAAACAACGGCGAGGATAGATTTCTTCCAAGGAAATCGACGGAGAGATCGATCCTGTCAAGATCGCATTCGGGCAGGGCGTTATGGACGAGAATGATGTCTTCAAATCCCGCACTTCCGGCGGTTACGTCGGTTTCGCTGCAGAGGCGCAGATGATCCAGTTTTCGTGATGAGGTAGGTGTATTCGGGGTCATTTTTTCACCAGAGTTCCGCCGTAATTGTGTCCTGCGAGGAAGTCTCCCACACGGTTCGCGGCAAAGATGTGTGAGTCGACCCCCTCGTCGGCGAGAAGGAGAAGTTCATTGATCTTTCCGCGCATCCCGCCGGTTATATCGGTGCTCGACGACCCGCCGAGATCGATTTCTCCGACGTTTTTCCGGTTGATCTCGGAAACGATCTCGCCGTTTTCAAGAACGCCGCCGACATCGGTCGCGATCCCTACGCGTTCTGCGCCGAGTTTGACTGCAAGGTAGGGGACGATCTGATCGCCGGAAATGATACATGCGCCGCGTTTTGTGTCCATGACCACGTCACCGTGCAGAACCGGGATTATCCCAAGAGCAAGCATCTCTTTGATCTGCGAAACGCCTGCCGAGACGAGCCGACCGTTTTCCGCAAGACAGCACCCGAACGGATGGAGAGATACAGCTTCCATGCCGGCTTTGCGAAGCGAGGCGACCACTGAGCGGTTGAGCGTGGAAACTGCCGTGTGGGTTACATAAATTCCTGCGGCGTTTTCTTTCGTGACGCCGCCCGGGATATCATAGGCCTTTGCCTCGGGGTGACCGCAGGAGCCTGCCCCGTGCACGATGATGAGGGGGAATTTCCCGGCAAACGGGGCGATCTGCTCTGCCAGAAGGGTGATCTTTGCCGAATCGACGACGCCGTCTTCGGATTTTTTCGTTACAATACTGCCGCCGAGTTTGATAATTACCAGTTCACTCATCTTTTTCCCTCCGCGCCCCTTCCGTATCTATGGACGTGGTTATCGGACGGGCATCGCAGTCTTCGATCGCCCCGGCCACCCGGTTGCGGGAACCCTTTGAGCAGAGAGCCCAAATGCATCCCCCGCCGCCGGCGCCGGAAAGTTTTGCTCCGTATGCACCGGCATTCCTGGCCGCAAGAACCAGCTGGGACAAGACCGGGTGACCAACGCCGAGCGCGTCGAGGAGAGCATGGTTCCGGTTCATCAAAACACCCAGCTCTTTAGGATTTTCAAGATTGTGCATGGCTTCCATGGTCACGCCGCCGATCGCATCCATGATCCCGTTTGCAATCACGGGCGAGGTTCGTCTGAGTTCGGCGACTTTCTCCACCATCTCAGCGGTGTTGTGCGAGATAAGCGAGTTACCGATCACGATTGAGAGATTCTGCGGGGGAAGAAGACGGCGTTTTTCACTGCCCCGGATAAAGACCAGGCCGCCGAATGTCGAAACATACGTGTCGGTCGCACTGGCACGCCCGCCCTGCGTTGCTTTTTCCACCTCGAAGGCCAGATCCCCGACTTCTTCGCGGGTGTATCCCAGTTCAAACTCATCGTTGATCGCAAAAAGCGTTGCTACCGTCACGGCCGCCGAAGACCCGAGGCCCGAGGCGCTCGGCAGCTGGGATCTGACATACACACTGCCTTTCACATCGGTGAGCCGGAAACATTCCGAGATGTAAGGGGAGTTTGGTTTCTGATAATAACGGGAATGCCGAACCGTCACCTGAACCCGGGGTTTTATCGCCATCGCGATGGCAGGTTTTCCGTAAACAACTGAATGTTCCCCAAAAAGGATGACTTTTCCCGGAGCACTCCATGTTGCCATGTCAGACAACCTCCATGGCAGCATATCCTACTACTTCGGTCAGATCGCCGGTGACATCCCCAGATGTCTGATATAAAAGAACACGGGCCTCTTTTGCACCAAACGAGGAACAGATCAGCGCCATGGCGGCAATACATCCGTAGCCGCACATAGAGGGGCGAAGCCTGAACAGTGTATCGTAGAAGACGGAAACATCCAGATGCCTTACGGCTGCAAGGACGGCCAGATCTTTTTCTGCGGCAATCTTCGCCGGCACATAATGCGAACCGTCGCCAGATGCGATGATAATCGGACGGATCCCGGTGGTTTCTGCAGCAGACAAAACCGCCTGTGCAACCCTGACTGCACCGTTTGGCGACTGGTCTCCCATCAGGATCGGAACGATCCTGGCTTTTGGGAACCGATACCGGATGAAGGGCAGCTGAACTTCGAGGGAGTTTTCCTCTGCCGAGATCAAATCGTTCCGAACAGGAATCTGCGCCGAAAGGGCCTCGATAAATGCCGAGTCCGGGAACACGTTCCCAAGCGGCGTTTCCCAGATCATATCCGCGGTGGATGTTTCGAGCCCTGCATGACTTGGACCGAGCAGAACAAAGGTCCCGTTAAATGCCGGAGATATCGCGGCATACCCGTATGCGGCCGTTTTCCCCGAATACACATAGCCTGCATGAGGAACGAGTATCCCGTACGGATCCGAAACAGACGTTTCCGTAGCTGCAAAAAGAGCGGACAACAGTGCATCCAGCTCCTGCTCATTTTTTGGATAGAATCTACCCGAGAGTGTTGAGAGCCTCGCAGACTTTTCCGTAGCCTTGGGCTCTGCCGGTATTTTTGATATCATTGTTATATAATGGGAAGATTTCCAGATTCCCCATCTAACCGTTTTTGTCCGCCGAATGTGTGAAGCGTGGGGCGGGTGTATGTAAGGTATATTATTGTTGGTAGGGAAAGGCTTTAATTGTTGGGGTAGTGAGAGAATGAAAGCCGGAAAAAAGCAGATACGCCGAAAAAAAAGAGAAGGAGGGAAGCCGGTTTTCGGAAAGGAATTACTCGCCGCTGCAGCCTTTTCCTGACCCGTCGCCTTTGCCGCAGCATCCGAATTCGTTCTGGACATCTTTTCCAAGAATGCCGACGGCGTCAGCCCGGCATCTCTGACAATGACGCATCTGACGGACATAGGGTGCGCAAAGTTCGTGCATTTTTGCCTTATCAGCAGGCGTCGGCGGCACGACATCCTTGAATTTATACTGCGGGATAAGCGGTATGATATTGAAGTTGAAAACTCCCATGGCTCCAACCTTCTTTGCGATCTCCGGGATATGCTGATCGTTTACACCCGGGATGTACACAGTGTTGATCTTGACGAGCATCTTTCGCTTCACGGCTTCTTCGATACCTTTCATCTGGTTTTTCAGCAGAAGTTCGGCAGCTTCGCGTCCATGATACTTTTTTCCTCCATACTCGACGAACGTGTAGATCTTTTCACCGATGGCAGGATCGATCGCATTCAGGGTGACCGTGATGTTTCTGACACCGTATTTTTCCAGAATATCGATCTTTTCCGGAAGAAGAAGACCGTTCGTACTGATACAAAGAATCACATCAGGATACTTTTCATGGACGAGACGGAGCGTCTCGAACGTTTCCTCGTTTGCAAGCGGGTCTCCGGGCCCTGCGATTCCCACGACTTTAATGTGTTTCATCCGTGAAACGACTTCATCGATCCGCTCCAAAGCATCACCGGGAGCAAGGATCTCGCTCGTTACCCCCGGACGGGATTCGTTGACGCAGTCATAATCCCTGACACAGTAATTACACTGAATATTACATTTCGGAGCGACGGCAACATGGCACCGGCCGAACACGTGTCGTGCATCCTGACTGTAACAGGGGTGCTCGTTGATTCTTCGAAGCGTATCAGGATCATACGGCAGATTCTGGGCATCACGCAGATCTTTGTCGGTTTCACGGGAATCCATAGTAAATCTATTGTGTTTCGTTCTATAAAGTCCAAACGTTTCTGGCACTGATGATTCACAGATAGGCTTTATATTCACTGGGCGGAAATAGTTTAAACAGAGTAGCAAGGAGGAAGGAATGGTAGATATTGGCGGTCTTTTCGGCAAAAACGACAAACAGAATCCGTGGATAGCACGCGGGGAACAGGCATACGAAAAAGGAATGTACGACGACGCAGCCCAGCATTTCACAAAAGCTCTGGAACTAGAGCCGGGTTCGGCAAAGCTCTGGACAAAACTTGCCGCCTGCCAGAAATTTACTCAAAAATACGATGCAGCCTCCAGATCATACGCCAAAGTTGTGGAACTCAACCCGGATGATTTCCATGCCTGGACCTCGCTCGCGGTTATTCTGGGAGATTCTGGAAAATACGAAGAGGCACTCTCTGCCCTCGGCCATGTCGTTCTCCCGGAAAGCGAGGTATACCTCAAAGACAGAAAATGCGAGTGGCTTTTGCGTTCCGGAAAATACCGGGAAGCTGCCGCCGTCTGCTCGCAGCTCATCTCCCATTTCCCGGGAAATATCCAATACCGGATCCGTTATGCCGATCTTTTGATGCGAAGCGGAATGTTTGCCGAAGCACGATCGGTTTACGACGATCTCTCCTCCTCTCTGGGGCAGACGGACCTGATCTCCAACGCCGCATTCTGCAGCGAGATGACGGGAGATGTCGAAGGAGCGCTGAAACGGTATGCCCATCTTGCCGAAAACAACATTGTCGGCTGGTACCGCAGAGCCCGGCTCGAAGAGAGTCTTGGAAACTTTAAAAGCGCCGCCGCAGCATACGGTATGATCCAGCATTATGCGACCGGCGATGATATTACCGTCACAATCCGCCGGGCTTTATCATTTTACTGGGACGGAAACGGGAAAGAAGCCGCGGTCCAGCTGGAAAAGATCCTGGCAAAAGGCTACGCAAACGCTGAACTCTGGCATCTGCTTGGTACAATCTCGTTTTTGAACGGAGAATTCAAACGTGCCGTCGAAGCATTCGTCGAATGCATTCATCTGAACCAGACGAATTCTGCGGTTTGGTATATGAAAGGATGTGCCGAGTATCTCTCCGGAAAATACAAAGAGGCAGTCGAAAGTTTTGAGAAGATGGGAAAAATTGGAACCGCTGGACCATCGCCTGCGAAAATGAAATGGTTCGAGGACAGCGACCTTGATCTGTTCGATAACGCTCCGGCCCAGAAAGAACAGATTAAAGTCGAGGTCGGCGTCGTGAATGAAGGGCTTTTGGCTATGCAGGGATATGCCCTTGCGGCACTCGGCCGATACGCAGACGCAGACAAAGCCGCCGGCGTTGTTTTAAGCCATGCTCCCTCAAGGCTCGACATGGAACTTCTGCACAGTAGGTGTCTTGCCGGACTTGGGCGTTATCAGTATGCTGGAGACGCGGCAGCACGCGTACTTGCAAAATCTCCCGATAACATCGCGGCTTTGGAACGGCACGCCGAGTCCATGATGCTTGCAGGGAAATATAAGGAAGCCGCCGGATCATGGCAAAAACTCGTTGAAGCGGCGCCGGAAAACACGCTTGCCTATATCGGCCTCCTCAAAGCATGCAGCGGGACCGGGAAATATGCTGAGGCGGAGCAGCTTGCAGGCCATCTGTTAAAAGAGTATCAGCCCCGCGATCTTACAATCACCCTGCTTGCGGGAGATGCGGCCCTTTCCGCCGGAAATTACGAAGAGGCCGTTACCCATTACCAAAATGCCGTAGCCTTATCGTCCAATACGCCGGCACCATACATAGGTCTTGGATCCGCATATGAGATGCTCGGCGATTATGAAAAAGCCGTGGAAGCGTTTTCCTCAGCAGACGAAATCCTGCCGGACCGGCCGGGAATCCTTCTCAATCTTGGAAGGGTTCAGGCAGAGGCGGGACAAAATAAGGCTGCTGCACAAACCTATCTTGGAATCATGAACAACCACCCCGACATTGCCGGAGCGGCAGTTCATGTCACGACACTCTGCGCCGATCTCGGACGAAATGAAGAGGCGGCAAATGCGGCTTTAGCTGCATTATCCAAAGGAGAGGGGGGCAAAGCTCTTCTTACTCTTGGAGGAGATCTTTGTACCTCGGCAGATATGCTGGATCAGGCGCAGGACTGCTATACTGCAGCACTTAAATTAGATCCGGACGATATCCACTCCCTTTACTCGCTTGGACATGTCCACTTGTTAAAGGGCGAGTTCAAGCTCTGTGTCGACTACATGGATCGGTGCCTCAGCCTTGATTCCGATCACACCAAAGCTTTAGCTGACAAAGGATCGGCCTATGTGAACCTTGGCAGACTGGAAGATGCGGAAAAAGTACTTCGGCATCTGACGGATATCGACACCGCCAACACCAAAGCCCTGCTGGAACTCGCAGATGTTCTTGAGCAGCTGCAGAAGTATGACGAGGTCCTTGAGGTGTATGCAAAATACCTCCAGGCAGGCATTCCAAATGCGGATGTCATCAGAAAACTTGCTTCGATATATATCATGAGGGGTGAATATGACGAGGCACTCTCCGGATACGACCTCCTGCTCGAATCAAATTCAGACGACATAGTCACCCGCCGTCTGAGAGCCGAGGCTCTGCACTTCCTTGGGAAAGACATTGAAGCGGCAGAAGCCTGTGCAGAAATGCTGACTCTTCGCCCGCATGACCAGAGTATAAGATCCCTCTATGCCGCATCACTTGCCAACATCGGAAAAACGGAGGATGCCCTTAAACAGTATGCCGAGCTGACCCTCAAAGACCCGGAAAACACCGCAGCCCTCTTCGGATATGCCGAGATGCTATCACGCATGGGTAAATATCCGGAAGCAGTCAGACATTTCGACAAACTGATCGGAAAATACCCGCGAAACAGTCTGCTCCATATCGAAAAAGCCCTTGCTTCGATCAAGATCGGCGAACCGGCGGATATCACGAGCGACATGACGACCGCGGCCCAGGCCGATCCGAAAAATCCCTATGTCCTTTCCGGTCTTGGATTCATGCAGATGGTCACCGGCCACCCGACCGAAGCGCTCGCCGCATTCGACAAAGCGGAAACTGCGGGATGCAAAGACCCTGACCTGAACTTCTGCCGCGGGCTCATCTATCTTCAGCAGAACAGATTCGATATGGCGGAAAAAGCCGCCGACCACATCCTGAAAAACGATCCTGATCATATGCCCGCCATGCATCTCAAAGCTCGGTCTCTCGAGTCTGTGGGCAGACTCAAAGAAGCCATCGGGTATTACGACAGAATCGTGCAGCTCTCGGAGATCGATAAAGAGATGGGACCATCCGAGGACTGAATGCAGATTCAGATCGTCTGCGTAGGAAAGATCAAAGACGCCTATATTTCATCCGGGGTTGTCGAGTTTGAAAAACGTCTGCGGCCTTACGGGAAGATTTTCATCACGGAACTTGCCGAAGTGAAAATCCCGGATAACGCCTCGGCATCGGATGAACTCCGCGTGAAGGAGAGAGAAGGAGAACTGATCCTGGCAAATGTCAAGGAGGGATTCTTTAAAATCGCTCTTGACCCGAACGGGATGTCTCTCTCGAGCGAAGAGTTTTCCGATGTATTTCGCGATGCGAAATTATCCGGAAAGAACCTCTGCTTCATCATCGGCGGACCTCTTGGCCTGTCACCAAAATTGCTCCAATCGGTCGAAAAAAAACTGTCATTATCCCGTATGACCTTTACTCACCCCATGACCAGGCTTATTCTCCTCGAACAGGTGTATCGCGCGTTTCGGATCCTGAACGGCGAACCCTACCACAAATAACAGCGTATGGCCATGTTACCTGTTGTCATGTAGCATCAATATTATACGTGGTTAGTTCCAACATATAAGTACCATGAAATTGGTATACACCGGCAAAACAAAGGATGTATTCTCACTAGAAGATGGGAACTATCTGCTGAAATTTAAGGATAACTGTACTGGTGCTGATGGGGTATTCGATCCAGGGATGAACACAGTTGGCCCAACTATTGAAGGTGCCGGACGTGCTGGTCTTAGATTAACTGAGTACTTTATGAAGATCCTGAACGAAAAAGGGGTCCCAACTCACTTCATCAGTGCAGACATCGAAAATGTAACGATGACCGTAAAGCCCGCCAAGACATTCGGCAAGGGACTTGAAGTCATCTGCAGATTCCGTGCAGTCGGTAGCTTCTACCGTCGCTATGGCGACTACATTACGGAAGCAGCAGTACTGCCGGCATTTGTCGAGACAACGTTCAAAGATGATGCACGTGAAGACCCGCCAGTAACCAAAGATGCACTTGAAATTCTGGGCATCATGTCCCCCGAGGATTATGAGAGCCTGAAAGTTCTCACCCAGAAAATCGCCGGCATCATGAAGGAAGAGCTCGCAAAGAAGAACATTGAACTCTACGACATTAAGTTCGAGTTCGGTAAGATCGGCGACCAGGTTGTTTTAATCGATGAGATCTCCGGCGGAAACATGCGTGCATACAGAAACGGCGAGTACCTTTTACCGCTCGATCTGACAAGCAAGGTTCTCGACGAGTAACCATCCCTTTTTTTCTAAAAAAATACTTATATTAGTCTGGTCCATCATTCAGTATGAAGAAAATCAGACTGATGATTCTTGGAGCATGCATACTTGTCATCTGCATATTTGCAGCGGGTTGCGTATCTCCGGAAGTACCGGTGAACACGGATGATCCTGTCCTGACGGTTATTGTCGAAAAGGAAGGCATACTGATTCCGGCAAATGCTGCGATGACATTTATTCTCCCGGCAAATCCCACGACCGGCTACACCTGGAACGTAATGGAAAGTTCCGGACTGAATGTCACCGATGAGTATAAGTCGACACCTGTTCCCGAAGGGTGGACAGGCGGAGGAGGCTATCAGTATTACACATTAACCGCTGAAAAGGCAGGGACCTATACGTTCAAAGCAGCATATGCACGTTCCTGGGAAACGGATACCGAACCGATCTATACCATGAAGCAGATTCTGGTCTTTTCAGAGGCAGAGAACGATGATTATGCCGGCGATGTTATGCTGAGCGTACTGTTTGACGGGACGGTCAATCCGAAAGCAGGCGACGTTGTCAAAATCTGCACGGAAGGAAACCCGACAACCGGGTATTACTGGACAGCCGTAACGCAGGATGGATTAAAGGTCGTAAAGGATGATTATATCACTGATACCACCACCGGACTTGTTGGTGTCGGCGGAACATACGTTTGGTATGTAACGGCAGAAAAAGCAGGAACGTATGAGTTCAAAGCAACATATCAGAGATCAGGGCAGGATCCGGCAAATGTGTTCTTTTTCGATCTGACGTTTACGTAAATTCGGAAAGAGGTAAAATAAAAAGAAAAAATATTTTTTTATTCTTTCACTGAAATTTCAAGTCCGCCAAAGAGTTTGACGGTTTTGTTGTAGGCAACTGCAGAAATTGCTCCAGCAATCATGCCGATGATGAAGCCTGCGAGTGCGTAGATGATGAAATAGGCGAGGATGTCGACAACACCTAAACCAAGTCCAACTGTGAATCCTACGTCAAGCTGAAGATTGAACATCAGCAGAACACCTTTAAGTATTCCAAGGATTGCCCAGAGGACGGCCAATACTCCTCCCACAACAAATGCTGCGGATGATACACCAATATGCTCGATTTTCATGGTTTAAACCTATATTAAGAATTCACATCAGGATTATTTATAGACAACGGTTTTTTGGATTCAACCTCAAGGTATTTTAGAAGTTCAGCCGTACCGGCTTTATTCAGGGGCTGATTATTATTTCCGCATTTTGGAGAGTGAATACATGACGGGCAGCCGTCCATGCAGGGACAACCGGTTACCAGTTCATGGGCAAAAGTAAGAATATCCGGAAAAAGGTCCGCTGCTTTTTCAGTGAGACCTATGCCGCCTTTCACTCCATCATACATGAAAATGGTTGGAGCAAGGGTGTCACTGTGGAATGGGGTTGCCACCCCGCCGATGTCGGACCTGTCACACAATACATAATGCGGCATTGCAGCTATGAGGGCATGTTCAACACCGTGAAGGGATCCGGGAAAGGCTTCGGCATCAATTCCGCATTCCTCATCAATCGTAATCCAGCAGGCTTTCGTCGTGAATTGTCTTGGAGCAACGTCGAGCTCACAGGTGGTTACGATCTGATCATATTCGATCACTGAATACCCACGTAACTGTGATGAAACCAGGACTTCTCCATAATTTACGATAAGATCATTATGTCTTCTGGTTTTTTCTCTGGAAGTAATGGATATTTCCGTACTTATGATCGGCCGGGTAGAATAGATATCGTACGTTTTTACTACTCTGATAATGCGGAGTTCTGCATCAATGGTTTCGACACGATAGCGTTCCCCCTGGTGAAAAATGACTGCGCCAAAATATGCTTCCCGATATGCCTGATTTTCATCCATGGTCTCAAGGGTAGTATTTTCATAGCGTACCGTCCAGGATTCTGCGTCCATTCCAAAGAACGGTGTATTCTGTACCGGGTTATCTCCGCCGCAGTAGACATACCCTTTCGATGTACTGGCGAGGAGATGGGCATCCTTGAGAGAATCAATGATATCGGAGGCCGCTTCCCCGAAGTATTCCTGGTCACGCTCAATCCTGTAAGGTAATTCTGCGGCGGCACACAGGAGATGGGCTGAGAGTAGATAGGGATTATGGATTCCAAGAATCACTTCTTCCTGAGGAGCATTGAAAAAGGCCTCGGGGTTTCTGGCATAATACTGATCGATAGGATTCTGATCGGCGATAAAGGTGATGACCGCATCCTTTTGATTTCTTCCGGCACGCCCGGCCTGCTGGAGAACAGATATCATGGAACCCGGAAATCCGCTTATAACTACAGAGTCAAGACCGCCTACATCTATGCCGACTTCCAATGCATTGGTGCTGATAACGCCGGACATGTTTCCCGTTTTCAGAGCCGACTCGATCTCCCGCCGCTCTGACGGACGATATCCACCGCGGTACGATGCGATTTTACCAGCAGGCAGCTCCTCCCTGCATCGTATGGCAGTGATCTCTGCGGCTTTTCGTGAACGGGTAAAACATAAGGTCTGCATCCCTGCATTCATTTGAGAAGTAACCAGCTCGGCAGCGGCCGAGATACTGTTTTTGTTTTGCGGAGAGTATATGCGGAATGTGCGTTTTGCCCGCGGTGAACCGTCATTATCCACTTCGACAAACGGCAGGCCGGTTAATGTCTCGGCAAACGTCCCGGCATTTCCCAGGGTAGCAGTTGAAAGAAGAAACCGCGGGTCGGTATCATAATAATTACAGACGCGACGCAGTCTTCTCAAGAGAAGAGCGGTATTGGATCCAAAGATTCCCCGGTATCTGTGTGCCTCGTCTACCACAACATAGGAGAGATTGGCCCAGAAATCACCCCATTTTGCCCGCCATGCAAGAATATGGTGGAGTTCATACATGTTGGTGAGAATGATCCGCGAACTGGACCTGATCTTGGAACGAAGTTCCTGCCGGGTGTCTCCGTCGTAGATCGCCGGTTTTGTGCGTGCGCGAAGATCGGTGTCAAGAGATTTCAGGAAAAGCAACTGATCGCGGGTGAGCGCCTTTGTCGGATAGATGAACAGTGCCGTCGCTTCCGGATTCGCGATCAGACCTTCAAAAACGGGAAGCGCGTAGGCAAGGGTTTTGCCGGACGCGGTTGGAGTGGTAATAATGACATTTTTCCCCTCAAAAACGTGATCGAAGGTATCAGCCTGATGGGTATAGAGTTGAATATTTTTCTCTGCAAGGTAGCAGCCAAGCTTCTCCGAGACAGGAGAGTGAGGATTTTGAAACTTTGGCATTTTTGCCTCCTCGCATTTTATGTACATATTGTCTTTATTGTCTTCATCCATAGATGGCCTCACATTCAGTTCTGAGGAGGAAAGCAAGATTTGCTACATCAAGTTGGTTATGTTCAACGATCGGGACGAGTTTTGAAACGTTTCGGGTACGAAGATAATTCTGGTAATACTCCGGAACCAGATAACCCGGCAGGTCATCGGTTCTCGGTCTCTGGAGGATATATTTTTCGACTGTGCCCAAACAGCAGTTTGGAATATTCCTCCGTATAATCTCCGGGTGGGATACAGTAGGTCGAAATGGAGGTTGGGGGTTACCGTTCTCTCCCCGTAATAGGAGAGGCGATTATTCAGATACGGAACATCGAACCCTTTTCCATTATAGGTAACCACATGGGTATGTTCACAGAACAGCTGATTCGTCAGATAGAGAGCGGCAGGCTCATCCTTAATATCGCGAAGCAGATACTGAATGACGGTAAGTTCGTTTTCTTTCCAGAACCCGCATCCGAAAAGGATGATCGGCGACTGAAACATGCCAAGGGTTTCAATATCGAAATACAGAAGATCCTCTTTTGGAAAAGCATGAGAAAAACCCAGAAGGAGCGGATCATTTCCCCTGCGGGCATCCTGAAACAGGCGGCATATATCTTTGGGAGCATCATTTTCGATCACGTCCGCGATCTCTGATGCGCTGTCCCCCCAGCAGGTATCTCCTAAATCTGTCAAATAGAGATGTCCTTTTCTGCGAAGTTCAAAGGCGCGCCGTGGACCAATGCCGGGAATGAGTGTCAATTCACGCATGCACCGATCCCGAACCTTCTCCTCTGGAATACAATAATCGGAGTACTTCCATGTGGTTTTTTTCGCAAGGCAGACACCCTCCGGTGTCTCGATCTCATATGTTCCGGGAATCCCTCCGTAACCCGCCTTTGGCGTTTCGGTTTTCAGAAATACTCCCGGTATGAATGCCTTGCTGAGAGTCTGCATTGGACCGGATCAGCAGATAAGGTAATTCTGATCTTTTTCAAAGGACACTGATTCAGAGTTGTCGGATGCAAACCAGCAAAGCTTCGAAAGCTGATTTCTTCTCTGAATAATGGTGTATCCTTCTGCACGTTTTGCGATTGAGTTTAACGCAATGCTCGTCATAAACAAAAATCAACGTCAGAGTATATATATCCCGGACCGCGCGGTGCGATAATGCCTCTGCGGTCCATTTAAAGATCACAATTTAATCGCATATATTCATTATTTTCAAAATTTACGCAGATATTGCGTCCAAAATTGAATGCAGAAAAATGCTAGATAATCCAGCTGAACTCCGGGAGATACACTGATCAAATACACATCTTTACAATTACAGACGACATAACACGTACGTGATTTTTCATGCTTGAAATCGAAAACCTGCATGTGGAAGTTGGCGGACGTGAAGTTCTGCACGGCATATCATTAACCGTGCCTGACGGACAGACCCATGTCCTCCTTGGCCCGAACGGGTCAGGAAAAACCACCCTTCTTCGTACAATTATGGGCTTTGCTTCTTCCAAAGTAACCTCCGGTAAAATAATATTCAACGGCGTTGATGTCACGAATAAACCGGTTCACGAACGTGCAAAACTTGGAATGGGCATCATGTTCCAGCGCCCGCCTACAATATCCGGTCTGAAACTCGGCAAATTCATCACTGCAACAAATAACATCGATGAAGCTCGGATCCCAATAATCGTGGAAAAACTGCACATGACGAAATTCCTCGATAGAGACGTCAATGCGGGATTTTCCGGCGGCGAGATAAAACGCAGTGAAATTCTGCAGCTTACTGTTCAGAATCCGTCTTTTGTGATGCTGGATGAGCCGGAAAGCGGCGTCGATGTGGAAAATATGGCCCTTCTTGGAAATGCCGCGGCATCCCTTCTCGAGAAGGAGATCCACATGAAGAACCGTACCAAATCGGGACTTATCATCACGCACACCGGATATATCCTCGATTATCTCGAGGCGGATGTCGGATATGTTCTGATCGACGGATATCTGCAGTGCAGCGGGAACCCGCGTGAAATTCTCAAAAGTGTGAAAACATCAGGATACAAGGACTGTATATCATGCAGGAAATGAATGGATTCTCAGGGATCAGTCCCGAAGATAAAGAACGTCTTGCCTTGACCGGAATCCACACGGATTCCATGGAAGGACGTGCAGGGAGTTTCCTCCTCGTCAACGACCATATCCTTCACGCAGGTTCCCAGACGGAAGGCGTTGAAGTACTCATGATCGAAAAAGCCCTCGAAAAATACGAGTGGCTCAAGGAGTACTGCTGGAAGATCGTCCCGGCGGATAAAGATCAGTACACGACGTACGTTTCTGAACATCCTCAGAGAGGATACGTCATCATCGCCCACAAAGGGGCGAAAACCACGTTTCCCCTTCAGAGCTGTATGTTTATGCAGGGTGATACGATCCAGACGGTCCACAATATCGTCATTGCCGAAGAAGGATCCGAGGTCCATCTGATCGCCGGATGTGCGAGCTCTCTGAAAACAAAAGAAGGGGCACACTACGGAATCAATGAGATATATGTCGGGAAAAATGCCAAAGTGACCTCGACGATGATCCATACATGGGGCGAAGAGATCGAAGTCTTCCCGCGTACGGCAACCATTGTCGAAGAGGGAGGAACGTTCCTTTCTAATTATGTCTGTATGCGCCCGACGAAAATGGTCCAAATGTATCCAACCGCTTATCTCAAAGGCGAGGGTGCGGTCGCCCGCTTTTCGAGCGTGATCGTCGCCGGAACCGGATCAAACATCGATGCCGGATCAAGAGCGGTTCTTCAGGCGCCGAATACCAGCGCCGAACTGATCACCCGCGCCATTACAAACGGCGGAACGATCATATCCAGAGGAGCCATCATTGCCGAAGTCCCGCAGACGAAAGGACACATCGAATGCCGCGGCCTGATCCTAAAAGACGGCGTAATGCATGCGATCCCTGAGATCGACGGACGCGTTGTCGACATTGAACTATCCCACGAAGCGGCTGTCGGAAAGATCGCCAGAGATGAGATCGAATATCTCATGGCACGCGGACTTTCTGAAGAAGAAGCTACCGCCACCATTATCCGCGGGTTCCTGGATGTCAGGATCGAAGGTCTGCCTGATGCCCTCCAAAAGCAGATCGAAAATGCAATCGATTCGGCTGATCACGGATTTTAGATGAAGATCCATGATGTGAGTGTCGGCCTGCACCCCGGGATGTATGTATATCCCGGGGATCCTGAATTTTCTTTGATCAGGATGAAATCAGGAGATGCCGTCATCTCATCACTTTCCCTTGGCACGCATACCGGGACCCACATCGATGCGCCCGCACATTATTTCGAAGAGGGAATTTCCGTCAACAAACTGGAATTAAATAACCTGATCACGTCTGCCGAGGTCGTAACCTCGCCTCAAATGCCTGCAAAAAACTGTAAAGCGGTTCTTTTCAAAAATGCCGTTCCCTTATCTCTTGAGACGGCAAAACACCTTCTTCTTGCCGGCATCAAAACAATTGGCTGCGACACTCCATCCATAGGAGATGATGATGTTCATCGTTTTTTGCTGAAAAACGGCATCATCATCATCGAGGTGCTGGATCTTTCGAATATTCAGGATGGGGTGTATCGGATGGCAGCCCTGCCGCTGAAAATTGAGGGGGCAGATGCCTCGCCTGCAAGAGTTGTGTTACTTGAGGATAGAGTATGATACTACACGATGCTGTAAAAAAACTTCATGACGTTGCGCATGGAATGGGTACCGAAGACGGGGACCTTGTGTATATTAGCAAACCTGAAAACCACATCTGTCAGTTCTGTTCGGGCAGCTGTCTTCAGGTTTGTTTTGGAGGACGGGTCGCCGAGATTGCATCAACCGAACCTTTCTGCGCAAAGATGCGCCTTGAAAATCTCTATGATGCACCGCTGAAATCGCCGAAAACAAAAGCAGCTGCGGCAGGGGCGCTTACCGTAGTTACCGGTTTTCTGATGCTGATTCGAAACCTTGGTCCCTGTCCAACAGTGAACTTCGAAGACTGCCATGAAGAACTGGTCCAGCATCTTTCCGGGAAAAATGTTTACATTCTCGGTAGTGACATTCCAGGGATACAACAGGCCTTACTTCTGGAAGATGCCGACGTGGTTCTTGTGACCGGCGATGCACTTTTGAATACTGATCATCTCGAAGAAATAGATGAAGCAATCCTTCTGAAAAAAGAACTCCTATTTCTCGGGCCTTCATGTGCCGGCGTTGCCGCTCTTCTTGGAAAAAAGGCCTGGTGTCCCTATGGGACCTAATAATTTAACTCCATTCAGCACATAAAATAATTCATTATGCTTTTTGGTTCGTCCGGTATCAGACAATTGTTTGATCAGCACCTACTTTCTCTTGCACCTATCGTTGGGGCGGCAGTTGCAAAAAATGCAAAACATGTCGTTCTTGGGACAGATTCACGAACCAGCAGAAATGTTCTCGCGCACGCCGTAATCTCGGGACTGATCAGCGGCGGAGCAGACGTTGTCTACGGAGGAATCTGTCCCACGCCGACCGTTGCCTTCGGCGCCGGATTTGCCGATGCGGGAGTTATGATCACGGCTTCACATAATCCGGAACCCTATAACGGCATCAAACTTTTCCGGTCCGACGGCTCGTCCTACACCCTCGCTCAGCAAAAAGAGATCGAAGAGGAAGTAGATTGCCCCGTCTGGAGCTCATGGGATGAGCAGGGTTCCTTTACGGATGCCGATCTAATTACGCCGCATAAAGAAGCGATCCTTACCTCGGTTTGCATTCCAGAAGATATCACCATAGTAGTGGATTGTGGAAACGGGGCCGGCGGGCAAATCACGCCGAAACTCTTTGAAGAGTCGGGAACGGCAGTTATTCCGGTAAACTGCGATCCTTCAGGAAAGTTTGCCCGGCCATCCGAACCTCTGGAAAAAAATCTCCTGCACATCCCGAAACTGATGAAAAAAATCAATGCCGACTGTGCCGTCGTAAATGACGGAGATGCAGATCGGATGATGGCATTTGACAATCTGGGGCGGTATATCGACGGGGACCATCTGCTTATGCTTTTTGCAAAATATCTCGATGCAAAACAGGTTGTGACGACAGTTGATGCATCTATGGCGATCGAAGAGATCGCCGAAGTTCGGCGAACGCCGGTCGGTGATAGTTTTGTATCCGAGGAACTTATCTCATGGGGGACGTTCGGCGGGGAACCGTCGGGAAGCTGGATCTTTCCCAAGCACTCCCTTTGCCCTGACGGACCTTACGCTGCCGCACTTTTTGCCGAGATATCAGGTGAATGGAATGTTGCCGAGGAACTGGATGCGATGCCAAGATATACTATTCTTCGTGATGCTTTAGAGACAAAGAATGCAAAAGAGATCCTTTCCGGACTTGGCGCAGACAAACCAACTGACGGTATCCGAATCTCCGATGAAAACGGCTGGTGTCTGATTCGTGCAAGCGGAACCGAGCCGAAGATCCGCTGTACCGCTGAAGGAAGAACAAAAGACGATGCAAAACGGATGCTGGAATCAGGTATGAACAAAATCCGTGATTCAATGCATCAGATCAGGGAGTAATATATGCAGTGTGTAATTCTTGCAGCAGGTGAAGGTTCGCGTATGCGGCCCCTCACGACGTCCCGCCCGAAGGTTATGCTGCCTTTAGCGGGAAAGCCGATGCTTGAACATCTCATCTGTAATGTGCGTGATGCCGGCATTACGGAGATTCTTGTTGTTGTCGGCTACCATGAAGAATCGATCCGGACATGGTTTGAGAGCGGTTCAAAATTCGGTGTGTCGATACAGTATGTTACCCAGCGCAGACAGATGGGAACGGCGGATGCCCTGAAAACGGTCGAGCCGTTCATCCATGATACATTTCTCATGCTGAACGGGGACATGATCCTTGAAAGATCCGATTTGACAAATATTATTGATCTTCCAAGTCCGGTCATGGCCACCTCGACAACAACACATCCGGAAAGCTTCGGCGTGGTGACGGTAGCAAACAATAAGATCACCTCGCTGGAAGAAAAATCCCTTCACCCAAAATCAAATATCATTAACGCCGGGGCATATCTCTTCGATGCTGAAATATTTGCCGTCCTAAAAAAACTTTCACTGTCAACCCGGGGGGAGTATGAACTGACCGATGCTTTGACCGATTATATCGGTGATGGAAAACTTACCGCGTATCCATTGTCCGTCTGGATGGATGTGGGCTATCCCTGGGATATGCTGACGGCAAACGAACATCTCCTTGAGCGTATTTCGAGCGAATTAAACGGAACGATTGAAGAAAACGTGATAGTAAAAGGTCAGCTGATTCTTGGAAAAGGATCGGTCGTCAAATCAGGAACATACATCGAAGGTCCCTGTATTATCGGCGAAAACACCGTTGTCGGTCCAAATGCCTACCTTCGCCCGGGAACGACGGTTGGAAACAACTGTCACATCGGTCACGCCGTCGAGATCAAAAATTCCATCATCTTTGATGATACAAAAGTCCCGCATTACAATTATATCGGCGACAGCGTGATTGGAAGCGGATGCAACTTCGGCGCCGGCACAAAGATCGCAAACCTTCGTCATGACCATGGTCCGGTAAAGGTAGGCGGAAGATCAACCGGCAGAAAGAAATTTGGGGCAGTCATTGGGGACGATGTACTGTTTGGGATCAATTGTTCCGTAAACACCGGGTCTTCGATCGGCAGCGGGACGAGAGTCGCACCCCATACTCTTGTCACAGGGATGATCGAAGATAAAACGGTGGTGAAGTAAGATGACGGATATTCAGGCAGTGATCCTTGCTGCTGGTGAAGGGACGAGGCTTCGACCCTTGACGAAAAACCGCCCGAAGGTCATGCTGCCTGTAGCAAACCGCCCGATTCTCGAGCATGTGTTAAATTCGGTCGTTGCCGCAGGTATTCGTGACATCACGGTGGTCGTCGGGTATAGAAAAGAACAGGTAATGACGTTCCTAAACACCTATCCAATTCCTGTGAATGTGGTCGTGCAGGATAAGCAGCTGGGAACGGCGCATGCCCTTTCCATGGCAAAGGAGTATGTACATACAAAGACCCTCGTCCTTGCCGGAGACAACTACATCGATCCCGAGTCGCTGCGGTCCATACTGGACAAGGATAATGCCCTGCTGGTTGCACGCCACATCTCGCCTTCGAACTTCGGCGTAATTTTTGGAGACGACGGGAATCTTACACGTATCGTGGAGAAACCGGCAGATGTTCCGCCCGGGGCTCTCGTAAGCTGCGGTGTGTATATTTTTACGCAGGAGTTCATTCAAAAAATACGTGAACAAACGATTCCCGAATCCCTGCAGAATCGAATAAAGGAGGGGATGCAGATATCCATCGTTGCGGCAAGCGACTGGCAGGACGCGGTCTCTCCAAACGATCTGCTATCAGTAAACAAACATCTGCTCAGACAGGTGGTGGATTCTGTATCCGGTACGATCGATAAATGCGTCACCGTGCAGGGGCATGCCGTTATCGGAAAGAAAAACAGTCTGGGTCCGGGCACAGTGATTCACGGTCCGGTCGTTATAGGAGAGGGAGGTAAAATCGGACCGCACGTATATATCGGGCCGAACACCTGCATCGGATCGCGCGTTACGATCGAGCCGTTCACCTGCATTGAAAACAGTATCATCATGAACGATTGTGTGATCGGTTCTCACTCCCGGATCGTTGATACGATCATGGGAGAGGGGTGTATCTGCAGGGATCATCTCTCGTCATTCTCTGAAAAATCCAGTTCCGTTTGCGGGGATCGCGTAACTATCGGACCATTTACCGCCATCAAGGACGGGGTTATTGGAAACAATGCCAGCATCGAAGGCGGAAAGCTCCTCGAAAAAGAGATTCCCGATAACACTCTGGTGATGTAAAATGTGCGGGATTGTCGGTTATATCGGGTATCATGAGGCAGCTCCCATATGTACGAACGGCCTTCTTTCATTAGAATACCGTGGATATGACTCATTTGGGATCGCTACTCTCGCTCCCAGCCTCTCTGTCTACAAACATCTTGGAAAAATCTCGGATGCCAAAACATCTGCCAGTCATCTGACGGGAACTATTGGTATAGGGCACACGCGCTGGGCCACCCACGGTGTTCCAAGCGAGATAAATGCGCATCCTCACCTCGATGAAGCAGGAAAGATCGCGGTGGTCCATAACGGGATTATTGAAAATTATGCCGAACTGAAACGCGGGCTGGAGGAGCGTGGGGTCGTGTTTACATCCCAGACGGACACAGAAGTCATCCCCCACCTGATTGCCGAAAAGTATTCGGGAAACCTTTTCGAGGCGGTATCAGGCATCATTCCGCTTCTTGAAGGGTCGTATGCTTTGCTGATACTCGCCGAAGGTGAAGAGAAGATCGTTGCCGTCAGAAAAGGCAGTCCTCTGGTTCTTGGAATCGGTGATCAGGAATTCATTCTGGGGTCAGACGCGCTTCCGCTTCTGGAGTATACACGGAATGCGGTGTATTTCGAGGACGGCGATATCGCTGAAATCGGCAGAGGTGAATATAGAATCCATAATACCGGAGTTCCGGTGTCGCGCGAGATCACCGAAATCGAATGGAGCGGCGATGAGGTCAGGAAAGGAGGGTTCCGGCATTTCATGCTCAAAGAGATTTATGAACAGCCGGATGCTTTTGCCAACACCCTCTCATCAGTCAAACGTTGTTCAGAGATAGTTGATTCAATCAAAAAGGCCCGTTCCATAACGGTTGTTGCCTGCGGAACCTCCGCAAATGCATCTCTGGTCTTTTCCTATCTGATGGAGAGCGTCTGTCACATCCCAACCCGCGTGGTTCTTGGATCAGAGTTCAAGTACTTCCCGACTCCAGGCACTGATCTGGTGATCGGGGTTTCACAGTCCGGAGAGACGGCGGATACGATAGCGGCGCTGAAACTTGCAAAAAGTCTCGGGGCACAGACCATCGCAGTAACAAATGTTCTGGGGAGTTCCATCACACGCGTGGCTTCCTCCGTCCTGTATACGAGAGCGGGACCCGAGATAAGTGTCGCGGCAACAAAATCATTCATATCTCAGGTTGCTGCATTTATGCAGATCGTAAATCTCCTCACTGACCATTCCCTTGAGGCGGAGTTAGCTGAAGTTCGCCGATATATTCCGGACGTCTTCACCATTGATCTTTCAAAGGCAGTCGATATATGCAAAGATGCCGCAACTTTGCTGTATATTGGAAGGGGGATGTTCTATCCTGCAGCATTGGAGGGGGCATTAAAGATGAAAGAGATCTCCTATATCCATGCAGAAGGATATGCGGCCGGTGAGTTGAAGCACGGGCCGTTTGCATTGCTTTCTTTGGAAACGCCGGTCATCGGGCTATGCTTTTCAAGTACCGTTTATCCCGTGATGATGTCAAACCTGAAAGAGGTAAAGGCCCGCAGTGCACCCCTTATCGTGATTGGAAAAGAACATGATGCCGATCTTGAAGAGGTGGCCGATGTCTGTATTATGCTTCCCGACGTGTCAGAATACGGTTCGGTTATTCTGTCTTCGATCATATTACAGCTGCTCGCATATCACACCGCAGTCGCTCTTGAAAGAGATGTGGATATGCCGAGAAATCTGGCAAAAAGTGTGACGGTTGAATAAAATTACTCTCCGACTTTTTTCGAGGTGCTTTTCCAGAGAACAGCATCTTTGCGTCTGGAATACAGACCGGCCAGAAGATAAAACTGATTCGTCACAAAAGCAGTGAAAAGATTTCCTTTTCTGATAACGCTGAACAAGAGAAATGCAGCAATTAACAACAGAAGCAGCAGAGGGACATTGAGAATCAGGCCGATCGAGAAAATAAGGCAGCCAATCAGAAGCATCGTCGGCGTTACCACATACATCCATAGGCGGAGGGGATAAAAGACTCTACAGAAAGGGCGGTCAATTTTCAGAAGGTCAAGGTTGGCAAGCGTCGTCTGGATAAGACCTTTGGCCCGCCGTACTTTTTGGGTGTACTGTTTTTTGAGATTTTCCGGAAGTTCCTCATAGATCGCGGCGCGTGTTTCATAAAATGTCCGATACCCTTTTCGTATCGCTTCATAGGCAAGATTTGCATCATCCGCCCCGTTTGTTTCGTTCACTCCCCCGACAATACTTTTTCTCAGGATTAAGAGACAGCCGTTGAATGCCGGCGTGGCGTCGTGAGCCGATTCCCATTCTGCCATTCTGCCGAAGTAGGATCTGTAAGTTTTTTCCATTGAAGTGACACGGTCGGCTCCGGGATTCGGCTGAAGATCGCCTGTTCCTGCAGCAAATCGATCATCTGCCAAAATCCTCAAAACGAGTTGTTCAACGCTACGATTATCCCAGACCAAATCTGCATCCGTTGCGATGACAAGCTCGCTCTCAGTGAGCCCAATCCCCGTATTGAGTGAGGTGTTTTTCCCAGATCTCTGTTCATTAATATGTATTTTCCAGGAAAAGTCGACATTCGCCAGTTCACTTCGTGCGACCTCTTCAGTTTTGTCATCAGAACAGTCGATAACAAGGACAACTTCCATCAACTCATTTGGATATGTGCAGGAAGAGATACTTTGGATCTTTCTGGCGATGGTTCTTTCTT
This sequence comes from Methanocorpusculum labreanum Z, assembly GCF_000015765.1. Classification (NCBI taxonomy): domain Archaea; kingdom Methanobacteriati; phylum Methanobacteriota; class Methanomicrobia; order Methanomicrobiales; family Methanocorpusculaceae; genus Methanocorpusculum; species Methanocorpusculum labreanum. The sequence goes on along the minus strand of NC_008942.1, from coordinate 633,330 downwards.
CGTTGTAGGCACAGATCACAATGGAGATGGCAGGAAGGGTCTTTTTTGTGTCCATATCCATTTCGGCTGGCTTTTTTCCGAATGTTACGCCGAATAAATATATTACGTAGGGAATGATTGCAAGAAGTATGATTCCCGCCCCGACTGGAAGGAGATAGAGATACATTATTTATTATTCATTGAACCTGTTCCATACTTAGAAATATTGCTGAGAACTGATTTGCTTTACAATTATTTTATCATATAAAACGCCCAGATAATACATATCTAATATCTACCAGTGAGAAACAATGGATTTTAAGAGTTTTTGGAACGATAAAAAATATCGTTATGGCATTATCGGACTCGCTGTCCTGATATGTACTTTAATTGCTTTCTGGATTAGAATAATCCCGATGGCAGGACTTGCCGGCACAGGAGATATGACGGCAGGTCCGGATGCCTGGTATAACCTGCGACTGATAGAAGTAGCACTTGCAAATAACTTTGGCTTCATCTTCTTTGAACCAATGACATTGTATCCGACAGGACAGGAGATTGTCTGGGGTCCACTCTTTACCTACATCGCTTCATTCTTTGCTCTTCTCGCAGGAGCAGCATCAAGGGTAGATGTGATCACTGCAGCTTCATGGGCACCGGCAGTTCTTGGAACACTGATGGTTCCCGTCATGTTCTTCCTTGGAAAAAGGATCGGCGACTGGAAAACCGGCATCATCTCTGCTCTTTTCATCGCAGTGATAGGAGGCCAGTTCCTTTCCCGCTCACTGTATGGACATCTGGATCACCACATCGCAGAAACATTTTTCTCCTGTTTGTTTTGTCTCTGCTATGTTCTCGCATTGTATGCGCTGAGCGATAAAAAAATCGATTTCAAGCAGGCCGCAACGTTAAAGTTGCCGGTCATTTACGGCGTTATTTGCGGTATCGCGTACTTCCTTGGTCTTCTTACCATGACGACCATGGTTGTCTTTGGATTGTTCGTCGCAGTATTTACGTTGATTCAGTTCGTTCTGAATCAATATTCTGGGAAACCAACGGAGTACCTGCTGACATTAAATGTGATAACGTTCATGATTGTCGCTCTGGGACTGCTATTATACGGCATACGTGATCTGAGTTTTGGCTTTGTTAACTATTCCTTAGGTTTGTTCCTGGTACATCTCTTCCTCGTTCTCGGTACGATAATATTGTACCTCATCTCACGTTTCATAACAAAGTTCGATAAACCATGGTATTATTATCTGATTACTCTCGCTCTGCTGTTGGCAGGAGGTTTGCTATGCCTTGCAGTCGTTCTTCCTGATCTCTTCAGTGCACTCATAGGAAATCTTGCCGGATTTTTCGCAAACAATACCACGGCAGCCACTGTACAGGAGATGTCGTCATGGTCTTTTGCCAGCGCTGTTTCATCATACAACTGGGGAATCCTGCTTGCCATCGGCGGCTTTGTATGTCTCCTCTGGAAGATCTGGAAAAACCAGACTCCCGGTCTTATCTTTGTAGTCATATGGTCCCTGTTCATGTTTTTTGCGACTTGTGCTCACATACGCTGGGAGTATTATTTTGCCGCAAATGTCGCATTACTCGCCGCAGTATTCGTAGGTTGGGCAATTACGTTTGCACAAAAAGATTTTGCTTTGCTCGTAGGAAACCAACCGGATACAAATACGCCGGTTGAATCTGCAAATAAGAATGAGATAAAGAAATCCAAAACCAAGGAAAACTCTGCAGCAGAAAAACCAAGTTCAATCAAACTTGGTATCTGTGCCATTATTATGATAATAGCAGTGGTATTTGTTGGATTATCTGCTGCATATGCCGTTGAACTAAGTTCTGCCTCTGCAAACGGAGGTACTCCACAGGACTGGATCGATGCATGTGAATGGCTTTCCGTAAACACTCCCGAGACTGGCGTAGATTATCTGACGATTTATGACGAATCCACATTTACCTATCCATCAGAGTCCTATGGTGTTCTTTCATGGTGGGACTATGGCCACTACATCACCACCATCGGTAAACGGATTCCAAACAGCAATCCGTTCCAGGCTGGGGTTACCGGTGAATACGGTGTTGCAGCCGTGTTAACCAATACCGATGAGTCACAGATTACGGAAAAGCTGGATTATCTTGGTACAAAATACGTGATGACCGATTATCTTATGGCAAACGGCATCTTCGGAGCGATGGCCATCTGGAATGACACCACATTACAAACAGCCCCGTATTACTATTCATTCCTTCAACAGGGCACGGATGGAACTTATTCCTATGTCTCGGCAGCGACACCTGAGTTCTACGACACTTTGACTGTCAGACTCCAAAACTTCGACGGCTCAATGACTGATGCAGGAAATGTTTATGTGGTAATCACCGATTCAACTGCAGGATACGGTGTCCCGGTGATCACATCAGTCAAAGCCTACAGCAATGCAGACGAAGCATGGGCAGCTGCAGAAAGCTACAATGCCAACGCGGCAACTGGAAAGCAGGCATACGTGATCTCGGCTCCCACGGACCTGACCAATTACGATCTCCCAAGTGTTGATGTGCCAGCACTTCAGCACTTCCGCCTGGTGCATGAAACCGCGACCTACGTAGTGGGCGGCTACGTTACTGGAGCAAATGAAGGCGGTACCGCATATGTCAAGACATTTGAATATGTTCCTGGGGCTGTCATCAATGGAGAAGGAATCATAGAAGTCGACGTTATTACAAATAACGGACGCACGTTCACCTACCGTCAGGAAAGCGTGAATGGACAGTTCATTGTACCATATTCAACCACAGGAAGCTCATATGATGTTAAGACTACGAGCCTCTACAGAATTGTTGGAACAGACCAGACGTTTACCGTCTCAGAAGAAGCAGTTTTGAATGGTCTGACCATCAACTAACTTTTTTCCCACACTTTTATCACAAACTACTTTCCATACTACTCATAAGTATGTTCAAAGTTGGAGAGACCGTACGTTACGGACGAACCGGTACGGTTGGAAAAATCGTGACGTTTTCTGAGGAGATGGGGGAGACCTTCGCCGAACTTGACAGCACAGGTATGTACTACCGCATAGATCAACTCACCGCAATCAAAGAAGAGAAAAGACGTGAGGAAAAAACCCGCGACTCAACGCGCGATTTCAAAGAGGAGCAGGAAAAAATACGTGATATGCAGGAAAATGCCTGGAGAAATACCGACCAAAGTTGTGAAGGCGGCGGATAATACCATTATCAAACACATATATCTGTGTTGAAGTCAACTATATAGGGTTAGAGGAGGTTTTGGTTTCTTTGCATGATCCTACAATACCAAATGTAAATATCGGCGTAGTTGGTCACGTTGACCACGGCAAGACGACATTAGTCAGCCAGCTTACCGGCTCGTGGACAGATCGCCACAGTGAAGAACTGAAGCGCGGGATCTCGATCCGGCTTGGGTATGCCGATGCAACATTTTATAAATGTCCAAAATGCGGGGGGGAGGAACTCTGGACAAATACAGAGACGTGCCCTACCTGCGGTGAAAAACTTGAAGCAGTAAGATCAGTCTCATTTGTGGATGCCCCGGGGCATGAAACCCTCATGGCCACGATGCTTTCAGGCTCCGCCATCATGGACGGCGCGATGCTCGTAATTGCAGCAAACGAGCCGTGTCCGCAACCCCAGACCAAAGAGCATCTTATGGCTCTGGAACTGACCGGCATAAAAAACATCGTCATAGTTCAGAATAAAATCGATGTTGTTCCGCAGAAGAAAGCACTGGAAAATTATAAGCAGATCAAAGCATTCGTAAAAGGCACGGTCGCGGAAAACGCGCCAATCATTCCGGTCTCTGCACAGAAGAGAATTAACTTCGGGATGCTTCTGGATGCGCTGAATACAACGATTCCGGATGTTGAGCGTGAAACAGATGTCATGCCGATCATGCTGATCGCCCGTTCTTTCGATGTGAACCGGCCGGGAAGTTCCTGGCGTGACATCAAAGGCGGGGTTATCGGCGGCTCACTCATTCGCGGCGAGTTCCACGAAGGGGATGAAATAGAGATCCGGCCCGGCAGACAATATATGTCGGAGAACAAAGCCAAGTGGGAACCGATCACAACCAAGATCACCTCGATGAACAAGGCATCCCACAAAGTTCCGACAGCAACACCGGGCGGACTGTCAGCAATCGGCACGAAACTTGATCCGGCGATCACCAAAAGCGATACGCTTGTCGGACAGGTCGCCGGTATGGCAGGATCTCTGCCGCCGGTTTGGGACAAACTCAAGTTCGATGTCACCCTTATGGAAAGGGTCGTCGGTTCATCTGCCGAGTTGAACATCGACCCCCTTCGACTCAAAGAACCGCTGATGCTTTCCGTTGGGACCGCCGTTACCGTAGGTATCGTTCTTGCAGTGAAAAAGAACCAGGCTGAAGTGATGCTGAAACGTCCGGTCTGCGCCGAAGTCGGGTCTCGGATCGCAATCAGCCGTCAGGTTGGAGGCAGATGGCGTTTGATCGGCATGGGTCTGCTGACCGAGTAACGGTCATCTTAGACACAAACGCTTTGATGATGCCGGCCCAGTTCAATGTGGATCTTTTCGAAGGTCTGCGTGACCTTTTGGGCGCCTATGACGCGCTCGTACCTGCCGAGGTGGTGTACGAACTGCGCGGTCTTTCGACGGGACGCGGAAAAGATGCGGCAGCTGCGCGGTTTGGTTTGACCGTCGCGGCACGCTGCACCGTCCTTTCGGAAATGGCAGAAGATATCTCTGTGGACGACAAAGTTATCCGTACTGCAGAGATGTTTAATGGTGTAGTAGTTACCAATGATAGAGAATTAAGAAATCGTCTGAGACAACGCCGTATTCCAGTTGTTGTTCTCAGATCGCGCTGCAAACTAGAATTAATCGGAAAATAAGCAAAACAGGCGAGGAGACAAAATATGTATTATAAACTGAAACTCAACGACAAAGTCAGAGTCCCCCCGGAACGCATGGGTGAAGATCTTAACACGGTTATCCTAGACGTCCTGCAGGAACAGTTTGAAGGAAGTGTCGACAAAGAGATGGGTATTTTCATCGCAGTGACCGGCGTAAACCGCGTCGGTGATGGAGAGATCATCTACAGTGACGGAGGGGCATACTATGATGTCGATTTCGAAGCTGTCGTCCTCCGCTTATCCCTTCAGGAGATTATCGAGGGTGTTGTTGTCGAGACGACAAGCTTTGGCGCATTCGTGTCTCTTGGGCCGATCGATGCCATGCTGCACATGAGTCAGATCTCCGACGAGTACATCGATTATGACGAGAAGAACTCGCGTCTGGTCTGCAAAGACAGCGGCAGAACGATCGGTGTCGGCGACACTCTGCGTGCACGTGTCGTTGCTCTTTCCTTAAACGAACGCGATCCCCGCGAATCGAAGATCGGTCTCACCATGCGCCAGCCAGGTCTTGGAACCCTGGCCTGGATCGAAGAGGACATGAACAAAGAGAAAGCCGAGAAGGAGCTCAAGTAATGGCAGCAAAACGTTCCACGCAAAAGAAAGTCCTGCAGGCTTGCCGAAACTGTCACAAAATTCTTGAGGCGGATAAAACCGTCTGCCCCGAATGTCAGGGAAACGCCCTGACGCCTGAATGGTTCGGGTATCTGGTCATCATCGACTCGCGCCACTCCGATGTTGCGGAAAAGATGAACATTGAATATAACGGCAGATACGCACTCAAGGTAAGATAAATGCTAACACTCCCGCCAGAAAACCGGTGGCTCTTCAGAGAGCCGTTCGGTACCGTTTTTTCAGATTTTTCCATGGTTCTGCCCTACATAGAGGGAAAGATATTCTGTACTGTCGGGGATGTTGTGACCCATAATGCCTTGTCGGCCGGCCTGATCCCGTCGATCGGCGTTATCGACGGATTTACCAAGCGTTCTCCGTATCTGAAAATGCCGGAGATTCAGGGCCATATCCTGCACGTGACAAATCCTGCAGGAACGATCACCGATGAGCTGATTGCCGCGCTCCGTCTGGCAATGGATGAGATCCCCTGCGTAGTCATGGTCAATGGAGAAGAGGATCTTGCGGTCCTGCCCCTAACAGAAATCCTGCCCGACGGCGCTGTTATTTTATACGGTCAGCCGGAAGAAGGGCTTGTAATCTGCGAAGTGAACAAGCAGCTTCGCGCGAATGCAAAAAAGCTTCTGACCTATTTTGTAAGTCTATGACGCCAGTATTAAATATACTGCATTCCAATAATTGTGGGATATCGATGGAGATTAAGATTACCTCTAATACCAGGAACGAGCTTTTAAGCCGTAACGAACTTGCCTTCACCGCAAGTTATGATGGTGCTACCCCGGCACGTTCAGACATTGGTGCAAAGATTGCAGCGATGCAGAATACCCCTGTTGAAAACCTGATTCTCTCCCCGCTGAAAGGACGTTTCGGAACCAGAGCCGTAACCGGCGTAGCCCGTATCTACGACACCCCCGAAGCACTCAAAGCAACTGAACGCGAGTTCCTGATTGCCCGCGGACAGCCCAAGGCAGAAAAGGAGGAGTAAAAATGGCAGCGAAGAAGGTCGTCAAAGCGACACCAAAACGCAGCGAACTTTACACTGTTGATGCCCAGGGAAAAGCAACCACCTCTCACCGTGCATGCCCGCGCTGCGGAGCCGGTGTCTTCATGGGCGAACACAAAGACCGGTTTTCCTGCGGAAAGTGCGGATACACCGAGTTTAAGCAATAAAATATTTTATCTATGCCCGAAAAAAGGGTCCTCGGCATTGAAGGAACTGCATGGAACTTCAGTGCCGCTGTTTTTGCAGAAGATTTAGTTTGTCTTCACTCTGCACCGTATGTTCCGCCAACCGGCGGTATTCACCCGCGTGAAGCTGCCCAGCATCATGCGTCTGTTGCGTCGGATGTTATCAGAAAAGCTCTGGATGAAGCGGGAGAGAAAATCGACGCCGTTGCTTTTTCCATTGGCCCGGGTCTTGGCCCCTCGCTTCGAATCGCGGCTACGACAGCCCGCACTCTTGCGCTGAAGCTTGGCGTCCCGCTTATCGGCGTGAATCACTGTGTGGCCCATGTCGAGATCGGCAGATGGTACACAAAATTCGCCGACCCTATCGTGCTCTACGCATCGGGTGCAAACACCCAGGTCCTTGGCTTTCTGAACGGAAAGTACCGGATCTTCGGCGAGACGCTGGATATCGGACTCGGCAACGCACTCGACAAATTCGCGCGGAGTCATAACCTCCCCCACCCAGGCGGCCCCATCATCGAAAAGATGGCGAAGGACGGATCTTATATTCACCTTCCCTACACGGTGAAAGGCATGGACCTTGCATTCTCCGGCTTGATGAGTGCCGCAAAGGAAGCGACCCAGCGGGGCGAATCCATGGAAGATGTCTGCTTCAGTTTCCAGGAAACGGCCTTTGCCATGTGTGTGGAAGTGACCGAACGGGCCCTTGCCCACACAGGAAAGGATGAGGTCATTTTAGTCGGCGGCGTCGGGGCAAACGCACGCCTCCAGGAGATGCTCGCAAAAATGTGCGAGGAACGCGGAGCGAAGTTCATGGCTCCCCCAAGAGTCTATATGGGTGACAACGGCGCGATGATCGCCTACACCGGAAAGATCATGCTCGAAGCCGGATCCACGATCCCGATTGCTGAATCCGTGGTGAATCCCGGATTCAGATCCGATCAGGTCGAGGTGACCTGGCGGCACGATGCCGGCCAGCTCTTCGCTCCCGGCCAATCGGAAACTGCCGAGCGCGGTGCGGAGGCTTCGGTCAATCTCACGGACAAGGACGTGGTGAAAACCCGTCTTGCCAAAGGATACCGGGTACCCGAACTCGACCGGCATCTCATTGCCGAACGAACCCGGGCCGAAGCCCGTGCGATTTCAGCAGCGAGACGCGGCGGCGTGCCGGTTCCGGTGATCCGCGATGTGACCGATCACGAGATCGTGATGGAAAAACTCGATGGTGATGTTCTCAAGTACGTCATGAACGAAGAGTACGCCAAAGGTGCGGGGCTCACGGTTGGTAAACTCCACAAGGCGGGGATAACGCACGGAGACCTCACGACCTCGAACATGATCTGGCATAACGACCGCGTGTATCTGATCGACTTTGGTCTCTCGCAGATGACGGAAGAGATCGAACCGCGCGGCGTCGATCTGCACGTTCTCTTCCAGACGCTGGAAAGCACGACCGAAAATCCGGAGACGCTCAAATCCGCATTCATCAATGGATACTGCGCGGCGTTTTCCGAAGCCGAAAACGTGATCCGGCGCGAACACGAGATCGAACTGCGCGGGAGATACTTATGATCACCGTTGTTACCGGAAATAAAAACAAAGCCGCGGAGGTCGCCGCATTCTTTGACGGGATCGCGGAAGTGTCCCACATCGCCTTCGACTGCATCGAGCCTCAGTCGGACAGCATTGCCGAAATTGCCAAGGAAAAAGCGAAGCAGGCCTACGCAGCCCTTAAAATCCCCCTGATCGTTGACGACACAGGACTTTTCATCGAAGCACTGACCGGATTTCCCGGGCCGTACGCCGCCTATGTTCAGGATACGCTTGGAAACGCCGGGGTTCTGCGCCTGATGGAAGGGCTTTCCGACCGCCGTGCATACTTCGCCACCTCGATTGCCTACATCGATGATGCAGGCATCGAAATATTCGAAGGCAGAGTCGACGGCGAGATCACCGATATTCCAAGAGGAACGGACGGATTCGGGTATGACCCCATCTTTTCCGTTCAGGGGCGGACCCTTGCCGAGATGAACATGCATGAGAAAAATACCGTTTCCCACCGCGCCCGTGCCCTGTTAGCCTTCCGCGAATGGTATATTTCGGCACGGTCTGAACGTAATCGTTAATATCAACAAGAGCATACATATTAGAACTCAATATACGGGGTTATTCATAGATGAGATTCCCAGAAGCAGAAGCAAGACTTCTTAATGTTAAAGTTTGCATGAAATGCAACGCACGTAACGCTGTTCGCGCAACGACCTGCCGTAAATGCGGCTCGACGTCCCTTCGCCCGAAGAATAAAGAACGTAAAGCATAATCTTTCACATACATCTGGTGCGGTATTTTTGCACCGTCCCATTTTTTGCATGAAAGTATCGTTCCTGAAATAAAGAGCACACCGACATGAAACCATCATTTTCCGATTTGACGATGTGGATCATCTCTATCTGTGTTTTTGTCGCTGTTTTTATCTGTATTCTCTGCAATATGGCCTTCACCAATACCATCGGATGGCTGGTGTATCCGGTCTGTTCGCTGATATTCGGATGGCTCGTTTTAATGCCGATTTTGTATTACAAAAAGCGCGGGATAAAAATCTCGTTTGCGATCATTACGGCCCTTGTAATGCCGTTTCTTCTGGTGATCGACCAGCTCGACGGCGGAGTCAGCTGGTTCCTTCCGATCGGCGTTCCGGTTTCGGCCACGGGAATCGTCTTCATGTGGATAATTTACGGTCTGCTGATCAAACCGCGGAGCATATGGTTCACCGTGCCGGCAGTTATTTTTCTCAGCGGCCTTCTGTGCATCTGCATCGACATGATCGTCAAAAATGCGCTCGGCGAAGGCGGATTTCCCTGGAGTTATATTGTTGCCAGCATTACGAGTTTCCTTGCCATCGTTATCTCGATTTTCGGCTTTGTAATGAAAAAAAGAAGTCTTCAGACCGAGTAATACGCGACCCGCTTGCCTTTTTCCCGGTATTCCCCGGCATACGTATCCAGATTTCGCTTGTATCCGATCCTGTCGACAAACCCGAGTTCCTTGAGTTCGGCACGAACCCGCATAACATCCGGCTCATCCGCCCAGTCTGCGGTAAAAACATAGATCACTTTCCGGTCATCGTGCGAGTCCTCATTTTCTTTTGCGGTACTCACTTTTGCTCCGATACCGAGCCGCCCTTCGATCGTCGCGTCCCGCACCTTCTGCCAGGCCGCATCGACTTCTTCCGGCCCGACAAAGATCAGCCATTTTCCGGCCTCTTCTGCGCCGGCTGCCTGGGATGAAGTTCCCGGCTTATCCTGCTGAATCCAGTATGACTTTACCGTTTTTGACGGGACGATGCCTTCACCGAAACGATAGAGATCTGCGATCTCCTGCGCGGTCCCAAAACGCTTGAGAGAGTCGGCGAGTGGAGCATATTCGGTGGTGAAGTCCTGCATAAGTTTTTGACAGAGTCCGTCTATATCCCCGCCGGACTCCACCTCGCGGAAAAGAAACGATCCTTGTGATTCCTGATGTTTTTCGATGAAGATGGTGAACATTCCAAATGCCAGATCGGCAAGTTCGTCAGCGGGGAACTCCTCTTCGATTATTTCGAAATCATCTGCAGTCATTATTCATTATTGTATCCTTCATGTAGTTTATATTTCGGATTGAATATGCGGGGTCAGGAAACCTATTATTCCGGCATTATCCATACTAAGTACAATGATTTGGAAACGTGACTGGGGGCTGGTTGGTCGTCAGGTTATAGCCTGGCTGATCATGCTCCTGTTGTATATGGTAATACTGACAGTGATCATGGTGTTCCTGAAAGGAACGATGATGTACTTCCTGGTCGGTCTGGTATTTATCATGGCGTTTGTACAGTACTTCTTCTCCGATAAGCTTGTGCAGAGGAGTATGCAGGTGATGCTGGTCGATGAGGACGAGGAGCCGCAGTTGTATGCAATGGTCCGGCGGCTGGCCGATGAAGCGGGCCTTCCGATGCCCAAAGTAGGGATTATCCAGCACAAAGCAATGGCAAATATTCCCAACGCCTTTGCGACCGGCAGAAGCCCGAGAAAGGCTGTTGTGGCCGTAACCCCGAAGATCCGGTATCTTCTGACCGATGACGAACTGGAGGCCGTTCTGGCACATGAAATGGCTCATGTAAAGAACCGGGACATGCTTACGATGACGGTCGGCAGTTTCGCGGTGATGATCGCTTCGATCATTTTGAACAATGCGTTCCTCATGGCCCTCTTTGGAGGGAGCAGGGACAGTGAAAACGGCGGCGGGATCATCATATTCATTCTGGCGATGCTCCTGACCTTTGTCGTGTACATCGTTGGAACGATCGTGACCATGGCGATTTCCCGGTACCGGGAGTTCTCGGCAGACCGCGGGAGTGCCTATCTCACCCGTGATCCGGATGCGCTTATCCGCGCTCTGAGAAAAATCAGCAGCGGCGTGAATGCAGCGTCTCCCGATGCAAAACGGGCGGTTTCCGGGACGAACTCGTTCTTCATCATCCCGGCGATCTCCGGCGAGTCGGTTATGGAGTTATTTTCCACCCACCCGTCACTTGAGAAGAGGATTGCCAATCTGGAAAAAGTCCGTGCAGAGATCAGAGGATACTGATCATCCAATATTTTTTCGACAGGTTTAATTAGATCAAAGAGAAACATAAGTGACGCAAAGACTGCACTGATGGTCTAGAGGTATGACTTTGGCCTTCCAAGCCAATAGCCCGGGTTCGATTCCCGGTCGGTGCACTTTTCATCCTTTTTGTATGGATTCGTGGTCTAGTGGTATGACGTCGCCTTCACACGGCGAAGGTCAGGAGTTCGAATCTCCTCGGATCCACTATCGCTTTTCTCAATAATTATGTTGTTTATCACGTCAAGCACGAAAAAAGTGCCATCAATCAAAAAAGAATACTCAACTCAATAAAAAATAAAAGAGGAAATTTCTTCCGTCCAACCTTCACCCGAAACAGACCCAGCGGTCGTAGATCGGATCACGTTCATTTTCCATGATCTCGAGCGTTTTTCCAACACCCTTTGCCCACTCCTTTACCCAGTGAGCCTCTTCTTCCGTTGCGACCGTGATGAGCGTATTCTCGGTGATCCCGGCAAGCTCCTCGATGATCGGCCGCCAGATATCCTTCGTATACCCGTAAATCTGCCCGAACATGATCCCAACCCCGTACGCCGCATCCGGAAGATACGCCGAGGCGATCCGTGCGTCGATACAGATCATCCGCTCGGGCGAAAGTCTGCCCGATGAAAGACCAAGCGCCAGAAGCTCGGGATCGTTATCATATGCAATAGGATGAGCTCCCATCTCACTCAAAAGGAGAGAACCGATTCCTGACCCGGCACACGCGTCCAGCGCGATTCCAGAGATCGAACTTCCCCACATCTCGTGAAGAAGATCGCGGACCTTGGCGATCCTGTCGGTGGTAAGGTCGTCTCCGGCCGGCGGGATGACCTTTTGGATCACGTCCGCATAATATGCTCGGCACGCATCCTCCACATCTTCGCGGTCTTCCTGATAGATATCCCCGTCCGCCGCTTCAAAGAGAGCCAGCTCTCCAGACGTCGGCGACCGGAAAAGCCAGGAGGTTCCGCACCACTCATCGCCGTTTTTCACCGCAAACAACAGAGGACTCTCCTCCTCATCGATCAGGAGTCTCGCTCCGTTTTCCACAGGCTCCGCCTCGCAGATTAAAACACCCGGCTCGCCGTTATTCACGAGCGAAGCATAATCCGGTTCAAGAAGTCTGAGTTCATCCAGCTCCAGCATTTCAGCAAGTTTCGACATTTATTTTCCCTCCGCATGACCTATGGTAAGCCCTTCGGTCGCTTTGATCACGCCGCTCACTCGTGCGTCCTCGTGCAGCCAGACCGTTTTTCCGGCCACATCGCCAAGCACATCCGCTCCCCGCTCGACCCGGATATTCTGTCCGACGACATCTCCGTGGATCGCCGTCCGCGGCCCGAGTTTTACTCGCTGGGAAGCCTGCACACTCCCAAAAAGCGTAGTGTCTTTGCGGATCTTGACCGACTGGGCACGGATATTTCCATGCAGACGGCAGTTTGATCCGATCTCCATCGGTGTGGGAACAGCGAAGTAGCGAAGATCCATGGCGGTTTTTGGAGGAAGTACCAGAGGTGCGGAGTTCGCTTCGGAGATCAGACTCTCGACACGTTTTCGTGCAGCTTCTTCTCCTTCCAGATGGAGCATCGTCATAACATAGAGCAGAAGATAGAGGACGACCGGCATCGGATTTCGAATCGCGATATCCCCGTATGCCTTGAACTCCTTGTCGATCACCACATTGTCCCCGATATCCAGATTGCCGCCGACATTCAGTTTGCCGTGGATCTTCACGCCTTCGCCGAGATACGCATCCCCGTTGCAAAGGACCGTCCCAAATACCTCGCAGAAGTTGTCGATACGGAGATCACCTTCCGCGACGATATCGCCGTGCATGGTCGAAAGTTCACTGATAACGATATCTTCTCCGTAGAGGCCGTATCCGATATCGCAGTGATCCCCGACAAGGATGTCGTGTCTGGTTTTGAGATTGCGTTCCTGCAGCTCGGTTTTATCTGGGAGATAACAGCTTTTAAAAAGATCAGAGGAGGATACGACCATCGACGCCGTCTCTTCGTCTACTTCGGAGAGATTCAGAGGGGGGAGCTTTTTTTCATCCGCGGCCACCTCGGAAAACAGAGGTTCAGGACTTTCGTCGGCATCGTTTGATGCCTGCTCCTCGAGTTCTTCCTCTTCTTCGGGGGTGAGTTGCGGCAGAGTCAGGTACTTTTCCTCCTCTTCGGGCAATGATTCAGCTATTATTATCCGTTTTTTATCCTCCGCCATGCTCCACCACGTGTATTAGTATATCGTTATGCTCCGTACTTATGGGTTTTGTCAATGAGGTCCAGAAGGATCGGCATCAGACTGCCGCCGGATATCCGGCAAAGACCGCCTGCCGCACAGGAGATCTCGTCGTAGTTTGTGACGAGATCAATACGGGTCCCGTCTCCGTGAAGGATCAGCGGAACCGGATCTGCGCTATGTTCCTTGATCGTGCAGGGCGTTGAGTGATCCCCGCAGACCGCGATCATCAGCTCGGGCATATCAAAGAACGGCAGAAGGGCCGCATCGACCTCCTCGAGATATTTCGTCTTCTCGACGGCTTTTCCGTCATGTCCGTACTCGTCGGCCGTTTTGACATTGAAGAGAACGAAATCCTTTTTCTCCAGCTCGCGGCACACAAGACGCACCTGCTCATCGAGCGGCGTTGTGGGCAGAACGGGGATGCGTTCAAGACCGACGGAACTGCCGATCCCGGCGATCAATGCCGCGGCCGCGACCACACTGCCGGAGAGTTCATGTTTTTCTTCAAAGGTCTCGTAAACGCCCATCTCTCCGGCTCCCCGGATGAGAACTACGTTAGCCGGGAACTCGCCGCGGGCTTTGCGTTCGAGGTTGACCGGATGGTTTTTCAGGATCTCGGCTGCCTGTCGGGAAAATTCATTACATACCTCGGCGGTAAAGGCCGCCTCTTTGCTGTCGTCATCTGGATGAATCGTCTTCGGCTGGACACCGGTTTTCTTCGGGTCATTGGACGAGACGGCGGCGCTGAGTCCTTTTCCTTTGAGGGCAAGGGCTGCCCGGTGACCGGTTCCAGGCGAGAACTCGATCTCGACACCGTATTTTGAGAGATCGACACCGTTTTTCACGGCGGCGGTGATCTCGGTCGTGTCGGGGATACGGCCGGCACGCCGGTCGATCACATTGCCGTCATCATCGATCGTGGCGTAATTCGCCCGAAATCCGATCATGCCGGGTTCCATCTTTATGCCGCAGCCTGCCGCTTCCAAGGGTCCCCTGCCGGTGTAATAGATATGGGGGTCGTATCCGAGAAGGCTGAGATGCGAGGTGTCCGAGCCGCCGCGAACGCCCGGAGCGATCGGATCCATGATCCCGCAGATCCCTTCAGTTGCAAGACGGTCGAGATTTGGGATTTTTGCCGCCTGAAGCGGGGTTTTATTGCCAAGGACCCCGCACGGTCGGTCACCCACACCGTCAATGATGAGAAGAAGAATTTTCGATGCTGTCATTATATGATGTATTTGACTGAATCCCACTTATTGTATTCTGTTTGGGAGCTCAGACGAGTGTCTGAATCTTCTGCAGTACCTCCTCTGCATGTCCTTTGACTTTGACCTTATCCCAGGCGGCAAGGATTTTACCCGTTGAATCGATGACGAACGTGCTGCGCTCAACACCCATATACTCGCGGCCATAGAGTTTTTTCTTGACCCAGACACCGAATGCGCCGATCACGGTCTTTTCCGGGTCAGACAGAAGGGTCACGGACAACTCCTGTTTTTCAGTAAACTTACGATGGCTGGCGGCCGAGTCGGGACTGACGCCGAAAACCTGTGTGTCGAGGCGGGAAAACTCCGGTAAAAGTGCGGAGAAGTCTTTTGCTTCGGCCGTGCATCCGGTGGAGTTGTCTTTCGGATAAAAATAGAGGACGGCAAAACGGAATGCGTCCGTTGGAAATGTCCATGTTTTTCCCGAAGCATCGGAAAGCGTGAAGGGGGAGACAAAATCGTTTACCTGAAGTGCCATGTCTGAATCTTGGCACGGCAAAAAGATAATAATTTCAGTAGAGGACCCGGTACTCGGTCACCAGATTGGTACCATACATCTTCGTGCTTCGAAGATCGAGTTTGATCATGTCGTTTTCCGAGGCAAGCGGCATCCCGCCGACCAGTGACGGCGTGTCGCTTCCGCCGACGATGAACGGCATGTGGATGAGTCTGATCTCGTCAACGAGGCCGTGATGAAGCATGTGCCAGTTGAGGGTCGGCCCGCCTTCGATGATGAGTTTTTTTATCTGATATTTGGCGGACAAAATATTCATCAGCTGCACAAAATCCACCCGGTCTTCGCCGCAGACGACCACGTCTACCCCGCGGGCGGTGAACGCATCGATCCGGTCTTTTGGAGCTTTTTCAGAAACGGCAAGAACGGTCCGGGCTTTTGTCGTGTCGAAGACGTTTGCTTCCAGCGGCAAATCAGCAAGGCTGTTTGGGATGACGCGGAGAGGGTTCTCCCCCTCGACCATTCTGACAGTCAGAAAGGAGTTATCAATACGTATCGTAGATGAACCAACCATGATCGCGTCGTACTCGGCACGTGTTTCGTGGAGAAGGATCTCGGCTTCATGGGACATATGTTTCATGAGTATTTTACTGGAAACACCTTTGCCAAGAGTGAGTTTCCCGTCAGCCGTGATCTCTGAAATCATCAGCACGTGTGGTTTTTGTAATGTCTCCATGAAAGTTTCCTTCTGATTCTTATAGCTTGACGATGTATAGATATTTAGCACGCACTGATAAATGATTTTACCTCTATATCCATGAATATTACATCGCTCAGATACAAACTTACGGGATGGCTCGACCCGATTGTTAGAGTATTCGTTAAAACAGGGATGAGTCCAAATCAGATCACTCTCCTTTCACTCTTTTTCGGGATCGGCGCGGCGGTCTGCTATTTTTGTCAGTCGTTTATCCTTGGAAGCATTCTTCTCCTGATATCCGGGATACTTGATCTGACGGACGGATCGGTCGCACGAATAACCAAAAAGAAAAGCGATTTCGGGGCGATCAGCGACTGGATCGTCGACAAATACGTGGACGGGATCGTGCTTCTCGCAATCGGTCTGTCAGGGGTTCCCATCATCTCCCAGTTTGTCGGATTTGCGCCGACGGCGGATATGCTGATCGCCGGCCTTGCCGTTATCGGTTCGATCATGAACACGTTTGTAAAACCGGTGACGTATGCCGAGATCGGCTACACCTGCAAAGAGGATGGAAAGATCTCGGACCCTCTTGAGGGAATCGGATTTTTCGGCAGGCCCGAGACGATGATCGCTCTTGTCCTTTTCGGCGTTATCGGTCAGATCTGGATTGCCGTGATTCTCGTTGCCGTCTGCACGAACCTTTCCGCATTCCAGAGGTTATGGTATCTCTGGAGAAAGCACGGGGAATACAAAAAAGATTAACTCTTTTTTTCTAAAAAAAGTTTGCCGGATCAGAAATCGGTTTCCGACTCCTGTCTTCCCCCGCGCCTCTTCATTTCCGGCTGCGGGAGTTCGGCGCGGATATCCACGACCTCGTCCACTTTCAACTCTTCGCGAAGACGGAGAAGTTCGGCAAGGACCTCGTCGACACCTTCGCCTGAGACGGTGGACATGTTGAAAAATCCTTCAACGGTCTTCACATCCGATTTGTTTACGACGGAGATCATCGGAACTGAGATGATAGATTCAATCTCCTCGCGGAGTTTCATCTGGGCTTCAAACGAATATCCGCAGTTCTCGCTTGCATCGATAACGAAGAGAACCAGATCGGCGACGTAGACAAGAGCGTTCAAGGCCTGTTTTTCGATCGCGTTTCGTTCCTCTTCCGTCCGGTCTAAAAGACCTGGCGTATCGATGAACTGGATCTTTTTTCGTCGCTCGGCATTCCTGTGTCCGACAATGACACCTTTTGTCGTAAAGGGGTAGGAAGCAATCTCGGGTTCTCCGCTGGAGACTAAGCGGATGAAGGAAGATTTTCCCACGTTAGGATATCCGGCAACGACGATCGTAAACTCGTCCGTGCTGATCACGGGGAGTTTTCGAAGAACGTTTCTCGCATCGTTCAGGTATCGAAGAGCGTCATCCGCCCGGTGAACGATCGAGGCGATCCGTGCGACGGCGCGTTTTCTTTCGACCTGCGTATCGGTCCAGCGCATCCCTTTGGAGATGCTTGCTCCCACATCACGCACATTCTTTGCGGCCCAGCCAACCATGCCCAGATTTTTCTTTAAATCATCCATCCCGAACAAAATATCGCAAAGGTCCCGGTAAAACGGCGGCAGCTCTTCAAATTCGGGGAAACTCTGGATAATTGCCACCAGCTTGTCATGCGTCGCCTGGGTGATCGCCCGGACGAAGTCCTCGTTTGCATGACGTTTATTTGTTTTTTCCCGCATTTTCTTCGAGGCACGGCGGAAACTGCGGTCAAGCAGTTCGTCTGCTGTTGGAACGGTCGGGATTTTATCGAAGTACATTTTTCATCCAATCCATTTGGTTTATTACTATAGCAATCAGAAAGAATCAGTAAGTATGGATTTATCACTAATTCAAAAAGATATCCTTATTACTCTTATCTCGCTTTATCATCAATATTCGCATCCAATCAAGAGCGAGGTCATAGCCGATATCATTCGAAGGAACCCGGGAACGGTCAGAAACCAGATGCTTGCTCTCAAAGTGCTTGGACTCGTAGACGGAATTCCCGGACCCAAAGGCGGATACCAGCCGACTGCCCGCGCCTATTCGGAACTGAATATTTCAACGGATTACTCGGAAAGCGAAGTGATCATTCAGAGAAACGGTGAACGGGTCGAGGGTGTGCGCGTAAATGAGATCGCCTTTACTACCCTCACCCACGCGGATCTGTGTCACGCATTGATCAAGATCATCGGCAATGTCAGGTCGTTTGAGGTCGGCGACAAAATAACCATCGGGCCGACTCCGGTGAACAAACTGCTCATCAAAGGAGAGGTTTTCGGAAAGGATGAGATCAACAGTGCTCTGTTGATTTCGACATCGGAGATGACATCGCTGCCGAAAAAACAGATCCGCGAATATATGAATTCCCCGCTGATCTCGCTTGAACCGGATATGACATTAGCATATGCGATGAAAACGTTTCTCCAGAGAAAGATCCATGGAGCACCGGTTGTTGAAAACGGGACACTGCTTGGAATCCTGACGATGACTGACATCGTTTCGGCACTGGACCGGGAGATGCCGACGACCTCTCTTGTAGCCGACGTGATGGTCACGAGAGTCATAACGATGCCGGGGGATATGCGGCTGTATGAAGTTATCAAACAGTTCAAGGAACAGCATGTTGGAAGGGTGATCGTTACCGAGGATGAAAAACCGATCGGCATTCTCACGCATTCGGATATCATCCAGGTGTTCCCGTCATTATAAATGCAGGACTTATACAAACGGATAAATACTATCTTGTCAAACTTTAAAGCTGATTAATCATGCAGAGTGAGCAGTTTACCCATAATATCCGGCGAAAGCGCGTGATGAGCACCGATGGCAAGATCATAGGACAGATCAGAAACGTAACTTTTGACGCACCGACCGGACAGCTGAAGGCGCTCGTCATCCGCCCCGATGCAGGTTTTGATACGACCGGTTATAAACTTGAAAACGAGGCGATTACCCTGCCATTTGAGGCCGTGAAGGATATCACGGACTTTATTGTGGTCGACAGGTATATGCTTCGCTGAATACGTTTAACCCCCTCACTCCTTTTTTAGAAGTATTTGCGCAGTGCTTCGGCCGTACCTTCGCCGTAGGATTTTTCCATCACGTGGTCTGCAGCCATTTTTGCTTCCGGAGAGGCATTTGCCGGAGCAACGGAGATCCCGCCGAGTTTCAGCATCGATACGTCGTTGACTGAGTCTCCGGCGACCAGGAAATCCGAAGGCGCAAGGCCCATCTGTTCAGCCAGTTTTTCAAATGCCGCACCTTTGGTGATGCCCGGGACCTGCAGATGGATGGCAAATCCCGTGTCGATGACGACGACCGGCATGTCTTTGAGGATCTCTTTTACAGTTTCTGTCGGCGCATCCCGGGAGAATGCGATATCTGAATCACGGTATCTGTTGCTGAAAAGCCGCAGGTCGTCACCTTTGGGCTGCAGTTCATCCACGACTTTCTGATACGCTGCAAGACAGAGTTCCTGGTTTCCCGAGATCTGCTTTTTACCGAGGTAACCAAGACGATACACCCCGCCGTTTTCCGCGATGATGGTCCCGTCCGTTCCGATCATGTGAGAAAAGGCATCCAGAAAACAGAGTGTGTTGCCCGAAGCAAGTATGATCGGGATATCGTTATCAAGAAGTTTACGCATCTCATCAACGACTTCCGTTGATAATCTGCGGCGGTCATCCGTCAACGTACCGTCGATATCAGTGATAAAGGCCCTGGGCATGATTAAAAATAGTATTGGGTTCAGCAGGGTTTGATACCTGCGGTTTCGACCATGAAGGTCGCTTCGCCTTCAGGAAGGTTGGGACTGTCCACAAGTCTGGCGATACGTTTGCCGGCTTTGCTCTTTCTGAGATAGACACGGTAGGTTGCCGTGTGGCCGACGATGTTTCCGCCGATCGGTTTGGTCGGGTCCCCGAAGAGAAGACCCGGGTTTGCCATGACCTGATTCGTGACTAAAGCGACCGCGTTCAGATCGTCGACCAGTTTGAAGAGGTCGTGCATATGTCTGTTGAGTTTCTGCTGTCTGCCGGCTAACGTTCCGCGTCCGGCATATTCCGAACGGAAGAGACTGGTCAGGGAATCGATGATGACGAGTTTGACCGGGAGACCGGATGCCGTAAGTTCGTTGGACAGTTCTCTGGCAGCGTCGATCAGGAGCATCTGGTGATCCGACGAGTGGGCGCGTGCCACATGGATATTTGCGAGGAACTCGTCAGGTGTTGGAACGACATATCCCTCCGGCAGATCGGCGAGTTCCAGCCCTTCGGCCATCTGCTCGATACGCTCGGGGCGGAAGGTATTTTCCGTGTCGATGTAGAGACAGCTGCCGCCAAGACCGCCAAGTTCCTGCGGGAGCTGGCAGTTTACCGCGAGCTGATGAGCGATCTGGGATTTTCCTGAACCGAATTCACCATAGAGTTCGGTAATTGCCTGGGTCTCAAGACCCCCGCCGAACAGTTCATCGATCTCCGGGACAAGGGTTTTGAGTTTGAGAACGTCCTGCCTGCGTGCAAGGATATCGGTCCCGGTTTTAAATCCGCCGATGTCGGCCATCTCGCGGGCTGCTTTGATGATCTTCTTTGTGGTGGACTCGCCAAGCTCGGCAGCTTCTGCAAGATCCACCGGCGTTGCCGTCGCGATGCTTTCGACCGTGATGTAGCCGGCGTCACGCAGCCGGTCGGCGGTTGCCGGCCCTACTCCCGGGATTTCTTCAATATCAAGTGCTGTCATATCTTCTTGTTCTCCTGTTTTTTCAGATATACTAATACATCTGCACAGAGCCATATAAACCCCTAACCGCGCGGTGCGATAATGCCCTGCCAACGCGCATAAACCCCGATCTCACTCAGAGAGATGCAGTTTTATTTTGGTATTTTTTCATTGATTTTTTGGCCGCTCCGATATCCTTATACCCGCCGTAGACCCATCTATCGGTATGGCCGAAAAAAACAATGAAGAATACAAAAATGCCCTCCTTGACATGGCCGGCGATATCGCAGCCAACCCGCTCGTGAAGCCGATCATTGACCAGCTCGTGTATGATTTTATCCGGTCTCCTGAATGTAAAAAGGCGTTCGGCGAATATGCCAAACGAAAGATCACCGACAAACTCGGATTATAAAAGAGGGTCGAGCCGCGAAACAAGCGGAGCGGGATATGTGGTCCGGACATTGAGATTCGTCACCTTAATCCGCCCGTTTTGCGAGACTCCGTCTACTTCTGCAATCATGCCGGGCTCCGGCATATGATCGCCAAGAAGTATCCAGACCTCGCTGCCGTCATCGAGTGAAAGGCCTTCGGGCCGCAAAATCACTATGCCGGTAACCGAAATATTTTCTCCGGGAAGGGAAACCATCTGAATCACCGAGCCGCGGCCGACGGAAAGCTCCAGTTCCCCGTAACGATTCAGTTTTGCAGCGGCGTTGATAATCTGGACAGAATCCCCCGGCAAAAAAAGGGTGTCCGCAGCATCACCCCATACGGCCGCATTCACGCTGCAGTTCGTCGAAGACCCGCGTATGGTCACGTTTCTGACACGCGACTCCGTTCCGCGGCGGGTGGTGAATGACCGGATCTCGGAAACGGACGTCACGACTCCGGTTATGATCGGGTTCGATCCTTCGCTCACTTCTGATGCATCTTTGGAAAGAACGGGGATCTCATCCGGGATGATGCGGATCTCGGCAGAGTCGGAGACGACATACTCGATGATGCCCTCATCCTCCTTTCTCTGCACACCGGAAATCGATACGCATGATCCAACATCCACATCGGCGAAAAGTTCGGGCGACCAGCTTACCAGACGTGCCGTGCCGGAAGCATCTCCTATGATGAACTCCTGCAGAAATGATGACGTTCCGTCGCGGCGGACGATCTCCTTCATCTCAAACGCGGCAAGGATTTTGACGGTAAGCGGAGCGGCCATGACTTCCGACTTGGGCGGCTTTTTCGTCTCGACGATCGTCACATTGCTTTCCCGAAGAGCAAGACAGTTTCCTTCCTTCTTTCCGGGGCGGGGTTTTGCGATCACTTCGATCACCGACCCGACTTCAAGCTCGGCCGCCGCCTCTGCACGTTCATCCCAGAGACTCAGAGTCACCGTTCCAGTGGGATCACCGAGAATGATCGAAGCAACGAGTCCGGGCGGTTCCCCTTCGCGGGTAAACTCACGCGGAGGTTTGATCTCGAGGATCTTTCCAAAAAAAGAGACGATGGAGGTTTTGGCCGTTGGAATCTCGCCGATTTTGATATGGCTTCGTCCAAGCTCATCCACGACCATCATCGCGGCCGTGACCTCATCCACCAGCCCGCCAAGGGAGGCTGATTTTTGCTCTACCCGCTCATCGAATGCTTCCTTACTGAGGAGATCAGAGACGAGCGCGTAATGCATTGTTATTTTCTGTGCCAGGATGGAGTGACTACGCAGCCGGTCATTTCCTCGTAGGTCTCGGCACGGCGCATAAGTTCTGCCTTGTCGCCGTTCACTAAGACCTCGGGGCACCGGGGACGCGAGTTGTACTGGGAAGACATCGAGTAACCGTATGCTCCTGCATCCAAAACCGCGATAAGATCACCGGCAACAACGGACGGGAGCGCCCGATCGGATCCGAAAATATCTCCGGTCTCACAGATGGGGCCGGTGATCGTGTAGGTCCCGTCTGCAGGCTGGTCAGCCTTGTTTGCTACGACGACCTCGTGCCAGGAGTCATACATCGCCGGACGGATCAGGAGGTTGAATCCTGCATCGACGTTCACAAAGGTCTTGTGGACCTTTTTCACGGAGTTGACGCGGGTCAGAAGGATCGTTGACTCGCCGACCATCCATCTGCCGGGCTCGACCCAGAATGCGGGTGAGATGCCGGCCTTTTTGCATCCTTCAAGGAATACCGGCATAACGGCTGCCGCATACTCCTCGGGGGTTGGAGCTTTGTCGACGGTTCCTTCACGGTGGTATGGAATACCGAGTCCTCCGCCGAAGTCGATAAACTCGAGTTTGACGCCGATTTTGGTGACCTCGCCGGCAACTTTCATGATAACGCCGCAGGCGATCGCGAATGGTTCGACTTCGAGGATCTGGGAACCGATATGACAGTGCATGCCGACCGGAACAACATATTCCATGGAAAGGGCTTCGCGGTATGCTTCCAGGATCATTTCGGCAGGGATGCCGAACTTACTGTTTTTAATACCGGTGGCGATCTTCGGGTGGGTCGGCACCTCGATTGCCGGGTTGACGCGGAATCCGATCTTTGCGGTCTTCTTGAGCTCTTTTGTGATCGCATCGATCTGACGGAGTTCATCGACCGAGTCAACCGAGATCATGATGTCTTTTTCGATGGCTGCGCGAAGATCGGCTTCGGTCTTGGAACTGCCGTTAAAGAGAAGGATCCCGGCAGGAATGCCGGCTTCAAGTGCGGCACGCATCTCTCCAAGCGAGAAGATATCTGCGCCGGCACCTTCGCGTGCAAGCGACTGGATGATCACCGGGTTCTCGTTTGCCTTTGCGGCGTAGAGAAGCTGAACGTTGTTTGTGTACTTCTTCAGCGCTGCTTCATAGCGTCTGAAGTTTCCGGTCACGTGATTTTCGTTCGTGACATACAGCGGGGTCCCGAACTTTTCCGCAAGTGAGACGCAGTCCGCGCCCCCGCAGAAAAGGTGACCGCCGCTAACTGAGAGAGACTCTGGAAGGTTCATGTTATCCTCTGATGCCGCATTCGTTCATGCGGTCGATTGCTTCATTGATTCTGTCGACGGGACGGGTAATGGCAAAGCGGACGTATCCCGCTCCGGATGCGCCGAATCCGGTTCCCGGGGTTACGACGATTCCTGCTTCATTGATCATTTTTGCAACGAACTCGACCGAGTCGGGCACCTTCATCCACACGTAGAAGGATGCTTTCGGGGAGGTTACTTCGAAACCAAGCGACCTAAGGCCGGAGACCAGTGCGTCGCGGCGTTCCTTGTACACGGCACATGCCTCGTCGACACAGTCCTGGGGGCCTGTGAGGGCAACGATCGAGGCACGCTGGATTGCATCGAATACACCCGAGTCGATGTTGGTTTTGACTCTGCCGAATGCCTCGATAAGACCTGCATTTCCAACACACATGCCGATACGCCAACCGGTCATGTTGTAGGTTTTGGAAAGCGAGTGGGTCTCAAGTCCAACGTCCATGGCGCCTTTTGCTTCGAGGAAGGAGGGAGATTTGTAGCCATCGAAGGAGATCTCCGAGTAGGCATTGTCGTGCACGACAATGATGTCGTTGTCTTTCGCGAAATCAACGGTCTCTTCGAAGAAGTCCATGGAGGCAACCGCACCTGTCGGGTTGTTCGGGTAGCCGATGAACATGAGTTTTGCAGTTTTCAGAACATCCTTTGGAATAGCGGAATAGTCCGGAAGGAAGTTGTTCTTCTCGAGAAGCGGCATCGGGTGGCATTTTCCCTCTGCGAAGAGTGTAGAGGTTTTGTAGACCGGATATCCGGGGTCGGATACGAGGACATAGTCACCTGGATTGACGAATGCCTCAGGGATGTGCGCGATACCCTCTTTGGATCCAATCAATGCGAGGACCTCTTTTTTCGGGTCGAGCTTCACGCCGAAACGTCTGTCATACCAGGTGGCGACCGCCTGCCTGTACTCGAGCATTCCTAAGTAGTCAGGATAATGATGTGTTGCAGGATCCCTGGCGGCTTCACATAAC
Source organism: Methanocorpusculum labreanum Z (assembly GCF_000015765.1). Lineage (NCBI taxonomy): Archaea > Methanobacteriati > Methanobacteriota > Methanomicrobia > Methanomicrobiales > Methanocorpusculaceae > Methanocorpusculum > Methanocorpusculum labreanum. The sequence continues at coordinate 608,521 of NC_008942.1, read as the reverse complement.
GCATCAACAATATGCTTCGGCGTCGGTAAATCCGGGTCCCCCACACCAAGATCAATTAAATCAACACCCTCGGCACGCTTCTGTGCCTTCAATGCATCTATCTGTGCGAAAAGATACGGAGGTAAGTTGTCAAGCCGTTTTGCGTACATCGCATTAATATTGAACGTGCAAATAAATTAAGACGTTTGTCGGGGGGTGTTGCGATCGCGTGAAGATTCCTAACATCGAAGTACAAACTATGAATAATACCTAAAAGTCGGGTGCTTTTTTTAGAACAATACGGGAAGTTGATCAATCGAATAAATACTTGGACAAATGCTTACGAAAAAGAAAAAGGTGAGTTTGTGAGGTGTATTCTTGAGGAGGTGCGTGAGACTTCAGGCCGATGCATGAGTCGGTGCTGTCGTCATCTTCGGCATGTAAATTGCCTGGCGTGCGTCACGGAAGTTGAACTTCTCGATGATGAGGCCATTTTCCTTCAGACGTCTGAGCGCATAGCGGACCGTGCGTGGCGCAAGTCCTGTGCTTAAGACAATATCTTTGTGCGTCTGAGAACCTGTGCGTTCCAGCAACTGGAAGATCGTGAGACACGACTTGGGCATGTTTGTTCTCTGCATACAAGATAATCTACGCGAAAGTATATAATCATTTCCCACACTAGTTCGTGTTATTTTGAACTGTTTGTTTATATGGTTCGATATTGTTCTGGTTGTCACGAACTAAAATACATCCCTCTGCCGGGTCTGTTGGGCAGACTGAGGCCGGAGACGAAGATTAATCAGGTCAGGGTAACATACACACAAACCAGTATGCTGACCCGCCCCGAACGCCGCGCGGTAGTGATCATGGTTGGTGTGATCCTGCTGCTTGCCGCACTGTATGCCGGAATGATGGTTCTGTTTCCGGACGGTGGGGCCGTTTTCTATCAGGATGACAGAGCGGACGGAACCCTCGTATATCTGGAGGGGGTCGTTTTTGACACGAAGATCACGAGTACCGGCGGTCATCTGATCGTGAATGTCTCGGGCGTGGATGTATTCGTTCCAAACGGAGGAAGTGAATCCGTACTTCTTCCCGGAGACCAGGTCAGAGTTCTGGGCACTGTCGATACCTATGCAGGAAAAAAAGAGATCACGACAAATGGGATATCAGACATCACGATTCTTGTATGATCTTAATAGTTTCAACCGACATACATGACTGGTATGACAGATATGCCCGCACCCGGTGAACAGATCGATCTGCTGAAACTCAAAGAGATCAGACAGCGCGAACGGATCAACGTCTATCTCTATATGGATGAAGAGATCGCAAAGACCTCGAATGTCGCGGATGATGTGGAAAAATACCGTCTGATCGACATGGATTTTCGCCCGGTCCTCGAGATCGAAGACTGGCTGAAAAATATGCAGAAACATATGAAGCAGATCGAAGGTCCGGGAGCAAACATCGAAAAAATGCTGAAAGAACAGCCTCTTTCCGCGGAAATTCTAGAAATCGGCACCATGCAGACGGCCGTCGGTCCGCGGGGATATATCAAAGCACTCCTCCCCTATCTTGATGAAATGGAGGAGATGGAAGTCAGAAAGGCGACAGGATTCAAATAAAAATAGGACGTAAGCGGTTTTATCCTCAATCCAACTTGGGAAAGGTATTGCTGGGTGTGGACATAAGAGATAATTTTACCGCGAATCTTCGCGAATTCTCGCGATTCGCGGTTTTTTTCTCTCTTGTGTTTACACTAATGCCATACACGAAATCGAAGTACGCTTTACACGTGTGTTAGATTTGTTGATTAAGAACGCCTCGCGTAAGTCCGATTCAAACAAAAATATGTGCGAGTCCAAAATATCTCGGATATCCTGGTTAAATTATGAAGGCACTTTACATAATCACCTTCTCCGATAGATCAGGATCCCGACAAGCAGGATCACGATCCCTCCCGCAAGAATAAACCGGACGTCAAAACCGATTTCGGTCGAAACCGGGTCTTTGTCGAAATCCCCGTCCCAGTCATATGCAAAAACGGCTGTATAATACTGTGCAGCCTCCGGGCTTTGTATGATCAGACCCGCCTCGCGATTATTGTTTGGAGAGTTATAATTCCAGTTAATAGAACTGATAAGAACATACTCGCCGTCAATGACCATTCCTTTGTTGTGCAGTTTGGTGAGATAGTCGCCGGGAAGCATCAGGTGTGCAGAAATAGTTGGACCGTATCTGTTCAGCGTAGCCACGAGCTCGTTATTGTCCGCTTCATCTTCCGTATTATAATACATGCCGTCCAGCATTACCCGAACATCAGCACCCCGGTCCGCCGCATCGAGAACGGCGGCGAGCCAGATATTGTCACCGTCCGGATACGGCGAAATATAGGCCTGCTGAAGATCGACCGATGTGTCGGCAGATCTGATCAAATCAAGAACAAGACTGATCGTATCCGGCGAGACGACCGGCGTTATGGTCACGTTGTAGAGAGTCAACGAAGAAAAATACGGCGTTATCTCCTCATCGGACCATGAATCAGGAAGGGGTTCTGTTCCGGCAGCGTATGGATATATGTCGTAGCCCAAAACATCTGCGGTGAAAACATCCGTGAAATACTCGGCGACCTCTGTGTCATAGACTGCCGCTCCCCACCCTCTGTTTCCTTTTGTTCCTGTGAGGGGGATCCCGCTTGGCTTGAAGTTTTCCGAAAGAACCGTTGTGACATAGTCATCAGCCACCATATATTTTGCATGCAGATACCGGTATCTTGCAGGGAGATTTCCTTCGCTTTCGATCGTCAATACTGAGACGCCGTTTTCCGTCAGATAGTTCAGAACACCCTTTTCTTCATCAGACACGCCGCCCACCGGACCGCCCTCAAGGAGAAGGGTCACCGAAACACCCCTATTTGCGGCGGCAGCGATCTCCCGGGCGAGTTCCGGATGAGTGAACTCATACATCGATATCAGCAGCGTGTCGGTTGATTCCCGGATAACATCCATCACGACATCGTATGACGCGTCCGGCGAAACGAAGAAGGTCACCGAGTCTGCGGTGAATGTTTCGGCAGAGAATCTGCTCTGACCGATTTTATAGATCCGTTCATCCCAACCTCCATCCGAATACACATGGACCCGACCGTTCGATGCGGCGAGTTCATCCGGCCAGGAGACCGTTTGAACGATTTGTCCATTGAAAAGAAGAGAGAGTTCGTCGCCGGTGTTCGCCATCTGAAATCTGCCGCTTTGGAGTACATTGGGCGTTGAGCCGCTCTCGAGGATCTCATAATCCGGGAAGGTTCCATGAATCGAATAATAGGCCTCGGCACTTCTGGCAACGATTATTTCCCCGCTGGAAAAAGATCCTGCGGGAAACGAGAGCGTCCCTTCACCGTCAGAGACGGTCCATCCGGCGAGACTGCCCGTTCCTTCCAGAATGAAATACTCGTCCCCGTCCCCGGAGGCATATCCGTCCGGGCAGAACTCGGCGAGAACGAAAGCCGAGACAGGAGATACGCAGAGAGAAAGAAGCAAAAAGGTAACGAGCAGCCTTTTCATACTGGTTTTTCTTTATTTACGTCATACTATTAGTGTATGACGGAGGTGACGGTGCTAAAAATCGGCGGGAGTCTGATGGATGCCGCAGAAAACATACTTGCCGAGATCCCGGCATCGCCGACATTAATCGTTCCCGGCGGCGGGGTCTTTGCAGATTTTGTCCGTGCCGAAAGGCTCGATGACGAGACCGCCCACTGGAAAGCGATCGAAGCGATGGAAAAATACGGCAGGTTTCTTTCCACATACGGCTATCCGGTCACGCACGAACTGAAAATCCCGGATGAACCGACCATCCTTCTTCCAAAATATATCCTGCAGAAAGAAGACCCGCTTCCCCACACATGGGACGTCACCTCCGACTCGATCGCGGCATGGGCGGCAGGCGTTCTCAAATGCCGGCTCTTGATCATAAAATCAACGGAATCCGGGGACGATCTCGTCGATCCCGAATTTGCATCCGTTCTTGCACAAAGCGGGGTCACGACTGAGATCATCAACGGACGGGCTTTCGGCAGTGTGAGGAGATACTTTGAAGCCACACGTTTATAATAAACGGACGCTAATTAACTAAGGAGTTTGATCGTATGGCAACTATAAAATGTACATCATGCAATGCCCCGCTCGCAGAGCGCGGTGCCACCGAGTTTAAATGCCCGGACTGTGGAGAGATAATTTACCGCTGCGCACGCTGCAGAAAACAGAGTGTCAAATACACCTGCCCGAAGTGCGGATTCCAGGGGCTCTGAATAGTCATGGGTGAAGTCGTTGTTATTCTGAAAATCATGCCGGAATCCCCGGACGTTGACCTTGAGAAACTGCAGGCAGACATCAGAGCAAAAGTATCCGGTATCGAGGATATGAAAGTCGAGCCGATCGGATTTGGTCTCTCTGCAATCAAGATCGCCATGATCACTGAAGATGACGAGGGAGCAGGCGATAAGATTGAAGGACTGTTTTCCCAGATCCCGGGCATCGACCGTACAGAGATCGAGTCTCTGAACCGGTTACTCTAAATATCTTTTTTCTTTTCAGCCGGCGTGCTGTTTATCCTGTATCCAATCCAAGACAGCGCATGCTGGATATCCCGCTGTAGAAAATTATTAACGACACCCATCGTATATACATCTATCATGCCGGAAATCACACTCAAGGTGGACAGTGCCTACCCGGAAGATCAGGGGAACGGGAAGGCACGTCTTGACCCATCAGCTATGCAGGCGCTGAACGTCAGTCCTGGCGATTTGGTCAGGATCACCGGAAAAACCTCCACCGTTGCCAAAGTATGGCGTTCGTTTGAAAGCGACTGGAATATGGAAAAGATCCGGATCGATAAATATACCCGGGCAAATGCCAGCGTCAATCCGGGAGACCGGGTAACCGTGGAAAAAGTCGAGGAGGAGATCCCGGCCACATCGGTTACTCTTGTATCGCCGTCGGAAATATCAGCAGCATTCCCCGATGAAGAGGATGATTATCTTATATCGCTCATCAACTTCCCGGTGTCCTTGGATGACATCATCCCGATAAAAACTTTCCACCCGGGACCCCCTCTTGAGTTCAAGGTATCCGCAATTGAACCGGAAAATGCCTGCATACTCAATAAAATGACGGAGCTCGTCTTCAATGACGATGATGAGTTCGATGGCACCAAAGCAATAACCTATGAGGACATCGGCGGACTGAAAGGAGAACTGAAACGCGTTCGGGAAATGATCGAACTCCCGATTCGTCACCCAGAACTGTTTGAAACGATGGGGATCGAACCGCCGAAGGGCGTCCTTCTTTACGGGCCGCCGGGAACCGGTAAAACGCTGATCGCGAAGGCCGTAGCAAATGAAAGCGGAGCACACTTCATTTCTATCGCGGGTCCCGAAATCATCTCCAAATACTACGGTGAGTCGGAACAGAAACTCAGAGAGATTTTTGAAGAGGCAGAGGAGGAGGCCCCCTCTATCATCTTCATCGATGAACTGGATTCGATCGCCCCGAAACGCGAGGATGTAAACGGCGAAGTCGAGCGGCGCGTGGTTGCCCAGCTTCTGACTATGCTTGACGGCATTACGGACAGGGGGCAGGTCATCGTGATCGGTGCAACGAACCGGCCCGATGCGATAGATCCTGCACTTCGGAGACCGGGAAGATTCGACCGGGAGATCGAGATCGGCGTTCCAGCCGAAGCAGACAGGATGGAGATCCTCCAGATCCACACAAAAGACATGCCGTTTGAAGGGATGGCAAAGCTGAAGGAGCTGCGCAGCAGCGAGCCGTCCGAGACCGTCCTTGAGAAGGCACTCGCAGACTACGAAGCATCGCGGGACAAACTGCTGTGGATGCTTGCTTCGCAGGCAAAAGGGTTTGTCGGGGCAGATCTCGCCGCTCTGGCACGCGAAGCTGCGATCCGGGCATTACGCCGGCAGATCGATGTGGCGGACATCGACAATGAAAAGATCCCGGAAGAAGTCCTGCGAAAACTGGAAGTCACAACGTCGGATTTCATCCTCGCTTCACGAGAGGTAGCCCCATCAGCGATGCGGGAGATCGCTCTGGAAACCGCAGACGTTTCCTGGACCGATATCGGAGGAAGCCGGGACGCGGTTCGCGATGTGCGCGAATCGGTGGAGTTCCCGCTCACGAGAAAAGAGGTCTTCGCACAACTCGGTATTCGTCCGCCAAAAGGCGTCCTCCTTTACGGGCCGCCGGGAACCGGCAAAACCATGATCGCCAAAGCGGTCGCTCATGAAAGCGGCGCCAACTTCATCGCTGTGAAAGGACCGGAACTTCTTTCGAAATGGGTCGGTGAATCCGAAAAGGCTGTTCGAGACATCTTTAAAAAAGCACGGCAGGTCGCTCCTGCGATCATCTTCTTTGATGAGCTCGACTCTTTAACGCCGTCACGCGGCGCTTCCGACGGCAGTCGAACGACAGAAAACGTCCTCAACCAGATCCTGACGGAGATGGACGGCATCGAAGAGTTGAACGATGTGATGATCCTGGCAGCCTCGAACCGTCCGGATATCATCGACCCGGCACTTCTCCGGAGCGGACGTTTCGACAGGCTCGTCTATATTTCAGAACCCGAAGAGGCCGACAGGAAAGAGATCCTTGCAGTCCACATGCAGAATATGCCAATCGAAGGATCATCATTCGATGAAGCGGTGAAAGAAGTCTCCGGGCTGAACGAGGCTTCACTCGAATCTCTGGGCGCAAAGTTTTCCGGAAAATCCGTAACCATCAAACAGATAAAAACGGCAGCCGGCAAATATACGAAAGGAACACCTCTCTCCCTTATCGAAGAGAGAAGACGTCTTGCGGCAGTTTTACG